>NZ_PNRE01000103.1 GCF_002879645.1 Halomonas heilongjiangensis | reverse complement strand
TCAGAAGAAGGTCAGGCCGACCTGGAACAGCCGCTCCACGTCGCGCAGGCGGCGCTTGTCGATCACGAACAGGATCACGTGGTCGCCGGACTCTACCACCACGTCGTCGTGGGCGATCAGCACCTCCTTGCCGCGCACGATGGCGCCGATGGTGGTGCCTCGCGGCAGATCGATCTCGCCGATCGCCCGCCCCACCACCTTCGACGACTGGGTGTCGCCGTGGGCGATCGCCTCGATCGCCTCGGCGGCGCCGCGCCGCAGCGAGTGCACGTTGACGATGTCGCCGCGCCGCACGTGGGTCAGCAGGCTGCCGATGGTCGCCTGCTGCGGCGAGATGGCGATGTCGATCTCGCCGCCCTGCACCAGGTCGACGTAGGCGGCGTTGTTGATCAGCGTCAGCACCTTCTTGGCGCCCATGCGCTTGGCCAGCATCGACGACATGATGTTGACCTCGTCGTCGTTGGTCAGCGCGCAGAAGATGTCGCAGTCCTCGATGTTCTCCTCCTCCAGCAGCCGCTTGCTGGTGGCGCTGCCGTGCAGCACCACGGTGCGGTCGAGGCGTTCGGAGAGCTGGGTGCAGCGCTCGAGGCCGTGCTCGATGATCTTGACCTGGTGGCTGTGCTCGAGGTGCTCGGCGAGGCGCTCGCCGATGTTGCCGCCGCCGGCGATCATCACCCGGCGGAAGTCGCGGTCGAGGCGCCGCAGCTCGCTCATCACCGCGCGGATGTCGCGCCGGGCGGCGATGAAGAACACCTCGTCGTCGGCCTCGATCACCGTATCGCCGCGCGGGATGATCGGCCGGTTGCGGCGGTAGATGGCGGCCACCCGGGTGTCGACGCTGGGCATGTGGCGGCGCAGGAAGCCGAGATCCTGGCCGACCAGCGGGCCGCCGTAGACCGCCTTCACCGCGACCAGCTGGGCCAGGCCGCCGGCGAACTCCAGCACCTGCAGCGCGCCGGGGTGCTCGATCAGCCGGCGGATGTGGTCGGTGACCACCTGCTCGGGGCTGATCAGCACGTCGATCGGCACCGCCTCGTGGGCGAACAGCCCCTTGCGGGTCAGGTAGGCGGTGGCGCGCACCCGGGCGATCTTGGTCGGGGTGCGGAACAGGGTGTGGGCGACCTGGCAGGCGATCATGTTGACCTCGTCCTGGCTGGTCACCGCGATCAGCATGTCGGCGTCCTCGCAGCCGGCCTGGCGCAGCACCATGGGGTAGGAGCCGGGGCCGACCACGGTGCGGATGTCGAGCCGGGTGTGCAGCTCGCGCAGCCGTTCGCCGTCGGTGTCCACCACGGTGATGTCGTTCTCCTCGCGGGCCAGGTGTTCGGCCAGGGTGCCGCCGACCTGGCCGGCGCCGAGAATGATGATCTTCATGTCGACGACTCCCTCGGGGTTGTGTCGCGTGTCGAGTGTGGGTGTCCATCCGCCTGCCGTCAGGCGGGCGGGTCGGGCTCCGCCAGCAGGCGATAGCCGATCCCCGCCTCGGTCTGCAGCAGGTACGGCGCCTGGGGGTCGTCGCCGAGCTTGTGGCGTAGCTTGCTGACCACGATGCGCAGGTAGTGGGTGTCGTGGGCATGGGTCGGCCCCCACACCTCACGCAGCAGCTGGGTCTGGGTCACGACACGCCCGGCGTGCCGCACCAGGCGCTCCAGCACGGCATACTCCTTCGGCGTCAGGTGCACCGGCTCGTCGTCGAGGCTGACCCGCCGGGCACCGAGGTCGATGACCAGGCCGGCGCGGCGATAGCGCAATGCCGCCGGATCATCACGGGCTCCCCCGTGGTGGCGCAGCAGCGAGCGTACCCGCGCCAGCAGCTCCTGGATGCCGAACGGCTTGGTGACATAGTCGTTGGCGCCGGTGTCCAGGGCCCGTACCTTCTCGGCCTCATGCCCGCGCACCGAGACCACGATGACCGGGACCGAACTGCGGGAGCGCAGTGAATCCAGCACCGTCTGGCCGTCCATGTCGGGGAGCCCTAGATCCAGCAGCACCAGGTCGGGCGCCTCGTCCAGGGCACGCGACACTCCTTCGGCGCCGGTCGCGGCCTCGAGCACCTCGAACCCCTGGGAGACCAGGCTGATACGCAGGAAGCGGCGAATCTGCGGCTCGTCGTCGACGATCAGCACCCGTTGGCGATCAGTCGTCATCGCGGCCCCCCTCTTCGTCCGCCGGCAGCGGCAGGTGCATCACGATACTGGTGCCGATGCCGCCGGGCCCGGGTTTCGCATCGATGCCACCGCCATGGGCGCCGAGCATGCCACGGCAGATGGCCAGGCCGAGGCCGGTGCCGTAGCGGCTGCGGTCGCCCTCGCCGCCGGTGAAGAACATGTCGAATACCGCCTCGCGGAGCTCGGGGGCGATGCCCGGCCCCTGGTCCGTCACCCTGACCTCGAGTTGCCGCTGCGCGGCGTCGAGGCGGGCGTGGATGCCGACCCGGCCATCCGGTGGCGAGAAACGCGCGGCATTGTCGATGACGTTGACCAGGGCCTGCTCGATCAGCGCGGGGTGCACGTGCAGCAGTGGCAGGTCCTCGGGCCAGTCACGCTCGATCTCCAGGCCCTCGAGGGTGGGGCCCAGCCGCCGCAGGGCGGCGGCCACCAGGTCATCCAGCGAGATCCAGTCCCGCTCGATCCGGAGGCCGCCGTGCCCCAGGCGTGTCATGTCGAGCAGGTTCTGGATGTAGCGGTTGAGCCGCTCGCTCTCGCTCAGGATGCCTTCGAGCAGCTCATGCCGGTCCTGCCGGCTCAGCTGCGGCTCGAGCTCACGCAGCGAGCTGGCCGAGCCGATGATCGAGGCCAGCGGCGTGCGCAGGTCGTGGGAGACCGACGACAGCAGCGCCGAACGCAGCCGTTCGTTCTCCTCGGACAGACGTGCCGCGCCCAGCTCGCCGACCAGGCGGGTACGCTCCAGGGCCATGGTCAGTTGGCTGGACAGCGCCTCGATCAGCGCCTCCTGATCGGGTCCCGGGGGCGTCTCGCGTACCGCCAGCTTGAGGGCCACGATGCCCAGCACTCGCCCCTGCTCCACCAGGGGCAGCAGTCGCCACTGCTGGTCGGGCAGGTTCTCCGTGCCGCGGCCGCTGGGCTGGCGATGCTGCCAGCTCCAGCCCGCCGCCGTCAGGGCCCCCGCGTCCAGGGTCATGCCGGGCGGGGCCGCGTGGCGGACCGTCAGGTCGGCGCCCTCCTCATCCCGGTCGAGCAGCACCACCGGAACGCCCAGCCAGCGCTCCAGCGACGTGACCCCGATATCGCCCACCTGGTCCCGGTCGGTGGCGGCCGACAAGGCACGGGCATAGGTCAGCAGCCGGTGGGTCTGCTCCCGGCTGGAGCGCAACGCCAGCAACCGGCGTCGCCCGCTGCCGGCCAGTTGGCCGACCACCACCGCCACCAGCAGGAAGAAGACCACGGTGAGCAGCTGTCCGTGCTCGACGATGGCCAGGGAGAAGCGCGGCTGGGTGAAGAAGAAGTTGAAGGCCAGGAAGCCGAGCCCGGCACTGAGCATCGCCGCCCGGGTGCCGGCCAGGGTGGCACTGGCCAGCACCGCGGCGAGGAACACCAGCGACAGGTTGGCCAGCTCCAGCCAGGACTCCAGCCCCCAGGCCACCACCAGGGCGCCCAGGATACTGAGCAGCGCCACCACCGGCTCGCGCAAGCGCAGCGGCTGCCAGACGTGCCGCGGCCGGAAGCGCGGGCGCTGCCGGGCCTCCGCCACCACCATCAGGTCGAAGGTCCCACCGCGGCGCAGCAGCTGCTCGGCGAGGGTACGGCGCCAGACTCGCCAGCCGGAAGGCCGGGAACAGCCCACCAGCAGGGTGGCAATGCGATGCTCGCGGGCGTAGTCGTGCAACTCCGCGGCCCGGTCCTGCCCCTGGAGCACCCGGGTCTCGCCGCCCAGCCGGTGCACCATGGCGAAGTCCTTTTCCAGCACCAGCCGGCGCTCGGAGTCGTCGCGGCCGTTGTCCACGTGTATCGCTCGCCAGCGCACGCCATCGCGCTCGGCCAGGCGATGGGCGGTGCGCACCAGGGCGGCGTCCTCGCTGCCGCCGCTGAGCGCCACCAGCAGGCGCACGCCTTTCGCCGGCCCCCGGCGAACTTGCTCGTCATCGCCTGGCGCTGCTGCCGACGGCAGATCATTGGCGGGGTATGACTCGGGAGTGGCGTTCATCGATCCGGTCGTCCTCGAGGTCGGGGAATTCTTCAGCCTACTGGCGCCAGAACATCGGTGTCAGCAATACCAGCACGGTGAGGATCTCGAGCCGCCCCAGCAACATGCCCACGCACAGCAGCCATTTGGCGGCCTCCGGCAGCGGCGCGAAGTTGCCGGCGGGGCCGATGATGTCGCCCAGCCCCGGGCCGACGTTGGCCACGGCCGTGGCGGCGCCGGAGAGCGCCGTGGTGAAGTCCAGCCCCATCATGGCCAGGCCCAGCGCCAGCCCGGCGATGGTGAGGAAGAAGAAGAACGAGAAGGCCACCACGCCGCGGGTGATGTCGTCGGTCAGTGGCTGGTTGTTGTAGCGCGAGGCGAAGACGCCATGGGCATGGATCAGGAAGCGCAGCTGATTGCGCAGCAGGATCGCCGCCACCTGGAAGCGGAAGATCTTCATGCCGCCGCTGGTGGAGCCACTGCAGCCGCCGACGAAGGTCAGGTAGAAGAAGGCGACGACGGCCAGTGCCCCCCAGGCACTGTAGTCGTCCGACGCATAGCCGGTGGTGGTGACCACGGAGATGACGTTGAAGGCGACATGGGTCAGCGCCTCGAAGGGCGGCGTGCCCAGCCACATCCGCCAGCCGGTCAGCACCAGGATCACCACCGCGAGCAGCAGCAGCAGCCCCTGCACCTGCTGGTCGCGCCACAGCGCCAGGCGCGCGCCACGCAGGAAACGGATATAGAGCACGAAGGGCAAGGCCCCGGCGAGCATGAAGAGGCTGCCCATCCACAGCAGATGGGGGCTGTCGGCATAGGCGCCGAAGGAGGCATCGGAGTTGGCGAAGCCACCGGTGGCCAGCGAGGTCATGGCGTGCACCACGGCATCCAGCGGCGCCATGCCGCCTAGCCAGTAGGCGACCATGGCCGCGAAGGTGAAACCGCAGTAGATGCCGAGGGTCGCCTTGGCGATGCCGCCGGTGCGCGGCATCACCTTGTCCGACCAGTCCGAGGACTCGGTATGGAACAGCCGCATGCCGCCCACCTTGAGGAATGGCAGGATGGCGATGCCCATGACGATGATGCCGATGCCACCGAGCCACTGCATGATGCCGCGCCACAGCTTGAGGCCATCGGACAGGGAGTCGATGCCCTCGAGAATCGTCGAGCCGGTGGTGGTGATCGCCGACACCGACTCGAACACCGCATTGGTGAAGGAGAGCCGGGATGCCGCCAGCACCAGCGGCAGGCTGGCAAACCCGCTGATGGTGACCCAGCTCAGGGTGGTGAGCACGAACATCTGCCACGGCTTGAGCGCGATCCTCACGTTCATCGTGGCCAGCCAGATCAACGCCACCGCACTCAGCACGATGGCGATCGACAGGCCAAATGCCGTGGCATCGGGCTCCCCCTCGATCACCAGCACCGCCCAGGGCAGCACCATGAACAGGGCCAGCACCAGCCATAGTACCGACAACACCTTGAATACCGGGGCCCAGTCCTGGACACGGCCCCCCATACGCAAGAACAGCGAATTCATCGCGGGCACGAGCGCCCCCTGTATCCGTGATCGCACCAAGGGCGGACACCCCTGCCCGGCAACCGAGCGCCAGACAGGGCATCAAGGGGGTCATCGAATCACGCCTGGCTCTAAAAAATCCGTAAAACTTCGAACATGGGAATACCCACCAGGCGTCTCGCCGTCACCACGGCGCCGCCGATGGGAACTCCACTGCCCCAGGACTGACACCCTGTAAGTCATTCGACGGATGCCTGAATCGACACCCTAAGCTGACAAATGCCAACCGAAGACATTGCCCACACAGCGATGTAGCTAATGGCTTACATAGAGCGCCCGATTGGGCTGACATGCCGCCTCGTGCTCGACGGTTAAAGTGCCAGGGTGGCTCACGCAAGCACCCTGCTATAGCTTCTGTGAGTTTCCCTGCCTTGGCCCGCCTCCCCCCGGCGGGCCTTTTTCTTTTTTGCCACCGCGCGCTCCTGGGGACTTCCACGGCCTGGCAGGCCGGCAACGAGGACCACGGGCAAGGCACCCCTACAAGCGCCGGGTCTCGATGACGTAGCCGATGATGGGGTAGCCCGCCCGCCTGGCGGCCTTCTCGGCTTCCAGCTGTGCTTCGAGCCGGGAGATACTGGAGGAGACATGCTCGAATACGGTGTCCATCTCGAGTTGCTTCTTGCGCACCGCCAGCTTGACGATGTGCCCGGTCTTGAAGGATTCGGCCGGCTGCCCCTCCGGGTCGGGCCTGGTGGCGTCCTTGACCTTCGGCTGGGCCGGTGTCTGCTCCGTCCTCGTGTCGGGCTTCAGGAAGGCGTCGATCTCACGACGCATGTTCTGCTCAAAATCAGTCAGTTCTGTGGTCATCGTCTCTCCATCAGCGACATAGTCGCGCCGAACATATCAGATATTCGGTGCCAACAGCCACTCGCATATATATCGAAGAATAGCCTTCATCGACTGCGAAACATTATATGTCAGGCATGCCCTGAGCCCCCTCTCAAGCGGGCATTAACAGGTCATGAACCCTCCTCCGGGAACGCTCTTGGCTACGAAACCTCATCGTCTGTCGCCCCCGGAAGACAGGGCAACGGGCGCGGTTTGACAGGCCACGGCACGGCACCTGAGGCGCTGCTGAACGGCTTCCCGCTCAGGGGTGGCCATCGCCGCCCGCTTGCCGCGCGGCGTAATCATGACACCATTCGAGGTACTCCGCCGCGGGCAGGGCCGGTGCAAAATAGAACCCTTGCGCCTGATCACAGCCCAGCTCGCATAGACACTCATGCTGACCCGAGGTTTCCACCCCTTCGGCGGTCACCACCAGCCCCAGGGCATGGCCCACGTCGATCATGCAGGCCATCAGATCGCGTGCTCGCTTGTCCTCTTCCAGATCCACGACAAAGGCCCGGTCGATCTTGAGGCCCGTGATGGGCAGGTGCCGAAGGTATTCGAACGACGCGAAGCCGGTGCCGAAGTCGTCGATGCTCACCCCCACGCCAAAATCGCGTAGTCGCTGTATGGCCTCGGACGCCGCCCCCAGATCGCCGATCAGGGCGCTTTCGGTGATCTCCACCTCCAGCGTGTACGGCTGTGAACGGGATCGCTCAGCGAGTTCCTTGACGACGTCCAGCACCTCCTCGTCATAGAGGTTATGCACCGAGAGGTTGATGCTCAACTCGCCCAGGTCCATGTGCTTTTCGGCAAACCGGCTCGCTTCCTCGACCACGAAGCGGGAGACGGGAGTGATCAGGGTCGTGTTCTCGACCTTGGGCATGAACATCCCCGGGGGGATCAGGCGACCGTCGCTGCCACGCCAGCGAATCAGTCCCTCGCAGCCGCACACCCTGCCGTCGGCAAGGCGAATCTTGGGCTGATAGTGCAGTTCGAACTCGCCCTCTGCCAGACCCTTCCTCACCCGGGCAATCAAGCGTATCGCCTGCACCGTGCGCCGACTGAAGGCGGGAGAATAACTGCTGTGGGAGAGCCGCCTCTCGATGGCGGCGAACATGGCGGTCCTCGCCTCGCGAATCAATGTCTCGGGCGAGTCCTCCCCACGGTTTGAAATGCTGCTGCCCATCACCAGCTGTACTCGAACGGGAACCCGCTGTATCTGCAGGCTCTCCTCCCCCATCTCGACCAACCGGTTCGCGATGCGATTCAGGTCCGCCGGCTCGATGTCATGCACGATGAGCGCCAGCTCGGCGTTGCTGAACCGGTAGGCCGTCGCCCCGCCGCGAATCGCCTGACGCAGGCGCTCGCCAATGGCGAGGACCAATTCATCGGAGGCATCCATGCCCATGGCCTCCATGATGTCCGTGATATCGGTGATCCTGACCAGCATCAGCCCTACCGACTTCCCCCCCTTCTGCTGCAACAGGCTCTTCAGGAGATCCTCTTCCAGGGCAACCGTATTGGGCAGGCCCGAGCGAGGATCGATGCGGGCGATCGCGACCCGCTCCTCGGCCGATCGGCGCCGCGACTGAAACAACCAGCCGGCCACCCCACCCAGAAGGAGGTACATGGCGGCACGCATCAGCCAGTTGCTCGGCACCTGCGAGATCCCTGCCTCGACACTCAACGGCATGAACGCCATCAGCACACCGGCGACCAGGGCCACGATCAGCCCACCGGGCAGCAGATACCAGGCGGCGCCCAGCAGCACCGGGATCAGCATCAAGTAGGGGTAGGCGTAGGTGGTTCCTCCCGTGACATAGACCACCAGACTACCCAGCATCAGGAGCAGCCCCAGGACTCCGACGTTCATGGCGTGCCTCACCAGCGACAGTGGCGTCTCGAGGTATTGGCGTCTCAAGTTCTGCATATGCCTGGCAACGAACTCCATATCGAACCATCCTTTTCATTCCTGGTGCTTATATCGATCACCTGTCCCCTGTGATCAGCCATTCTCGGGAACACTCGCCGACGCATGTAAGCGTATGTCACTGGACGGGCGGCGCCAGGGGTGAAATCAACGCAAGTTCGGTATCTCAGGGTAACCGGCCGCGGCCTGGTCGATGATCGCCCCATCGATGGTCATGCCCGGGCGAGCCCCTCAGGGAGGGGGGCTGACTGCTCCCCTTCCCACAAGGACAAGACATGTCACCGGCCGACACCTTCCGCCTGATCCTGCTCTCCTCGCTGTGGGGCATGTCGTTCATCTTCATGCGGGTGGCGGTACCAGAGTTCGGGCCCGTGCCGCTGATCCTGGTGCGCATGGGGGTGGGGGCGGCGTTGCTGATTCCCCTGCTGCTGAGCCTGCGCTACCTGAGGCTGGTGTGGCACAACAAGGGCGGCCTGCTGCTGCTGGGACTGGTCAACCACGTGCTGCCCTTCTCGCTGCTGGCGCTCGCCACCACCCGGCTGGAGGCCGGCTTCACCTCGCTGATCAACGCCACCACGCCGATCTTCACCGCCCTGCTGGGTGCCCTGTTCTTCGCTACGCCGGTGCTGCGCCAGCAGTACCTGGGCCTGGCCATAGCCTTCCTCGGTGTCTATGTGCTCTCGTCCGACCGGCTGGACTTCGCCCTCGGCGGCGACGGCTGGTTCATCCTCGCCGTGCTGGGCGCCACCTTCTGCTACGGCGTGGCCACCAACTACTCCAAGACCTACCTGTCGCACCTGCCGGTGCGGGTGCTGGCCGCAGGCAGTACCGCCATGTCGGCGCTGATCCTGCTGGTACCCGGCCTGCTGCTGTGGCCCGCCGAGCCGATCAGCGGCCTGGCCTGGGCCAACGGCCTGGGGCTGGCCGTGCTGAGTACCACCCTGGCCTTCCTGCTCTACTTCGGGCTGATCGCCAGCGCCGGGGCCACCGCCACCTCCACGGTCACCTTCCTGGTGCCGGTGAGCGCGCTGATCTGGGGCTATCTGCTGCTGGGCGAGCGGCTCAACCTGCAGATCCTGGTCGGCATGCTGATCACCCTGCTCGGCACCGCCATCGCCACCCGCATGATCCGGCTGGGCCGCCGAGGAGTGGCATAGCGGCGTAGACTACCCTCGAGACTACCAGTCAATCGGGGGGAGAGCATGGCCGACGCCACTTTCCATTTCCATGCCGAGTTGAACGACTTCCTGCCGCGTGAGAGGCGCGACAGGACCTTCGGCCATGCCATGACCCGCCGAACCTCGATCAAGGACGCGATCGAGTCCCTGGGGGTGCCACACACCGAGGTCGACGTCATCCTGGTCGATGGGGCCTCGGTGGGTTTCGAGCACCTGCTCGACGCGGGGGCGTCGCCCCGAGTCGTGGTCTACCCCTGGTCGCTGACGCCCTCCCTCGCCGAGGTGCGCCATCTACGCCCGCGGCCGCCGATGCCGCCGCGCTGGGTGCTGGACGTCCACCTGGGGCGGCTGGCGGGCTACCTGCGCCTGCTCGGCTTCGACTGCCACTATCGCAATGATCTGGACGACCCGGAGCTGGCGGCCTGCGCCGAGGCAGAAGGCCGTGTACTGCTGACCCGCGACCGCCAGCTGCTCCAGCGCAAGCGCATCACCCAGGCCCACTTCGTGCGCGCCGATGCGCCGCGCCGCCAGCTCGAGGAGGTGTGCGCGGTCTTCGATCTCTATGACACCTTCGCGCCCTTCACCCGCTGCAGCCACTGCAATGGCCTGCTCGCCCCGGTGGCGAAGGCCAAGGTGGCCCACCGGCTCGAACCGTTGACCCGGCGCTATGTGGAGCGCTTCCTGGAGTGCGACGGCTGCGGCCGGCTCTACTGGCACGGCAGTCATATGATCAAGATGCGCGAGCTGGTGGCGGAGCTGCACCAGGTTCGTCCCGCCACCCTATCGGGCGCGCCTCCGCCATCCTCCAGGTAGGAAAGAAGGCCACACCCTGGCACCGCCGAACGCCAAGCGGCCAGGGTGTTGCCGCCCTGGCCGCTCGCGGTCGCTGCTCATCGGGTCACCGTACGGCCACCCGCTGCTCCGCCACCGGCACGAAATAGAAATCCCCGCCTTCATGGCCCGCGGCCCGTATCGGGCGCATTTCCGGTGTCTGCCCCTCCGTGCCGGATGCCCGCCGGCGCACGTTGACGGCCACCTGGGCGAACAACATGTTCTCGCGCAGCACCTTCTGGTTGCTCTCCAGCACCTCGATCAGTGACCGTGAGAAGAGCGAGTGTGGCCTGTCGGTACGATCGGGCACCGGCCGTTCGCCGCCCGAGGAGATGACGATGCGGGAGCGGCGCTGAAGCCCGGCGCGGATCTCTTCGGCGTTCAGCTGTCGCTGGCCGCTGCCCAGCAGCAGGGAGCTGGAGTCCGACGCCATGCTGCTGGCGAACACCGAATCGGCCAGCACCAGGATGGAGCGCGCCTGTATCCGGTCCAGGTGGTCACTTACCACGGCATTGTTGATCCAGCGCACCAGACGCTCCGCTTCGGCATCCACCGGCAGCCAGTAACTCCGCTGTCGCCGGCCATCCTCGCGGTTCGAGCGGTTGCCATGACCGGCATAGTAGATCAGGAGGTTGTCCTGCTCGCCCATCCGGTCATGGAGATCATTCAGCGCCGACATGATCTGGACCTGGTCGGCATTCGGCAGGAAGATCACATTGAAGCCGTAGCGATTCTGCAGCAACTGCTGGATGCGTTGGGCATCGGTCAGCGGCGACTCCAGGTCTTCCAGGTAGAGATACTCCTGATTGCCGATCACCAGCGCGAAGTAGCGGCCGAAGTCGATGCCGGCGAAGCTGGCGGGCCCGCGAGCGGCGGGTGCGTCGGGTTCCGGCTCGGCGCTGGCCGGGGCCTGCACTTCCTGCTCCGCTTCCGGCAGCTCGCTCATCTGGGCCACCAGGGCTTCCCGCTCCTGGCTGGCGCGCTGGAACAGGGTCTCGAGGGTGTCGACCTGGCCACGGGCGTCATCCAGCTGCTCGGCCAGCTCCCGGGCCCGGGCCTGGGCATCCGCGTCGGCCGCACCGGCCGTCGCTTCGGCCTGTGCCAGGCGCCGCTGAAGCTCGTTCCGCTCCCGGGTCAGGCGCTGGAGCTGCTGCTGCAGGGTCTGGGCCTGGCGTTCCGCCTGTTCCACCTGGGCACCGAGCTGCGCCCGCAGCGCCTCCATCTCTTCGGTCACGTCGGAGCGAAAGACCAGGGGATCCTCGGTCGCGCCGGAGGCCCGGCGATACAGGTTCAATGCCCGGGTCCTGTCCTGCTCGACCCCCAGCCCCTGCTCATGGAGGAACCCCAGGTTGATCTGGGCGCGGGCATAGCCCTGGTCGGCCGCACGCCGATACCAGGTGGCGGCGGAGACGTAGTCCGGCTCCTGCCCCAGGCCCTTCTCGAAGATCTCGCCCACATAGTTCTGCGCTTCCGGGTCACCGGCCTCGGCATGTGCCAGCCACACGCTCAATGCCGTGCGGTAGTCGGCCCGGTCATAGGCGACATATTCACCTCCCCGGATACGGCAGTCCTGTACGGTGGTACGTATCGGCCGGCGCGGCGTGAGGAAGGTGGTTCCCCCCAACCGCCGCACCTGCCCCGTCAGCAGGCAATCGACGATATAGAGATCGTCCACCGAGGCGGCCTTGGCAGCGAGGTTCGGCCCGACCGTCGCCCCATTGGGCGCACAGCCGGCGAGCAACAGGGCTGCCCCCGCCAGACAGCCAGAGGAAAGACAGGAAAGACGCCTCCTGAAGGCAGGGCTATGATCGAGGACATGGACGGATTTCACGAGACTCTCCCTGCGTCAGGCTTTCATTTCATGGATGGCACATCCCGCTCCCCGACCCCGCCAAGTCTCGGCCGTCCTCGGCGATTCTGTCGCGGCAAGCTGACACGGCTCGCAAGCCTGCTGATCAGTATAGTGCTTGTCACTGCCTGCTCCAGCCCGGCCCAGCGCGACAACGCCGCCGCCGAAGCACGCTCGTATGAGGTGAAAAGCATCCCGGCCGCCCCCTTCCACATCACCGCCTACCTGGCCCCCACGGAACGGCAACCGCCACGGCTGTGGCATGTCTACCTGACCGGAGACGGAACCCCCTGGGAGCGTGGCCGCCATCCAAGCCAGGATCCCACGCCCCGCCGGCCGATGGCGCTCGAGTTGATGGACCGCGACCCGGGACCGAGGCTGCTGCTTCACCGGCCCTGCTACGGCCGCCACCCACCGGATCCGGCCTGCCATCCCGGACTGTGGACCGGCGGGCGCTACGGCGAGTCGGTGGTCGATGCCATGGACCAGGCGCTCGACCGCCTGGTGGCAGAGCGGGAGATCGACGGCGTGGTGCTGGTCGGCTACAGCGGTGGCGGCCTGCTGGCACGACTGCTGGCCGCGCGCCGGGAAGATGTCCGGGCATTGGTCACCATCGCCGCCAACCTGGACCACGCGGCCTGGACGCGCCGCCACGGGTACCTGCCGCTTGAGGGATCGCTGCACCTCGCCGATGGGCCGCCACTGGACGCGCGAGTCCTGCAGTGGCACCTGGTCGGTGCACGGGATCCCGTGGTGCCGCCGGCCATGGTGCGACAGGCTGCCCGCCACGACCCCCATGCCCGGGTGGAGGTGGTCGATGGCGTCGACCACCGTTGCTGCTGGGTCGAGGCGTGGCCAGGGTTGCTGGAAAGGCTTCAGGAACAACTGGGCGAAGCGCTGGAGACTACTCCTCCAGACGGGCATTGAGCTCCTCGATGGCCTCGTTGAGCCGCTCCCGGCGCGTACCCAGCTCGGAGCGCGCCAGGGATTCCATGCTGATGCGCAGCAGTTCCAGCGAGAACTCGTCCAGGTCGTCGCGCTGCGCCTCACTCAGATAGTGATCCGTCACCGCGTCGGTGCGCCGATCCACCAGCACCCTCAGGCGGTTGCGATCCCGACCGCTGATGTCTTCGCGCTCCGCCGCCTGTTCCCAGGCGAGGGTGTAGTGACGATGGGCCTGGGGGACGTCGCCGGCCTCCAGATAGTCGTTACCCCGGACGATGTGCTCCCGGGAGCTCTCCAGGCTCGGCGGCAGGTCATCCAGCGTCACCAGGATGTCGCTCTCGCGTATCAGTAGCCACCAGGAGCTCACGGCCACCAACACCAGCACGCCGAGCACGGCGATCACGGTCCGGCCCAGCTTGGCGGGCGGCTGGATGGCCTGCAGGAACTGGCCGGCATCGGGATAACGCTCCACCCTGTCGAAGGCCAGGCTGCGGGCGATGGCGCGCGACACTCGCTTGGGCACCCGATGCAATACCGGCGGCTTCATGTTCCGCCGGGCGGCCTCGTCGGCCGGCAGCTTGCGCCCGGATGCGTCGCGGTAGGGATGCAGGCCCGTCAACAATTCATGGGCGACGCAGCCCAGCGCATAGACGTCATCCGGCGGTTCCGGCACCTCGCCGGCCAGCATTTCCGGGCTGGCATAGGCGGGGGTGATGGCCCCGATGGTGGCCGGATCGAAACGGGTGCGGTCGCCGCTCTCCCCCTCGGCCGTCACGCGTGCGGCCCTGGCGATCCCGAAGTCCAGGATCTTGGCATTGCCCTCCCGGGTCAGGAAGACGTTGCCGGGCTTGAGGTCGGAATGGACGATGCCTTCCTGATGGGCATAGGCCAGGCCTCGCGACATGCGCTCGATGATCTGCAAGGCCTCCTTCCGTGGCAGGCCACCGGCGGCGGCGCGGCGACGGATGACCACGTCCAGTGACTCGCCCTGCAGGTATTCCATGGTCATGAAGACCCGGGTACCGTCGCGATCGAAGTCGTAGACGGTGACGATATTCGGGTGGGCGAGGAGCTGCGCCTTCTTCGCTTCGCGCTGCAACGCCACCAGGGCGTCGGGATGCTGGCGAAACTCGTCGCTGAGCAGCTTCAGGGCCACATGGGGCTGGCTGTCCTGGGCCTCCTCCTTGCGCAGGTCACGGGCCTTGTAGACCGCGCCCATGCCCCCCTGCCCCAGCAGCGCCTCGAGCACGAAGCGCTCCTTGATCACGGCGCCCGGCTCGACGACGGTCGTGGAGGGCGGCCCCCAGATTTCCGGACGCGACCAGTTGGACACCGTTCCACGGGGCTGCGAGGTGTCACCCTCGGCCCTTTCTCCCCCCTCCCCCCTTGCTCTCCCTTCACCTGGAGGGGCAAGCCGGGTGGCATCGGAGGATGACGCCTCGTCGCCCCTGGCGAAGCCGCCCGACAGCCGGGTTCGCTGCTCGGCATCGTCGCCAGGTGTGTCGTCCTTCCTGTCGTTCATGGGCGGACCCCGTCACGTTCAGTCCACAAAGACGGCCACGGCCGTACAGTTGTCCCTGGCCTCGCCCTCGAGTACCGCCCTCAGCAGGGTGTCGACCACCTCCCGGGGGGAATCGCCCTGCAGGGCGGACTGGATGACATCCGGCGCCACGCAGCCATGCACGCCGTCCGAGCAGAGCAGGAAGCGGTCGCCCGACCGCAGGTCGGAAAAGCGGCTCTCCGGATCCAGCTCCGCCGCGGCCCCGACGGCCCGGGTGATCACATTGGCCTGGGGATGGGTGCTGGCCTCGGCGGCCTCCAGCTCGCCACGCTCGATGAGGTCCTGAACCACGCTGTGATCCCGGGTGCACTGACTCAGTTGACCATCGCGCAGGCGATAGAGGCGGCTGTCGCCCGCCCATAGCCAGCAACACTCCTCGACGCCGGTCAGCAGCACCACCACCGTGCTGGCACTGGTCACCGGCCGCTCCGGCCGATGCGCCGCGTGCCAGAGATGCCGGTTGGCCAGCACCAGCACGTCGTGCAGGGCGTTGACGCGCTCCTGCAGTTCGCCGCTGTGAGGTGCCTGCTGGAGCCCATCGATCACGCTGCGGCTGGCCTCATCGCCGGCCTCGTGCCCGCCGACCCCATCCGCCACGGCCCACAGCCGGAGATCCGGCCGGTCCAGGCAGGCGTCCTCGTTCACCTCGCGCACCTTGCCGGCATGGCTGACGCTCGCCGAGCTCAGGCGCGGCAGGCCGAGGGAGGGAGCCGCCCGCACCGCCGCCCGGGGGGCCTGCCAACGCACCACGCGACTCTCCCAGCCATGGTGCTGCCACTCGCCATCGAACATGGCGGCGAAGCGTTCCGGCACCGGCAACGCGGCCTGCAGGAGCAGGCAGGGCGGGATCCGGCGGGACCCCTCGGTCCACCACAGGCTGAAGCCCTGCTGGCGCCCCAGCAGCGCCTGCTGCATGGCCAGCAGGGCGGGGACCAGTTGCTCCAGCGACTCGAGGGCGAAGCAGGTGGGGCCCTGCAGCGGGGCCAGCAGGCGGCTGGCGGCGTCGGCGGCCCAGGGTTGCAGTCGCGCCCCATGGGCGCTCACCGCCAGGTCGAACTGCTCGAGATCGACCGCCGGGTCGTCTTCCAGCACACTCATGGCCAGCGCTTCGAGCTCCTCGAACCAGGCGCCCTCCTGCACCGCCAGGCCGAACAGCGAGCTCTCCGCGGGCAAGGCCCCGACCAGGGTCAGCGGATAATAGCGCCCCACCGCATCGACGCTGGGCATCAGCAGCCCCGTCGCGGGTTTCTCTCCACAGACACCGGCGGACACGGCAAAGCGCCATAGCGGACTGGTCAGGTAGGCATCCAGCCAGCCCTCGCCGAGAAGCCGGTGGGAGTCGTGCATGCAGCGTGACAGCCAGGGGTCCCAGGCCGACAGGAAGTCGCCGGCCACCCGGCGCCGGACGAAATCTCCCCGGCACGGCAGCTTGCCGTGGAACCCCAGGGTAATGCCCCCGGCCATCACAGCCCCGCGGCGCAACGGAAGCGCCGCCAGTCGTCGTTGCGCAGCGGATTGCGCGAGGATTCGAACTGCACCAGCACCCTGGCGGAATAGCCGCTCACGTTGAAACTGGCCAGGTAGGCCGTATCCGATTGCGCCGCCGGCTGGGCGGCATCGAAGGCACGCAACCAGGACCAGCTACCGGAATAGGCAACATTGGGCCTCTGTCCGCCACGGTCCTCGAACATCACCGCCGTGTCCTGGCCACCGTCGCCCGGCCAGACGAAGCGCCGGGCCAGGGGCGGCCCATGTCGGTAGCTCAATATCTGGTCGCCCGTGGCGAACTGGAACTGCCGCGCCCGGGCATCCAGATAGCGCGGTGTCATCGAGAAGGCCACCCGCGGCCCCGCGCCCCCGACGAAGAACATCTCACGGATCATCTGGGCACGCTGGAACTGGGCCAGTACCGAGGACGGAATGCCCACGCGTGCGGCCTCGTCGCTACGCCACTGGAAGCGCCCCCCGGGCGCATCCACCAGACTGGCGAGGTTCTCCTGGAAGAAGGCGTCCATCACCCCGCCGGGGGCGAACAACCGGGCGAAGTCGCCGGGGGGGATATCCTCGGCACTGCCGGGGGCGAAGGGGTAGCGGCCCTGCGCCAGCTCCTGGCAGATGGGCAGCACGGCATCGCGATAGCGCCGATTGAGTTGGCTGCGCAGGTTACGCATGGCGACTTCCTGCCCCGAACCGGCCAGTTCATCCACCCACTCGCTGAACGGTGCCGGCGCGCGGGCCGCCTCACTGCTCAGACGACGCAACGTCTCGCCCCCGGCCCCGCCCAGCAGCTGCATGGCGTCCTGATTGCCCAGCCCGCCGCCCAGGGCACTGAGCTCCTGATAGAGCTGGGTCAGGCGGGCGATCAGCGATTCCATGGGCGGCTCGCCGTTTTCTCCCAGCACGAAGCGGTGGAACTCCTGGAAGTGGGCATCGATGCGCGCGCCAGGATGCACGGCCGCTTCCTGTTGCTCTTCCTCGCGTCCCGGATCGACGAAGCCCAGGAAGGCGTCGAGTCGCCCGCCCTGCGCCTCGTCCTCGGCCTCCGGCGCCGGGAAACGGGTCTGGGCGGCGATCGTCCCCATCAGGCGGCGCAGCGGCGATGTCGGGCCGGTGATGACCGCCAGCAGATCGATCGCCTGGCCCACCTGCAGCAAGGGCACCAGGTCCAGGTCGTCCAGCAGGGCCTCCCAGTGGTCGATATAGGCCTCTTCGTAATAGCGGACGAAGTCCTCGGCCAGGGTCAGATGGGCCGCCCGACCGCCGGGGAGCGTCGCTTCCCCGAACACCCAGCGCTCCTCGAGGAAGCGACTCACCAGGTCGCCCCCCTCCTGGCCGGTGATCTGCTCGAAGCCGGCATGGGTGTAGAGCGCCGGCACCGGCTCCGACAGCGGCGTGTCGCTGCGCCGGCGGAATGCCAGGTCGCTGCCGAGCCCGGCCTCCACATCGAGCCGCAGGGCCTCCTCGTGGCGCTGGTCGTAGCGGGTCTCCAGCCGACGCAGCATCAAGGCCGGCACGGAGGCCTGACGCAGCGAGGCGCGGCCGCGGGCCACCAGTTCCTCATCGACACCGACCGCCGGGAAGGAACGCGCGCTGTCCGTGTAGGCGCTGAAGTGCTCGAACAACGCCTGGGCGATGGCACGCTGCTGCGGGTATTCGCGCAGTAGCGTCTCGCGGACGATGACATCGAGCTCGTCGCGATTCAGGCGCTCGGTATCCGCCAGCATCAGATAGCCCTTGAGGTAGGCATAGACGTCGGTGGGCGACACATTGGGCGTCGACAACCGCCGCTCGATGAGCTTCACCACCCGTGGCACCAGCAATTCGCGCACGCCCTGGAGATAGGCCTGGTCGGCGGAGGTCCCCACGGCCTCCCCGCGATAGAGCCCCAAGCCCATCAGGAAGGGCACCCTCCCCCGATGGCGATTGGCTTCCGTCGCCACGTCGCGCAGGGCATCCAGGCGCGGCAGCACCTCCGCCAGCCCGGCCTCCCCCGGGACCGGCCGGGTGGCCGTCTCGGCATGGGCCTCCAGCGCGGCGCCCACGTCCGCCAGGTAGCCGCGGTTGTACTGATAGCTGGTCACCCAGCCCGCCACCACGATGCCGAGCACGCCGAGCAGGACCAGATAGGCGACGTTCTGGGCCAGGGCCCGGCCCACCTCCAGGCGCCAGTTGACGCCGGCCAGCCCCGACTCCGGGAAGATCACCGCCTTGAGCAGGCGATGAATGAAATAGCTGCGCCCCTGCCCCCCCGGCGCGGCCTCGACGGGAGACGCGCCCGACACCTGCATCCCGTAGACCCGGGTCAGGCTGTCCATCATGCGATCGATGGGCGTGCCTTCCTGGGTGCCACTGGTGAAGTAGAGGCCCCGCAGCATCACCGGCCGGTCGTAGCCGGACCCCTCGAAGGTGTCGGCGATGAACTGCAGCAGGCTCTCCCGCAAGCCGGCCATCTGTCGGGGGAAGCCGAACAGCCGGGCGCGTCGCTGGGGCTCCCGCTCTTCGACCAGCCGCTCCAGCAGGCGGGCGTCCAGGCGCTCCAGCAGCCGGGCATACTCGCCCTCGAGCCACTCGCTCGGCCGCCCACCGGCCACCGGCTCCGGCCGGGTCATGCCCCAGACCTGCAGCCGCCCCTCGTGATCCAGGTCATCGAAGAACTCCACGAAGCCGGCAATCAGGTCGCACTTGGTGACCATGAAGTACACCGGGACCTGGATGCCCAACTGACGCTGCAGCTCGTCGATCCGGCGACGCACCATCTCGGCGTGGCGCTCGCGGGCTTCCGGCGAAGGATCGAGCAGGTCGGTGGCACTCAGTGCCACCAGCACGCCGTTGACGGGCCGGCGCTTGCGATACTTGCGCATCAGGTCGAGAAACGCCTGCCACTCGGCGGCATCGGAGCCGGCGCTGGAGTCCTGGCTGAAGTACCGCCCGGCGGTGTCCAGCAGCACCGCCTCGTCGGTGAACCACCAGTCGCAGTTGCGCGTGCCGCCCACGCCGCGGAGCGCGTCCCGGCCGTACTTCTGATCGAGCGGGAAGGTCAGTCCGGAGTGACGCAGTGCCGTGGTCTTGCCCGAGCCGGGGGGGCCGATGATCACGTACCAGGGCAACCGATAGAGGTCCTTGCCCTTGCCGGACTCGCGCAGGAAGCCGATTGCCTCCTCGAAGCGTCGACCCAGCTCGTCGTTGCGGCGGTCTTCCGACCCGGCGGTGGCGACGATGGCGTCGCCCAGCCGGTCGCTGGCCCGCTTGACGCGCCGCGCGCGCAACCACTGCAGCAGGCCCCAGCCCGCGAACAGTGCCAGGATGACGCCCAGGCGCACCCAGGGGCTGTGAAAGGGCACGAAGGCGCCGATGGCGATATAGGGCCCGATGTACCAGATCAGCAGCGCCAGCAACACCACCCCGATCAGGCCCAGGAAGGCGCGTTGCCGAAACACCGAGAGCAGGGCCTTCACGGGGCACCTCCCGACGGACGATGCAGGATCTCGATGCGGCGGTTCAGGGCCCGGTTGGCCGGCTCATCCGGGGGGCGGTAGCGCGGTTGATCCGCCCCGATACCGACATGATCGACGCGGTCCGGGTCGCTGAGCGGTTCGCGCAGCAGGGTGGCCGCGCTCGCCGCCCGGGCCTGGGACAGCTCGTAGTTGTCCGCGAAGCGGAGGGAGCGGATCGGCACGTTATCGCTGTGCCCTTCCACCAGCACACTGCCGGGTACTCGCTGGATCGCGTCGCCGATCCGGTGCAGTAATGGCCGAAACTCGTCGGTCACCTCGGTGCTGGCCGAGGCGAACACCTCGCCGCGCAGGATCACGGTGGTACGCCCGTCCTCGCCGCGCTCGATCTGCAGGCGCTCGGGGTCCGTCCCTTCCAGCAGATCGGCCAGCTCCAGGCGGCTCTCCTCCTCCACCGGCACCGGCAGATCCACCGGTGACTCGAAGGTAGCCTGGCGCACCTCGTTGAGCTGAGCCATCACGGGTGCCGTGGCGCGGTTCAGCCAGTTGTGCAGGGTGAAGTAGACGACGCTGCCGATCACCAGGACCAGCACGACGCACACCCAGGCCGGCAGGGTGCGCACCAGGCGGTTACGACGATCCTCGACGCCCCGCCAGGCCGGCGACAGCTCGTCCGACGGTGCCTCCCGCCACTGCCGGATCCGCTCATAGAGACGCTCGCGCAGCTCGGCGAGCCGGGCCTCCCCTCCGGGAGTCACCCGGTATTGCCCCTGGAAGCCCAGGGCCAGGCAGACATGGAAGAACTCCACCAGATCGCGCCGCGGTTGGCGATCGGCCAGCACGCGCTCGATCATCTGGAACACCTTCTCGCCGCCGGCGCTGTCGCGATGGAACGTCAGCAGCAGGGCACGGCCGGGCCAGAGGCTGTTCGCCCCCCAGGGGGTATTCATGACCACTTCATCGATGAAGGTACAGAGGGCATAACGTGCGGCCAGGATGGACTCCTGCGCGGCCCCCTGCTCGGCCGCCACCTGCTCGAAGACCTGTACCTGGCGCACGGTCTCGGCATGCAGTGTGGCGACATCGGCATGTTCCCGGGTGCCGCGCAGCCCGCAGCAGAGCATCAGCAGCGGCATCGCCGCCTCCACCAGGGGATTCAGCGCGGTGGTGCCGAATGCCGACAGCGCCGGCGCCCCGGCCATCCCGGCGGCGGACGGCGCTGCCGGGCTCGGCGTCCCGCGCCCGATACCCTGGGAAGAAAGCTGGGAAGAGGACTGGGGAGATGCCGTGCGCCCTCCCGGACGCGGGCGAATGATGGTGCGATCACCGGAGCCCGGCGGCGGCCGATCATCATCGTTCATGCCCCACCTCCGCGAATGGCCCAGAGGTCCATCTTCAGGTCGGGATACTGCCCGGCGACATGCACGGCCATGCCCCCCGAATCAGTCAGCGCCTCCCACATGGGATGACTGCTGTCCAGTTCGAAGTACACCCGGGAGGTCAGTTGCGGAATCTGCCTCGGCGCCGTCGGCATGGGCACCAGCGGGATGCCGGGGAGGTTATTGTTGACCAGTTCGGCGATACGCTCCACCGGCGCCACCTTGGCATGCGCCGGGAAATAGGCCCTCACCTCCTCGGTGGGCACGGCGGCCCCTACCGACAGCACGAAGCTGGCCGAGCGGATCAACGCCGTGTCCTGGACCCTGGCGACCCACACCCCATGCGCGCCGGTCTTCTCCAGCGGCACCTGTATCGCCGGCGCCTCCCGCACGGTACGAAACTCGGCCCGCAGGACCTCGAACACACTGTCGAACGCCTGCTGCAGGTCACCGTGATGATAGGGTGCCATCTCCGGTGGCAAGCGGTTCTCCCGGGTCAGGGTGGCGAGCTCCCCGGCCAGGCCGATGACGAACCGGTAGAACTCTTCCGGAAGCACATGCGTGGAGGCCGCTAAATGCGCGGCGACCGGAATATGCCGGTTGACGATCTGCAGCATGAGAAAGTCGGCGATCTCCCCGGCGCCTCCCTGGCCGCTCGCCGTGACACGCCCCGCCAGCATGGCGGCGCGCTGCTGCAGCAGGCCACACAGCTCGTTCAGGTACCCCTGAAGACGCTCCGAAGCCCGGCAGCGCAGCACCGTCGGCACGAAGGCCTCATCCAGCACCAGTTGCCCATCGGGCCGCGCCTCGCTCACCCGGCACAGGGGAATGCAGGCGTACTCATCCAGCGTCTCGCTGGCCAGAGCGAGACGGGTTTCGAGCCGTCCCACCTCCACCGGGGTCGACACCGCGCTGTCCAGCACCCGATCCCGGACCTCCAGGATATCCGCCTGGTAGCGGTAGAGTCCGGGCGTCGCCCCTTGACGGCTGACGTCCACGGCTCCCTCCCGCGCCAGGGCCAGGGCCAGGTACACCAACTGATCCCGCACCTCGCCCCCCACTTCCAGGGCGGGCGGCAGCGGATCATCGCCGGGCATGTGGAACGGGGTACCATCGGGAAAGATCCCGCGCCCGACCCGCAACCCCAGCTTGCCGATGGCCAGCAGGTCGGTGTCGATCTCTAGCTCCTGAAACCCCCAGGCATGGGTACCATAGGCGACCAGGCGGCCGGCGACGTAGCCTTCGACGAAGCGATCCTGCTGCTGCAGATGTTGCGGTTCGAGAAAGAGCCCCTCGCTCCACAGCACACGGCTGTTGCGTGACATGACTACCTCTCTAGTCGAACCGGACGGCCACTCGCGCCCCGTCCAGGGTGATGGTGAAGGTCGTCGAAGGATCGAGTCTCTGTTCGCCGTCTCGGGGCAGCGCCGTGACGGCTCGCCATTGGGCCGAGGGATCCCGCACATCGAAGAACTCGGCCATCACCGCCAGATAACGCACCTCGGGGGAAAACACCTGGGTCACGGCCCGCGCCTCCCCCTGGCAAGGCTCCCCACCGGCCGACGCGTCGATGGCCTCCATCTCCATGGGACAGAGTTCGAAGGAGTCACGGCCGATCAGGGCGGCACCGAGGGTGTCGGTATCCTGTCTGACCAGCTCCTGCAGCGAGGCCTCCAGGAAGGCCTCCCGCTCGCGCAGCTGATAGAGGCGGATGGTCACCGGTGACGGCCGCCCCTCGGCATTGGGATTCAACCCCGGCATCACCTGGATTCGCCCCGTCACCGGTTGCGGTCCGGGCGGCGCCTCCTTGCCCGCACAGGCGGCCAGCACCAGTGCCGTCACGACCACCAGTACCCCCTGGTAGTGCCTGCTACCCTTGCCTCTTGCCATGGGACTGCCCCCCCACGATTGCCCTCGCAGACGGTATCGTTCTTGCCACCGATGCCCGCCCTGCCCCGGCGTGGTCGTCACCCCCGGCCCTGGCTCGAACGGGCCATGAGCGCCTGGATCTGCTTTTCGTAGGCGTCGCAGAACGCCTCACCGAACAGCCGATTGAAATAGCCTTCGCTGTCGCGCTGGATCGCCGCATAGTGCGCCTGGTACTGGCGCCAGTATCTGGGGCCGGTCACGCGTCCTAGCAGCGAGGCGCGCTCCTCGTGCTCCGCAAACCGGGCCTCCAGATGCGCCGGATCGAACTGGTGCAGCATCTCGAAGAAGCCGCTGCGCATGCCCGCCAGCATGGCCAGCTGGTGGAAACGCAGGTCCTCGAAACCGGCCTCGAACGCCTCCACCGCCGGCAGGTAGTCGGGATTCTGCTTGACCATCAGGTTGTGAAGCGCATCTTCGGGGCTGGTGGAAAACTTCAGCGGGTTGTTCTCGCGCGCCTGGATCAGCGTCACCGACATGCGGAACTCGTTCTTGACTTCCATTCGTGCCTTCAGCAGATCCATCACCCCCTGGATGGCCACCCGGAGGATGCGACCGAGTTCCTCGGCCTGCTCCGGCGGCACCCGGTCCGGGTCCAGCCCGGCCCCCGAGAGCAGCTGCCGCAGCGCCTGGTCCGACCGCTCCCCGGTCGGCGGTGCCTCGTCGGCCGGGCCAGGCCTTGCTTCCGGCATCGGCGGGGCCACAGGTGGTGACTCGTCGGCCTGGCTGCCGCTTGTCTCCGGTATCGGCCGGGCCGCAGGCGGTGGCGATGCCATCGGGGTCGGCGCCGCAGGACGCGCCGGCTCAGGCGGGACATGGCGGGCCGCCTCCTCTGCGTCGCGAGGCAGCGGCGTCTCGAACCCACCGGGATCCCTGCCCAAATCGCCTGGCGGTGACTGGGGTTGTGGCTGTGAAGGAGGCTGTGCAGGTGCCGAGCCGGACAGGTCCCGCCACCAGTCATCCGGGAGTAACGGCTCGGCGGGTGCGTCACTCGATGGTGCTGGGGAAGAAGGCGTAGCGGCCGGGGACTCAGGCGATTCCACCGGCGGTGGCGTTTCCGTGAAGCGGGGAGCACTGAAGTGCTCGCTCAGGTAGGAGTGGTCGGATGGCGACGCTTTCGGCGCCGTCGAGGGCGTCTTCACGGCCCCTCCGAGCAGCTCCAATGGATCCGGCACCTCGTGATCGGCGGGGTTGCCCGGCAAGGGCGGCTCCGATGCCGGTGGCGGCACCATCGCTTCCGCCTCGATCCGGGCACGGATACGGCAATCGCCGATCAGGAACTCCACCCCATCCTGCAGCGGCAGGGGCTCCGCCGGATCCAGCCGGGTCACGCCGTCGGCCAGCAGGATGCCATTGGCACTCGAGTCTTCCAGGAAATAGCGCCCATCCTGATAGCGAATTCGCGCATGGCAACGCGAAATCTCCATCGTCGGGTCGGGCAATACCCAGTCGTTGTTGGGCGCCCTGCCCAGGGTACCGCCTCTGTCGAACCAGCGGTGACTGGCCTTGTCCCCCAGACGCGACGCAGCCTCGTTGATCACCGTCAGCGTGAGTGCCATGAGCCTACCCCAACTCAGAAAGTGGGCACCTGATGCCGTCACGCAGCCGGGCTGCGTCATGGAGTCAGTGTCTACTAATACTAAAACAGTAGTGGCCTATGGGCGTCCTTGCCAGGGTGATACCACCGCATGATTCAGCTCTGATACTCCAGGTGCAGGCAGCCCTCTTCCAGATCCGAATAGACATACAGGCCGTCGCGCTCCCCCCCGAGGTCGATGATCACCGACTCGGGCGAGTCGAAGCGGGTGGCGGCAATGGCCCGCGCCGCCGTGGCGTTGAGCTTGTGCGTCTTGATATAGGCATTCCAGCGCTCGGTATCGCGTGTTTCGATACGGCCTCCACGATCCGACGCCTCCTTCAGCAGCTGCCTGAAGCTGTAATAATCCACATCGACCATTCGCGCTCTAGCCATAATCGGTTCGGCACCAGCCCCTTGTCGTCACCCGGAAGACGTCTTCCCGAGCCTGTCTGCCGGCAAGGACGCGGCAGGCAGGCCTCTTGACCTCAGAGTCACCCACTGGGGAACAAGCGTCAAGCAGGGGACCGGCGCGCTCAGTCATCGAATACTCAGTCATCAAATACTCAGTCATCAAATACATAGGCGAACTCGGCGTTCTCCACGCTGACGTGCACCCGTTCCACGGGGCGGTGGTCCACCAGGCGCATCAGGAACTCCCGACTCAGCACGGGCAGCAGGGAGTTGGTCAGGATGGCGTCGATCATCCGCCCCCCACTCTCGAGCTCGCTGCAGCGCTCGCGGATGAGCTCGGGCACCGCCTCATCGTAGCTGAACGGTACGCCGTGGCTCTCCTGCACCCGCTGTCCGACCCGGCCGAGCTGCAGGCGAATGATATCCCGCAACATGTCGTCGCCCAGCGGATAATAGGGAATGGTCACGAGGCGTCCCAGCAGGGCCGGTGGGAATACCTGCAGCAAGGGCCCGCGCAGCCGCTTGTTGAGCTCCTCCGCGTCGGGGCGTTGCCGACCGCTGTCGCACGCCTGCATGATCAGCTCGGTCCCCACATTGGTGGTGAGAATGATCAGGGTGTTCTTGAAGTCGATCAAGCGCCCCTCGCCATCCTCCATGCTCCCCTTGTCGAACACCTGGAAGAAGATCTCGTGCACGTCCGGGTGGGCCTTCTCCACCTCGTCGAGCAGCACCACGCTATAGGGTCGGCGACGCACGGCCTCGGTCAGCACGCCTCCCTCGCCGTAGCCCACATACCCCGGCGGTGCCCCCTTCAGGGTGGAGACCGTATGCGCCTCCTGGAACTCGCTCATGTTGATGGTGATCAGGTTCTGCTCGCCGCCGTAGAGCTGCTCCGCCAGGGTCAGCGCCGTCTCCGTCTTGCCGACCCCGGAGGGGCCGGCCAGCATGAACACCCCCACCGGCTTGCCGGGATTGTCCAGGTTGGCGCGGGAGGTCTGGACCCGCCGGGCGATCATGTCGAGGGCATGATCCTGTCCCTTGATCCGCCCGGCCAGGCGATCCGACAGGTTCAGCACGGTCGTCACCTCGTCCTTGACCATCCGCCCGACCGGGATGCCGGTCCAGTCGGCCACCACGGAGGCCACGGCCTGGTCGTCGACGCTGGGCAGGATCAATGGCGCCTCGCCCTGCAGCCGGTCGAGTGCCTCCTGCAGCGTCTCCAGTCGCGTCAGGGCCGCCGCCGGGTCGAACCCCGGCTCCCCCTCCAGCGCTTTACCGCCAGCGGCATCGGGCTCTTCCGCCGTCGAGGGGGCCGCCGCCTCGGCGCCCCCCTCGGCCGAAGGCGTATCGACGCTGCCCGCGTGCTCCCGCAGCTGCCGGCGCAGCGCGAGGATCTCGTCCACCAGCGCCTTCTCGCTCTGCCAGTTCGCCTCCAGCGCCTGCAACCGCTGGCGTTCACCGTCCAGGGCCTCGGCCACCTGACTGTCCCGCTCCTCGACCGGCAGGCCCACCGCCCGCTCCCGGGCGATGATCTCCTCTTCCGTCTCCAGCACCTGGATACGACGCCGGCAGTCCTCCACTTCCGCCGGGACCCCATGCTGGGAAATGGCCACCCGGGCACAGGCGGTATCCAGCAGGCTGACCGCCTTGTCCGGTAGCTGGCGGGCCGGAATATAGCGGTACGACAGCTGGACGGCAGCGGTCAGCGCCGCGTCGCGCACCAGCACCCGGTGATGCTGCTCCAGCACCGCCGCCAGCGAACGCATCATCGCCACGGCCTTGTCCTCGCTGGGCTCCGGCACCTGCACAGCCTGGAAGCGGCGGGTCAGCGCCGGGTCCTTCTCGATATGCTTCTTGTACTCGGCCCAGGTGGTGGCGCCGATGGTGCGCAGGGTCCCGCGCGCCAGGGCCGGCTTGAGCAGGTTGGCGGCATCGCCGGTGCCGGCCGCGCCCCCGGCACCGACCAGGGTATGGGCCTCGTCGATGAACAGGATGATCGGCTTCTCCGAGGCCTGTACCTCCTCGATCACCTGACGCAGGCGATTCTCGAACTCACCCTTGACGCTGGCCCCCGCCTGCAGCAGGCCGACATCCAGGGAGCGCAGCGAGACGTCCTTGAGCGGCGGCGGTACGTCGCCGCTGGCCAGGCGCACGGCGAAGCCCTCCACCACCGCGGTCTTGCCGACACCGGCCTCGCCGGTGAGCATGGGATTGTTCTGACGCCGCCGCATGAGGATATCGATCATCTGACGGATCTCCTCATCGCGACCGATGACCGGGTCGATCTTGCCCTGCCGGGCCTGCTCGGTCATGTCCACGGTGAAGCGGCGCAGCGCCTCCTGCTTGCCCATCTCGGCCGGCGGCACCGGCGCGGCCTCCTCGCTGGGGCCACCGGCCGTGGCCGCCAGCCTGGCCTCCGGCGAGCCACCGACGATGCGGTCCCACTCCTCCACCAGCCGGTCGGCCGACACCTTGCGGAACTCCCCGGACAGATTGGGCAGCACATTGCGCAGGCCGGCGGTCTTCATCAGCCCGACCACCAGATGCCCACTGCGTACCTGGCTGTCGCCGAACCTGAGCGTCGCCCAGACCCAGCCACGCTCGACGGCTTCCTCGACATGGGCGGACAGGTCGGTGATCGAACTGGCCCCCCGCGGCAGGGCATCGAGCGCCCGGGTCAGGTCCTCGGCCAGACGCGCCGCGTCGAGCTCGAAATAGCGAATGATATGCAGCAGGTCGGAGTCGCTCTGCTGCAGCAGCTGGTGGAACCAGTGCGCCAGCTCCACATAGGGATTGCCACGCAGGCGGCAGAAGGTGGTGGCACTCTCGATGGCCTGGTAGGCAAGCGAGTTCAACTTGCCGAAGAGTTGGGTACGACTGATATCAGCCATGGCTAACCTCCCTGGCCGGTGCTCCCCGGCTCACACCGGGGGCGGCCCAGACGCCTGTGCGCATCGCGGATGAAGGCCCGGGCGACACCGTCATGCGCATGCCGCCCGAGCCAGGTGGACATGCCCAGCCGCTGGCCGCGCGCGAGGCGCAGCACCGGCGCCTGCCGGGGCTTCAGCCGCAGTTCCAGGTCCCAACTGAGCTCGTCGCCCGTGTAGGCCCGCACCAGATCACCGAGCTCGGCCAGGCCAGGCTGCCCCGGCAGGAAGGCTTCGAACTCCTCCCGGGTCAGCGCCTCGAGCACCACCCGAAAGCTGAACTGACACTGCCATGAGCGACGTCCCAGGCTGGCATCCCGCCCTAGCCGACCGACCGGCCTGCCGCGCCCCAGGCGCAGCCACTCGTGCTCGGGGATGACCAACCAGCGGGCCTGGAAGGGAACCACGCTGACCGAGACGCCGAGATGATCCGCCAGGATGTCCTCCAGCCCTTCCTGGCATCGCGCCAGGGCGGCGAAGCGGCCGACCCGATACAGCTTGGCGCGATCCCCCACGCTGTCGCGCCCCTGCAGGCCCGGCGTGCCCAGGCCGGTCAGCGCCCCCAGGTACCAGAAGAACCGATTATCGGGGCGATCCGCCTCCACGGCCGGTTCGGCATCCGCCCAGGCGCGATAGAACAGCGAGGCCAGGCGGTGATGGAACAGATTGAGGAAGTCGGCGAAGCTCGGATCCTGGTGCAGTCGGCGGCGCTCGTCCGCATACTCGGTGAGATGCAACGGCAGCGGGCCGTTGGGGCCGAGCAGGCCGAACCCCTCGCCATACAGCCGCGGCACCTTTCCCTGCTCGATAAGGCCGGGCTCGACATGGGTGAGCTCGCCCGGGGCGAAGCGCAGTGACGGGAGCTGGGCGAGTCGTACCGCATCCTCGGTGACCCGCCGGCTGCGCCCCAGCCGCGCGCGCTCCGGCGCGGCGGCCTCGATCAGGCGCAGGGCCGCGAACAGGGTGAAACGCTCCGGCGCCTCGGTCAGCGCTCTGGGAAGACCCGTCAGGTCGCCGGGAAGATTCATAGCGCCTCCCTCATGCCTGCCCGCACCGGCCAGCGCATGATCTCGCCGCGCTGCAGCGACTCGACGACGGTCTCGGTGAAGCTGTTGACGGACACATACTTGGCGAAGAAGCGTTCCAGGACGGCGCCGAGCAGGAAGGCACCGACGCCGGTGAAGGCATCCTCGTCGAGACGCAGCCTCAAGGCCAGCCCATTGCCGAAGCAGATGGGGCCGTTGACCGGCATGCGACGGACGACGGCCTGCGACTCGATGGACACCACCCCTTCTACATGGCGCGCCAGGGAATCCCTGGGGTCGACGTACAGGTCGAGCAGCTGGCGCAACGCCCGGGCCCCCTCGCCCTCCTCGTCGAGCAGCGACAGGTAGTTCAGGGATAGCTGGCTGACCAGCCGCCAGGCCGTTTCCCCGGACGGGAAGGCCGCCCTGGGCCGCGTCGGGCCCGCCAGAATACGCACCGACTGCACCGGCGCCGCCGTCTCCAGGGTAAAATCCGTCGCGCCCTTGCCCACCGCCATCTGAATCGGCAGGTCACGGTTGGTGCACAACAGCTTCACATCGAGCTGGCGCAGGGCGGCCGGATAGGGCGCGTGGTGCTCGTCCACCAGCGCGACGAAGACCTCGCTGCCGAGGTAGCTGGTGCGACTCCCGCGCCGACGCTGGCGGGAGGAGCTCAGCCGCGGCCGGCGCGAGACGAGGAAGTAGGCGCCAGACTCGGCAGCGTCCACATCACGCCCGACGCGATAGAACAGGTGGAACGGGTAGCCGCCCTCTCGGCTGTGGGTATAGCCGGTGACCTTCTCGACCCGAAACACCTCCAGGTCCATGGGGCGGTTGCGGTCCGGCACCACATGGAACTCGGTCTTCTCCGGCGTCACGGTGATGCGATCGGCGGTGAAGGGGAACAGATTGATCGCCGGCGTCACGTTCAGCCGAAAGGCCTCCGCAGTCAGGGCGTGCTCGAGCCGTGGGTCACTGCGCCGCAGCAGCAGCGTGATCTCGAGCCGCCCCCCTTCCAGCTGACGCAGCCCGGGCTGCAGGCCGGTGAGCTCGGCGAACAGGAAGCGCTGAGGAAACGCGAAGTACTCCTGTAGCAGCCGATAGCCATCGAAGGAGCGTCTGACCGAGGGCAGCAACGCCTCCCGGCGGTCGAACCCGGGCTGGCGCATGCCGATGGCGGGATCGACCCTGGCCGCCCGGTCGGGATGATCGCGCAGGCAGGCGCCGACAAAGGCCCCATGCAGTATCTCGTAGAGCCACATGGGCAGCTCGTCGCTGCCATGGAGATAGAAGGAGAGGCGTTCGATGGGCAGGTCGGCGAGGCTGCCGCCGTTGGTGAGCTCGAGCTCGAGCTGAATGGCCGAACGGACGCCCGCGGGCGTCGGCAACCCACGGGCCGCCATCATCCCCGGATTGACCAGGTAGCGGGCCGTGGTCAGCCGTAGTGGCCACAAGCGTACGTCGTGGGCCGTGCGATATTCGCACGCGGTCTTTTCGCCCTTGCCCAGTTGGCTGCGCAGGGCCGTACCGGCCGGAATGCGGTACCCGGCATCCAGGCTGCCGGCCGCCAGATCCGGCTGCAGAACCACCATGGCCATGGACGGCACCGGGGCGGTGAGATGCGGGTAGACCAGCTCGAGCAGCTGGTGGGTGAACTCCGGAAAGCGCGCCTCGATCTTGTGCTGGATCCGCGCCGTCAGGAAGGCGAATCCCTCCAGCAGCCGCTCGACATAGGGGTCGGCACAGTCGAGGCCCTCCATGCCCAGGCGCCCGGCGATCTTCGGATAGTCCCGGGCGAACTCACCCCCCATCTCCCGGATATAGCGCAATTCCTGTTCATAGAGTCTGAGCAGCCTGGGATCCATAGCCTACGCCTGGGGTCGGGGAAGCGATCAACGCTCGGCCACCTCTCGCACGGTGACCGAGGCATCATGGAGATCGAGCTCGGTGTGCAGATACAGTTGCTCCGGCAGCGGCTGCCCCCAGAGTTCGCCCTCGATCACGAAGGCCAGGGTATTGCGCGGGCCATCGGCGTCCTGCTCGACGGGCGTCACCAGCACATGCCGAAGCCGCGGTTCGAATCGCTCGATGGCGGCACGCAGCCGCTCTGCCAGCAGTGGCGAGTCGGCCCCCGACAGGTGCATGCCCGCCGTTTCCGGCACGCCGTAGTTGAGCACCGAGCGTGCGATGTGCGGGTAATCCTCGAGCCCCACCACGTCCGTCATGCAGCCGGTGTTCAACAGCCAGCCGAGGTCTCGCAGCACCAGTTGCCGCAGCCGCCGGGAAGAAATCACCCGGTCATCGCGGGACTCGTCCCGGTTGGCCACCAGGCGACGACGCCGGACGTCCACCAGCGCCGCCAGCGGCGGCGCCTGGGGGCGCGGCCTGAGTTCCAGCACCTGACGGAAGGGGCGCTTTTCCGGATGATTCTCCCAGCACTCGATACCGTCCTGGTCCTCATCCATCACGCGCTCGATGCCGAGCGTGGCGAGCATGTCCCGGAGCATGTCGCGGGTCAGGCCCGCTTCGTCGAGCGCCTCGTCCCGGTAGGCCAGGCCGAGCCGCTCGACGAAGCGGGCCCGATCCGTCAGCCGATCCAGCAGGGACGGCTGCAAGGCCTCCTTGTTCACCAGTTCCGGCATGTCCCTCCCTGGCCGACCCCCGCCCGGCATCGGCCGAGCCGTCGGCGAATGCGGCGAGCGCCCCGGCCGTCAAGCCGCCTCGCTCTTGGCAATGTTGTACCCGAAATCCACCGCGGCCAGCGCACTGCCATCGTTGTCCTGGGGGGTATAGTTGACCTTGAACTCCTCGAAGTTGAGGGTGACGGACTCCGTCAACCGCTCCTCGCCCTGGGAGCCGCCGGTCTGATAGGAGCTGATGAGGACGCTCTTCAGCTCGATCACCAGGTATTCGACCGGTTCATCCCCTCCCGCCTTGCGTATGGTCAGGGTGCCGGACGGGACATGCTTGCCGGTGGCCACCGCCTGTAGAAGCCCTGCCGTGGCCTTGTCCACGTATTTGACCACCTGGACGTCCTGAAAACTTGCCTTGCCGGCGCCGCCGCCACGCGCGATATGCATGGTGCCAGAGTTGCTCACTCCCCAACTCCAGGACAGCACATCGATCTCGTCTTCATGGGCATGATCGGTGGACTCGCCATCGATTCCCTCCAGCTTCAGAAACATGTCTACAGCCATGACGTCTTACCCCTTGTCTGGGACGGCGCCCTGGCCGCCCTTCCCGATCGCCGGCCCTGGACGCATCCAGCCTGCCGGCCCCAGATCCCCTGCCTCTTCCGCTACCCCTTTTACCCCTTGGCGGATGGCAACTTCGAGACCAGCCGCAGCGAGACACTCAGTCCTTCCAGCTGATAGTGCGGCCGAAGATGAAAGGTCGAGGTGTAATAGCCGGGATTGGCCTCGTCCTCCATGACCCGCACCTCGGCCGCCGCCAAGGGCTTGCGTGCCTTCGTCTCTTCGGTGGCGTTGGCCGGATCGCCGGTGACGTATTTCATGATCCAGCCCTGCAGGAATTTCTGCATGTCCTCGCGCTCCTTGAAGGAGCCCACCTTGTCGCGAACGATGCACTTGAGATAGTGCGCGAAACGTGTCGTGGCAAACAGGTACGGCAGCCTGGCGCCCAACTGGGCGTTGGCCGTGGCGTCCGGGTCGTCATATTCCGCCGGCTTGTGCAGGCTCTGGGCACCGATGAAGGCCGCCACATCGGTATTCTTGCGATGGATCAGCGGCATCAGCCCACTCTTGGCCAGCTCGGCCTCACGGCGATCGCTGATGGCGATCTCGGAGGGGCATTTCATGTCGACGCCGCCGTCGTCACTGGGGAAGGTATGCACCGGTAACCCTTCCACGGAACCGCCGGACTCGACGCCGCGAATACGCGTGCACCACCCGTACAGCTTGAACGAGCGGTTGATGTTCACCCCCATGGCATAGGCGGAGTTTGCCCAGGTGTACTTGCTCGCATTGGGACCGACGGTATCCTCCTCGAAGTCGAACTCCTCCACCGGTTCGGTGGCGGCACCGTAGGGCAGCCGGGACAGGAAGCGCGGCATCGCCAGTGCCAGGTACTTGGAGTCCTCCGACTCCCTGAGCGATCGCCAGCCGGCGTATTCGGGCGTGGAGAAAATCTTCGTCAGGTCGCGCGGATTGGTCAGCTCCTGCCAGGAGTCCATCTGCAGCAACCCTGGGTCGGCGCCCGCGATGAAGGGCGCATGGGCGGCCGCGGCGATCTGTGCCATGCCGGACAGCAGCTCCACGTCCTGGGGCCCGTGGTCGAAGTGGTAATCGCCGATGATGCAGCCCACCGGCTCGCCACCCAACTGGCCGTACTCCTCCTCGTAGACCCGTTTGAAGATCGGGCTCTGGTCCCAGGCGGTGCCCTTGTACTTGCGCAGCGTCTTGTGCAACTCCTTCTTGCTGATCGGCATGAAGCGGATCTTCAGCATCTCGTCGGTTTCGGTGTTGTTGACGAGATGGTGCAAGCCCCGCCACGCGCCCTCCAGCGCCTGGAACTTCCCGTGGTGGAGTACCTCGTTGACCTGGTCGGTGAGTTTCTCGTCGATCTCCGCGATGATGGCATTGATGGTGCTGATGGCATCGTCGGAGATCACCGTGGTTTCCCGCAGCGCCTGGGCCGCCAGGGTCTTGACCGCCGTCTCCACCTCTTCACGCGCACGGTCGGACTTGGGTCGGAACTCCTTCTGCAGCAACTGGCTGAAGTCGTCGGCGGTGAGCGCTTCCGCCTCGGGTTGGCTCTGCGGCGCCTTGTCGGTGTCTGTCTCGGCCATGACTTAGCCCTCGCTCTGCGTTTCTTCGTCGCCCTTCGGCATCGCGCCCAGGGTCTCGAGCAATCCCTGATCGTTCAGGACCTTGGCGATCAGCTCCTCGGCACCGGACTTTCCATCCATGTAGGTCACCAGGTTCGCCAGTTGCTGCCGGGCTTCCAGCAGTTGCCGCAGCGGCTCGATCTTGCGTGCCACCGCCGCCGGCGAGAAGTCGTCCATGCTCTCGAGTTCCAGTTCGATCGCGAGGTTGCCTTCACCGGTGAGACGGTTCGGCGCCGCAAACTGGAGGCTGGGGCGAAGCGCCTTCATGCGCTGGTCGAAGTTGTCGACGTCGATCTCCAGCAGCTTGCGACCATCCACCGGCGGCAGTTGCTCCTGGCTGTCCCCGACCAGATCGGCCAATACCGCCATCACGAACGGCAGCTGCACCGTCTTCTCGGCCCCGTACAACTCCGTGTCGTACTCGATCTGCACCCGCGGAGCCCGGTTCCGGGCGATGAATTTCTGGGAACTGGGCTTGGCCATATTGCGTACTCCCTTCAGTCATGAGGTTCGGGCGACGTCTCAGGTATCTGCGCACTGCCCGGGAGACATCGTCACTCTGGCTTGTCGTCGCCCCGCAGCTTCTCCCCCTGGGGTACGGCATCGGGCGCCACATCCCGAAGGATAGACAGAAAGTCCATGTCCACCAGCCGTTTCGCCCGCTCCATCAGCAAGGGAATCGGACTCGATGGCTCATGGCGACGGAAGTAACGGGCAATACCCTCCATGGCGGCCACGGCATCCTGCCGACTGCGAATCTCGCCCGCCATGGCCGGCGGCTGCGGGGCGGCGCCGATCGCCTGGCTGGCTGACGGCTCACTGCCAGACACCCGGCTGGCTGGTGTCTCGCTGTCCTCGCCGGCCTCGATAGCAGCGGCCGCCGGTCCGGCGCCCTCGAGCGAATAGGTTCGCAGCGCCACGCCGACCCGCTGCAGCTGTTCCTTCAAGCGGGACAGATCCGGCGCCTGGTCGGGCCCGCAGTGCTCTCGAAACTGGCTCTCGATGGCGACCAGATCATCCACGGCCCTGGCGATCGTCGCCGCCAACTCCCGTGACGTCTCCTGGCCAACGGCCTGGAATACGGCCTGGATCACCCCCACCTGGGGCAACTCGCCCCCCTGTCCCTCGCGCGCCTCGGCCTTGCCCTCGGCGACCTCGATATCCTGCAGGCTGAATCGGCCCACTGCGCGATCCTCCACCAGGGGAGTATTGCGCAGCGGTTTCAGGACCTTGTGGAAGTTGGTGAGATTGAACAGCGCGCTGGAACGCTCCATGGCATCGCCGTCTTCGTCCAATGGCGGAAACAGCGGCTCCCAGTACTGCTCCAGCAGGCCGCGGAGCAGTCGGAGCCCATCGGCAAACCCCGGTATCCCATGGGTGTGGAGCAGTGCGGCCGTCAGATAGACGGCCGGGCGAAGGTCGCGGCTCTTGTCCAGCGCCGCGAGACAGGCTGACCGCAATTCCTCCCACTCCGGCTCTTCGTCGGGAGCCCCCCACTTGGCCAGCATGTCCAGAGTGAGTATCTCGCCCGCCGCATCCAGGTCCGCTCCCGTGGGCGGCGCCTCGTGATGCGGTTCGAGCAACCCTTGCAGATCCATGAAAGGATCCCCGTCTTGATATGCCTGATACATCTCTGGGGCTACCACCTTCCCCGCTGCGAAAAGGCACCGAAACGACACCTCGAGGGTGCTAGATGCCTCATCCTGCTTAATGAGGTATAGCATCAGTGCCGTCACTGCGCGAAACCATGACGAAAAAAAACTTCACAGCGGAGATACAACCAATCGACTGAAAAATCGGGGTTATTTCAACAATGTGCCAAAGGGACGCCTCAGACATTCTTGGTATGCAGTCCGAGCCACTGCTGCTGCATGTTTCCCCGCGCCCGCGTCTCGAACAGCGGCTCGCCGGGGCTCAGCAGCTTCCGCTCCAGCGCCGCCGCCTCGCGCTGACGCTGCATCCCCTGGCACAGCACCCACCGCAGATGCTCCGGCGTCATGGGATGGCCGAGCAGATAACGCTGTCCCGGCTGAAACGCCGCCTGGTGATGGCCCCACCAGTCGACAACGAGCGCCGCCTCCGGCCAGGGCAGCTCCTCGTCGGCATCCAACGCCACGGTGTCGTCTTCGGGATGCTCCGTGGGGCCGGCCTCGAAACCCTCGGGCCACTCCCCCTCGAGGTCCTCATAGGCCAGGTCGACACCCGTGATCATCGTGAAGGCTTCGCCGGCCACGCGGGCGAGCTCCGCTATCCCCATTTGCTCCAGCAGCCAGGGGATATGGACCGGATCGCCGAGGATGCCGCCGGCCACCACCGCATGGCGCAGCGTCTGCGGTCGCCCGGCGAAGTGCCCCAGCCACGATTGCCCCTCGTTGGGCGGTAGCGCCCGCAGGGCCGCCCTGAGGGCGGATGCCGCGAACCGGGGGTGATCCGCGTCGACGAATGCCAGGGCCGCTCGGGGCGCCGTAGCTCGGTCCCCGAGCAGGGTCGCCGCCCAGGCCGCGGAGAAACGCACCGCCTCGTCGTCGCTGTTCAACTGCGCCTGCACCGCCGGCAACAGGTCCGTTCGCCCCAGGCGCGCGGCTACCCGCAGCGCCGTCTCACGCAGGGACGGATCACTGGCCTCCAGGGCGTCCAGGAGGGGGCGCCCTGGATCCACCCGCTGGGTGGCCGCCGCCGCCAGCCCCAGCCGACGCCAGAACGGCGCTTCCGCCACCAGCAGATCCCTGACCTCGCCGCGCCACCAGGCGCGATCGACCCAGCCGAACGCCGACACCAGCCCGCGCTGCGACTCGGGGGCCGAGCCGACCACCTCGTAGACGCTGCGGATTCGCGCTGCTTCGCCGCTTTCCAGGGCCAGCACCGCAGCGCCAAAGACCTCGCCCGGCTCCTGATATTGCAGTTGCTCATCGCACGCCGCCCAGCCGGCATCACCGGCGATGCGCAGGCCGTCGAGGTGCGCCTCGACCCGATTGTCCAACCTGGTCAGGTCGAGCAAGGAGTAATGAGGTGCAACAACAGCCTCATCACGCAGCAGCCACAGGAACGCCGCTTCTTCTGCGTGTTGGTCGACCACCCCCTCAATGACGTGCAAGTTCATTCCAGTGACCACATCAAACTTTCCTCGGATTGCACAAGATGATACTCCCCTGTCATTTCATCCAGTGCGGCACAGGAAAGGTTGGCAAACAAAAACGCCGTAGGCGGGACGTAACGCATGGCGAAGGCCTTCTCTAGCAGCACAATATGGATCAGGCGAGCCCAATAGCCGGCAGTCGCCTCACCCCGGGAATGCTTGAAAAAGTTCACCGCCATAAGCATTCGACTCCTAGCCCTCTTCACCAACCAGACAACTCCAATCCTCTTCAAATGATTTGATGCCAATCCTGGCCATCGAAGATCGCAACATCCTTGAGTCCAACTGAAAGCATCCGCTGGCCGGAGGCGGTCAGCCGACCTGCCGAAGAAACCGGCGAAGCCATCTTGGCCACCTCCAATTTTTCATCATACCATCGATAGACAAGATTCGTACTGCAAACGTAGAGAATACCATCAAACATACGGATACTTCTTAAGTCTTCCTCCGTATCTGACTGCTCCAAGACATCCCAGGTAGATCCCCGCCCCTTGAGAAGGGTGCCGCACTTACCGCAGATATAGACCATACCATTTGATGCACAATGTACCCCATGCAATGCTACGTTGGTTGGTGAGTCGATCTGATGCCAAATAGATCCATCAAACCTCCATATCTCCCCATCCCATCCGACTGCATAAACTTCTTCTGCAGAGAATCCATCGACGGCAAGAAAAGCCGTTGTGCTGCGTGCTTCTGGATCATTCGGCTTACAGGTCTGGTCTAATCTTACCCAGCTCGAGCTGCCCGTCTTGCGGTAAACCTGGCGAGCAGTACCGACGCAAAACACCTGTCCATCCGCAAAAGACCGCACTGCTGTCAAAGGGCCGTTCGAAGTAGGGGAGTGTTCACCCAGCGCCACGATTTCCTGTCGAAGAGTATTGTTGCCGATGTCCACTTCTCGACCGGACTCGGCAATCGCTATGAACGCGTAGTCCGGCACGGGTGTCGTGGTGCACGAAACCAGTCGTTCTCCGATTCCGACCGCAAGCCATTGGTCATCGCGGCGTGTCATGATCAGGCCATGTGGGATCTCACTCTCCGCCCGAGCATCCTCCACCCCGATAAGGCGAATGGTCCTTGAGTCGATGATGACACCATCGAGAAAGCTGAATTGCGATTTATCCATTCAAAAACCCATCAAGCTTTTTGCAACATTGTTCAGAACGGCATCTTTTGGTGCATTCGAGCTTGCATTTATATCTGTCTCAGGGGTCACGCTGCACTTGCCGTCGTGATAATTATTCAGTTGTGCCTCTATACACTTTTGCGAGCAACCAGACCGTGGAAACGCCATGCGTAGAGACTTGGCTCCCACGCGGGTTGCTTTCTTGCGCGACCATTTCCCTCCTTTTGAGAGATTTGTTGTTGCCGCGTGTCGATACAAGCTAAGATCCCGGTGGCTTCCCGTATGCCAGCTTGGCCCCTCAGCGCAGACGGTAGGCGCCGCTGAGTAGCTATATGCCCCCCACTCTGGCAGCCCCACAAAGCTTGCACCCTCAATCAAGTGATCACCTGTTTGTCCAGGACAACACTCCTTACCATTCTCCGACTGCGACTTACTGACCAGCATGCATTTACGCGCATTGAGGCAGTTATTCTTTTTGGCCGCTTGTGAGAAGTCGTCGAAAAGTTCGAGACGTGCCTTGTTGTTAGCCTGCCATGCAGGCATAGCCGGCGAACCCTTTCCTGGGCTAGGCCCGATAGCGGGCGGGGGCGTGGGGCAGTTCTTCTTCCAGTCTTTCTCAGGATTACAGTGCTTTTGGACCTTTCGCTTCTCCTTCTTGCAAGGATCACCAACCGATACGCTGGCGCCATCGGCATATGGCCATGGCGGCGTTTGACCAGGATCAGAAGCATGATTATGTGTCGTCAAGTCTAAATGCCGAACAACATTCTGCCCCTCGAACTTTACGTCCATCGACCATGCCTTGAAATACACCTTCCCCCGATTCACGCTGGTGACGACACCTTTCTTCGCAGCACTCCCCGCTTCATCCCCCATACTCTTCTTGAAGTACGACTTGTTCTTGAGCATCACCTCCTTCCGGGAGATCTTGACGCTCTTGCTGCCGCTGGTGGCATCCTTCGCCATGCCGGTATTGGGATAGGGCACCGGCACGCCGGGTGGCGTGGTCGGGTTTTCCGGGGGCGTCATGCAGACATCGGGAAAGGCGGCGACTGCTTTCCCGTCTGCGGCCTTGCAGGAGATCTCGCGGCCGTTGGCGAAGACGTCGTTGGCCATCAGGAGGCCCTCACCGGCTGGTAGCTCAGGATGGCGGCGGCGCGGCGGCCGTCGTCGTTGCCGAAGTGGGCGAGCACGTGGTTGCCCGGGGCATAGGCCTTGGTGACGGCGGCACGGGTGACGCCAAGCATCACGGCGCCGATCGCCGCGCCCACCTCGCCGATGCAGTCCGCCGGGTGCCAGATGTCGTATTCCGCCTTGCGCTCCCGCAGCAGCCGGCCCAGCGCCAGCGCGGCCTCCTTGAAGCCATACTGCTCGCCGGAGACATCCACGATGCGGAAGTCCGTGGCCGCCAGGGTGGACCCCACCTCGGCCAGGGCGCCGCGGATCGCATCCACCAGGCCATCCGCCCGCAGGGGCTGGTCCTCGGCCTCCACGTGTGCCGGTTCGGTGCCGAAGCCCAGGCCCATGCACAGGAGCTGCGGCGCCTCGCTGGGACGCGCCAACTCGACGACGAGCGCAGCGGCCGCCTCCCCCGGGATAAAGCCGTTGGAGTTCTGGCTGGTCAGCAGCCGGTCGCGGGCCTCGAAGGCGGCGAGGGTCGGTGCGATGAGCAGGCCGTCGACACCGGCCACGATGACCCGGTCGATGGCTCGGCTGGCGAGCAGCTCGCGGGCTCGCCACAACCCCGCCGCCACCGCGATGCGCCCGCCGGCGATGACCCGGGACCCGGGATGGAAACGCCGGCCGAGCTCCGCTTCCACCTCGGGAATCAGGGCATCGTCCAGCCCTTCGAGGCGCCCGGGACGCGTGGCTTCGGCGACGCCGAGGATCAGCGGTGTCGAGGCCGGATCCAGGGCCGGCACGCCATCCAGACACTCCTGCAGGGCCATGGCCAGCATCTTCACGAGCTTGGTCCGCCCCCGCCACGGCTGCGCCAGGGGCACCTCGCAGCCCAGCAGCCACTCACCGCCGGCATCCATGAAGCGGGTCTCCTGGAAGTTGTCGATGGCGCAGCGCATGGCGGCGCAGGCGGCCGGGGCCGTCAGCCCCACGCCGGTGACCATGCCCGTGCCCAGGATCGCCAGCGCCGGTGCGCTCATCACTCATCCCCCTCATCGGGGGAACGCCTGGCGCGGACCACGGAGGCCAGTGAAACGTGGTACTCCTTGCCCAGCTCGCGGGCGCGCCACCAGCCGCGGGACATCCGGCCCGCCAGTACCTGGGGGATCTCGAAGATACTCCGGCGCAGCGGGAGGCTGGCACGCCAGCTCAGGGTGAACAGGCCGGCCTCCGGCAGCAGCACGATGGTGTCGATCACCGCCTGGGTCTCGTGACGGTCCCCGTCCTTGCGGAAGAAGACCACCGGGACCTCCACCTCGGGCAAGCGGAAGGCGGTGCGCCCCTCGGGCGTCAGGTTGAGCAACTGAACGGGCTCACCCCCCGTCGGATAGGGAATCTGCTGATCGGCCGGGGCGGCCTGGTAGTAGGCGTCCTGGAAGTCCGCGGGCAGGAAGGGGAACGCCTCGTCCAGCCAGTGCTGGTCGTAGGTGCCGGCATAGCCGAGCCGCGGTTGCCAGCCCCGCCCCAACGGGCCGAACGCCATCGGACGATAGTCCCGGTTGGGCATCTTCACGGGGTGATCCGGCGCCTCGGTGTTGGGCATGGGGGTGCCGTCGATGAGCCCCCCCTTGAGCTTGCGGTGGTAGCCCTTGCCCACGGGATTGGCCATGTACGCCGCGTGCTTGCTGGCGTCCGAGTGGAAGTCGTCCAGGCCACCGAAGGCTCGATCGTAGGTGATGGGCATGCGGGTGAAGGGCCGTGGCGGCCCCGGGCTGATGGCGACGAGACCGGCCTGCCAGGTGCGCTCGCCGACCACCGCGAGGTGCTTGGTCAGTCCCGCCACCTGCAGCCCCACCGGCACCCGCACCGCCGGCCGCCCCCCCGGGGCGTGGGCACTACCGTGCAGCAGCACATCACAGCGGGGTTTCCAGGGGACGTAGTCGGTTTCGAACACCGGCGCCGAGAGGCCCGGCTCACCGGTGAAGGTATCCGCCGTCACCAGGGGGAGCTGATCCTCGGCCAGGCGCGGCACCTCGTCGCGGCGCGGAAACTCGAAGGTCCCCTTGACGACCACCACCAGATGCTCACGGCCGCTGGGCTCCATGCCCAGCGTGTAGCCGGCCTGCATCCTGGTGGCGTTGAGCAGTTCCATGGCACGCTACCCGTCAGTTGATCTGCACCGAGCCGCCCTTGATGCGATTCGCCCCCGAGGACCGGCTCAGCAGGTAGGCCCCGCGCAGCAGGATCTTGCCGGCCCGGGTCAGGGTGATGCTGGCACGCCCGCAGCGCAGCACGATCTCCCGGTCCGCCCGCAGCTCCAGGCGCTCACCGTCGGTCTCGGCGATCACCCCCGACCGCCCGGGCGCCCCACCGGGGCTATACACAGGGCAATGCATCCGGCCCAGGATCAGCGGGCGCGCCGGATCACCGTTCTCGAACATCAGCGCCAGCTCCCGGCCCCTATCCTCGGCCCCCAGGCCGATGACAGTGCGGGCCCGCGTGCCGGCATCCCTAGCGTTACTGGACCAGGCATTGTCGGGGTAAGCCACCAACGGGTATCCGCCGTCATCGAAGCCGACAAGCAGGCCGATGACGACTCCGTCGATTCGGTCATGGCTTGCCGGGATACGCTGCCGTGGAACGACTTCCGCAAGATCATCGGCCATGGTGTTTCTCCTTGCCGGTTTTTCCCGATCAGTTCTGCAGTACCTTCTTGCCCTTGATCACGACATTCTTGCTGGCCTTGACGTTGATGCCACCGGAGCCATTGATGGTGATGTCCTTGCCCTGGATGGTGATGGACCCATCCTTCTTCATGGTGATACTGGACTTGCCGGTGCGGATGACGACCTGGTCGCCCGCCTCGATGGCCAGGTTCTTCCCCACGTTGACGGTCATGCCCTGGCCCACCTTGAGGGAGTCGTTGCTGCTCACCGAACTCGAGCGGCTGCCGCCGACTTTCTCATCGCGGTTGCCGGCCACCGCTTCACTCAGGCTGGCCCCCACCGCCGTACTCTGGAGCCCGCCGACGATCACCGAACGGAGGCCACCGACATTCGTCTCCTGAGCCCCTCCCACGTTGACCATGTCGTTGATCCCCACGGACTGGGTGCGGGTCATGGCAACGTTGAGGACATCGTTACCGCTGATCGTATGCGTACGATTCTGGCCGACGGTGACGGCTTCACTGCCGCCCACGGTCTCGGTGCGGTTCACCCCGATCTGGATCGTTTCGTTGCTGCCAACGGCTTCGCTGCGGTTATTGCCAATGCTGGTCTGCTCGTCGTTGCCCACGGACCGGGTGCGGTCATGGCCCACGGCATGCTGCTCATCGTTGCCGACGGCGATATCGTGGTCCTTCTGGGCATGGACATGCAGCAGCTCCTCGCCCGCCGTATCGTTCATCGAGATCTCGTTGTAGCCGCCCCCCCCCGGTGTGGAATTCGACTTCACACCGCCGACCATGGCATCGCCGGGCAGATCGAACGGCGGCATGCAGTCGGCGTTGTAGACCCGGCCGACGATGATCGGCCTGTCGGGATCCCCTTCCAGAAAGGCGACGATGACCTCCTGGCCGATGCGAGGCACGAACATGGCCCCCCAACCACTCCCGGCCCAGGCCTGGGAGACACGCACCCAGCAGGAACTGTTCTCGTCCTTGGCCCCCTGCCGATCCCAGTGGAACTGGCATTTGACCCGACCATACTGGTCCGTCCAGATCTCCTCGCCCGCCTGGCCGACCACGATGGCCGTCTGCAGCCCCTGAACGACCGGCCGTGGGGTCACCCGTGCCGGCCGGAAACAGACGCTGCTGTCGATAGCGGTGAAGGAGCAGCGAAAGGAGGCCTCTTCGGCCCCGGCACCGGCCTCGTAGTCCGCGGCCCGGGCGTCGACACTGCTGCCGGTGACGAGATACTCCCGGTTCTGGTCCTCACGGGAATGCCCCTTCAGCGCGAATAGGCCCCCGCACATGATCGCCCGCAGGTTGCCAATGGCCCTAACGCTCTCGAACTGCGTCTGGCTCTCGTCACTGCGGGCAGCCGCCAGGCGCCTGCCATGGGGGGACGCCTGGATGAACCCGCCCGGGTAGTCGTAGGCCTCGTAACTGCCCGCCTGATGATCCCGGGGACGGGACTCCTTCGCCTCCGGTGGATTGCGCGGGTTCTCGAAGTCGAAGTCGCGCAGGGCGAAGAGCTCGGTCTGGATCTGCTGCTCCAGCCACCAGTCCCAGACATGATCCCGGGCCCGTCCCCTTTCCGATTCCGGCGGCAGGAAGTTCGCCTCGTCACATCCCGGAATGCGTTCATGGCAAACGGGGGCATCCGCCAATACCAGGACGTGCTGGCCCTCGGAGTGGCGGAAGAAGTAATAGATGCCTTCCTCTTCCATCAAGCGACTCAGGAAATCGAAGTCACTCTCGCGGTACTGAACACAGTATTCCCGAGGCTCGTAGTCCTGGGACAGGGTATCTTCGAAATCCGACTGTCCGTGTTCCGCAAACAGCGTCTGGATGATCTCCGGAGCGCTCTGGTTCTGAAAGATACGACAATCCCGTGTCAGGCCGAGATACCAGAGCCAGGGGCGCAGCCGCGCGTGGTAAAGCGCATACCGGCCAAGCCGCCCGACCTGGGAAAAGGCCACCACACAACCGTCGAAATAGCGCTCGCCCTCTTCCAACTCGAGGCACAGGGTAAGCTTGCCGCCCAGCACGTCAGGAAAGGCGATATCCTCGGAGGTTGCCAGGAGTTCCACCGTGAAATCGAACAGCCGGCCAAGCTCTTCCGCGCCCGAGAAACGCAGGATGCGGAAGTCATTGGAGAAGTGGCCGGTGAGCCGGAGATGCTGCTGCTCACTCATCGTTCCCTGCCTTTCTCGTACGTGCCGAGGCGCCGAATCCAATTGGCAGCGCTGAATGTTTGCCAGTCTAGTCGAGCCCAGAGAAACGTGCATGACGCCCTCCAGGCGAACAGTTGCAGCGCCCAGACGCTGTGACTAGTCTCAAATCGGATAAGTCAAAAGAATCGCTTGCCGGGCGACTTCGCCTGCAAGGGGCGGTCTGTGGACAAGCGACCTCGAAACGGAGTGTCTCCAGCAAGGGAAAGGGAGGGATCACCGTGGTCCAGCCAAGCAACCCGCAGGACGGGGGCACCCTTCCCGTCGGCCATCATTCCGAACGCCATCTGTCTCGTCACCTTGTCGCCGGCACCGGTGCCCTGGCCATTCTCCTCTTCGGCCTGGCCCTGCCCCTCGGGGCACAGGGGCAAGAGGTGGGAGACGAAACCGACCCTGACTCCGAGGTAGTAGAACCGGAGCCCGAACCCGAGGGAGAAGGAGAAGAGCCGGAGCCAGAACCCGAGCCGGAGCCCGAGCCGGAACCCGAGGTTGTTGTACCGGAAGACCCCGCGGAGCGGGAAGGCCTGACGGAACGTCAGCGGGAGGTCGCCCGCGCCTTGCACAACGCCTGTGACCATGTGCGTCAGACCTCGGATGGAGGGCTGACGTCCCGTCAACGCGACCTGCTCGCCGTGTGTGAGGCGGCAGCCGCAGACGAGGATCCCGGCCCCAACTACTACGATGGCCTGGCTCCCGATGAAGTGGCCTCGCAGGGCCGTGTCAGCATGCAGACCATGCGACAGCAGTTGGATAACGTGTCCAGCCGCATGAGCGAATTGCGTGCGGGAGCCACGGGCGTGAGTACCCGCGGCCTCAGCCTCGCCATGCACGACGGCCAGGCACCCTCCAGCCTGTACGGCGATATCCTCGGTGGTGGCGCCAGCAGCGACAGCGACATTCTGGCGTTCAGCCAATGGGGAGTCTTCGTCAACGGCTCGGCGGCGCTAAGCCGCCGCGACCGCAGTGATGCGGAGCCGGGATTCCGCAGCCGGAGCTTCGCCCTCACTACCGGCGTGGACTATCGCCTCACGCCGGACACCGTGGTCGGTGCCGCCCTGGGCATCACGCGCACCGACACGGACCTGCGCGACAATGCCGGTGGCGTCGACGTGGACGGCTACAACCTTTCCCTGTATGGCACCCACTTGCTGACCGATGCGTTCTACCTCGAGGGCATCGCCACCGTGGGACGCAACCGCTACGACACGGTGCGCACCGTCTTCAGTGAATCGATCGGCAACCAGAGCGCCCTGGCACGCCCCAAGGGCGACGAATATGCCCTGGGGCTGAACGCCGGTTACGACATTTCCAACGGCCCCTGGACCACCAGCCTCCAGGCCAGCTTCGACTATCTCCGTGGGGAAATCGACGGCTACACCGAGCGCCCCCGCCATCCCGACAATCTGGGAGCGGGTGCCCTGCTGCACATCGACGGCCAGACCATCGAGTCGCAGACGGCGGAGGCGGCCGTCCAGCTCTCCTATGCCGCCAGCCAGTCGTGGGGCGTCATGCACTACACCACCCGTGTAGGACTCGAGCATGAATTCAGCGACCGTAGCCGCCTGATCAATGCCCGCTTCCAGGAGGATCCCACCAACACGACCTTCTCGCTTCGCACCGACTCCCCGGAGCGCACCTACCTGAACCTGGGGGCCGGGCTGACGGCCCAGATGGCACAGGGCCGCGCCGCCTATATCTTTCTCGAGACCGTGGAAGGCCAGAGTGGCTATCGCCACTACCAGATCGACGTGGGGATGCGGATGGAGTTCTGAACAGCTTCGCCAAGTAAGCCGATGGCCATGGCCAGACTCGAAAGGATGCCTCAAGCGTCCCGACACGCCTGGCGTTCCATGCCGGTTGGCCTAACCATTTCTCTACGCTCCCAATTGCGAGAGACGTCTTCGAGAAGCGTGCCGACCAATAATCCTCTCGCCAAGGACTCTATCCCTGCCCCTCCCTGAAGCGGGGCGCCATGACCACAAGACAGGAGAGGGAGAATGGTTACCCTGACGATCAACGGTGAGGATCACGACCTGGATGTGCCGGAGCAGATGCCGCTGCTCTGGGCCCTGCGCGACGTCGCCGGGCTTACCGGTACCAAGTTCGGCTGCGGCATGGCGCAGTGCGGCGCCTGCACGGTCCACCTGGATGGCGAGGCGGTACGCTCCTGCGTCACCCCCGTCGCCCAGGCACAGGGGCGGGAGATCACCACCCTCGAAGCCATCGGCGAAGACGAGATCGGAAGCCGGGTCCAGCAGGCCTGGCTGGATCTCGGCGTGGCGCAGTGCGGTTACTGCCAGGGCGGGCAGATCATGAGCGCCACGGCGCTGCTCAAGCAGACGCCGGACCCGGACGACGAGCAGATCCTGGACGCCATGGCCGGCAATCTGTGCCGCTGCGGCACCTACCACCGCATTCGTCAGGCCATTCATCGGGCCGCCGGCCATGAGGAGGAGCAGGCATGAGCACTTATCGCGATACGCTGCTACTGGCCAATGTCAGCCGTCGCCACTTCCTCAAGGGGCTCGCCGCGAGCGGTGCCCTGGTGATCGCCGCCCGCTGGGATCTTTCCCTGGCCGAGGACGAGGAAGAAGCCAGCTACGGGGCGGATGGCATGCCCCACGGCTGGGTCGACGATCCCAACGTCTTCATCCGCATCGACGAGGACGGCACGGTCACCGTCGTCAATCACCGTGCCGAAATGGGTCAGGGCATTCGCACCAGCCTGGTGATGGTGGCCGCCGACGAGCTCGGCGCCGACTGGGATCGCATCCGGGTCGAGCAGGCGATCGGCCACGAGGAACGCTACGGCAACCAGGATACCGACGGCTCGCGCAGCATGCGCCACTGGTTCGATCCCATGCGGCGCGCCGCCGCGGCGGCACGGACCATGCTGGAACGGGCTGCCGCCGAGCAGTGGGAGGCCCCGGTCGAGGAGTGCCGTGCCGGGGTGCATGTGGTGATCCATGAGCCCAGCGGCCGTGAACTGGGCTTCGGCGCGCTGGCCGAGGCAGCCAGTCAGCTGCCGGTGCCCGAGCGTGACACCCTGACCCTCAAGTCGCGGGACGAGTGGCGCTACATCGGTCGCGAGAATGTAAAAACCGACCGCCCCCTGGCCATCGACGGGGAGGATATCGTCACGGGCCGCGCGGTCTATGGCGCCGACGTGATGCTCGACGACATGCTCTACGCGGTGATCGCCAGGCCACCGGTCTACGGCGCCACCCTGGCCAGCGTCGACGACAGCGCGGCCCTGGAGGTCCCGGGGGTGGTCCGGGTGGTGGAGATCGACGGCGCCGTGCAGCCGGCCGGCTTCGCGCCGCTGGGCGGCGTGGCGGTGGTCGCCGAGAACACCTGGGCGGCCATCCAGGGGCGCGATGCCCTGGAGATCGAGTGGGACACCGAGAGCGCCGGCGACAACGCCGGCTACGACTCGACGGCCTATCGCGAGGCACTGGAGGAAGCCGCCCGGTCGCCCGGCCGGGTGATCCGCGAGCAGGGCGATATCGAGGCGGCCCTGGCCGACGCCGAGACGCACATCGAGGCGACCTACTACATGCCGCACCTGGCCCATGCGACGATGGAGCCACCCGCCGCCCTCGCCCGCCTGGCAGAGGGCAAGGCGGAGATCTGGGCACCGGTGCAGTCGCCCCAGGCCGCCCGAGATGGCGTGGCCGAGCGCCTGGGCCTCGACCCCGAGGACGTCACCGTCAACGTGACGCTGCTGGGCGGCGGCTTCGGCCGCAAGTCCAAGCCGGACTTCGTAGTGGAGGCCGCCAGCCTGGCCCAGGAGTTCGAGGGTCGCCCCGTGCGGGTCCAGTGGACGCGCGAGGACGATATCCAGCATGACTATTTTCACGCGGTCTCGGTGGATCGCCTGGAGGCGGGCCTGGACGGGGACGGCAAGGTGCTCGCCTGGCGCCATCGTACCCTCTCGCCGAGTCTCTTCTCGCTGTTCATGCCCGACCCCATGCACAAGCAGGACTTGGAACTCGGCATGGGCTTCACCGCGACGCCCTTCGATATCCCCGCCATGCGCCTGGAGAACCCAGAGGCCCCGGCCCACGTGCGCATCGGCTGGTACCGGGCCGTCTACAACCTGCCGCACGCCTTCGCCATCCAGAGCTTCGCCGCCGAGCTGGCCGAGGCGGCGGGACGCGATCATCGTGATTACCTGCTCGACCTGCTGGGCCCGGCACGCCGGATCGATACCCGGGATCTCAACGACACCTGGAACTATGGCGAGGATCCGGAGCGCTACCCCGTCGATATCGGCCGCCTGCGCGCCGTGGTCGAGAAGGCCACCGAGGAGGCCGGCTGGGGACGCGAGCTGCCCGAGGGGCGTGGCCTGGGGCTGGCCGTGCATCACAGCTTCGTCTCCTACACCGCGGTGGTGTTCGACGTGGAAGTCAATGATGCCGGCGAGCTCACCATCCACAGCGCGGATATCGCCTTCGACTGCGGCCCCCAGGTGAATCCCGAGCGTATCCGCGCCCAGATGGAAGGGTCCTGCGTCATGGGCATCGGCAATGCCCTGCACAGCGAGATCTCGTTCAGCGAGGGGCGCGTCGAGCAGGACAACTTCCACCAGTACCTGATTCCGCGCATGCCCCAGGCGCCCCGCGTGACACGCGTGCATCTGATCAACGACAGCTCCGAGGCACCCATGGGCGGCGTCGGCGAGCCCGGCGTACCACCGGTGACGCCGGCGCTGTGCAACGCGATCTTCGCCGCCACCGGCAAGCGCATCCGGCGCCTGCCGATCGGCGACCAGCTGGCGAGCTGAGCATGCAGCACCTCGACCTGCAGGTCATCGAGCGGGCGCTGGCCTGGGCGCGCGACGGCGAGACGGTGTGGCTGTGCACGGTGTTGGCCACCTACGGCTCCTCGCCCCGCGCCCCGGGCTCGCTGCTGGCGGTACGCGGCGACGGCCGGCATGTCGGCTCGCTGTCGGGCGGCTGCGTCGAGGAAGACTTCCTGGCCCGGCTGGCCGAGGGCGAGTTCGATACCCCCATCACCACTTTTCGCTACGGCGGGGGTGGCAATGAGAGTGATGGCGTCGACGGCACGGGCGTTGCCCTGCCCTGTGGCGGCATCCTCGACGTGCTGGTCGAGCGCCTGGTGCCGGACGCCGAGACCCTGGTGCACCTGGAGGTGCTGCTCGCCACCCTGCAGGGCCGGCGCGCCCTGGCGCGCCGGGTCGAGCTCGACAGCGGCGCCCGGCACTTCGTCGAGGACGACGGCCTCGGCCCGCGGGTGATCCGGGACACCGAGCGCGGTGCGGTGCAGATCCGCCTGACGCCGGCGGCACGCCTGGTGATCGCCGGGCTCTCGCCGGTCGCGGAGGCCTGTGCCCGGTTCGCCCTGGGCCTGGGCTTCGAGGTGATCGTCTGCGACCCGCGCGAGGAGGTCCTGGCCGGCTTCGACGTGCCGGGGGTCGAGATCGAGCCAGTGCTGCCTTCGGTCTTTATCGCCGCGGGCGGCTGTCATGGGGCCACCGCCGTGGTGGCCCTGACCCATGACCCGCGCATCGACGACCTGGCGATGATCGAGGCGGTGCGCACCCCGGCCTTCTATATCGGGGTGATGGGCTCGCGTCGCACCTCCGAGGCGCGGGCCGAGCGGTTGCGCCGTTCCGGCGGCCTGAACGCCGATGAGATCGCCCGCCTGCATATGCCGATCGGCCTGGACCTGGGCAGCAAGACGCCCGCCGAGATCGCGCTCGCGGTGATGGCCGACATCGTCCGCGTGCAGCGCGGCAGGCCACGCGATGCCCTCTGAGACGCCCCTCCCGGTGCCGATCGTGGCGGTCGTACTGGCCGCCGGGTCTTCGCGACGTTTCGGCGCCGCCGACAAGCGCTGTGCCATCCTGCCGGGTGGCCGCCGACTGCTGGCCGCCGCGGTGGCCCGGGCGCAGGAAGCCTTTCCCCTGCTGCGCGTGGTGCTGCGCGAGGACGACGACCCGGCCGCCCTGGGGCTGGCCGTGAGCACGCCGATCCTCCGTGCCCCCCGAGCCGGGCGCGGCCTGGGGGCAAGCCTCGGCGATGCCATCGCCGCCCTCGGCCGCGACGACGCCCTGGCAAACGTCGGAGCCGCCGCCATCCTGCTCGGCGACATGCCCTATATCCGGCTCGAGACGCTGCACGCCCTGCAGCGGCAAGCCACGCGATCGGGCATCGTCCGCCCCCGTTACGCCGACCGCCCCGGCCATCCGGTGCTCTTCGGCCGTGACTTCTGGCCCGAGCTCGAGACCCTGGACGGCGACGACGGGGCCAGGGAGGTCATTCGCCGGCATCGTGACCGCTATCGGGAGATCGCCGTCGAGGATCCCGGGGTCTGCCGGGATATCGATACCCCCGGGGATCTTCTCCCCCTCCGTGAGTAATGCGCCTCCCTGAAGGCCGGCCTGCATGACCGATCGCGGGTCGCGGCATGAGGTGGCACACGGAGGAGAGAGACGCTGGGCCTCGTCAGACCGAACGGCTCGGGCAAGTCGACGCTGCTCGAGCTGCTCGCCGGCATCCGCAAGCCGACGACGGGCGACATCAGCGTGGAAGGCCGGGCACTGTCGCAGATGCCCCGGTGCCAGGCGGCGCAGAAGATCTACCTGGAGCAGCAGATCGATACGGTCGAGACGATCACCGTCCGGGACGCCGTCGAACTCGGCCGTACGCCCTAGCTGACACCCCACCAACCATCTCGATGTGAAGCACCAGCTCTCGATCCTCGATTTCGTCGCCACGCTGCCGGTGACCTCGATCGTCGCGCGGCATGACCTCAATCAGGCGCTCTCCTGCGACCGCGTTGGCGTAATGGTCGGCGGCAGGCTGATCGCGCTCGGTCCGCCGGACACGGCGCTGACGGTGGAACGCATCACCGAGGTGTTCGGCGTGCGTGCCAGCATCGTCGTCGACCCTTCGGACGGCACCCGGCTGTTTCGTTTTCATTCGTCCCCCTAAAAGGACCTTTCCATACGTACTGCCCTTGCCGCGCTCTTCATCGCCCTCGCCTTCGCTGGACCGACTCTCGCCGAGGAGCACAAGGTCAAGCTATCTAAATAGCCATGAAGATACCAACCTCACCACTCTTGGCATAACAAGATAAACCACAAGCGCTACTATACTTGCGGCAACAAGTCCATGACTGACCCCCCAAGTCCCGAGGATGGGGAGTATATCAAACACAGGACCCCAGAGCGCTGGAACAATCATCGTTAATGGCCATATAACAGCCGTAGTGATCAACCACTGCTTCCAACGAGACGGCTGCTTGGCGGTAGATCCAAGAGGGGTAAACCAGAAATCGATACCGCTATGAATTTCTATCACTTCTCTTTCTTGGAGATCTTTTTCGATTGACGCCATGAGATCTTTACGTTGAGTGGAGTCACGCCACCGTCTTGCGTCCTCTTCAGAAGAAAACCGTACGGCTATCTCATAGTTACTCTCACTCTCTTGAGGTCTAAGTATGTGAACTCCCTGATGTCCAGGGAAGTCGCTCGCCGCCTTGATGATCTCACGAAGCCATGCTTCATAGCGGGCTGACGCTCCTGGCCGCACGCAATGCTTAACATGAAATGTAACATCCTTCCTTTCAGGATATTCTTGAACACCACTATTTCCTTCTTGATCCATCATCTCGCCCCCAATATTTATCAGCAGTGACCTGATTTAATCACTTCATTTTAATGAAACACTTTTTGGCTCCGACAGAAGGTTGCGGACAATGACAGCCAGCAATATCAATGCAGCAACTCCCTCTACCTGAAGCAGTGGGGCTGTCATGACAATCAGGAATGAAAAGAGGGGAAGAACTCTCTTGGATGCTCCAGACAACACAAAGCGATCACGCACGAACCAAAGTCCCATTAGGTATAATGCCACAGGGATGGCAACCGAATAAATACCGGTCTTCCCCCCGACACGTGCATGACCTGTCTCTATATCGATGAGCACCGCGAATCCTGCCCCTACTGCAGCCCCTGACATAAAAATCATCAAGTGCCCATATCCCCAACTTAATTCCATCGCCAGACTCTTCTTCTGAAGGTGCTCCTCTTTAGAAAAATAGACCCACCACATGGAGAAAAGAATCACGAGCGCAGATAACGCAACTTGAAGAAAAGTAAAATTAAACCCATGGCTGGCCACACTTTTCAATGCCACAGACCCGGCCAAGAGGGTTTCTCCTAACACAATGATATTCAGCAGGCCATAGCGTTCCATGATATGGTGACGATGCCATGGGGTGTTACCATGACGCTCGGCGATGACCGGGATGCTCAGCTCCATCATCGCCCCTAGAGCGAAGAGTGAAAAGAATGATAATTGGTCCACCGGTTGATTCAGCAATAATGTAACCCAATAGACCTGAACTGAAACAATTCCACCTGCATACCAAAGGGCAGTTCGAAATCGACCAGGATCGTGCCTTGCTGCCCTAACCCAGAGCACGACCATGGAGAGGCGCATGATGACAAAACCGACCACTATGAGCGTCATGTCCAGGCTCTCGAAGAAAATTCCGATGCCAGCGGCCATGGTTATCGCTCCTGACATGATCGTCAAAACAAGCAGCCGATAAAGCGTATCGTCATTGTCGTAGGCCGAAGCAAACCACGTAAAGTTCATCCAGGCCCACCAGATAGGAAAGAAAGCGGTAACAAAGATAACGATTCCTTCCACGACGTGATTGTCCGCAATGATATGATGTAAGCCCGCAGCCGCAGCGGCAATGGATATGACCGACACTAGATCAAAGAATACCTCTAGCGGTGTTGCGGCCCGATGTGGCTCATTAATATCGCGCGGGCAGAGAGGGCGAATTCCTACCAGCCTTGCATAATAGTCGTTCATCTACTGGCCAACCGGAGCAATGAAATGGCATGACCTTGGACAAGGACGCCCCGAAAGACGTCCTTGCCACGATGGCAAGCAAAACCTGCCAAGATATCTAGCCGGATAACTCTCCTATGACTTGGCCGGTACAGGAGCGAGGCGTTCGCCGTGCTTCACGCGCTCCTCGGCCTTATGGACCATGGTGTAGGCGTAGTCGACCCCCATCCCATAGGCCCCGGAATGTTCCTTGACCAGCGCCATGACGGCATCATAGGTATCACGACGGGCCCAGTCGCGTTGCCACTCAAGGAGCACCTGCTGCCAGGTCACCGGTACGACACCGGCCTGCACCAGGCGCTGCATGGCATACTCATGGGCTTCCACCGAGGTTCCGCCAGACGCATCGGCCACCATGTAGATCTCATAGCCCTTGTCGTGCATGGCCGAGAGGGCGAAGGTAGCGTTGCAGACCTCCGTCCACAGCCCGGATACGACGATCTTGTTGCGTCCATGCTTTTCGAGCCGATCGCGAACCTTCTGATCGTCCCAGGAGTTCATGGAGGTACGCTCGAGCAAAGGGAGGTCGGGAAAAACCGACAGGAGTTCGGGATAGGTATGCCCCGAGAACGCCGCGGTCTCTACGGTGGTGATTGTAGTCGGTATGTTGAATATCTTCGCCGCTTTCGCCAGCGCAACTGTATTGTTCTTCAGCGTTTGACGATCAATGCTCTGCACCCCGAAAGCCATCTGAGGCTGATGGTCGATAAAGATCAGCTGACAGTTATCCGGAGTCAGGACCTCAAGTTTTGGATTGGCCATCATCATTCTCCTTACTGGTCATTCAACGAAAGTATCAAACCCCACATTCGAGAGATTAACACCCCAACTCTCTACATTATTTAAAAAATCTTTTTATCCATTATCTTTCCGATGTGAAGCCCCCCTCTTGGGTGTTAGATAGTGTGCCACTTTCGGATTAGTGTCCTCGGCCAGATAGGTCCGAATCTCTGCTTGCAACTTCCTTACCTCTTCGGTGACTCTTTCGTGCTGGCGAAGGTGACCGACCCAGGATTCGTCATTGAAGGTCTCGATGAACAGGTGCGACACTTCCGCATGCTCGAAGAGGCTCCAGGAGAAAGCGCCATGCTGTCGCCTGTACTGCTCGAGGCGCTTCATGCCACCGAGAAACGCCGACACGGCCTCGGGCCGCACCCAATATTCGATGGTCGTCATGACCGGCCCCCGGTCGAGATGCAGGACATCATGTGCCGGCGGCAGGGGCCAATGCATGGACGGCGTGAAGTCGAGCGCCTCGACCCCATCGACACGCCAGCGCCAGGTCAGCGGCACGCTGAGGGCGGCGCCGATCGCCGCGATGAGGAGGGAGTGCTCGATACTGTAGAGGTCCGCCAGCTTGCCCCACAGCAGGCTGCCGAGCGCCATCGAGCCCATGAAAGCCGACATGAAGATGGCCAGGCCACGTGAGCGCACCCAGTTCGGCAACGCCATCTGCGCGGCGACCTGCAGCGAGGAGAGCACCACTAGCCAGGCCACGCCGCTTACCCCCATCACCAACGCCAGGGGCCAGAGCCGGTCGATCACCGTGATGCCCACCAGGCATGCCGCATAGAGCAGCGTGGACAAGGCAACGAGATGGCCACGGGATAACCGCTCTTTCAGCGTAGGCAGGACCAGGGCCCCCAGCACCGCCCCGACCCCCACGGCGGCAACCAAGATCCCGAAGGCCTGGGGTCCCCCATTCGTCAGGTTGCGGGCGACCAGTGGCAGCAGCGCCCAGGAGGCACTGGCGAAGAGGAAGAAGCCCAAGCCACGAATGGACGCCGCCTGCAGCTCGGGGGAAAACCGGGCGAAACGGAGCCCGGCACGCATGGCCCCCACCAGCCGCTCGGCCGGCAGCGGGCTCTCGGTCACCTCGCGCCGCCAGCGCATCAGCACCAGGATCACGCCGAAGAAGGAGAACGCATTCAGGACGAAGACGGCCCCGGTACCGGCAAACATGACGATAACGCCGGCCAGGGCCGGGCCGATGGCCCGCGCGACGTTTATCCCCATGCTGTTCAGGGCGATGGCCGCCTGCAATTCCCGGCGGGGCACCAGCTCCGGCACGATGGCCGCCCAGGTCGGCCGCATCATGGCGCTGCCGACCCCCATGACGAAGGTCAGGATCAGCAGCGTCCAGGGCGTGATGGTGCCCGTCACCACTACCAGGGTCAGCAAGACGGCGACGATGGCCATGAAGCTCTGGATGGCAATCAGGTAGCGGCGCCGATCGAGGATGTCGGACAGCGCGCCGGCCGGCAGGGCGAGCAGGAACACCGGCAAGGTGGTCGCGGTCTGGACCAGGGCCACCATCACCGAGGAGTCCGACAGCGACGTCATCAGCCAGCCGGCCCCGATGTCGTGCATCCAGGTGCCGATGTTCGACACCAGGGTGGCGATCCACAGGGTACGGAACAGCGATATCTTGAGCGGCGACCAGGCGGAACCCGAGGGTGTGGTGACGCGGGGAGTCGTTTCACTCTGACTCATGGGGCGGCTTACTCCGGCAAGGGAATGTATTCGCTTTCATCCCCCGGGACCTTGGGAAAGGCGCCCGACTTCCAGTCCCGCTTGGCCTGCTCGATCCGCTCCTGGCGACTCGACACGAAATTCCACTCGACGAAGCGCTCACCCAGTGCCTCGCCCCCGATGATGGCAATCCGCGACTCTCTCACCGCCTCGAGGGTGATGCCGGTCTCCTGGCCAAACACGGCCATGGCGTACTCCGGGATGACGGAATCTCGCGCCTGCACCTCGCCCTTGGCCACATAGACCGCCCGGTCCTCGGCGTCCGGCAGGGTGAGGGTCTGCCCCGGCTGCAGATGGGCCTCCACATAGAGCGTCTCGGCGAAGGTCTTGACCGGCGAGGTCACCCCGTAGGCCGACCCCATCATGACCCGCACCGGGACATCGCCGGCCAGGGTGGCCGGAATGTCCTTCGAGGGATAATGGTAGAAGGCGGGATCGACCTCCTCGTCCTTCTCGGGCAAGGCCAGCCACAGCTGCAGACCATGGAGGCGATGCGGCACGCGTGTCACCTCCGCTCGCTCCCGCTCGGAGTGCACGATGCCGCGACCGGCGACCATCAGGTTGATGTCACCGGGCCGGATGCACTGGAGGCTGCCCAGGGAGTCACGATGCAGGATCTCCCCCTCGAACAGATAGGTCACCGTGGCCAGGTTGACGTGAGGATGCGGCCGCACATCGATGCCCTGCCCCGGAGAGAAGTCGGCAGGGCCCATATGATCGAAGAAGATCCAGGGCCCCACCATCTTCCTCTCGGCCGACGGCAAGGTGCGGCGGACCGAAAAGTTGCCCAGGTTCTTCTCTACGGGCTCGATCAACAGCTCGATCGCACCACAGGGATGCTCGAAGTTACACTCCTGCTCGGCTTGTACTGCCTGATTGCTCATTGTGATATTTCATCCGGTAGGCTTGATAGGGTATGTCGTGTCTCGATCGCCACTGCTCAGAAGGCGAAGCAACCGCAACCGAAGGGGCCCCAGAACGGATCCCGAGGGGTGCGGACATGAGCACAGGTCGGATGGTGATGGTGGGCGTGCTCGAGACAGGCGTGCCCCTGCCCGGCGCCATGCCGATGCAGGGAGGGTTGGCCCTGCAGGGTGACGGGTGACCAATCGGGACTCGCCGGCGGCAGCGGTGGGGCCAGGGAGCGGAAGTCGCCATCACCGTGCACGACCTTGCCGCCGACCATGGTCAGGACGGCGCTGAGATCCTTGATCTCCTCCGCGGGAATGAAAAAGTAGTCTGCCGACAGGACGGCCAGATCGGCATACTCCCCCTTGGCGATATGGCCCTTGGCGGCCTGCTCCCCGGAGAACCAGGCGCTGCCCTTGGTCCACAGGGAGAGCGCCAGTTGCCGGTCGAGCTGGCGTTCCTCGGGATACAGCGACAGGCCGCCCACGGTATTGCCCGTGACCAGCCAGTACAGCGACACCCAGGGGTTGAAGCTGGCCACCCGGGTGGCATCGGTGCCGGCGCCCACGGGCACTTCCGCCGCCAGCATGTCGGTGATGGGAGGCGTGAACTGCGCCTCGGTGGCCCCATAGCGCTCCACGAAGTACTCGCCCTGGAATGCCATGCGGTGCTGGATGGCGATGCCGCCTCCCAGCGCCTTTACCCGCTCGATGCTGACCGGGCGAATCGTCTCGGCATGGTCGATGATGAAGCGCAGGCCATCGAAGGGAGTATCCCGGTTCACCTTCTCGAAAACGTCCAGGAAGCGGGCGATCGACTCGTCGTAGGTGGCATGAATGCGGAACGGCCAGCGATGCTCGACCAGCAGCCGGGTCACCCGCTCGAGCTCCTGATCCATCTCCGCCGACAGTCGTGGCCGCGGCTGTAGGAAGTTCTCGAAATCGGCCGCCGACCACACCAGATTCTCTCCCGCCCCATTCATATGCAGCATGGCATCGCCATCGCCCGGCGACACCATCGACGTCCAGCGCTGATAGTCGTCGAACTCCGAGCCCTTCTCCTGGGCGAAGAGGTTATAGGCGATGCGCAGGGTCATCTCGCCACGCCGGTGCAGCTCTTCGATCACCCGGTAATCATCGGGATAGTTCTGCCCCCCGCCGCCGGCATCGATGGCACTGGTCACTCCCAGGCGATTGAGTTCGCGCTGGAAGTGCCGAGACGAGTTGAGCTGATCCTCGAAGGACAGGGTCGGCCCCTTGGCCAGGGTGGAATAGAGGATCAGCGCGCTGGGTTCGGCGATCAGCAGGCCGGACGGATTGCCCTGGCGGTCCTTGTAAATCACTCCACCGGGAGGATCCGGGGTGTCCTTGGTGAACCCCACCGCCCGCAGCGCGGCGGCATTCAGCAGGGCCCGGTCATAGAGGTGCAGGATGAACACCGGGGTGTCAGGCGCTGCGGCATTGATCTCCTCGAGGGTCGGCATACGGCGCTCGGCGAACTGGTACTCGGTCCAGCCCCCCACGACCCTGACCCATTGCGATGGCGGCGTGCGATCGGCCTGCACCTTCAGCAGGCGCAAGGCATCAGCCACCGACGGCACCCCCTCCCAGCGCAGCTCCATGTTGTAGTGCAGTCCGCCCCGGATAACGTGAGTATGGGAGTCATTCAGGCCGGGAATGAGGGTATGCCCCTTGAGGTCGATGACCTCGGTGGCCGGCCCCCTCAGCCTCATGATCGCTTCGTCGCTGCCCACCGCCTCGAAGATCCCGTCCTTGATGGCCACCGCCGTGGCCCGGGGATTGGCAGGATCCAGGGTCGCCATCCTGCCGTTACGGAGAATCGTATTCACCATGCAGAAGCCTCCCTGTCTCTCAGAATAGTCGGTGATTTCAACGGATAATCGTTTTCATCTCTTACATCGAATGGCGGGGCTTCCATATCCTTCCCCCCAGGTAAGCCTGACTGGGTGCTACCCGACCCTCATCGATCACCTGGGGCCGCACCCCCATGCCTCTCGCCCTGGCCACGAAATCGCTCACCGATGGCACGACAGCGTTGCAGAACTCCGGCTACAATCAAGATCATCGTCTAGTTCGACCTGCCAAGCGCGAATGGGGCATTCCTGACCGGTAAGCCGAGAATGAGACTATAGACACTGCCGGAAGAAGTTACCAAATGGTGACTCAGGATCAGACGCCATACAGAGCACGAAAAGATCATGAATGACGACACGAACCCACAGCAAACCACCTCCGAACACACCCAACACAATGGAATCTTAGCGAAAGATTGTCCCTTCGAGCGGCTGGGGGGCTTGTTGGGAGGGGCCTGGACCCTCCAGGTACTTTGGTTGCTGGGCGAGGGAGGGCCTTTACGCTTCGGTAACTTGCGGACCTCCATCGAGGGCGTCTCGCCGAAGGTGTTGACCGAGCGCCTCAGACGCATGGAAAACGATGGGCTAGTATGGCGACGCTACGAGAGACAGGTGCCACCCAAGGCGACATACGGCTTGACCGAGGTCGGGATGGAACTGCATTGCGGCATCAAGCAGATCAGCAAGATTGCTGACAAACTGCCCCCGGAGCGATAGGCGATGACGGAGGGAAGGCGGGCCATAGCGGCCTCTCGGTCACTGACTGGCGCCCAGCAACCATACGCTTGGAGCACTCGGTCCTGGCGTGATGCGGCTACAACACGCAACAGCAATCGGGCAAACTGTCTCGCGATCCCCTTGCCCCCCTCTCCAGCCGTCCCTCGTCATCCAGCCTCGGGGTACGTCACGGATTCAACCTCAAGATGCGGCATCAGGGGCCAGCAGGCCCCCGTAATCAATACCTTTTTGTCATGATCACCAATATCCACATGGTCTGCGATCGGCAAGGCCTCGGTCAGTGACGGGCCTTGCCGTTTTTTCCGAACACTCGGTCAATCTACGAATGAGTGGGCAACTTGTCCGGTTGTGACATGGCGTTGCCCGCTTTCAGGAAAGGAGACGAAAATGATCCTTCGACGCGACGATGAGCGCGGTTATACCGATTACGGCTGGCTGCGTTCCCGCCACACCTTCTCGTTTGCCAACTACTTAGATCCCAACCATATGGGCTTCCGAAAGCTTCGCGTGATCAACGAAGATCGTGTCCAGGGCGGTGCAGGCTTTGGTGCCCACCCTCACCAGGACATGGAGATCATTTCCTATGTGCTCGTGGGGGAGATGGCCCACAAGGACAGCATGGGCAATGGGGCGATCATGCGTTCTGGTGACGTTCAGCGCATGTCGGCCGGCACGGGCGTATTGCATAGCGAGTTCAATAACTCGCCCGGCGAGGAGCTCCACTTCCTGCAGATCTGGATCGAGCCGAAGCAGCGCGGCATCGCCCCCAGTTACGAGCAGAAGGCCTTTCCTGCCCAGGAACGGCAGGGGCAATGGCGCCTGGTCGCCTCCCAGGAGGGGCGTGACGGCTCCATCAGTGTGAACCAGGATGTCAACCTCTATGCCGGGCTGTTCGATGCCGGCGAGCAGGAGGAGACGCCAGTGGTACGCCATGCTTGGTTGCACGTAGCGCGCGGTGAGGCCGAGATCAACGGCCAACCGCTTACTGCCGGCGATGCCGCCGCCTTCCAGCCGGGCGAGCCTATCGAAGTTAAGGGGAGGCAGGCATCGGAGATTCTGCTATTCGATCTGGCGTAAGCTGCCGGCCACAATGCTCTCGGGGCAGCTTTAGTCGCCAGCTTCTCCTCAGTGTTGCGAAAGCACAGCACCTCGCCACTGACCCGAAAGTGGGTATCGAGGCAGTGGCGCTGCCGCCACTGCCGTTTCGTCCCAAGCGGATCTCGACACTCAGAAGTTGGGCTTGCGCTTCTCGACGAAGGCGCTCATGCCCTCGGTCTGCTCCTCGCCGGCGAAGCAGAAGGCGAACAGGGCGTTCTCCAGCGCCAGGGCGCTGTCGAGGTCCTGGTCCATACCGTCGTGGATGGCCTGCTTGGCGGCGCGCACCGACTGCGGGCCGTTACCGCCGAGCTGCTGGGTGAGCTCCTGGGCGTAGGCCTCGAGCTCGCTCTGCGCCATCACCCGATTGACCAGGCCGATGCGCAGCGCCTCGGCGGCATCGATCTTGCGCCCGGTGGTGCACAGGTCGAGCGCCATGGCCGGGCCGACCCGGCGCGGCAGGCGCTGGGTGCCGCCGAAGCCGGGGATCACGCCGAGCAGCACCTCGGGCTGGCCGAAGACCGCGTTGTCGCTGGCCACCGCCCAGTCGCAGGCCAGCGCCAGCTCGCAGCCGCCGCCCAGGCAGAAGCCGTTGACCAGGGCCACGGTGGGCACCGGCAGGGTCTCCAACCGCTTGAAGGTGGCAAGCGCGGCACGGGCGAAGTCACGGGCCTGCTCCGGGGTCTTGTCGCGCATCTCGGCGATGTCGGCGCCGGCGACGAAGGATTTCTCGCCGGCACCGGTGATCAGCACGGCGCGCAGGTCGTCGCGGCCCTCCAACTCGACCAGCACGTGCTCCAGCTCGCCGAGCACGGCGCTGTTGAGGGCATTCAGCGCCTTGGGACGAGTGATGGTCAGGCGCACGACGCCGGCGTTGTCGACGACCTCGATCAGTTTGTCGCTCATGGTAGCTCCTGGCTAACTGCGTTCTTGTCGAAAGGGATACCGACTCACCCTAGCGAACGCTTGGTAGGTCGGCAATCCCCTTAATGGCGAATGGCGGAAGGAAGCCGCAGCCATTGGGCGCTCTTCCCGGGGCGCCTGGCGGCGCCATCGCGCAGAAAATCTGCGCTCCTACTGGTAAACATGGAAGCCACGGCCGGTCTTCCGGCCCAGGTAGCCGGCGGCGACCATGCGCTTGAGCAGCGGGCAGGGGCGATACTTGGGATCGCCGAAGCCCTGCTGCAGCACCTCCATGATCGCCAGGCAGACGTCGAGCCCGATCAGGTCGGCGAGCGCCAGCGGGCCCATGGGGTGCGCGGCCCCCAGCTTCATCGACTGGTCGATGTCCTCGGCGGTGGCGGCCCCCTCCTGCAGCAGGAAGGCCGCCTCGTTGATCATCGGCACCAGCAGGCGGTTGACGGCGAACCCGGGGGAATCGGCGATGGCCACGGCGGTCTTGCCCAGCGCTTGGGTGAGCGCCTCGATGCGCTCCACGGTGGCATCAGAGGTCTGCTCGGCGCGGATCACCTCGACCAGCTTGAGCACCGGCACCGGGTTGAAGAAGTGCATGCCCACCACCCGCTCGGGACGCTCGCACACCGCCGCGAGCCGGGTCAGCGACAGCGACGAGGTGTTCGAGGCGAGTATCGCATCGTGGGTCAGGCGGCTGAGGTCGCGGAACAGCTTCTCCTTGAGCGCCGGCTGTTCGGGAGCGGCCTCGATGATCACCGCACAGTCGCGCAGGGCGTCCAGCGCGGTGCTGGTCGAGAGGCGTGCCATGGCCTCGCCCTTGTCGGCCTCGCTGAGTTTTTCCTTGGCCACCAGCTTGCCCAACCCCTTGTCGATGGCGCCGCGGGCACGAGCGAGCTGTTCGTCGGCCACGTCGTAGAGCTGCACCGCGAAGCCGCTGGTCACCAGCACCTGGGCGATGCCCTCGCCCATGGTTCCGGCGCCGACCACGCCGATCGGTTGTTGGCTCATTTGCACTCTCCTGTGATGTCGTTTGTTCACGCCGCCGGTGTGGCCCCTATGGGGTCAGACCCCAGCCAAGTCACCATGCCTGTCATGGTGCACCTTTCCCGCCGCACCGGCCCCGCCGGGGTCTGACCCCATAGGGACCGCCAGCGCTGGAGATTCACCACCAAGCCAAAGGGACTGGCAGCACTGGAAAATAACGGCAATCAGCTTACTGCTTGCGCGCTTGTTCGCGCAGCACGAACTTCTGGATCTTGCCGGTGGAGGTCTTGGGCAGTTCGCTGAAGACCACCGTCCTGGGCACCTTGAAGCGGGCCAGGTGCTTTCGGCAGTGCGCGATGATGTCGGCCTCGGTGACCTCCCCGAAGCCGGCCTTGAGCTTGACGAAGGCACAGGGGGTCTCGCCCCACTTCTCGTCGGGCTTGGCCACCACCGCGGCCTCCTCCACCGCCGGGTGCGAGTAGATGGCGCTCTCCACCTCGATGGTGGAGATGTTCTCGCCGCCGGAGATGATGATGTCCTTGGAGCGGTCCTTGATCTCGAGGTAGCCGTCGGCATGCCACACGGCGAGATCGCCGGTATGGTACCAGCCGCCCTGCAGGGCCTGCTCGGTGGCGGTCGGGTTCTTGAGATAGCCCTTCATCACGTTGTTGCCGCGCATCAGGATCTCGCCGATGGTCTCGCCATCCTTGGGCACCGGCGCCAGGGTATCGGGATCGGCCACGCAGAGCGCCTCGAGCATGTGGTAGCGCACGCCCTGGCGGGCCTTGATCCTGGCCCGCTGCTCCAGAGGCAGTTCGTCCCAGGCTTCGCGCCAGGCACACACGGTCACCGGGCCGTAGACCTCGGTGAGGCCGTAGACGTGGGTCACCTCGATGCCCATGGTCTCGACCCCGGCGATCACCGAGGCGGGCGGCGCGGCGCCGGCGGTGGTGGCCTTCACCGGATGATCGAAGTCGCGCTTGTGCTCGTCGGGCAGGTTGACCAGGCCGTTGAGCACGATGGGGGCGCCGCTGAAGTGGGTCACCCGCTCGTCGGCGATCAGGTTCATGATCGTCTTCGGGTCGACGCGGCGCAGGCAGACGCTCACGCCGGCGCGGGCGGCGATGCTCCAGGGGAAGCACCAGCCGTTGCAGTGGAACATCGGCAGGGTCCAGAGATAGACCGGGTGGTGCGGCATGGCCCACTCGAGGATGTTGCTCACCGCGTTGAGGTAGGCGCCGCGGTGGTGGTAGACCACGCCCTTGGGCTTGCCGGTGGTGCCGGAGGTGTAGTTGAGCGAGATCGCCTGCCATTCGTCCTCGGGTAGCCGATAGGCGTACGCCGGGTCACCCTCGGCGAGCAGCGCCTCGTACTCCAGCTCGCCGATGGGGCGGGCCTCGCCCTCGTAGAGGGCATCCGCCACGTCGATCAGCAGCGGCTTGTGCTCGAGCCCGGACACGGCCTGCTCGATCACGCCGGCGAACTCCGGGTCGACCAGGATCGCCTTCGCTTCGCCGTGCTCGAGCATGTAGGCGATCGCCTCGGCGTCCAGGCGGATGTTCAGGGTGTTGAGCACGCAGCCCGCCAGCGGCACGCCGAAGTGGGCCTCGAACATGGCCGGCACGTTGGGCAGCATGGCGGCCACGGTCTGGCCGGGTGCGATGCCGCGCCGCTCCAGCGCCGAGGCGAGCCGCCGGCAGCGCGCCCAGGTCTCGGCCCAGGTGCGGCGGATGTCACCATGCACCACCGCCGGGTAGTCGGGATAGACCGAGGCGCTGCGTTCGATGAAGGTCAAAGGCGATAGTGCCACATGGTTGGCCGGCGTCTGCGGCAGGCCCTGTTCGAAGATCGAGGTGGTCATGCGGGCTCTCTCTTGGCGGGTCGGTGGTGAAGGTGCAGGCCGCCCGTCTGCTGCGGGCGGTCCCGGATGAGGGGGCCGCTGGCCCGAGTCAGCGTGCCGCGGCATCGAAGGCGGCGAGGCTCTCCATGCCGGCCTCGATCACCGCCCGCTGGGCACGGCCCACCGGCAGCCACTGACGAATGGCGAAGTCGGCGCTCTGCAGCTTGGCAGCATAGAAGGGATCGTCACTGCCGGCCTCGACGGCGGCGCTGGCCACCAGCGCCGCACGGCCCATCTGCCAGGCGCAGAGCACATGGCCGACCAGGGCCAGGAAGGGGGTGGCATAGGCCTGGACGGCATCGGGGCCGCTCTCGGGGTCGGTGCCCTGCTCCAGCACCAGGACCAGGGCGGCACGCAGGTCGGCGACGCCGGCGGCCAGGCACCTGGCGAGGCCGGCCAGCGCGGGGTTGGCCGCCAGCGCCTGGGTGGTGGCCTCGACGTCGTCGATCAGGCTCGTGAGCGCCGCGCCGCCGTCGCGCTGCAGCTTGCGCCCGGCCAGGTCGAGGGCCTGGATGCCGTTGGTGCCCTCGTAGATGGGCGCGATGCGGGCATCGCGCAGCAGCTGGGCGGCACCGGTCTCCTCGATATAGCCCATGCCGCCGTGTACCTGCACGCCCAGCGAGGCGATCTCCACGGCCTGATCGGTGGAGAACGCCTTGACCACCGGGATCAGCACCTCGACCCGCGCCTGGGCGGCGGCGCGCTCGGCGTCGTCGGCGGCGTGACGGGCCACGTCGAGCTGGGCGGCGCAGTAGAGCGCCAGCGCCCGCAGGGCATCGGTGCGGGCCCGCATCGAGAGCAGCATGCGGCGCACGTCCAGGTGCTCGCTGATGGTGGCCTCACTGCCGCGCGCCTTGCCCTGCACGCGGTCCAGGGCATAGGCGAAGGCGTGCTGGCAGGCGCGCTCGGCCACCCCGATGCCCTGCACGCCGACCTTGTGGCGCGCCTCGTTCATCATGGTGAACATGTGGTTGAGCCCGCGCCCCTCCTCGCCGACCAGATAGCCGATGGCGCCGTCGTGCTCGCCGAAGCTCAGGGTGCAGGTGGGCGAGCCGTGGATGCCGAGCTTGTGCTCGATGGAGGCACAGACCACGTCGTTGCGCTCACCGAGCGAGCCATCGGCGCCAACCGGGGACCCAGGCTCCAGGTACTTCGGCACCAGGAACAGCGAGATGCCCCGGTTACCCTCGGGGGCATCCGGGGTGCGCGCCAGCACCAGGTGGAGGATGTTCTCGGCGGCGTCGTGCTCGCCCCAGGTGATAAAGATCTTCTGGCCGAACAGGCGGTAATGGTCGCCCTCTTCATCAGGGCATGGGACGGCGCGGGTGCGCACGCGAGAGAGGTCGGAGCCGGCCTGGGGCTCGGTGAGGTTCATGGTGCCGGTCCAGCTGCCCTCGATGAGCCTGGGCAGGTAGGTCTCCTTGAGAGCGTCGCTGCCGTGATGGGCCAACGCCTCGATGGCGCCGGCGGTGAGCATGGGGCACAGGCCCAGCGCCATGTTGGCACCGTGGAGCATCTCCTGCACGGCGCTGGCCACCACCTCGGGCAGGCCCTGGCCACCCAGTGCCTCGGACACGCCGATGCCGTTCCAGCCCCCCTCGGCGTAGGCACGGTAGGCCTCGATAAAGCCATCGGGCAGGGTCACACCGCCGCCGTCACGACGCCTACAGCCCTGGCGATCGCCGCTGGCATTGAGCGGTGCCCACACCTCGTTGGCCAGCCTGGCGGCTTCTTCCAGCACCGCCTCGACGAGGTCGGGGCTGGCCTCCTCGAAGCCGGGCAAGGCGAGCGATCCGTGTTCGAGCAACTCCTCCAGCACGAAGCGGAAGTCACGGACGGGGGCGGCGAAAGGGATCATGCAGGCACCTCTGGGAAAAATGATAACGATGATAGTAGATTCACTATTTTCCGTTAGCCATTATGCCTAGGTCGCGACCAAAAGAAAGCGCCCGATGCGAGGCATCGGGCGCGTGATGGACAGGATGGACGGCGCGGCTCAGGCGCGGGAGGGGTCGGGTTCGACGCCCTGCAGCTCCACCCTATCGTCGTCGAGCGGCGGATGCCTGCCGTTATCGTCATCGTCGTAGTAGACGATATGCGGCTCATCGGGGGGCGGCGGGCCCACCAGCGGCTCGGCCACCTCCACCTCGGGCACGGCGTCGGAGAGATCCTCCCTGTGCTCGTGGTCGATGGCGCCCTGCATCAGCTCCCCGGTCACGGCGAGTTCGGCGCCCATCGACGACATCGGCGTGGTGGGCGCGAACGGCGCCACCGGCACCGGCGCCGGACGCACGCGGCGCCGCCAGGCGAAGAAGCCCACCAGGAAGAGCCCCAGCGCACCGAAGGCCCAGAACAGGCCGGCATCGCCCAGCGCGGCCATCACCGGCGAGATCACCGGCGGGCTCACGGTGGAACCCACCGCATTGATCAGCAGCAGCCCCTGGCTCATGCGCACCAGGGCACCGGCCGGAGCACGGTCGGCGGCGTGGCTCACCGCCACCGGGTAGAGGGCGAAGACGCCGCCGCCGAGCAGGAACAGCAGCCCGGCGAGCACCCAGGTGTTGAGCGGCAGCCACAGCATGCCGGCGGAGATCAGGGTACAGAAGGCCCCGATCAGGATCAGCACCATCTGGCGGTCGTGGCGGTCGGACCAGCGGCCGATGGGATACTGCAGCAGCATGGCGCCGAGCACCACCACCGCCATCATCTGGCCGATCTGGTTCACCGACAGGCCGACGCGCTGCAAATAGAGCGGCAACAGGGAGTAGACCGCGGCCACGGCGAGCCCCGAGCCGAAGCTGCCCATCACCCCGGTGGGCGTCAGGGTGATCAGCCGCATCGGCGAGAGCGGCTCGGCGTGCTCGATCAGCGGCGAGACCCGCGGGATCATCGCCATCGGCAGCACCGACAGCGAGGCCAGCATGCCGATCACCATGAAGGGAGCGGTCACCCCCATGGCATCGGTCACGCCCAGCAGCAGCTGACCGACCACCCCGGCGGCATAGAGCGAGATCATGTAGAGCGCCAGCAGGCGGCCGCGGACCTTCTGGTCGCCGGCGGTGAGCAGCCAGCTCTCGATCACCAGGTAGACGCCCACGGTGGCCCAGCCACCGATCAGGCGCAGCACGAACCAGGCCCAGGGCTCGAAGAACAGCCCCTGGAGCAGCACCGTGACCGCCACCAGCGAGGCGAAGCTGCCGTAGGCGCGGATATGGCCGATGCGCAGCAGCAGCCGGTCGTTGAACATGGCCCCCAGCGCCAGGCCGATGAAGTAGGCCGACGACACCCAGCCGATCACCACCGGCGACTCGCCGGCGGCGTCCAGGCGCAGGGTGATCAGGGTCGCCAGGAAACCGTTGCCGATCCCGAGAATGAACAGCCCCAGCAGGGGCGCCAGGGCCATGGCCAGCAGTTGCCGCGACATGAACAGGCCTCACAGCAGCAGATGAAAAGAAGAAGCGTGGCAGAAAATGCCGGACGGCGCCTTGTCGGAGGTCAGGGTTCGGCGGCTCCCGAGGATGCCGACGCAGCGTGGGAGCGCGCGAAGCATACGCCTGCCTGGCGCCAAGTCAATCGCTTTGTGGACGACGCCCGCCGGCCCCGGAAATTTGCTCGGTGAACGACCGGAAATTCGGGATGATCTACCGCTTCTGCAGCAGTGCCACGTCGGCGGCGGGAAACTCGACGCTCATGCCCAGGTGGCCGGCCAGCCACGCGAAGCTCGCCTCGCTGAAGAACGCCACGTGAGTGGGGTCGAGGATGTAGTGCCAGCCGGCGAACGCCTCCCGCGAGGCGACCCGCTTGGTCATCAGCCCCAGCCAGCCCCCCGCGGGCAGCATGGCGGCCAACCGCGCGAGTTCGCGCCCCGGCTCGAAGAGGTGCTCGACCACCTCGGTGGCGGTGATGAAGTCGTACGCCCTCCCCAGCACCTCACGATCCGGCGCATAGAAGGGGTCGTAGATCGCCATGGGGTGGCCGGCCTCCTCGAACATCACCGACAGGGTGGGCCCGGAGCCGGCACCGAAATCGAGCCCGCGGGCCCCGGCAGGCAGGCGCTCGCGCAACGGCTCGAACAGCCGCGACAGGAAGCGGCGATAGCCGAGGTCGTCGGGGGAGTTCTCGTGCTGATCGTAGACCGCCCGCTCCGCCGCCGGATCGAGCCGGCCTGCCGGCGGCACGAAGACCAGCTCGCACCGTGCACACCGGCGGTAGTCGCGCCGGGCATCGCGGTGGTAGTGGTGCGTATCGCGAGATGCGCATAGCGGGCAGGTCTGCATCATCGTATCCTCTGTGCCAGTACACTCTTCCAAGGAGATGTGAATGCTGTCAGGTCTGGACCACCTGGTCATCACCGTGACCGACATTTCCCGCGCCGTGGATTTCTACTCCCGGGTGCTGGGGCTCGACGTGCGCTACCGCGACCGCGAACGCGTCGACCTGATGCTCGGCGACCTGGCGCTGCGCCTGCACTGGACCGACACCGACGTGAGCCCCAAGGCGGCGACCCCCACCCCCGGCAGCCTCGACCTCTGCCTGCGCAGCCTGCTGCCGCTGGACGAGGTCAAGCGGCACCTGGAGGCGCTCGACGTCGAGGTGGAACTAGGCCCGGTGGCGCGTCAGGGCGCCACCGGCGAGATCGAATCGCTCTACCTGCGCGACCCCGACGGCAACCTGCTCGAGATCAGCCGCCCACGGCGGCCGGGCGCCGACTGATCCCGCTTCCCGTTGGGCGCTGCCGGTGGCAATGTCGCCGGCGGCCGGTATCATTGGCACCAGTCACTCGAACCCCAGGGACGACCCATGAGCGATAATGTGCAGTATGACGATGATCGAGTCGTCGCCGAACAGGGCGGCCCACCCGACACCACCATGCCCATCGTGGTCTACGCCCTGCACCTGGCCGGCATCGTGACCGGCGGTGTGACCGCGCTGGTCGGGGTGGTCATCGCCTATGTCTACCGCGGCAGGGGCCCGGCCTGGCTCGACGAGCACTACCGCTACCAGATCCGCACCTTCTGGCTGGCCGTGCTGTACTTCGCCGTGTCCGCCGTGCTGACCCTGGTGCTGATCGGCTTCGTCACCTGGCTCGCCGCCGTGGTCTGGCTGGTCATCCGCTGCGTCAAGGGCATCAAGGGGCTACAGGAGCAGCGCGCCCCCGACAACGTGGACACCTGGCTGGTCTGACCATGGCCGCACCGGAGTCCCCTTCCCGCAACGCCCGGTCCCGCGCCATCGCCACCCTGTGGCGCGCGCTGGCCGGCCGCCGTCTGTCGACGCTGTGGCGCCTCTCACGCCTGGCCGGCCCGCTGGTGCACCGGTTCAGCCGGCGCGAGCGCGAGGTCACCGAGGTCAACCTCGCCCAGGTCTATCCCGACCGCAGCGAGGCCGCCCGGCGCGCGCTCGCCCGTGACAGCCTCGTGCACTCCACCGCCACCATGTTCGAGCTGGGCTTCGCCTGGATGGCCGCCCCCGCACGGGTCGAGGCCTCGCTCCTCGAGGTCCACGGCCGCGAGCTGCTCGACGGCGCCCGCGCCGAGGGGCGCGGGGTGATCGTGCTGGCGCCGCATTTCGGCAACTGGGAGGTGCTCAACTTCTGGCTCTCGAGCCACTTCCCCTTCACCGCCATGTACGAACCGCCCAAGATCGACGCCCTGGACCCGCTGATCCGCCAGGGCCGCGAACGCATGGGGGCGCGCCTGGTGCCGACCAACCCCCGTGGGGTGGCGGCGCTGCTCAAGGCGCTCAAGCGCTGCGAGGCGATCGGCATCCTCCCCGACCAGGAGCCCTCCTGGGGCAGCGGCGTCTTCGCCCCCTTCTTCGACCGCCCGGCCTATACCGCCACCCTGCTGCCCAAGCTGGTCGCCCGCACCGAGGCGCGGGTGGTCACCGGGGTGGCCAGGCGCCTGCCCGGCCGCGGCTTCGCGCTGCACTTCCTCGCCGCCGACGAGCGCGTCTACTCGACCGACGAGACCGTCTCCGCCACCGGCGTCAACGCCTGCGTGGAGGCCGCCATCGCCCTCGACCCGGCCCAGTACCAGTGGGAGTACAAGCGCTACCGCAAGGTGATCCAGCAGCAGCAGGGGCACCCGGAGCATCAGTCGTTCCGGCTCTATTGACCCCCTGGTCGGCGAGCAACCGAGAGCCGGCCCGGTGTCTCGTCGCGCCTATCACAGGTCCTTGACCAGCCGCAGGGCATCGTAGATCGCCGCATGGGTGTTGCGGGACGCGACGGCATCGCCGATCCGGAACAGCTGGAAACCATCGCCGGAATTGCGAATGACGGCCTGGGGCCGGCCGACGATCAAATCGTCATAGTTCACCTCGCCGCCGTTGCTGGAATGCGGCTTGAGCTCGAAGTAGATGTCGGCCATCGGCGTGATGCCGTAGTTGACCACTACCTGGTCGATGCGCCGCTCATGATCCAGGTCGTGCCGATCGTGAGGGACATAGTCGCTGGTGATCCTGGCGAGCAGCCCGCCGCCTTCCCGCTGCACGGACTTCAGCCGGTAGGTGGGGGTGAAGGTGACGTTGGGGCGCTGCAGGGCGCGCATGTAGGGCACCAGGTTCATGGCCATGATCTCCGCCGAGAAGGTGCGGTCCGGCGTCATGATCTCGAGCTCGGCCCCGGTGGCGGCGATGATCTCCGCCGCCTGCAGGGCGGCATGATCGCCGGCGTCATCGAACAAGAGTACCCGGCTGCCCGGCGCGACGTGGCCGGACAGGATATCCCAGGTATTGACCACCAGCTCGTGCCCGACCTCGGGCTGGTCTTCCAAGGGGTAGCCGCCGGTCGCCACGATCACCACGTCCGGCTGCTCGGCAAGCACGTCCTCGACCTCGGCCCAGACGTTGTAGCGGAGCTCGACGCCGAGGGCCTCGCAGCGGGCCAGGCGCCAGTCGATGATGCCCATCATCTCGCGGCGGCGCTCGCTCTGCGCCGTGAGACGCACCTGCCCGCCGGCATCGCTGGCGGCTTCCAGCACCACCACGGAATGGCCCCGTTCGCCGGCGACCCGGGCGGCCTCCAGCCCCGCGGGGCCAGCGCCGACGATCACCACCCGACGCTTCTGCGCGGCCCTGGGGATGGTGTGGGGCATGGTGGTTTCCCGCCCGGTGGCGGCGTTGTGGATGCAGTAGGCCGCACCGCCCTGGTAGATGCGGTCGAGGCAGTAGTTGGCGCCGACGCAGGGGCGGATCTCTTCCTCGCGCCCCTCCATGATCTTGCGCACGATGTGCGGGTCGGCCATGTGGGCGCGGGTCATGCCGATCATGTCGACCTTGCCCGAGGCGATGGCATGGCGGGCGGTGGCGACGTCCTGGATCTTGGCGCCATGGAAGGTGGGGAAGTCGACCTGGCGACGAATTTCTCCGGCGAAGTCCAGGTGCGGGGCGCTGGGCATGCCCTGGATGGGGATCACGTCGGTGAGCCCGGCGTCGGTGTCGATGTGGCCGCGGACCACGTTGAGGAAGTCGACCAGGCCGCTCTCCTTCAGGCGCCGTGAGATTTCCATTCCATCGTTGGCGGTCAGCCCGCCCGGCAGCATCTCGTCGCCGGTATAGCGCACCCCGACGATGAACGCCTCGCCGACCCGCTGACGAATGGCACGCAGCACGTCGAAGGTAAAGCGCAGCCGGTTGTCGAGATCGCCCCCGTAAGGCCCCTCGAGGGTATTGGTCAGCGGCGACCAGAACTGGTCCATCAGGTGGCCATAGGCCTGCAGCTCGATGCCGTCGAGGCCGGCGGCGTGCATGCGCTCGGCAGCGTCGGCGTAGTCACGGATCAGGCGCTCGATGTCCCACTCCTCGACCTGCTTGGGAAAGGCGCGGTGTGAAGCCTCACGGCGATGAGAAGCCGATACCGCCGGTAGCCAGTCGCCCTTGTCCCAGCGGGTACGCCGACCCAGGTGAGTCAGCTGGATCATCACCGCGGTGCCGTGCTCATGGCAGGCGTCGGTGAGCTCACGCATCCACGGCACCACCTCGTCCCTGTAGGCCAGGATGTTGTTGAACACCGGCGGGCTGTCCTTGGCTACCGCCGCCGACCCGGCGGTCATGGTCAGGCCAAGGCCGGCCCTGGCCCGCTCGACGTGGTAGGCACGGTAGAGCGCCTTGGGCATGCCATCCTCGGGGTAGGCGGGCTCGTGGGACGTCATCATGAGCCTGTTTTTCAGGGTCAGATGCTTGAGCTGGAAGGGCTGCAGCAGCGGGTCGTTAGCCATGGTCGGGCCTCTCTCTTGTTATGCGCTTGACAGCGTTCACGGCAAATGTACACCATCGTTCACTATATGTACATTGATGTACATTTCCGACGAGAACGATATGTCGGCAGCCTGCTGCTGGAAAGGCTAGGTACCGACCATGGCGACATGGTGGAGCGGCTGATTGCCTATGACGGCACCACGGCCGAGGGGCTGCGAACGATGATTGACGGGGGCATTGACCAGGTCATTCACCGGGGTCTTGCTGCGGCGCATAAAGCGGCAAGTGGATCACGGCAGGATCACCCCTCCTTGTCGATTTCCTCATCCTCCCGGCTGACACCTTCCGGCGCATAACCATGCCGGGCATGGAAGCGTTGCAGCTCTCGCGATTGCGGCGTCTGCCCGGTGAAGATCTCGACATAGGCGGGGATGCGCCGCATGCGAACCTCGAGCGCTTCCTGGGTCTTCATCGTGATATAGCCGATCTGGGTGAGGTAGATGGTGCGGCCTCGCACGTTGGCCGCCAGCGCTGCGTAGCCGTGTCGCACGAACAGCTGCGTCAGCGCCTCGATGCGCGCCTCGTCGGCGGCATCGATCTCCCGGGCCACGTCGTCCGACTGCAGCGCCCAGCTGCGCATCGCGAACTCCAGCTGCGAGTCGAACAGCCCGGGATCGAGCCAGCAGTCGAAGACGTTGAGAATCGCTTCGATGATGTTCTCGGCATAGGCCTCGGTCTGCCGCACCAGGCCCTGGGTATTCTTCTCGCGCCAGCGCTCGATCAAGGCGTCCAGCAGTGCCTCGCGGTCCTTGAAGAACCAGTAGAAGCTGGTCCGCGAGAGGTTGAGCCGCTTGGCCAGCGGCAGGATCCGTACGCTATCCACGCCGGACTCGAGCAGCAATTCGAAGGCCGCATCGAGCCAGGCATCGCGGGAGCCTTTCCATTTGGTGTGGTGGTCATCGGCGGGTCGCATCGAGACGCTCTCTGTGGGGCGGGACTGCAGGGGAAGTACGGGAGAAAGCCCAAGCGTACATTGGTGTCTATTTTATGTACACAACGCCACACTGCCATCCTTCCATGATCGATCGTGATCGTCCCGGGGCGACCGTTTCGCGGGCGGGCACCTCTGACGGCCCCCGTCGCTCCGGCGTTACCGAGTCGCATCACTCCCGCCCGTAGCGGTCGTCGAGGCGCACGATGTCGTCCTCGCCCAGGTAGCTGCCGGACTGCACCTCGATCAGCTCCAGCGACACCGAGCCGGGATTCTCCAGGCAGTGCACCCGGCCGACGGGGATGAAGGTCGATTCGTTCTCGCCTATCAGGTAGGTCTCGTCGTCCAGGGTCACCCGGGCGGTGCCGCTGACCACCACCCAGTGCTCGGCGCGGTGGTGGTGCAGCTGCCGCGACAGCCGCGCACCGGGCCGCACGGTGATGTGCTTGACCTGATGGCGCGGCCCGACGTCGAGGCTCTGGTAGTGGCCCCAGGGGCGAAACACCGTGGTCGTGCGGCGGGTCTCGTCGCGCCCCTGCTCCTCGAGCCTGGCGACCAGGCCGCGGAGCGCCTGCGCCCGGGTGCGGTCGGCCACCAGCACGGCGTCGTCGGTCTCGACGATCACCAGGTCCTCCACCCCCAGGGCCGCCACCAGCCGCGACTCGGCATGTACCATCAAGCCGTGGCTGGCGGCGCAGACCACGTCGCCGCGCAGGGCGTTGTCGTCGGCGTCGCGGGGCAGCGCCTCCCACAGCGCCTGCCAGGAGCCGATGTCGCTCCAGCCCGCGGCCAGCGGCACCATGGCCGCCGCCTCGGTGCGCTCCATCACCGCCACGTCGATGGAACCGGCGGGGCTCGCCAGGAAGGCGTCCGGCGCCGGGCGCAGGAAATCAAGGTCGGTCGCCGCGCCCGCCATGGCCCGGCGACAGGCGTCGAGCATGGCCGGCTCGAAGGCCCCGAGCGCCGCCAGATAGCCGCCCGCCGGCAGCACGAAGATGCCGCTGTTCCAGTAGTGGTCGCCGGCGACGAGGAAGGCCTCGGCGGTGGCGGCATCGGGCTTCTCGACGAAGCGGACGACACTGAAGCCCGCCTCGCCCAGGGGCTCGCCGGCGCGAATATAGCCGTAGCCGGTCTCGGCGCGGATCGGCACCACCCCGAAGGTGACCAGCCGGCCCTGCCCGGCCAGTCGCGCGGCGGCCCCCAGGGCGGAGCGGAAGGCCGCCTCGTCGGGCAGATGGTGATCTGAAGGCAGCACCAGCAGCGGCCCGTCGCGCCCCTCGGCCTCGGCGAGCAGCGCCGCCAGGGCGATGGCCGGCGCGGTGCCGCGCCCCTCGGGCTCGAGCAACAGGGTCGCCCCCACCGCCCCGGCCCGGCGCAGCTGCTCGGCGGCCAGGAAGCGATGCGCCTCGTGGCAGATGACGATGGGCGGCGTCGCCTCGAGTCCCTCGAGGCGCGCCAGGGTCTGCCCCAGCAGGCTCCGCTCATCGAGCAGCGACAGGAACTGCTTGGGCCGCTGCCGGCGCGAGAGCGGCCAGAGCCGCACGCCATCGCCGCCGGCCAGGATCACGGGGGTGAACACGGGCGAACCTCCTCTATGACGGGCGACGCCCTCAACGGCCGATCAGCATGCGCCGCAGCGTCGCGTCCCGGTCGATGACATGGTGCTTGAGCGCGCCGCCCAGGTGCAGGGCGATGCCGAGCATCAGCAGCCAACCGAGCCACTGGTGCAGGGTGTAGAAGACGGTCTCCAGCCGCTCGCTGGGCGACAGCAAGTGCGGCAGCTCGACGAGGCCGAAGATTCGGGTCGGGATCTCCAGGGTCGAGGCCGAGGCCATCAGGTAGCCGGTGATCGGCATGACCAGCAGCACGACATAGAAGAGGCCATGTACCAAGCGCGCCAGGCGGTGTTCCCAGGCCCTGGCCGGCAGCGACGGCGGTGGCGGGTCCCGCAGGCGCCAGCCCAGGCGCAGCAGCATCAGCAGCCAGACCACCACCCCCACCGACTTGTGCAGCTGGAACAGCTCGAACTGACGGAAGACGTCCTCCACCCCACCCATGTAGAGCCCCAGCCCCAGCAGGAAGAGCACCAGGCCGGCGACCAGCCAGTGCAGCAGCCGCGGCACCAGGCCCCAGCCGGCGGCGTGGTTGCGCCAGGCGATACGGCCGCGCCGGGCGAGGCTCACGGGGCCACCAGTTCGAAGGCGAAGTCGACGTGCACTTCGTGCTTCACCGTGCCCTCGGAGCGCCAGGCGCCGCGGCCGACATCGAAGTCGGTGCGGTCCAGGGACAGGCGCCCCTCGGCCCGTACTCGCTCGCCGTCGCGCTCCCAGCCAACGGGCACCTCGAGCGGGTAGGTCTCGCCGAGCACCTCGAGCTCGCCGTCGACACGCAGTTCGCCCGGGGCCGGCGCATGGATGGCGGTGCTGCGAAAGACGATCTCGGGGTGGGATGCGACGTCGAACCAGTTCCGGCCATGCAGCATCTCATCGACCATGGCGCTGCCGCTGGTGATGCTCGCCGAGTCCAGGGTCAGCACCAGGCTGCCGTCGGTGGGGTCGTCCGGGTCGCCCTCGAGCTCGACGTCGAATGCCTCGACCCGGGTGACCGCCTCGCGACCGTCGGCGGTGCCGATCAGTTCGATGCGACTCGCCTCGCGTTCCAGCTCCCAGGCCATCGCCGGCAGCACCAGACCGAGCCCCGCCAGCAGGCATCCCGCCATCGTGACATGCCCTCGCTTCATGCTCCCTCCCGGCCTCGCGGCCGCGCCGTCATCGAATGCGCGCCGGCGTGCACGTCCTCTCCCCGGCCCCGCACAGGCTGGCATGTAAAGCGTAGTCCAGCGATATGGCATGGTGGTCGCCTACCAGGACGATCGGCGTGCAGGCGGGTGGATCCGCAGCGACACTGTGCCTGTGAGACGCCTTGTCTGTGAGACCCCTTGGGGAGTGCCGGGAGAGGCTCCATGTCCATGCCGAAACGACGACTGCCCCTGCCGGCCATCGCCTGGCCGGCAGGCCTGCGCCAGGGCCTCGGCCTGGCCCGGTCGCTGCTGATCTACTGGCGCCCGGGGCGTCAGCGTGGCCTGCGCCGGCTCTATGTCGGCTTCGTCGGCCCCGGCGACCTGGTGTTCGACGTGGGTGCCCACCTGGGCGATCGCACCGCGGCCTTCCAGGCGCTCGGCGCACGGGTCGTCGCCCTGGAGCCCCAGCCGGCCCTCGCCCCCTGGCTCGAGCGGCTGGTGGGCCGCCGCCGTGGCGTCACCCTGCTGCCCTGGGCGGTGGGTGCCGAGGCCGGCGAGGCGGAGCTGGCGGTGAGCGAGGCGACGCCGACGGTCTCGACCCTGGCCCGGGAGTGGCGTCACGCCATCGGCGATCGCAACCCCGGCTTTCGCGGCGTACGCTGGGAGCGGCGCCAGCGGGTGCAAGTGACCACCCTGGATGCGCTGATCGCCGAGCATGGGCTGCCGCGCTTCTGCAAGATCGACGTCGAGGGCTTCGAGGCCGAGGTGCTGGCCGGGCTCGGCCAGCCAGTCGCGGCCGTATCGGTGGAGTTCGTGGCCGGCGCCCTGGAGGTCGCCGAGGCCTGTGTGGCGAGATTGGTCGAGCTGGGCGATTATCGATTCAACGCCATCGCCGGTGAGGGACGTCGCTTCCTGTGGCCGGAGTGGCGCTCGCCGGCGGCCACGCGGCAGTGGCTGGCCCGGGGCGCCGACGGCCTGGCCTCCGGCGACCTCTACGCACGACGCAGCGATGACCGACACGGCATCAAGGAGACCTCATGAGCGACGCCCCCTCTCTCGAGCCGACAGGATGGGCCCACTGGCTGGACCTCACCAGTCGCGAGATGGAATTCCTGCAGGGCAATGCCGTGGCGGTGATGGTGATGGCCGCCATCGAGCAGCACGGCGCCCACCTGCCGCTCTCCACCGACCTGGACATCGGCCAGGGGCTGCTCGAGGAGGCGTTGACCCACCTTCCCGCGCGCTTCCCGCTGGTGATCCTGCCGCCCATGGCGGTGGGCGCCAGCGACGAGCACCTGAGCTTTCCCGGGACCCTGAGCCTCTCCCCCGAGCTGGCCATCGCCACCCTCGAGGCACACGGCGACGCCGTGGCCCGGGCCGGCCTGCATCGCCTGGTGCTGATCAACAGCCATGGTGGCAACCAGGCGGTGATGGACCTCGCCGGACGCCGGCTGCGCCGCCACCACGGCATGATGGTGGTCAAGGTCGACTACACCCGCATGCCGCCACCCGGCACCCTTCCCGCCGGTGGCCTGCCCGCCGAGGAACTCCGCCACGGCCTGCATGGCGGCGCCCTGGAAACCGCCATGATGCGTCATCTGGCCCCGCACAAGGTGCGTCTCGACCAGCTGGACCACCCTCGTTCCCGCGGGGAAGCGATGGCCGAGCAGGGCCTGCTGCTGGCCCCCGAGGGCGAGGCCGCCTTCGCCTGGCTGGCCGAGGACCTGCACCCCGAGGGAGTAGTGGGCAATGCCCGGCTGGGTACCGCCGAACTGGGCGGTCGACTGGTGGCCCATTACGGCAAGCGCATCGCCCGCATCCTGCGCGAGACCCAGGCCATGGACACCGGCCGCATCCGAGGCTGAGCGACCTCAGGAGCGACGCGGGCCGTCCTCGTGGCCGTTGAGCACGCCGTCCAGCAGGTGGCCGGCGCGCTCCGCCTTGGCACTGAGGTAACGCCGGTTGTGGTCGTTGAGGCTGCCGTAGAGCGCCTGGCGTGCCACCACCTCGATCCCCCCCTCGGTCAGCGCCGCGACCTTGCGGGGGTTGTTGGTCAGCAACTGCACGCGGCGGATGCCCAGCGAGGCCAGCATGTCCACCGCCACGCCGTAGTGCCGCTCGTCGTCGCCGAAACCGAGGATCCGGTCGGCGTCCAGGGTGTCCAGGCCGCTGTCCTGCAGGGTATAGGCGCGCAGCTTGTTGGCCAGGCCGATGCCGCGCCCCTCCTGGGCCAGGTAGAGCAGCACGCCACCGCCCAGGGCCTCGATCTCGGTGACGGCGTTGCGCAGCTGCTCGCCGCAGTCGCAGCGCAGGCTGCCGAACAGGTCGCCGGTCAGGCAGGCCGAGTGCAGCCGCAGGGGCACGACCTCGCCGATCTCGGGCTCGCCGATCACCACCGCCACGTGCTCGCGCAGCCCGTCCGGTTCGCGGAACAGCACGAAGCGACAGTCGAAGGCATCGGCGAGGGGAACATGCGCCTCGCTGACCCGCTTGAGCATGCCGAGCCCGCCCTCCAGGCAGCGCTCGGCCGGCGCGGCCTCGACCGCCAGCAGGGTGCCCTCGGCCACCAGGGCCTCCACCGCACGGCGCCGCGGGTCGGCGACCCGGGCCACCAGTGCCGCGGGGATCAACAGCGCCCGGCGCATCAGTGCCAGCGCCCCTCGATCGGCCGACTCCGCCGGCTCGAGTGCCCGCCGCCAGCGGGCCAGGTCGTCGCTGCCCAGCCGCTCCTCGGGCCGGGCCCCGAAGGCCAGCTCGGCCAGACGCTGCCGGTCGGTCCATTCAGGCAAAGGCAGGCGCGATGGCGTGGCCGCCTCGGTCTCGCCCAGTTGCGCCAGGCGATGCCGGCTCAGCACCAGCGCCGGCGTCGAGCCGGCCTCCTCGGCCAGGCGAGCCACGGCCGCCTCGGCCGCGCCCTCGATGGCCTGCACCAACACGCGCGCCTCGCCGGCGAGCAGCAGGACCGGCAAGCCGCGTCGTAGATCGAAGATGGCCCGTTCAACCTGATGCATTGCGCTCTCCTTCCGGGGTCGAGACCTTTCGCCGCCAGGCACTTTGCGTCGGCTCGAGGAACTGCGCATGATGATCTCCTGCTCCCGACACGGAGGCCGCATGCACTCCCCCGATGCGTTGCTGACCCTCGATGACGCCTGGCAGGCGCTCGCCCTGCCTGCCACCGCCTCGCCGGACCGCCTGCGCCTGACCCACGACGGCTGGGAGGCTACGGGCCCGGTAGCGGACGACGCCAGGGAGCTGCTCGACTGCCTGGCCCCCCTGGTGAGCCACCCCGGTCGGCTGGCCCTCGCCCAGCTCGGCCAGAGCCTCGATGGGCGCATCGCCACCGAGAGTGGCCACTCCCACTACATCAACGGTCCGGCGAGCCGGGTCCACCTGCATCGGCTGCGGG
>NZ_PNRE01000037.1 GCF_002879645.1 Halomonas heilongjiangensis | reverse complement strand
AACGTGGCCGCCTTCGGCTGGCGCCTGCCGCTGTCGCTGTTTCCCGGCGAGATCCTGCTGACCCTGGCCACCGCCGTGGCGGTGGCGCTGCTGGCCACCGTGCTGCCGGCCCTGGCGCTGTGGCGCATCCCGCCTCGCGCCCTGCTGGCCGAGGAGGAGACCACATGACGCTCAGGGAGATGCTGCCGGGCCTGCTGGTCGTGCTGGCGCTCGTCGGCTGCGAGGGCGAGCCACCGAGCGGCGAGACGGCCGGTTTCGCCGGGCTCGGCGAGGCAAGCGACGGCTTCGTGCAGGCGAGCCCGGGGATGACGCTGCGCTTCCCCGAGGATCATGGCCCCCACCCCGACACCCGCATCGAGTGGTGGTACCTCACCGCCAACCTGAGGGACGCGGCCGGCGAGCCGCTGGGGCTGCAGTGGACGCTGTTCCGCCAGGCCCTGGCCCCCCCGCAGGAGGCGCCGCCGGAAGAGCGTCCCGCGCCCGCCCCCTGGGTCGCCGACCAGCTGTGGATGGCGCATATGGCGGTGTCCCGGGGCGCCACCCACCGGGTCGCCGAGCGCTTCGCCCGCAGCCACTCCCGGCAAGGCGATGGCCAGGCCGGGGCGGTGGCCCAGCCCTTCCGCGCCTGGCTCGACGACTGGCGGCTCGAGAGCCGGGTGGACGATCCCGACGCCGATACCTTCGAACGGCTGACCCTGGTCGCCCACCAGGATGACGCGCACGGCGGCTTCGGCTACCGGCTCGCGCTCACCGCCGAGGGGCCGCTGGTGCTGCACGGCGAGGCCGGCTTCAGCCAGAAGACCGCCGATGGCCAGGGCTCGATGTACTACAGCCAGCCCTTCTGGCGCATCGAGGGGGAGGTGACCCTCGACGGCGAGACCCGCGAGGTGAGCGGCCGCGGCTGGCTCGACCGGGAGTGGAGCAGCCAGCTGCTGGGGCCCGAGCAGGCGGGCTGGGACTGGTTCTCGCTGCACCTGGCGAGCGGCCACAAGCTGATGGCCTTCCAGCTGCGTGGCGGCGGCGCGGACGGCGGCGACTACCGTTCCGGCACCTGGATCGGCCCGACCGGCGAGCCCCGCGCCCTGGCCCCGGACGAGCTGGCCCTGACGCCGCTGGCGACGGGCCGGGTCGCCGGCCGCGAGCTGCCCACCCGCTGGCGACTCGAACTGCCGGCCCAGGGGCTCGACCTGGTGGTCGAGGCGCCCCATGCCGAGCGCTGGATGGCCACCTCGGTGGCCTACTGGGAGGGCGAGGTGGTCGTGCGCGACCGCGACGGCGACGAGGCCCTGGGCGAGGGCTACCTGGAGATGACGGGGTACTGACCGATGAACCTGCTGGATGCCATGACCGCCTTCGTTCGGGTCGCCGAGCTGGGCAGCTATACTCGCGCCGCCGAGGCGCTGGACCTGTCGCGCACCCGCGTCTCGCGCCAGGTGATGGACCTGGAGGAGCACCTGGGGGTGCGCCTGCTGCAGCGCACGACGCGTCGCCTCCACCTCACCGAGGCCGGCGAGCGCTACCTGGCCCGGTCCCTGGGCATCCTGCAGGCGCTGGAGGAGGCCGAGACCGAGGTCGGGCGCGGCGCCAGCGAGATCCGCGGCCGGCTGCGGGTCAACGGCCCGATGAGCTTCGGCACCCGCTACCTGGCCCCGCTGGTGGCCCGCTTCATGGTGGAACACCCGGCCCTCGAGGTGCGCCTCGACCTCAACGATCGCCGGGTCGACCTGCTCGAGGAGGGCTACGACCTGGCGATCCGCATCGGCAGCCTGCCCGACTCCAGCCTGGTGGCCCGCCGCCTGACCCGCTGCCGTATGGTGCCCTGCGCCTCGCCCGAGTACCTGGCACGCTTCGGCGAGCCGCGCACCCTGGCGGAGCTGGCCGAGCATCGCTGCCTGCGCTATCGCACGGCCAGCGGCAGCGAATGGCAATTCAGCGGACACCGCCTGGCGGTACATGGCCCGCTGGAGAGCAACAACGGCGACGTGCTGACCCAGGCCGCCGAGGCCGGGCTCGGCATCGCCCACCAGCCGAGCTTCCTGATCACCGAGAGCATCCTCAGCGGGCGCCTGGTGCCGCTGCTGATCGAGGAGGCCAGCGTGACCCTGGACATCCATGGCGTCTACCCCGCGCGGCGCCACCTGCCGGCCAAGGTCGAGCGGCTGCTCGACTTCCTGGCCGAGGCCTGGGGGGAGCCGCCCCATTGGGAACGGGAACTGGGGTTGGAGCTGGAATAAGGGGAGCAGCGGCGGTAGCCGGCGCCAGCGACTGACCCATAAATCGCAACAGTCATTTGCGAATCCCGCAGATTATCTCCGCTTGGGTGTCGAGTAGAGTGACACCCATCGAAGCACAACGCTCCCCTACAACATCCCCGACGGAGATCACGACCATGACCACCCAAGCCACTCACCTGCCCCGTACCGACCACCTGCAGCCCCACGCCATCGCCCTGCTGCGCATCGCGCTCGGCGTCATGACCCTGGCCCACGGCCTGATGAAGGTGTTCGTCTTCACCCCGGCCGGCACCGTCGGCTTCTTCGAGTCCCTGGGCCTGCCCGGCTTTCTCGCCTACCTGACCATCCTCGCCGAGGTGGGCGGCGGCCTGGCGCTGATCCTCGGCGTCTACACCCGCTGGGTGAGCCTGGCCCTGGTGCCGGTACTGCTCGGCGCCGCCTGGGTCCACCTGGGCAACGGCTGGGTGTTCTCCAACGAAGGCGGCGGCTGGGAGTTCCCGGTGTTCTGGGCGATCGCCCTGCTGGTGCAAGCCGGCCTCGGCAGCGGTAGCCTGACCCTGAGCCGCCGCTTCGCCTGAGCCACTCGCGTCACCCTGCGCCTGCCCATCCCGGGCAGGCGTACCCCGTTCACAGGAGTCTCTCCATGTTACCCAGCCTCTTTATCTCCCACGGCTCCCCCATGCTGGCGCTGACGCCGGGGCCGGCCCACGACTTCCTGCGCGAGCAGGGCAAGCACTACCGCCCCGCGGCCATCGTGGTGGTCTCGGCCCACTGGGAGAGCCGCCAGCTGCTGGTGAGCACCAGCGCCCACCCCGAGACCATCCACGACTTCGGCGGCTTTCCGCGGGAACTCTACGAGTGCCAGTACCCCGCCCCCGGCGAGCCGGAGCTGGCCAGGCGCCTGGCCCGTGAGCTCAACGCCGTGCCCACCGAACGCGGCCTCGACCACGGCGCCTGGGTACCGCTGTCGCTGCTGTTCCCCGACGCCGATATCCCGGTGGTGTCGCTGTCGCTGCCCACCACCTGGTCCAACGCCGAGCTGGTCGAACTGGGCGAGAAGCTCACCGTGCTGCGCGAGGAGAACGTGCTGGTGATCGGTTCGGGCAGCCTGACCCATAACCTCGCCGAGATGCAGGCAGAGGGCACGCCGATGCCGCCCTGGGTCGGCGAGTTCGTCGACTGGGTACACGAGAAGCTGACCACCGCCGACCGCGATGCCCTGCTCGCCTGGGAGCAGGCCCCCCACGCCCGCGAGAACCACCCCACCCCCGAGCACTTCCAGCCGCTGCTGGTGGCGCTGGGTGCCGGCGGCCCGGCACAGCGCCTGCACCACAGCATCGAGCACGGCGTGCTGGCGATGGACCTCTACGCCTTCCCCTGACCCCATGGCGCGTTACCCATCGCCTTGGTGCCGGGCCCGGAAGTGCTGCTCGCCGGGCGCCACGTCGTTGCGCACCGCGGCCAGCAGCTCGGCATCAAGGCCGGGATCGTCGAGGGCCAGCAGCCCGCATTGCGACAGCGCCTGGCGCAGGCCCACCTGCTCGTCGAGTCGCTCGTAGAGGACCCGCACGCAGCACGGCATGCGCTCGCTGTTGTCCGCCACGCCGAGCTTGAGCCCGGTGAGCCGGGTCACCTGGCTCCGAAAGCTCGGGAAGAGGATGGTCTGGGTGACCTCGTGGCCGTTGAGGGTCTCGTGATCCACCAGGAAGATCCGGTCGGCCAGCCTGACGACCATGCCCCGGTAGCGGTTGTGGAAGGGCCGGCTATTGGCCGGGGTCTGCATGCGCTCGGTGCGCTGGTAGACGATGCCGCTCTCGCGCTCCTCCAGGCACACCAGGGTGCGGATCAGGTGCCCGGGGCGTGACATCGAGTGGTAGTACTCGAAGTAGCACCCCAGGTAGCGCGCCATGCCCTCGCGGCCACGCTCGAGCAGCTCATCGGGCCACGCCACGCCGCCGCCCCGGGGTGACCCCCGGGACGCGCGGCCCGCCTGCACCAGGGTGCGGAAGTTGTCGTGGGGCAGATAGAGCTCATGCTCCTCCACGCCGAAGAAGGCACAGAGGCGTCCCATGGCGGCATGCCTGGGCCGGTAGCGCCCCGTCAGGTACCGGTTGAACTGGGCACGATTGATCTCCAGCCGCCGGCACACCTCGGCAATGGAGGGGTAGTAGCTGCACAGCAGCCGCAGGTTGGCGACGAAATCGTCATGCATGTGGAGGGCCCCCAGTGCGCCACGCAGGGTGGTGCAGTCTGATGCACTCACCTTGGCGGATAGTGCACTGGAGTGCAACGCAGCGCCAAATCCCACGGCGCCTCGCGGCTGCTTCAATCGTCTCACGCTCTCAACAACACAACAGCGGAGACGTACCATGCTTGATCTTCTCAATGAGCTCCTGTGGGGCAAGATACTCCTCGTACTGCTGGTGGCCGTCGGTGTCGGCTTCACCATCGCCTCCCGATTCGTCCAGTTTCGCTACTTCGGCCGCATGTTCCGGATCCTCGGGGCCAGCCAGGCCTTCCGGCGCGACAAGCATGGCCACCTCAGTTCCTTCCAGGCGCTGGTGCTCTCGGTCGCCGGCCGGGTCGGCGGCGGCAACATCGCCGGGGTCGCCGTGGCCATCACCCTGGGCGGCCCGGGCGCCATCTTCTGGATGTGGCTGGTCGGCCTGATGGGCATGGCCACGAGCTTCCTCGAGTGCACCCTGGCCCAGACCTACAAGCAGGCCGAGGCCGGCGGCACCTACCGCGGCGGACCGGCCTACTACATCGTCAAGGGGCTGGGTCGGCGCTGGGGCTGGCTGGCGGGCTTCTATTCCGTGCTGCTGCTGATCACCTTCGGTTTCGCCTTCACCGCCCTGCAGTCCTATGCCGTGGCCACCTCCTTCGGCGACGCCTTCGGCGTGCCGGTGCTCTACAGCGGCATCGCCCTGGCCATCCTGGTCGGCCTGATCATCTTCGGCGGCATCAAGCGTATCGCGCGGATCTCCGAGGTGCTGGTGCCCTTCATGGCCGTCGGTTACCTGCTGGTCGCCCTGATCGTGGTGGGCATGAATATCGACAAGCTGCCGGGGGTGATCGCGCTGATCGTCAACAGCGCCTTCGGCCTCGAGCCGGCGGTGGGTGGCGGCATCGGCGCGGCCATCATGATGGGCCTCAAGCGCGGCCTGTTCTCCAACGAGGCAGGCCTGGGCAGCGCCCCGAACGTGGCCGCCGTGGCCTATGTCCCTCACCCGGCCAACCAGGGCATCGTGCAGGCCTTCTCGGTGTTCATCGACACCCTGATCATCTGCTCCGCCACCGCCTTCCTGATCCTGCTCAGCGGCGCCTATGTGCCGGGCAGCGGCGAGAACGTGGCGGGCATCGCCCTGACCCAGGCGGCGCTGGCCGATCATGTCGGCGAGTGGGGCCGAAGCTTCGTCAGCGTGGCGCTGCTGCTGTTCGCCTTCAGCACCATCCTCTACAACTACTACCTCGGCGAGAACAGCCTCAACTTCTTCAGCCGCGACAACCGGAAGCTGTTCAATGCCTTCCGGGTCGCCATCGTGCTGCTGGTGTGCTGGGGCGCCACCACCGACCTGGGCACGGTCTTCGGCTTCGCCGACGTCACCATGGGCCTGCTGGCGGTCGCCAACCTGGTCGCCCTGATCCTGCTGTTCAAGCCCGGGCTGCGCATCCTCAGGGATTTCGACGACCAGATCCGCCAGGGCATCGACCAGCCGATCTTCGACGCCAGCCGGCACCCCGAGCTCGATCTGGATCCGCGCGCCTGGGAGCTCGCGCCCGAGGACCTCGAGCGCCTGCAAGCCCGCGCCCCCGGCCAGCCGGCAAACGCCCGCGACTGAGCCGCCACGGCCTGCCGGCCCTGCCTTCCCGGCAGGGCCGGCCCCCCTGTCCCTTACCGGTGGAAGCTTCATGACGACACGTTTGGAACACGACCTGCTGGGCGAGATGACACTGCCCCAGGACGTCTGGTACGGCATCCAGACCCAGCGAGCCCTGGACAACTTCAGGATCACCGGCGTCCCCATCAGCCATTTCCCCGAGCTGGTGCGGGCCCTGGCCATGGTCAAGGCGGCCGCCGCCCACGCCAACCAGGCGGTGGGCACCCTCGAGCCGCACAAGGCCGAGGCGATCCAGGCCGCCTGCCAGGACATCATCGACGGCGCCCTGCACGATCAGTTCGTGGTCGACCTGATCCAGGGCGGCGCCGGCACGTCCACCAACATGAACGCCAACGAGGTCATCGCCAACCTGGCGCTGAGCAAGCTCGGCCATCCCCGGGGGGAGTACCGACACCTCCACCCCAACGACGACGTCAATCGCGCCCAGTCGACCAACGACGCCTACCCCACGGCGGCCTGCCTGAGCCTGCAGTTCGCCGCCGAGCCGCTGCGGGACGCCATCGCCGCGCTGCGCGATGCCCTGCAGGACAAGGGAGCCGAGTTCACCGATATCGTGAAGATGGGCCGCACCCAGCTGCAGGACGCGGTACCGATGACGCTGGGGCAGGAGTTCGAGGGCTTCGCGGTGAACCTGGGCGAGGACATCGACCGCCTCCACGACGCCTGCCGGCTGCTGTGCGAAGTCAACCTCGGCGGCACCGCCATCGGCACGGGCATCAACACCCACCCGCGGTACCAGGCCCTGGCGGTCGCACGCCTGGCGGCCATCTCCGGCAAGCCCCTGGTGCCGGCCTCGCACCTGGTCGAGGCCAGCTCGGACATGGGGGCCTTCGTCTACCTGTCCGGCATCCTCAAGCGCTTCGCCCTCAAGCTGGGCAAGATCTGCAACGACCTGCGGCTGCTCTCCAGCGGGCCACGCACCGGCCTCGGCGAGATCGTCCTCCCCGCCGTGCAGCCCGGCTCGTCGATCATGCCGGGCAAGGTCAACCCGGTGATCCCCGAGGCGGTGAACCAGACGGTCTATCAGGTGATCGCCGGCGACCTGGCCGTGACCCTGGCCGCCGAGGCCGGCCAGCTCCAGCTCAATGCCATGGAGCCACTGATCGTCTACAACCTGCTCAACGCCATGCGCATGCTGTGCGAAGCCTGCCACATGCTCCAGACGCGCTGCATCGAGGGCATCCAGGCCAATCGCGACCAGTGCGCTCGGCATGTGGAGGTAAGCATCGGCATCGTCACCGCGCTGGTCCCGCACATCGGCTACGCCGATGCCTCGCGCCTCGCCAGGGCGGCGCTGCACAGCGGCACCACGCTCCGCGAGCAGGCCCTCGCCGAGGGACTGCTCGACGCGGCCCAGCTGGACCGCCTGCTGAGCCCCCAGTCCATGCTGGCCCCGCACCTGGAGCCCTGACCATGCCGCGCCTGCTGATCCTGTACACCGGTGGCACCATCGGCATGCGGCCGTCCCCCGCCGGCTATGTGCCCGGCGAGGGCTTCGCCGAACGGCTGGCGACCCAACTGGCGGCCCATGGCGGTGCGACACTCCCCGAGTATCGGCTGGTGGAGCTGCAGCCGGCCATCGACAGCGCCGACCTGACCCCGGAGGCGTGGAACCGGATCGTCGCCGTGCTGGCGCGCCACTGGGACGCCCACGACGGCGTGGTGATCCTGCACGGCACCGATACCCTGGCCTACACCGCCTCGGCGCTCTCCTTCATGCTCGGCGCCCTGGACAAGCCGGTCATGCTGACCGGCGCCCAGCTCCCCCTGGGCGAGCCGCGCAGCGATGCACCGGGCAACGTCGCCACGGCGATGCAGGCGGCCGTTGCCCCCGGGGCGCCGCGCGAGGTCTGCGTCGTCTTCCATGACCGGGTGCTGCGCGGCAACCGCGCGCGCAAGGTGCGCAGCCAGGGCATGGATGCCTTCGACTCGCCCAATGCCCCCTGGCTGGGCGAAGCCGGCATCGAACTGCGGCTTGGCCAGGCATCGGCCCTGCCCGGGGGCACGCCGGACTTCTCGCCGGTCGCCTTCGAGGCCGACCGCGTCGGCGTGCTCCATTGCCATCCCGGCATGTCGGCTCGCCAGGCGGAGGCGATGCTCGAGGATGCCCGACTCCAGGGACTGGTGCTGCTGACCTATGGCGTCGGTAATCCCCCGAGTCATGAGGGACGCTTCCTGGCCGGCCTGCAGCGGGCCACGGCGCGAGGCCTGGTCACGGTCAACCTGACCCAGTGTCACCAGGGGCGCGTCCGCCAGGGCGCCTATGCCACCGGCGCCGTCCTGAATGCCGCCGGCGTCGTCGCCGGTCGGGACATGACCCCGGAAGCCGCCGTGACCAAGCTGCAGGTGCTGCTGGGCAGGGGGCTCGCGGGCGACGCCCTGCGCGAGGCCATGACCCGGCCGTTGCGCGGCGAAATGACCCTGTCGGCGCCGTGAGAGGAGGTCACGCCGTTGGCATCGAAGGGCGTAAGCGCGGCGAATGCCTGCCGTATCGCCGGGGGGCTGGCCGGCCCATCCCCCTGGGCCTACATTGATGAGGGTACGCCCCTGAAATCGGAATGAGTCGAGGGTTCACCATGACCGCCATCGACATGAGCCTGGGTGATCACCTCACCCTGAAGGAACTGTCCCACGCCCTGTCCCACGGCCTCTCGCCCATCGTCGAGGTCGAGTCCCAGGACGGCATCTACATCGTGCGCTTCCACCATGCCAACGGGGTCTCGGAGCTGGCGGATGCCGACGGCAACACCTGCACCTTCCTCGGCACCGGCGAGATCCAGGACGTGCTCGGCGACCTGGGCCTGACCCATGGCGTGCTGACCTGGGCCGACCAGTGCGGCGACGAGATGATCGGCGTGCCGGGACACGCCATCACCCCCGACGAGCGGCTGACCTACGGCACGCGTATCGCCTTTCGCTCCTGACCACCGCGGGCTAATGTAGGGGCATGATCATCAGCGAGTGATGCCGTTCGATGCGCCACCTGCCCTGCGCGCCCCGTCGCGCCGCCCACCGGCGGCGCCCCGTCTTCGGCCCGGTCCTGCACCTGCTGGCGGCAGGGGTGGCGCTGCTGATGCTGGCCGGATGCGCCGGCCGCGAGCTGGCCACCCGCGACACCGCCCCCGGCGAGGACCTCTCCCTCGAGCGGGTACTGATCCTCGCCTCCGCCGAGCAGGCCCTCGGCACGCCCTATCGCCTGGGGGGCAACACCCCCGACGCCCTGGACTGCTCCGGCCTGGTCGAGCTGGTCTATCGCAGCGCCGGTATCGCGGTGCCGCGTACCGCCGACGACCAGTACCGCGAACTGCCGGAGGTACGCCAGGCCCGCCCGGGCGACCTGCTGTTCTTCGGCGACCGCCGCAAGGCCACCCATGTCGGCATCTACCGCGGCAACGGCCAGATGATCCATGCCCCGGGCCGCGGCCGCGAGGTGGTCAGCGTGCCGCTGCAGGTCGCCTACTGGCAGGACCGCTTCCTCGGCGCCGCCGGGCCGGCGCCCTGAGTCCCGACATCCACGACCAGAACCAACCCGCTTCCCCCCGCCGCCCTGGCACAGCCCGACGACACCGACGCCCACCTGCGTCTGTGCCGCGACTCCCTGCGGGCTCAGGAACTCGACAACGCCGCCGGCGTCGGGGAGATCGACGCTGCCGTGGTCACCCTGGCCGAACGCCAGGCCGAAGGCTGGGTCTATATCCGCGCCTGAGCAGCGTCCCTTGGCAGGGGCGTGGCCTGCTCGATCAGCTACTGGAGTGCTTCGGGACACGACATGCGCATATTGCTGGTGGAGGACGACCCCAGCCTGGCGGCGGGGATCCGCCTGGCCCTCAAGCCGGAACACTACACCGTCGACCTGCTGGCCGACGGCCGCTCGGCCCTGGCCGCCCTGAAGGGCGACGAGCCCTTCGATGCGGCGATCCTCGACCTGGGCCTGCCCGGGCTCGACGGCCTCCAGGTGCTGGAGGCGGTGCGGCGGCACGGCAACCGCGTGCCGGTGCTGGTACTGACCGCCCGGGACGCCATCGACGACCGTATCCGGGGGCTGGATGCCGGCGCCGACGATTACCTGGTCAAGCCCTTCGAGGTCGCCGAACTCAAGGCACGCCTGCGCGCCCTGCTGCGCCGCAGCCAGGGGCAGGCCAGCAACGTGCTGGAGTATCGCGGTATTCGCCTCGACCCCGGCACCCGAAGCGTCAGCTACCACGGCGAGCCGGTGCCGCTCTCGCGTCGCGAGTTCACCCTGCTGCAGGAGTTTCTCGGCCACCCGGGCCGGGTGTTCACCCGCGACACCCTGACCCGCCTGGTCTACGGCTGGGACGAGGAGGTCGAGAGCAACGCCATCGAGGTGCATGTGCACCACCTGCGCCGTAAGCTCTGTCCCGAGCTGATCCGCACGCTACGCGGCATCGGCTATGTCCTCGATAATCCTGCCCCGGGCAAGGCCCCGTGATCTCGATCCGTCATCGCACCCTCGGGGTGGTGCTGCTGGTGTTCGGTCTGAGCGTGCTGGCGCTCGGCATCACCAGCTACCGCGATGCCGCCCATGAGGTGGAGGAGCTGTTCGATGCCAACCTGGCCCAGAACGCCCGCCTGCTGGAGGGGCTGATGCAGGCACCGCTGGCCACCGAGGAGCTCGCTCCCCTGCTGGCCAGCCTGGACAGCGCCCTGCAGCGTGCCGAGCAGGCCGACAAGCGCATCGCCGGGCACCGCTACGAGAGCAAGATCGCCTTCCAGGTCTGGCAGGACGACACCCTGCTGCTGCGCTCGGCCAGCGCCCCGGAGGCACCGCTCACGGCGCTGGCCGAGGGCTACGAGAACACCAGCCTGGAGGGACACGGCTGGCGGGTCTATGCCCTGAGCCATCCCGAACGGCCACTGCGTGTGCTGGTGGGGGAGCGTGAAGACGTCCGCGGCGAACTGGTGACCCTCATCGCCCTGCGCACCCTGATCCCGGACATGCTCGGGCTGCCGATACTGGCCCTGTTGCTGTGGTGGGCCATCGGCTGGGGCCTGCGCCCCTTGTCGCGAATGGCCGAGCAGCTTCGCCGGCGCGACCCGCACAACCTGCAGCCGCTGATCCTGCCCTCCCTGCCCCGCGAGCTGGAGACCATGACCGGCGCCCTCAACCGCCTGCTCGAGCGCATCCGCCTGCTGCGCATTCGCGAGAAGCGCTTCATCGCCGATGCCGCCCACGAGCTGCGCACCCCCCTGGCGGTACTCGACCTGCACGCCCAGAACGCCCTGGCGGCCGAGACCCCCGAGGATCGTCGCGAGGCGCTGGACAAGCTGCGCGAAGGCGTCGCCCGAGCCACCCGCCTGGTCGCCCAGCTGCTCACCCTGGCTCGCCTCGACCCCGAGGAAGACGCCACCGAGACCGGACGCGACGGCGACCTGCTGCAGGAGGCCCGGGAGGCGTTGGTCAAGCTCTCGCCGCTGGCTGCCGAACGCGGCCTCGAGATACGCCTGGACGCCGACGAGGACGCCGACTGGCATCTGCGGGTCGAACCCGGTGCCATCGATACCCTGATCCAGAACCTGGTGAGCAACGCCCTGCAGCACTCACCCGACGGCGGGACGATCCGGGTCACGCTGTCGGCGGGCGATGACCGGGTCGCCCTGTGCGTCGACGACCAGGGCCCCGGCATCCCGGCCGAGCAGCGCCAGCGAGTGATCGAACGTTTCCACCGCGCCGGACCGGGTGCGGGTTCCGGTCTGGGGCTCTCCATTGTCGACCGGCTGCTGCAGCGCCACGGTGGGCGATTGGTGCTGGAAGACGCCCCCGACCGGGGGCTGCGCGCCATGGTCATGCTGCCGCGACGAAAAGAACTCAACTGACGCCGGATCGTCATCTCTTCTTAAGTCAGCCTTAAGCTTCACCCCGGACGATGGTGTCGATAGGCGGCGCAACCCCTCTGCGCGCATGCTCTCGAATCCGACACCACAGGCCCCCCATGAAGCCGCTGCATAGATTGCTGACCACCCGACTGATCAAGCTCATAGCCCATGCCCTCAAGCTCTCGTGCTACGCCTTTCATTTCGTCTTCCCGGACAAGCGCTTCACCCTGCCGGCGAGGGCCGCCCCGCTGATCCGGAGCCGGCGACCGACCACCATTCCGCGCACCATCTGGCAGACCAACTTCACCGACCGCGTGACCCTGCCGGTCTACCTGAACTACCTGTTCAACCGCCTCATGGCGCCCGGCTTCGAGTACCGCTTCATGACGACGGCGGCCCGTGCCGACTTCATCGCGCAGTACTACCCCGGCGAGATCTTCCAGCACTATTCCCGGCTGCAGATCGGGGCCGCCCAGGCGGATTTCTGGCGGGTCCTGGTGCTGCAGGCGCATGGCGGCGTCTACCTGGATATCGACGCCCACCTGACATGGCCGCTCGGCCGGCTGCTCGGATCCGATCGGCAGTCGCTGTTCATCAGGACCAAGCGCGGCGACCTGAGCAACTACTTCATCGCCAGCAAGCCCCACACCCCCCAGCTGGACGCCGTGATCCGGGCGATCAACGCCAATATCGAAGAGAACACGCTCGAGGGGGTCTTCGAGATGACCGGGCCCGGGGTGTTCAACCGCGTGCTCGACATGGGCAGCCTGGGCACCGTGCTCTATCGCTATGCCTGTACCCAGGGCAGTTTCACCAACGAACACTTCCAGTACATCGACAAGCCGCAGGGCAAGTGGAACCGGGAGCAGAAGCGCGTCGCGGTGGTCGGCGAGAACATCGCGTGGCCCCGGCGGCCCTGAGCCCGGCGGCTTTACAGGAGCACGACCGGCATGGATAGTAGGAAGCCGACGACAGGGGCGCCGCGGCGACACCACGCAGCGGCTGAGAGGCACCCTCGGAACCTGACCCGGATAATGCCGGCGTAGGGAGTCGTGCAGCGACGGCCTTCTGCTTGTCTGCACCTCCCCGCCGGGAGGACAGCATGCCAATCGACCTTTCCCTCTACCTGGTCACCGACCCCGGCCTCTGCGCCGACCGCGGGCTGGTGGACACGGTGGTCGCCGCCGTGCGCGGCGGCGTGACGCTGGTGCAACTGCGCGACAAGCACGCCTCCACGGCCGAGCTGATCGGCCAGGCCCGCCGCCTCAAGGCCGCCCTCGCCGGCAGCGGCGTGCCGCTGATCATCAACGACCGCCTCGAGGTGGCCCTGGCCGCCGGGGCCGACGGCCTGCACCTGGGCCAGGACGACGGCGACGTGGCCGCCGCCCGCGCTGCCCTGGGCGAGCGGGCGATCCTCGGGCTCTCGGTGCAGACCCATGGCCAGCTCGCCCGCCTCGACCCGGGCCCGCTGGACTACCTGGGGCTGGGCCCGGTATTCGCCACCCCCACCAAACACGACCACGCGAGTCCGCTGGGTTTCGACGGCCTGGCCTCGCTGGTCGCCGCCAGCCCCCTGCCCACGGTGGCCATCGGCGGCCTCAAGGCCGAACATGCCGCGGCGGTGCGCTCGGCGGGAGCCGATGGCCTGGCGGTGATCTCGGCGATCTGCGGCCAATCCGATCCCGAGGCCGCGGCGCGGGCCTTCTTCGCGTCGCGCTGACCGTCCTCAGGAGGTGGGGCGGCGCTTCAGCGTCGTGCGGCGGTCGTGGTAGGCGATCGCCAGGCCGCTGCCGATGATCAGCAGACTGCCGACGAAGACCCAGAGGTCGGGCATCTCGCCCCAGAACCACCAGCCCAGCAGCACCGCCCAGAGCATGGCGGTGTAGTCGAAGGGGGCGGCGATGGCCGCCGGCGCGAAACGAAAGGCCAGGGTGATGCACGCCGTCGCCCCGATACCGACGATCCCCGAGCCGAGAAACCCCAGCCAGTGCCAGGGATGCGGCGTCTGCCACACCCACGGCAGGGTGACCGTGGTCACCAGCAGCGGCACCAGGGTGATGTAGAAGACCATGGCCCAGAGATGCTCGCGGCCCCCGTAGCGCCGCGAGGTGATCATCAGCAACGCATAGAAGACCGCCGCGGTCAGCATGACCAGCGCGCCGGAGTGGAAACCCTCGCCGCCCGGCCGCACCACCACCAGCACCCCGGCAAAGCCCAGCAACGAGGCCGCCAGCACCTGGCGGTCGACCCTTTCGCCGAGCAGCGGCACCGACAGCAGGGTGACGAACAGTGGCGCGGCGAAGGCGATGGCCGTGGCCTCGGCCAGCGGCAGCAGGGTCAGGCCGAGCACGAAGAAGACCATGGTGCCGGTGTAGATCAGCCCGCGGGCCAGGTGTACGCCGGGCCGGCGGGTGCGCAGCTTGCGCAGGCCGCCGCCGAAATGCGCCAGCAGCGCGATCAGCGGCAGCGACACCAGGGTACGGAAGAAGATGATCTGCAGCGGCGAATGCACCTCGCCCAGCCACTTGGCGATGGCGTCGCCGAGCGCCAGGCAGAAGACGCCCGCGCACATGAACAGGATGCCCTTCAACGACGATGACATGGAGCCCTCCCCGCCCCTCCGGCTAGCCGGCGCCCAAAAAACCACCCCGCCGGTCCAGGAGACCGACGGGGCGTGATCGTGACGACAGGCTAGGAGGTTAGCAGACAAACGGCAACCGCCGGGTCGCCGACGGCCATGCGCTTGACGCTGGCGAGGATGCCGACCCCATGTCGTCTCTGAGCATTGTCCGAGAGCGCCCCTGTTATGTTATATAGTAACCTTTATTTTTCTGCCGACGAGAGCCTCGCCATGGTCGCCCTGCTTCCCATGACACCGGACGCCCCGCTTCCCATGCCCCCGGACTGCCCCCACTGGGCCTACGGTGACGACATCGGTGTGCTGCCCCGTATCTTCGAGGACGATATCACCCTCGCCGTCATGGAGCGCACGCTGCCGGAGGCGCTGCGTGACAGCGTGGCGGCCCAGTTGCCGCCCGCGGCCAGGCTGGACTGGCACTGGCGCGGCGCTCCCGGCGAGGCCATGCGAGCCGACCTGCGGCGGCACCTGCCGGCGCCGGATCGGGCCGCGGCCCTGCTGGACGACATCGGCACCATCGCCAGCGCCCTGGCCTTCCTGTTCGATACCGAGACCATCGGCATCCGCCTGCGTCGCCTGGACGAGGCCATGTGCCCGCGCTTCCACGTCGACAACCTGCCGGTACGCCTGGTGACCACCTACGCCGGCCCCGGCAGCGAGTGGCTGCCCGAGCACGCCGTCAATCGTGCCGGCCTGGGCGCACCCCGCGCCGACAAGCCGGAGATCGTCACCGACCCCGGCGCGATCGGGCGGCTCGGCGCCGGCGACCTGGCGCTGCTCAAGGGCGACGGCTGGATCGGCAACGAGGGCCGCGGCCTGGTGCACCGCAGCCCGCAGCCGGCCCCCGGCGAGACGCGCCTGCTGCTGGCCCTTGACCCCGGGTAAATCGCCCCGGCTGACCCACCCCGGATGCGTCGCCCCGGCGGAGACGATCGAACCGACGCCACCGACACCGCTTTCAACGACATACCCACCAAGGAAGACTGCAAAAGATGTTGCCTCCCCGCCCCCTACTCGCCGGCCTCGCCCTGGCCTTGAGCTCCACCGCTGCCCTGGCCGATGCCCGCAGCCTGGATATCGTCGCCCCCTGGGAGATCACCGGCGCCGACCCCTCCACCTCGGGCTATGTGTTCGGCCGCATGCGGGTCGCCGAGACCCTGGTCGACACCGACGCCAGCGGCCGGCCCGCGCCGGGGCTGGCGACCCGCTGGCACCAGGCCGACGACGGCCTCCGCTGGCGTTTCACCCTGCGCGACGACGCCCGCTTCCATGACGGCTCGCCGGTCACCGCCGAGGCCGTCGTCACGAGCCTCGAACACGCCCTGGCCAAGCCGGGCATTCTCGACTCGGCGCCGATCACCGCCATCGAGGCCGACGGCGACGAGGTGGTGATAAGCCTGGCGCAAGCCTTCGCGCCGCTGCCGGCGCTGCTCGCCCACTCGACCACCCTGATCCTGGCCCCCGCGGCCTACGGCGACGATGGCCAGGTGACGGAGATGATCGCCAGTGGTCCCTACCGGGTCGAGTCCCTGGCACCGCCCCAACGGCTCACGGTGAGCCGCTTCGACGACTACTGGGGCGAGACCCCCGAGATCGAACAGGCCAGCTACCTGGCGGTGGGCCGCGGCGAGACCCGCGCGCTGATGGCCGAGAGCGGCGACGCCGATATCGTCTTCACCCTCGACCCGGCAAGCCGCGCGCGGCTCTCCCGCCACGACCGGCTCGACCTGCACGCCGAACCGCTGCCGCGCACCATCGTGCTCAAGACCAATGCCGGCCACCCCTTCCTCGACGACGACCGCGCCCGCCGGGCGCTGGGCCTGGCCATCGATCGCCCCGGCATCGCCAGCGGCCTGCTGCGCCACCCGGAGGCCGCGGCCGCCGAGCTGTTCCCGGAAAGCCTCGGGCCCTGGCACCTGGGCCTCGAGGCCGATGCGACCCGGGACCTCGACCAGGCCCGGGCGCTACTGGCCGAGCTGGGCTGGGAGGCCAACGGCAACGGTATCCTCGAGCGCGACGGCGAGCCCTTCCGGCTGACCCTGCGCACCTTCTCCGACCGCCCGGAGCTGCCGCTGGTGGCCACCGCCCTGCAGGACCAGTGGCGCGAGCTGGGCGTGGAGCTCGAGGTGGCGGTGGGCAACGCCAGCGAGATCCCCTCCGGGCACCGCGACGGCAGCCTCGAGCTGGGGCTGATGGCCCGCAACTACGGCCTGGTGCCCGACCCGCTGGGCACGCTGCTCGACGACTTCGGCAGCGATCCGGACGCCATGGGCGGCGACTGGGGCGCCATGGGCTGGTCGGATGCCGAGCTGGCCGATTGGCTCGACACCCTGCGCCATGAGGCCGACCCCGACGCCCGTGCCGAGCTGGCGACCCGGGTCGCCAGGCGCCTGCACGAGGCGATGCCGGTGATTCCCGTGGCCTGGTACCAGCAGACCGCCGCGGTCAACGGTGCGCTCGAGGGCTTCTCCATCGACGCGCTGGAACGCAGCTACCGCATCGACGAGCTGAGGTGGTCGGAATGAGCGCCACGCTGACACAGGCAGCCGTCGGCAGGGTAGGTGGCAAGGGGGTGGGCGGCCTGCTGCTGCAGCGGCTGTTCCAGGCCGGGCTGGTGGCGTGGATGGTCGGCACCCTGACCTTCGTGCTGACCCGCACCCTGCCCGGCGACATGGCCTATCGCATCGCCGCCGGGCGCTATGGCCACGACATGGTCAACAGCGCCGCCGCCGAGGCGGTACGCGCCGAGCTGGCCCTCGACCAGCCGGCGTTCACGGCCTATTTCGGCTGGTTATGGGACCTGGTGCAGTTCGACCTGGGCCGTTCGCTGGTCAGCGGCGCACCGGTGGTCCACGAGCTGTGGCACCAGCTCGGCCATTCGCTGGGGCTGGCGGTGTCCGCCGTGCTGCTCTCGCTGCTGCTCGGGCCGCCGCTGGGCCTGGCCGCCGGCCTCAGGCCACGCGGCGCCCTGGACCGCGCCAGCGAAGTCGCCGCCAGCGTGCTGCGCGCCCTGCCGCCCTTCGCCGTGGGTCTGCTGCTGATCTTGCTGTTCTCGGTGGCGCTGGGCTGGCTGCCCGCCGCCGGCCACGGCCGCACTGCCCACAGCGTACTGCCGGCGCTGACCCTGGCGCTCGCCCTGGCGGCGGTCTCCAGCCGGGTGGCGCGCAACGCCATGGCCGACGTCTCCCAGTCGGCCTACTACGCCTTCTCGCGCACCAAGGGGCTCAGCGAGCGGCTCAGCTTCCTGCGCCATGGCCTGCGCAACGCCGCGGTACCGGTGATCGCCTACCTCGGCGTGCAGTTCGTCTACCTGATCGAGGGCGTGGTGGTGGTCGAGACGCTGTTCGCCTGGCCCGGCATCGGCCACGCCCTGGTGCACGCCATCGTCGCCCGCGACGTGCCGATGATCCAGGGCACCGCCCTGGTCATGGGGCTGCTGTTCGTGGCGCTCAACACCCTGGTGGATATCGTCTGCCACCTGCTCGACCCGAGGAGGCGACACGCATGACGACCCTCGCGCTTCGCTTGCGCGCCTTGCCGCTGCCGTCGCTCGGCCCCCGCCAGCGCCTGGGGGCGGCGCTGCTGGCTCTGCTGCTGGCCTTCGCCTGGCTGGTGCCGTGGCTCTTCGACGCCGACCCGGCCCGCCAGCAGCTGACCCGCATCCTGCAGCTGCCCACGCTGGCCGAGCCGCTGGGCACCGACCACCTGGGGCGCAGCCTGCTGGCCAGGCTGGCCGCCGCCATCCGCCTGTCCTTCGGCATGGCGCTGCTCAGCGTGGCCACCGCCGCGGTACCCGGCGTGCTGCTCGGCGTGATCGCCGGCTGGCGCGGCGGCTGGCTCGACCGGGTGCTGGGCAGCCTGGCCGATGCCTGCCTGGCGCTGCCCGGCCTGCTGCTGGTGCTGCTGCTGGTGGCCATCGCCCCGGGCAACTTCTGGGCGCTCTACGTGGGTATCTCGCTGGTGCTGTGGATCGAGTACTTCCGCCTGGTGCGCGCCCGCACCCGGGCACTGGCGGCCTCGCCTCAGCTCGAGGCGAGCCGCCTGCTGGGCTTCGGCCCGCTCTACCTGTTCCGCCGCCACCTGTGGCCGGAGCTCGCCCCCCAGGTACTGACCCTGGCCGCCTTCGGCGCCGCCAGCGCGATCCTGGCCATGGCCGCGCTCGGGTTCGTCAGCGTCGGGCTGCGCCCGCCCACCGCCGAACTGGGGCTGATGATGATCGAGCTGCTGCCCTACTACCACGAGGCCCCCTGGGCCATGGCCCAGCCGATCCTGGTGCTGTTCGTGCTGGTGATGAGCCTCAACCTGCTGGCCGGGAGGGACCCGCGATGACCTCGATGATGCCCCCGACACCCCTGCTGCGGGTCGACGACCTGGCGATCCACGGCGACGGCGTGACCATCGCCCCGGTCTCGCTCAGCCTGGCCCCGGGCGAGCGCCTGACCCTGCTCGGCGAGACCGGCTCCGGCAAGAGCCTGATCGCCCAGGCGATCATGGGCACCCTGCCCAAGGGGCTCGCCGCCCGCGGCCGGCTGGCGATCGACGGCGAGGCCTTCGAGGCCGCCGACGGCCGCTCTCGCCGCCCACTGTGGGGCCGCACCCTGGCGCTGCTGCCCCAGGAACCCTGGCACGCCCTGGACCCGACCATGCGGGCGGTGCACCAGGTCGCCGAGAGCCACCGCCATGTGGCCGGTCGCGGCAAGCATGAAGCGCGCCAGGCGGCCAGCGCCGACCTGGCCGAACTGGGGCTGGCGGAGGCCGGGCACAAGCTGCCCGGCGAGCTCTCCGGCGGCATGGCGCAACGTGTCGCGTTCGCCGCCGCCAGCGCCGGCGGCGCGACCATCGTGATCGCCGACGAGCCCACCAAGGGCCTCGACGCGCCGCGCCGCGACGCCGTGGTGGCACTGCTGGCACGCACGCCGGAACGGGGCGGGGCCCTGCTGACCATCACCCACGACATCGACGTCGCCCGGCGCCTGGGCGGCGAGGTGGCGATCCTGCGCCAGGGCCAGGTGGTCGAGCGCGGCCCGGCCGAGCGCCTGCTCTCGGCACCGCAGAGCGACTACGGCCAGCGCCTGCTGGCCGCCGAGCCGGCGCGCTGGCCGGCCCCACCGCCGCTCGCTTCCAGCCGCGAGGGATCCGTGGTCGCGGCCACCGGGCTGGCCAAGACGCGCGGCGGGCGCGAGCTGTTCCGCGGCCTCTCGCTGGCCATCCAGCCCGGCGAGATCGTCGGCGTGGTCGGGCCTTCGGGCTGCGGCAAGAGCACCCTGGGCGATATGCTGCTGGGCGTGGCCCCCGCGGACGCCGGGGAGATACACCATGCGCCGGGTTCGCCGCTCGGCCGGCAGAAGCTCTACCAGGATCCGCCGGCGGCCTTCTCGCCCCACTGGACGCTCGGCCGGCTGCTCGACGACCTGGTGCGCCGCCATCGCCTCGATCGTACCGCCATCGCGCCATTGATGACGCGCCTGGGGCTCGACGAGCGGCTGCTGGCGCGCCGCCCCGGCGAGATCTCCGGCGGCGAGCTGCAGCGCTTCGCCATCCTGCGGGTACTGCTGCTCGAGCCGCGCTTCCTGTTCGCCGACGAACCCACCTCGCGGCTCGACCCCATCACCCAGCGCGAGACCCTCGCCCTGCTGGTGGAACTGGCCCGGGAGCGGCGCTGCGGCGTGATGCTGGTCAGCCACGACCCGGCGCTGATCGAACGGCTGTGCGACCGGCGGCTGTCGTTGGAGCAAGAGGTACCCGCGGCCAGAGAGCATCTTGCGCGGCCTGAGGCCACTCCCTCGCTGTCATGACCCTTTTACGGCTGGCAGTACCTTGGGCGGCCTTCGTGGCCGCCTTTTTTGATTCTTCACGATTCGAGGCGTCGAGCGCATCGATGGTCACGTATCTCGGACAAGAATGTAAGCCATCGCCCATGGACTCTGCCGACGACGCCCACCTAGAATCGTTCGCCATCAGCCAGGGACTAGGGCTGTCGTCATCCCCAACCTCGCCATACCCGATCACGTAATAAGGATATTCGCGTGAACGAAGCCACCGAGCCGCAACCCAGCATCTCGCCACCCTCTACCTCGTCGTCACCAGCCAAGCGCCAGAAGCGCGCCTCTCTGCTGACCCTGAGCCTGATGGGCGTCGCACCCATCGTCATCTATAGCTGGGATCCGCTGCACAAGGAGATGGCGCTGTTCGAGTCCGCCGATGCCTGTGTGAACGGCTCCTCGCTCTCTCGATCGGCCTGCGAGGCGCTGCAAGCCGAAGCGCATGACCGCAGTGAGCAGCTTGCTCCCAGCTATACCCATCTCGAAGCCTGCGAAGCCGACTTCGCCAGAGTATCGGGCCAGTGCGAACGCGGCGAGTGGTGCTCGGCCGAGGCGATCACCGCGTGCCAGGTCGGGGCCGATCACCACGCACGCCCGGCCCCTTCCGGCTTCATGGCCAGTGCCACCCTACTGAAGCGGTTACAGGACGGCGACGTGGACGCCGACGCCATCGCCGAGGATGACCTGCAGCCCATCTATGGCATGTCCGAGCAGTCACTCAACGGCGGCAGCGGCTATTATGGTTACTTCGGCAGTTGGCACTACTTCACTAACCAGGGACATCACCTGGGCAGGAACGGTACCCGTGAGCAGCGCCTGCATCGTCATTTCCTGAGTGCCTCCGCCGGCCCCCACACTACCCAAGGCTTCAGTCCCGGCACCTTGCCGAGCCGCTTCACGGCATCGGGCAGTGGCGCCTCCCGGGGCGGTTTCGGCGGCACGGCCCGTCAATCCATGATGCGGGCCACCGGATGACCCTGCGCTCCGCCACCCCCTTCCTGCTACTCTGGCTCGCGGCAGGCGTCATGCAAGCCTCGGCAGACGCCCGCGACGACACGTCCCAGCCCCCCCTCGCCCTGATCGAACAACTTCGGCACGAATTCGAGGATGCCTCCGGTTCGTTGCCGATACGAGGCTTCGAAGGTACCCGGGCACTGCCGTGGCGCGCCTTCGGCCTGAGAGGATGTGCGCCCCCCAGACTCGCCTCGCCCGCCCCCGTGCTCACCGCCATTTCCGTCTGCCGGGACGATGGCCGCTCGCTGATGGCTTCCAGCCTACGCGACATGCACTCATGGATCCTGTGGGAGCACCTGGACGGTGCCTGGCAGGTCGGCGAAGTGGTGGCTGTGGCGGCGAAGCGCCGGGGGGCATATGGCAGGCTCCAGCCGGTAAGGCGCGACAAGGAGGAAACGCCGAGTGGCCGGCCTCTCTCGAGCACTCTGATCAACGCCAGCGCCGATGAGCTGATCGCCCTGGAGCAGGCCTGGGAAGCCGTGTCCGGCATTTCCCTTGATGACCTGGACGACCTGGAGCCCGCCTTCCCCCCTCTCTGGCCTCCGGGCCTGATGGCCCTGAAGCGAGATGGACAGCTACTGGTCCGGGACGGTCGCTTGGCCGGACTGGGCAGCTGGCAGCGCTGGATACAAATGCAGGCCTGGCCCGATGTCATCCAGGGTGTCGCCGGCGCCGGCACCACCAGACGGATAGACTATGAGCACCCGCCCGAGCCAGTCCTGCTGCTGGAGTCCCTGACGCTGAACGAGACCCCCCACGCCATCGTGGTGGCGCCCAAGTCGTCTCGCTTCTCCTCGGAAGCGATCGTAGAGAGTGCGCGCTGGCAACTGTTACTCGTACGCCTGGACACCTGAAAATGAACGAGAAATTGCATATCGTCGCCAAGGACGAGCAGAGCCGGTCGGCCCTCCTGGTCGGCTGGAACGCTTTACTGCTGCCAATGGTGATCGCCTATGGCGTCCCCGTATTCGTCTGCGCTGCCCTGGTCACGCAACTGATGCTGGACATCCCTCTCTGGCCGCTCAACAACTTCAACCTGATGCTCGGCATCTGGGGGCTAGGCTGGCTGGCCTACCTCGGCTGGACCGGCCTGCACGGCTTGCACCACCACCTCTACTGGTTCGCTCCCGACGAGCGCCAACTGCTCTACCTCAACACCGGAGAAATAGTCGATCTCGACGATGAAGAGGCTCTTCAGGAGGAGAGCAGCGGCAATATCCAGTGGCACCTTCCTGGCAGCCGCAGTGCGCTGGCCAGCATGGACTGGCGACACCTGAACGAGTTCGAGGTACATCACGTCCCGAGCCTCAAGGAAGCAATGACCCGCGAGGTGGATTGGGGGGGTGCACTGATGATCCTGGGGATCATCGAAGCGGTGCTGATCTTCATTCTACTGGCCAGTGATAGCGCCGCCGGCTTCTTTCTGTCGCAGCTATGGATCCTGGCGACATGGCTGGTAATACGCCTGATTGGCTACTGGTTCGAGCGACAGCTGCCAACCCGTGCCGCTGCCGTGGCCCGGGCTGTCTCAATCGAGAATGGCATGCGGTACGAAGCGTGAGCTGTCCCGAGTGATCGCCCCCTGATCCTCCCGCAATCCCATGCCCACCGGTTTACCACCGACGATCCAGCTGCCGATGATGGGGTACTGGCCACCCATCTCCGGAGGCGGACACCAGGCCTGCAACACCTGCGGGCCATCCGCGTAGGGACCGAGCACCTCCTCGTCGATGCCCTGCCGGCTTTCCACCCGAATGTTCGCCCCCTCCCTGGAGAAGAACGGCTTGCGCACCCAGCGGCCACTCAACACTTCGTCTCGTGGAGCATCGGCAAAGCAGGCGGCAATCAGGTTCGGGTGGCCTGGATGGCGCTCCCAAAGCAGCGGCAGGATCGCCTTGTTCGACAGTACGCTCTTCCAGGCCGGCTCTATGAAACGCGTCTCGCTGCCCGCCAGATGCTGGGCGAACTCCTCCTGCAGCATCCACTCCCAGGGATAGAGCTTGAAAAGCTGCTGGACGCTCCCTCCCTCCAGATCAATGAAGCCCTGGCGGGGGCAATGGCCAATATCGTCGATATAGGTAAACACCGGCGTCATACCAGCCTGAACGGCACAATCCGCCAGATAGGTAGCCGTACCCATATCTTCGACATGATCCCGACAACAAGCGACATGGAATGGTTTCGCCGCATCACCAATCGCGGCAAGGCGCTCGACCAGGGTTTCCTGAATGTAGTTGTACTGATCGGCTTCCGGCGGCAGACAGCCTCGTTCACGAGACTGCTCCAACCATAGCCACTGGAAGAAGGCCGCCTCGTAGAGCGAGGTAGGAGTATCGGCGTTGTACTCGTAGAACCTGGCCCGCGACTTGCCGTCGTAGCGCAGGTCCATTCGGCCGTACAGGGCCGGCTCTCGCCGTCGCCAACTCTCGGCGATTGTTGGCCAATGCGATTCGGGTATGGCCATCCGTTTCAGCAGCGACTCGCTCGCCACCGCCTCCTCGACCAACGCCATGCACATGGCCTCGATTTCTTCCGACGCCGCCTCGATCTCCTCCTCGATCTCGCGCAAAGTAAAAGCGTAGAACACGCTCTCGTCCCAATAGGGCGCACCATCGATGGAGTGAAAATGAAAGCCTAGCGACTCCGCCAATGCACACCAGTCGTGTCGAGGAGATATGAGGCGTCTATGCATGTAACCTAGTGGATCATTCAAGGGAACAAGTGCCACATCATAGCATACTCTTACTCGCCAGCTCCGACCGCAGCGCATGTGGCTTTGCATATACAAGCCTCCTTTCAGCTCAGAGCGACTTATGCCAGCCCACGAATTCCATGCGTCGTCCTGCCTGACTGGGCAATATCTTGCCCACCGGGCAACTTCTTGCCAGATCCAGGCAACCTCTTGCCTAAGTTTATTTAATAGAATTTCATAAAAAACAGCTAATTAATTGATGGGTAATGATTTTCTCGACATTGGCACGCCGCCTGCTCTATACGGGGTGTCCATCGGACATTCTCTTACCTCGTCAAGGAGCAGACTCATGCCGACACCTTGCTATATCAGCATCGAAGGCCAGACCCAGGGCAACATCACCGCCGGGGCCTTCACCCCCGATTCCGTGGGCAACATCTACGTGGAAGGCCACGAAGACGAGATGCTGGTCCAGGAGTTCAAGCACGTCGTCACCGTGCCCACCGACCCGCAGTCCGGCCAGCCCTCCGGCCAGCGCGCCCACAAGCCGTTCATCTTCACCGTGGCGCTGAACAAGGCCGTGCCGCTGATGTACAACGCCCTGGCCTCCGGCGAGATGCTGCCCAACGTCGAGCTGAAGTGGTACCGCACCTCGGTGGAAGGCAAGCAGGAGCACTTCTTCACCACCACCCTGACCGACGCCACCATCGTCGACATCAACCTGCGCATGCCGCACGCCCAGGACATCCACAAGGCCGAGTTCACCCAGCTGATGGACGTCTCCCTGGCCTACCGCAAGATCGACTGGGAGCACACCGTCGCCGGCACCTCCGGCTCCGACGACTGGCGCGCGCCGATCGAGGGCTGAGGGTTAGCCTGGCGTGATGTCCCGCCCGCTCCCGCTCGCAAACTCTCCGGCGCGGGCGGGGCATCACGCCCTTGGCGTCACGCGGCCAGTGCTTGCTCAGCGAGTGCTGGCCGCGTGGCGTGTCAGCGATCGACGACATTCCCTGTCAGCCATTGCCCTCAGCGGCCGGTTCGCCCTTGCCATGCCGGGGCACTCACGTAACCTGCCGGGCAAAGGCGTGGCGCGCCAGCATCTTCCAGGAGGGAAGCCCAGATGGCCAACGCAACCGGACTGCAGTTCACCCTGGCGCTCGCCGGGGCCGACGACCTCGACCTGGCGGTGGTCGACTTCACGCTGACCGAAACCCTCTCGGCGCCCTTCGAGCTGGTCGTCAACCTCGCCAGCCGCGACGGCGACCTCTCGCCCGAGGCCTTCCTCGACCGCGAGCTGACCCTGACGGTCTGGCAGGATGGCGAGGCGCTGCGCCGCATCCACGGCGTGGCCACCGCCTTCGGCCG
>NZ_PNRE01000054.1 GCF_002879645.1 Halomonas heilongjiangensis | reverse complement strand
GGGAGAGGCTCTCCTGTCGATGGGAGGTATGGATATAGCCGTGCAGGTAGCGGCGGGCGTCCTCCAGGCGGGCGCCGACTTTCTTCCAGGCATCGAGGGCGCCTTGCAGTTCGTCTGGAATGGTATGGTCTGAGTCGTTTCTCAACTCGTCCAATGGCACACCACTCTGGTGTGCCAGTTGATGCATCTGGTGCAGTGCATAAATGGCCAGCTCCTTGCGGGTGGCGCGCCGCTCTATCTCGAGCACATCGGGAGGCTCCACGCGTAGTTCCAGCCCCCGTGCCGCGGCCTCCTCCTGCGCCAGGCGTATGGTTCGCCCGTTGCTGCCCAGCCCCGCCCGGCGGCGCACCAGCAGCTCCTCGTGGTTGGCGAAATCCACCTCGGGATTTTCGTAGCCCCAGCCCACATCCGAATGTGCTCCCGGCAGCGCGATCTCGCTGAAGTTTCCGGGCAGGTTGCCCTGGGGGTCGGCCAGGCTGCTGAGGGGAAAGTTGCGGCGAATCTCGTGGTGGGCGGTGAACTGCACGACGCGCATGGCGCTGCCCGGCGCCAGGTGCAGGTTGAAGTCGAGATTGCGGGCGTTGCCGGGCAGATAGAAGCTGCCCACGGTATCGAACAGCCCCACGAAGCGCACCTGGGGAAAGGGAATGGGAGGCGGAGGAAAGGCCTCGATGCGACGGATCGGCGTTTCGGGGGTCGGCAGCCCCGGGCGAAAGTCCGGCACCAGCAGCGTTTCCGGCCAGCCATGGATCAGGTTGACGAAGTGACGGGCCAGGGCCGCGCCACGGCTGAAGCCGAACACATCGAAGATGACCAGCGCGTCTTCGTTCGCCTGCAGGATCGGGCGGAGCTGGTTCAAGACCAGCTCGATTCGCGCATGGCCACCCTCCGCGCCGACGCCGAAGGCCAGCCCCGAGAGGTTGCGCATGTTCTCGAGCCCGCCCTGGCCCATCTGGCCAGTGACCGTACCGACACCGTGGACGTAAACAGGATAATAACCACTCTCGGCATCATCCAGGTACAAGTCTCGCAGCTTGGCCACATTGGTGATATCGCGATCCGTCCGCTGGCGGTCGTTCTCCCGGTTATTGCCGGTACCGTCGAAGAACACCCCGATCTCGAGGATGCGCTGCCTCGCTGGCTCGGGAGCCGGCGGTGGCGGGGGTGCGGGCTCGCGCCGCGGTTCGGGTGGGGATGAGGGCCGTGACACCGCCCAGGCGGGATACCGGGCCTGAGCGACGTCCTTCGGGGTCAGGCCACGCGCGTTGAGCCGGGCAAGACGCTCACCGACAAGGCTCTGATAGTAGCGCGGCAAGGCCCCGGCGGCCTTCACCCATCGGCTGCCATCCCACTCGACGACCGGCGAACGGGGGTGATCATCGACCAGGACCAGGCTACCGTCCCCGACCTGCTCCAGCAGTCGTCGATAGCCACGCTGCCCTTCGGATGTCGAGGGGTTGAAGTCGGCACCGAGCGACCAGAGTTCGCCGCCCGGGGCTCGGGCCCGCCGCTCGATCTGCTCCTGGGCCCAGTATGGTGATTCGACATAGGGCAGGTCGACATCGCGTACGCGGAAAGGTGACGTGAGCTTCATGCATTTCCCTTGCGCTGCGCTCGTTCCGATCAGAAGGGGCTTGCCTGGCTGCCCTCGAGGAGCCTTCCGGCGCTTCCTGTGGCGAGCCTTGTCGGTTGCCCCATCGCCCAGATTACGGATATCGAGCACGGGTGCCATAGCCGATCGCTTACATTGCCATACGAAAGTGTCCATGCAGGCAGTGAGAAAACCGCGCGATGCCGCCTGGACTCGCCCCTGGTGCTGGAGATTTGCCCGCCACCCCGGCAGCGGCGATGATGGAGACAGCCAAACTCACCTTTGGGGTCAGACCCCAAAATGCGCTTAGGGGTCTGACCCCACAGAAAACTTAGGAGCCTACGATGCGCTTCGCCACCCTCGGCCCTGCGGGCAACAACCATCTGCTGGTACTGGAACGCTACCTGGCCGCCCGGGGCCTGGAGGGCGCCGAGATCCGCCCCTTCGCGAGCTTCGATGAGGCCTTTCCCGCCCTGCTGGCCGGCGAGGTGGACTATGTACTGCAGTGCACGGCCCACCCCAGCCATGGGGAGTGGGTCGGCCGCACCATGCACCGCGCCTTCCCGGTGGACGCCTTCATCGCGCCGAGCAAGCCGCTGGCGATCCTCGCCCGGCGCGGGGTGGACGAGCCGCGGCGCCTGGGGCTGCAGCCGGCCACCCGCCACTATGCCGACCTCTCCGCCTACCCCGAGCAGATCGAGGCGCCGACCACCGTCGACGTGGCCAACGGCCTGCTGGACGGACGCTTCGAGGCCGGGCTCTGTGCCCGGGAGGTGCTCGACGCCCACCCCGACGCCCTGCGCCTGGTCGAGGACCTCGGCCCGGCCCTGGATACCTGGGTGCTGTTCGGTCGCGAGCGGCTGGCGGGCGAGCTGATCCTCTGCGCCCCGCCCCCGAGTCAGCCGACGCGCTGAGCGAGTTCAGAACGCGAAGATCACCGCGGCCCCGACAACCACCAGCACCAGCCGCAGCCACCACGCGCGGCGGGCGATGACGCCATAGGAGACACCGGTGAGGCCGACGGCGATCTTCACCGCGTCGATGACGGCGCCGCTGGGGTCGAACGCCAGGCGGATGACATCCGGGTTGGCGACCATGGCCAGCGGGATGATGTAGAGCCCGATGCCGAGCGCCATGGCCTTCATGGCGACCTTGAGCCAGTTCTCGCCCACCATGCCGGCGGCGATGAAGACCCCGCCGCACACCGGCGGGGTGATGGTCGAGAGCAGCGCGAACCAGAACACGAACAGGTGCGCCAGCAGCGGCTCGAGGCCGAGCGCGGTGAGCGCCGGACCGGCCACCGAGACGCAGATCACGTAGGCCGCCGTGGTCGGCACCTCCATGCCCAGCACCAGGCAGGCGAGCGCGGTGAGCAGCAGCGCCGGCCAGAGCATCTCGCCCGACAGCGAGAGGATCCCCGTAGTGATCTTCACCCCCAGCCCGGTCAGCGCGAGCACCCCGATCACCAGCGAGGCGCAGATGATGATGGCACCGATCACCGCCACCTGGCGCCCGGCGATCACCATGGCCTCGGCCATGCGCCGGCCGAAGCCATGCAGCGAGAAGGTCAGGGTGACATCGAAGCACAGCAGCGCCATGCCGGCGAAGATGGCGATGCTCGCCGCGTACTGGGGCGTGACGCCGCCCAGGAAGATGCGCTCGAGCAGGATGACGAAGGGCACGGCGAAGAACAGCGAGGTGATCAACACCTCCTTGGGCGCCGGCTGCTCGCTGGCGGCCATGGGCCGCAGGTCGTGGCGGGTGGCGTAGGCGTTGATGCCGACCCACACCGTGGCGAAGTAGAGGATCGCCGGCAGCAGCGCCGCGGCCATGATCAGGGGATAGGGCGTGCCGGTGAGCTCGACCATCACGAAGGCGCCGGCGCCCATCAGCGGCGGCATGATCTGCCCGCCGGACGAGGCCACCGCCTCCACCGCCCCGGCCAGCGAGCGCGGATAACCCAGGCGCACCATGGTGGGAATGGTGATGGCGCCGGTGGACGCCACGTTGGCCGAGGCCGAGCCCGAGATCGAGCCCATCAGCGCCGACGAGATCACCGAGACCTTGGCCGCGCCGCCGGTGAGCCGCCCGGCGACGGCGCTGGCCATGTTCATGAAGCCGCGTCCCGCCTCGCCGGCGTTGAGCACCGCGCCGAAGATGACGAACACCGCCACCACGCCCACGCTCACCCCGGTCAGCTTGCCCCATAGCCCGCCCTCGGCGATGGTCAGGGTGCCGACGAAGCTCTGCAGCGGCATCCCCGGGTGGCCGAACTGGCCGGGCACCTGGGCGCCGAACACCCCGTAGAGCAGCGCCGCCAAGGCCACCAGCGGCAGCGGCCAGCCGATCGCCCGGCGCGCCGCCTCCAGCGCCAGCCCGATCAGGAAGACGCCGATGACCATCTGCAGGTGGGTATCGATGAAGCCGTACTGCTGCGACAGCGCCTCCTCGTTGACGGCGATGTAGCCGCAGGCGGCGATGCCGAGCCCGGTCAGCAGCCAGCCGCTCCAGCGCTCGACGGGCGTGCGGGCGGCGAGGATCAGGATCCACGGCAGCGCCAGCGCCATGTGGATCGGCCGGCTGACCAGCGCCGGGGTCAGGCCGTAGAAGATCAGCCCGAGGTGGAAGACCACGGTCACGGTGCCCAGCGCCACCCAGGCCGGGTGCAGGCGGGAAACGGGTTCGAGCATGAGCAAGCCTTGCCAGCCAGGGGCGGCCCTCAGCACACCTTGGGGTCAGACCCCAAAGTCCGCTGAGGGGCCTGACCCCAAGGGGGAGTTAGCGTAAGTCGTCGGGGATCTCGATGCCGGCTTCGTCGTAGTAGCGCACCGCGCCGGGATGCAGGCTGCCGGCGATGTTGTCGATCATGTCGGGGGTGATGCTGCCCCACCAGGGGGACTCCTCGGCCATCGCCTCGCGGCGTTCCCAGAAGGTGCGGGTCAGGGTATAGGCGGTGTCGTCGTCCATGTCGCTGGTGGTGTAGGCGATCACCGGCAGCGAGGTGGTCTCCACATCGGCCTCGATGCCCGCATAGGTGCCCCCCGGGATGGTCTGGCGCGCCGCCCCGGTCTGCTCGATCTGCTCGTCGGTCAGGCTGACCAGGCTGATCGGCATGCTGGCGGCGGTCTCGATCACGTTGGGCGTGGGGAAGGAGCTGGCGGTGACGAAGGCGTCGATCTGGCCGTTCTTCAGCGCATCCGGGCCGCTGCCGATCTCGGCGTTGGCCACCCGCACCTTGTCCAGCAGCCCGAACAGCTCCAGGTAGCGCTCGGCCTCACGGGCGCCGAAGGTGCCGCGGCCGATCAGGATGTGCTTGTCTTCCAGGTCGTCCAGCGAGATGACGCCCTCGTCACCGGCGACCACGAAGTGCATGGTGATCGCGGGGATCGGGAAGAGGCCGCGGATCTCCTGGAAGCGCGGGTTCTGGCGTTCGGCGAAGGGCCCCTCGCCGGCCATGGCGCTGTCGACCAGCCCGGGGGGCGTGGTGAAGACATAGTTGCCCTGGCGCGCCATCACTTCCATGACGTTCTGCACCGACCCCTGGCTCTCCTCGAGGGTCAGGACGATATCGCCGTCGGTCCCCCGGCGGATCGCTTCGGAGAGCTCGACGCCCATCTGGTAGTAGGCGGTCCCCGCCGAGGCGGACTTGTAGGTGACGCGGGTCTCGGCCTGGGCGGACAGGGCGGTCGCCCCCATCAGCACGGCGGTGGCCGACGCCAGCAGGGTCCGGGCGAACGGGCGAGTGAAATGGCGCATGGATGACGTCCTCTTGCGTGACCGGCATCACGGGCGATGCCTGTTGTTATGGAAGTGTCAGGAGCGAGTGTCAGGAGCGAGCGTGCGATGGCCATGGCCATCGTGCCAAAGCCTATAACATGCCATTGCTTCCCGCATTAGACATCGAGGAAATACCCGCCCCTCCCTTCGTCGATGGCGACCCCCGGCCGGTCACGTCTATGGCATCATCGGGGCGTCGACCACTCGAGCAAGGAGCCACCATGAGCCATATCGTCACCCCGGACATCTGCGACGCCCACCCCGAGGTGCGGGTCCTCGATCCGATCTTCGTCAACTTCGGCGGCCGCGAGGCGTTCTGCGGCCCGATCCGCACCGTCAAGTGCTTCGAGGACAACTCGCTGGTCAAGCAGGCCGTCGGCGAACCCGGCGAGGGCGCGGTGCTGGTGGTGGATGCCGGCGGCTCCCAGCGCTGTGCGATGCTCGGCGACATGCTGGCCGAACAGGCGCTGGAGAACGGCTGGGCCGGCGTGGTGATGTACGGCTGCGTGCGCGACGTCGACGTGCTGGCCGAGACCGAGCTCGGCGTCCAGGCGCTCGGCGTGCATCCGCGCAAGAGCGAGAAGCATGGCGAAGGGCAACGGGACATCCCGGTGACCTTCGCCGGCGTGACCATGGCCCCGGGCCAGTGGCTCTACGCCGACAACAACGGCATCCTCGTCGCCGGCGAGCGCCTGCCGCTGGAAGGCTAAGCAAACCTTGGGGTCAGACCCCAAAGCGAATTTAAGGGTCTGACCCCGGCTCTCTCGACTTGCTAGGCTTATCCCGCTGGTGCCACCCTGATGGCATGCGACTCACCATGACATACTACCCATGCTGTCCCTGCCACAGCTGAGTCACGCGGTGCTACGCAGCCTGCGCGAGCATCTGCGTCCTCTCGTGGCCTACCACCTCTTCTTCACCATACTGGCCTCGAGCCTGGTCCTGCCCGCGGTGGCCTGGACGCTCAGGCGCCTGCTCGGCCAGTTCGGCCGACCGGTGCTGACCAACGCCGAGCTGATCGATATCCTGATGAGCACCGGCGGCGCGCTCTGGCTGCTGGCGGCCATCGGCCTGACCTTCCTGGTGCTCTACCTGCAGCAGGCCGGCATGATCCTGGTGGCGATTCGCCCACGGGACAATCACTACTGGCTCGCCTTCGAGGCACTCTGGGCGACCCTGCGCCGGCTGCCCGCGCTGGCCGGCCTGGTGGTGGTCCAGGTCGGCATCCACCTGTTGCTGCTGATCCCGGTGGCCTTCGCCGTGACCTGGCTCTACGGCGCCTTCCTCGGCGGCCTGGACCCCTACTACGTGCAGCGCGTCCGTCCCCCGGCGATGTGGCAGTTCCTCGGCGTCGCCAGCCCGCTGGTGGTGATCTGGGTGGCCCTGGCCGCGACCCTCTACTTCCGCTGGATCCTCGCCCTGCCGCTGGTCGTCCTCGAGAACCTCTCGCCGCTGAAGGCGCTGACTCGCAGCCACCATCTGACCCGCAGCCGACGACACCACATCGCCGTGGCGGTGATCGCCCTGCTGGTGGTGATCATCGCCCTGCCGTTCCTGGCCACCAGCCTGTTCGACCGGATCTTCACGCCGATGCTGTGGTGGCTGCCGGAACGCAATGCGGTACTCATCCCGGCCATGCTCGGCTACCTCACCGCCTATGTGCTGCTGACGCTCGCCATCACCTTCGTCGGCATCGCCGCCAATGCCCTGCTCGGCGCCTGCCTCTACCTGCGGCTGGCCCATCGCGAGCCGCGCCCTGCCCCGCCGCCGGCGGACGCCCACCCGGGCCGGCTGGCGTGGGGGGTGGAGCTCGGCGTGATCGCCTTCGCCCTCTTCCAGGCCTGGCTGATCGTCAACAGCTTCGAGCTTCGCGACCGGGTCACCAACATCGCCCATCGCGGCAGTTCCATGATCGCGCCGGAGAACACCCTGGCGGCGGTGGGACGCGCCCTGGAGGATGGCGCCGATTACGTGGAGATCGATGTCCGGCTCACCGCCGACGGACAGGTGGTGCTCTACCACGACCGCAGCCTCACCCGGCTCACCGGCGACCCCCGCGACCTGCGCGATCTGGATCGCGAGGAACTGGGTGCCTTCGACGTGGGCAGCTGGTTCGGCGATGCCTTCGTCGGCGAGCGGATTCCCGGCCTCGACGAGGCGCTCGCGATGGTGCGCGGCCGCAGCCGCCTGATGATCGACATGAAGCCCGACCAGGGCCGCGAGGTGGCCCTGGTCGAGGCGGTGATCGAGGCCCTGTACCGGGAAGCCGAGGCGCGTACCGCCTGCCTGGATGCCGCCCATGATGCCATCGAGGCCTCGATGTGCGGCGATCCGGACGTGATCGGCGAGACGCGCCTGGCCACCATGTCGCCGTCGCTGGTACCGGAGATCAAGGCGCGGGAACCCGCCCTCAAGACCACCCTGCTGGCCCAGCTGATCCTGCCCGGCACCCTGGACCGTCGCAGTTTCGATGCCCTGGGGTTGCGCCACAACCGCATCACCGAGAACGAGATCCGTCTCGCCCGCACCCATGGCTACGAGATTCACGCCTGGACCATCAACGACCGGGCGCGGATGTCGCAGCTGATCGACCTCGGCGTGGACGCCATCATCACCGACCGCCCGGAGCTGCTCGCCGAGCTGATCGACGACCGTCGCGAACTCAGCGATGGCGCCCTGCTGCTGGTCAAGCTGCGCAACTGGCTGAGGACTTAATCGCCCCTCACCACCCCCTCGCGGCGCGGGTCGGCGCCACCGAAGAAGCCCTCGTCGGTGACCTGCAGCGCCTGCAGGCCGCTGACCAGTTCGCGCTCGCTGGCGTCATGGCCGCGGGCGTTCAGTGCCTCGAGGGTCGACGCGGGGAAGCGCCCCTCCTCCAGGAAGGCCGGGCCGCCCAGGGTGATGGCGTGGGGCAGGTTCAATGCCTGCTGGGCATCGAGCCCCCAATCGAGCATGGCGACCAGCGACTTGGCGGTGTAGTGGATGATCGCCGCGCCGCCCGGGGACCCCAGGCTCGCCACCAGCTCGCCGCTGTCACGGTCGAAGACCAGGGTCGGGCTCATGCTCGAGCGCGGCCGCTTGCGTGGCTCGACGCGGTTGGCGATGGGCGTGCCCGCTTCGTCCTCGGGCTCGAAGGAGAAATCGGTGAGCTCGTTGTTGAGCAGGTAGCCGCCGGGCAGACCGGTGCCGCCGTCGGCGAGGATACGCGCGCCGAAGGCCGACTCGATGGTGGTGGTCATGGCGATGGCGTTGCCGTGCTCGTCGATGATGCTGATATGACTGGTGCCGTACTCGGGCTGGTCGGGCTGTACCGCCCAGGCGGTGGCCAGAGCCCCCGGCTTGCCCGGTTCGGCCCCGCCGTCGCCCAGGCTCTGGTCACCGACCAGCTCGGCGCGCTGGGCCAGGTACTCGGGGGCGAGCATGCTCGACCAGTCACCGCCGGGGGCCTCGACGAAATCCGGGTCGGCGATGTACTTGCCACGGTCGGCGAAGGCCAGCCGGGATGCCTCGAGGAACTGATGCAACCAGGCCTCGCCGGGCAGGTCGTCCACCAGCGGTTCCTCCGGGGCCGGCAGGTGCTCGAGGATGCCGAGGATCTGCATCACGGTCAGGTGGCCGGATGACGGCGGCGGGAAGCCGCACACGGTGTAGGCTTGCCAGTCGGTGCACAGCGGCTCGCGCGTCTTGGCCGCGTAGCTCGCCAGGTCCTCGAGACTCAGGCTGCCGGGCCGCTCGTGGTGTTCCTGCACCCGGGCCGCCAGGTCCTCGGCGATGGGGCCGGTATGCAGCGCCCTGCTGCCGTGCTCGGCGATCTCGCCGAGGATGGCAGCCAGCGCCGGGTTCCTGAGCTCGTGCCCCACCGCCAGTGGCTCGCCCGCGTCATCGTAGTAGAAGCCACCGCCGAGCGGGTCGTCACGCAGGTGTTGCTCCCCCGCCAGGCTGGTATGCAATCGCGGGCTGACCGGAAAGCCCCGTTCGGCCAGGATGATGGCCGGGGCGAAGAGGTCGGCCCAGGGCAGCTTACCGTGGGCCTTGTGAGCCATCTCGAGCATCCGCACCGTGCCGGGCACCCCCACCGAGAGGCCGCTGGCGGCGGCATCCATGAACTCCAGCGGCTCGCCCTCCTCGTCCAGGAACAGGCTTTCGTCCACCTTGCTCGGCGCGGCCTCGCGGCCATCGAAGGCCGTGACCTCCTCGCCATCGAAGTGCATCAGGAAGGCCCCGCCGCCGATGCCGCTGGACTGCGGTTCCACCAGGGTGAGCACCATCTGCACGGCGATGGCCGCATCGATGGCGCTGCCGCCGGCCTTGAGTACCTGATAGCCGGCATCGGTGGCCAACGGGTTGGCCGCCGCCACCGCGAAGCGCTGGGTGGCCCAGCCGGGCTTCTCCTCGAAGCCGGAACTGACCTCCGGCGCGATGGCCGGGATGTCGTACTCGAAGGCTTCCTCGGTCTCGGCCTCGGCCTGGGCCGAGAGCGGCAGTCCGATCATCAGCGCCGCGGTGACCGGCACCAGAAGGCGGCGACGAAACGGCATGGCGAGGGTCGTCATGGGAACTCTCCTTGTGGTCGTGCGAGTGGGGTGGGGAGAGTTACAGCATAGGCGAAAACGCATACAAGACGCCCGGCAGACTCGCGTCGGCCGGGCGTCTAGAATCGGGGTTAGAGCCCTAAGTCAATTTTGGGGTCTGACCCCACAGCCAACTTAGCTGAGGGTTTCCCCCGCCAGCATGAACCAGGTCTCGAGCACCGCGTCGGGGTTGAGCGAGACCGAGTCGATGCCCTGCTCCATCAGCCACTTGGCGAGGTCCGGGTGGTCCGACGGGCCCTGGCCGCAGATGCCGATGTACTTGCCCTGGGCCTTGCACGCCTGGATCGCCATGGCCAGCAGCTTCTTGACCGCCGGGTTCCGCTCGTCGAACAGGTGGGCGACGATGCCGGAGTCCCGGTCGAGGCCGAGGGTGAGCTGGGTCAGGTCGTTGGAGCCGATGGAGAAGCCGTCGAAGTGCTCGAGGAACTCGTCGGCGAGCAGGGCGTTGGCCGGCAGCTCGCACATCATGATCACCTTGAGCCCGTTGTCGCCCCGGGCCAGGCCGTTGGCGGCGAGCAGCTCGACCACCTCGCGGGCCTCGTCGGTGGTACGCACGAAGGGCACCATGATCTGGACGTTGTCCAGGCCCATCTCCTCGCGCACCCGCTTGAGCGCCCGACACTCCAGCTCGAAGCAGGGGCGGAAGGAGTCGGAGATGTAGCGCGCGGCGCCGCGGAAGCCGAGCATGGGGTTCTCTTCACCCGGCTCGTAGAGCTTGCCGCCGATCAGGTTCTCGTACTCGTTGGACTTGAAGTCCGACAGCCGCACGATGACCGGCTGGGGGTGGAAGGCGGCGGCCAGGGTGGAGATCCCCTCGACCAGCTTGTCGACGTAGAAGCCGACCGGGTCGGTGTAGCCCGCGGTGCGCAGGTCGATGGTCTGCTGCAGGTCGGCCGGCAGGGTGTCGTACTCGAGCAGCGCCTTGGGGTGCACGCCGATCATGCGATTGATGATGAACTCGAGGCGTGCCAGGCCGACGCCGGCATTGGGCAGCCCGGCGAAGCCGAAGGCGCGGTCCGGGTTGCCGACGTTCATCATGATCTTGAACGGGATCTCGGGCATGGCGTCGACGCTGGTCACCCGACGGTCGAACTCGAGCAGCCCCTCGTAGACGTGGCCGGTGTCGCCCTCGGCGCAGGAGACGGTGACGTCACGGCCCTCGGCGAGTTCCTCGGTGGCGTCGCCACAGCCGACCACGGCGGGAATGCCCAGCTCGCGGGCGATGATCGCCGCGTGGCAGGTGCGCCCGCCGCGGTTGGTGACGATCGCCGAGGCGCGCTTCATGATCGGTTCCCAGTCCGGGTCGGTCATGTCGGTGACCAGCACGTCGCCGGGCTTGACCTTGTCCATGTCGTCCGGCGAGAAGACGACCTTCACGGTGCCGCTGCCGATGCGCTGGCCGATGGCACGGCCGGCCACCAGGGTGCGCCCCTTCTCCTTGAGCTGGAAGCGCTCGAGCTTGCCGCCCTCCTGCTGGGAGACCACGGTCTCGGGACGCGCCTGGACGATGTAGAGCTGGCCGTCGTCGCCGTCGAGCGCCCATTCGATGTCCATGGGGCGGCCGTAGTGCTGCTCGATGGTCACCGCCTGGCGGGCCAAGGCCATGACCTGCTCGTCGTCGATGCAGAAGCGCCCGCGCTCCTTGAGCGGCACCTCCACGGTGGCCACCGACTTGCCGGCGCTGGCATCGTCGGTGTAGACCATCTTGATCAGCTTGGAGCCCAGGTTGCGGCGCAGCACGGCCGGGCGGCCGGCGGCGAGTGTCGGCTTGTGCACGTAGAACTCGTCGGGGTTCACCGCCCCCTGCACCACGGTCTCGCCGAGCCCCCAGGAGGCGGTGACGAAGACCGCATCGCGGTAGCCGGACTCGGTGTCGAGGGTGAACATGACGCCGGAGGCCCCGGTCTCGGAACGCACCATCTTCTGGATGCCGGCGGAGAGCGCCACGTTCTCGTGGGCGTAGCCGCGGTGCACGCGGTAGGAGATGGCGCGGTCGTTGAACAGCGAGGCGAACACCTCGTGCACGGCGCGCTTGATGTTGTCGAAACCCTCGATGTTGAGGAAGGTCTCCTGCTGGCCGGCGAAGGAGGCGTCCGGCAGGTCCTCGGCGGTGGCCGAGCTGCGTACCGCGGCCTTGAGGTCGGGGTGCTGGGCGACGAGCTTGTCGTAGGCGGTGCGCAGGTGCCGCTCGAAGGTCGGCGGCAGCGGGGTGTCGATCACCCACTGGCGGATCTCGGCGCCGACACGCGCCAGCTCGCCCACGTCGTCGACGTCGAGCCGGGCCAGTGCCTGGTTGATTCGGTCGTTGAGCCCCTCGTGGGAGAGGAATTCACGGTAGGCGTGGGCCGTGGTGGCGAACCCGCCGGGCACGGTGACACCGGCACCGGAGAGGTTGGAGATCATCTCGCCGAGGGAGGCGTTCTTGCCACCGACCCGCTCGACGTCGTCCATGCCCAACTGATCGAACCACAGAATGTAATCGTCCACGTGACCTCCGAGTAAATCGACGATAGGTGCTTCATGCCGAATGACGGTGTCCCTCGCACGGGCATGAAAGGATGGTCGCGACTCTATCAGCGGCCGGCCATATTCGCCATTGGTCTAACATCGAAGTCACTGGAGGATTTTTACAACAATCGGCGGATTTGCCGGATTCCTGTAGTGGCAAGGGCCGATAGCGCGAAAGGTTCCGCCGCTTGTCCACGGCCCGGCCAGCATCGACAATGGGCCACTTCCGCCCGAGCGACTGGACCGACCATGACCCGTACCGCCTTCTTCATCTCCGACGGCACCGGCATCACCGCCGAGAGCCTGGGCCGCAGCCTGCTGGCCCAGTTCGAGAACGTCGAGATCCGCATGCTCACCAAGCCCTACATCGACTCGGTCGACAAGGCCCGCGCCCTGGTGGAGGTGATCGAGGCCACGGCCGTCAACGACGGGGAGCAGCCGATCATCATCGATACCATCGTCGACGAGAGCATCCGCGAGGTGATTCGTGGCGCCACCGGCTTCAAGGTCGACATCTTCTCGACCTTCCTCGCGCCCCTGGAGCAGGAGCTGGCCACCCACTCCAGCTACACCGTGGGCCGCACCCACTCCATCGGCAAGGATGAGGTCTACATGGATCGCATCCATTCGGTGCACTTCGCGCTGGACAACGACGACGGCGCCCGCACCCACCAGTACGGCAAGGCCGACGTGATCCTGATCGGCGTCTCGCGCTGCGGCAAGACGCCGACCTCGCTCTACCTGGCACTGCAGTTCGGTATCCGGGCGGCCAACTACCCGCTCACCGAGGACGACCTCGACGAGGACGGCTCCCTCAAGCTGCCCCGGGCCCTCGCCCCTCATCGCCACAAGCTGTTCGGGCTGACCATCGACCCCAGGCGGCTGGCGGCGATCCGCCACGAACGCCGTCCCAACAGCCGCTACAGCTCCATGGACCAGTGCGTGCAGGAGGTCGGCCAGGCCGAGGGGCTCTACCGCCAGATGCACATCCCCTACATCGACACCACCCGCTTCTCGGTGGAGGAGATCTCCACCCGGATGATCGCCGAGATGGGGCTCACGAGGCGCTTCTCGCCGCGCTGAAGTCCCCTGAGGGGTCAGACCCCAAAATCCGCTTAGGGGTCTGACCCCAAAATTTTCTTAGCGCACCACGCCCGCCCGCCTCAGCCGGGCGATGTCGTCCGCGCTGAGGCCCATCTCGGCCAGGATGGCGTCGCTGTCCTGGCCGAGCCGCGGTGGGGCGACCTCGCTGGTGGCGGTCTCGCCGTCGAAGCGCAGCGGGTTGGCGACCTGGGGCACCTCGAGTTCGCCGCGCGTCAGGGTGCGCCGCAGGCCGCGATGGCGCACCTGGGGGTCGTCGAACACCTCGGTGAGGGTATTGATCGGCCCGGCGGGGATGCCGCGGGCCTCGAGCTCGGCGAGCCAGTCGTCGCGCCCGCGGGTCGCGAGGATCGCCTGGATCAGTCCCGTCAGCACCTCGCGGTTGCCGACCCGGGCGGCGTTGGTGGCGTAGGCCGGGTCCTCGGCCCATTCGGGGTGGCCGAGCAGGCTGGCGAAGCGGGCGAACTGGGCGTCGTTGCCCACGGTGACCACCAGGTGGCCGTCGGCGCAAGCGAAGGCCTGGTAGGGCACGATGTTGGGGTGGGCGTTGCCGTGGCGCTGCGGCGAGACGCCGCTGACCAGGGCGTTGAGCGCCTGGTTGGCGAGGGTGGCGACCTGGACGTCGAGCAGCGCCACGTCGATATGGCGGCCGACGCCGGTGCGCCCGCGCTCATGTAATGCCGCGAGCACGCCCACCGCGGCGTAGAGCCCGGTCATCACGTCGGTGATCGCCACGCCGGTCTTCATCGGCATGCCGTCGGGCTCCCCGGAAATGCTCATCAGCCCGCCCATGGCCTGGATCATGAAGTCGTAGCCGGCGCGGTGGGCGTAGGGGCCGTCCTGGCCGAAGCCGGTGATCGAGCAGCCGATCAGCCGCGGGTTCAGCGCGTGCAGGCTGGCGTAGTCGAGCCCGTACTTGGCCAGGCCGCCGACCTTGAAGTTCTCCAGCAGGATATCGGCGCCTTTCGCCAGTTGGCGGACCAGCCGCTGCCCCTCCTCCGTGGCGATGTCCACGGCCAGCGACCGCTTGCCGCGGTTGGCGCACAGGAAGTAGGCCGCCACCCGTTCGGCATCGCCGCCCCGCTCGAGGTCTTCGGCCAGCCAGGGGGGGCCCCAGCCGCGGGTGTCGTCGCCGCGCTCGGGGTGCTCGATCTTGATCACCCGGGCGCCCAGGTCGGCGAGCAGCTGGCCGGCCCAGGGCCCGGCCAGCACCCGCGAGATATCCAGCACCACCACGCCTGACAGGGGTCCACTCATGGCGTTGCTCCTGATCGATGCGCCGTGGGGTTCAATTGGCGAAGGCCTGGATGCCGGTCTGGGCCCGCCCCAGGATCAGGGCGTGCACGTCGTGGGTGCCCTCGTAGGTGTTCACGGCCTCGAGGTTCATCATGTGGCGGATCACGTGGTACTCGTCACTGATGCCGTTGCCGCCGTGCATGTCGCGGGCCACGCGGGCGATGTCCAGCGCCTTGCCGCAGTTGTTGCGCTTGATCAGCGAGATCGCCTCGGGCACCAGCTGGCCGTCGTCGATCATGCGGCCGACCCGCAGGGCCGCCTGCAGGCCGAGGGTGATCTCGGTCTGCATGTCGGCGAGCTTCTTCTGGATCAACTGGTTGGCGGCCAGCGGACGGCCGAACTGCTTGCGGTCCAGGGTGTACTGGCGGGCCGCATGCCAGCACGCCTCGGCGGCGCCCATGCTGCCCCAGGCGATGCCGTAGCGCGCCCGGTTGAGGCACGAGAACGGTCCCTTGAGGCCCTGGACGCCGGGCAGGCGCTGCTCGTCGGATACTTCCACGTCCTGGATGGCGATCTGCCCGGTGATCGAGGCACGCAGGCTGAACTTGCCCTCGATCTTGGGTGCGGAGAGCCCGGCCATGCCCTTCTCGAGGATGAAGCCGCGGATCACGCCCTCGTCGTCGCGGGCCCAGACCACGAAGACGTCGGCGATGGGCGAGTTGGTGATCCAGGTCTTGGTGCCATTGAGGCGCCAGCCGCTCTCGGTGCGGGTGGCGCGGGTGCTCATGCCGCCCGGGTCGGAGCCGTGGTCCGGCTCGGTGAGGCCGAAGCAGCCGACCCACTCGCCGGTGGCGAGCTTGGGCAGGTACTTCTCGCGCTGGGCGTCGCTGCCGAAGGCGTGGATCGGGTACATCACCAGGCTCGACTGCACGCTCATGGCGCTGCGGTAGCCGGAGTCGACGCGCTCGACCTCGCGGGCGATCAGGCCGTAGCTGACGTAGTTCAGGCCGGCACAGCCGTAGCCGTCGAGCGTCGCACCGAGCAGCCCCAGTTCGCCCATCTCGCTCATGATCTCGCGGTCGAAGTGCTCGTGGCGGTTGGCCTCGAGCACCCGCGGCAGGAGCTTCTCCTGGCAGTAGTCGTAGGCGGTCTGGTGGACCATGCGCTCGTCTTCGCTGAGCTGGTCGACCAGGCGGAAGGGGTCTTCCCAGGTGACGGGGGTGATCTGGCTCATGGGGTTCTCCGGGCAGTGAGGGCGTGGTGTGAGTCGTCGATCAAAATGTCAACATTTTCACTAAATGTAGACTAAAGCGGCGACAATGACAACCCCCTGAACAGGACACCAACGTAAACGGGCACCCGAGGGTGCCCGTTTCGCGGCGCCCTGCCAAAGGCCAGGGCAAAGCCGATGTAGGGGTCAGACCCCTAAGGGGATTTTGGGGTCTGACCCCAAGGCGGGGTTAGGATTTATCCTCGCCGGCGCGGTAGAGGGCCTGGATGCTGGAGAAGTCCAGGCCGCCGTTGCCCTGGGCGCTGTGCAGGGCGAAGAGGTTGCGCGCCTGGGAGCCCATGGGCACGGTGGACTTCGAGCCCAGCGCCAGTTCCCAGGCCAGGCCGAGGTCCTTGGCCATCAGGTCGGTGAGGAAGCCGCCCTGGTAGTCGCGGGAGGCGGCCGAGCCCTCCATCACCCCGGGCCAGGGGTTGTAGACGTTGAGCGCCCAGTTGCCGCCGCTGCTCTGCTTCATGATCTCGGAGAGCACCGCGGGGTCCAGGCCGTTCTTGACGCCCAGCGCCAGCGCCTCGGCGGTGCCGCTCATCAGGATGCCGAGCAGCATGTTGTTGCAGATCTTGGCCACCTGCCCCGCGCCGGTCTCGCCGGCATGGAAGATGTTCTTGCCCATGGCCTCGAGCACCGGCTGCGCTTGCGCGTACCCCTCCTCCGATCCACCGACGATGAAGGTCAGGGTGCCGGCCTTGGCGCCCCCCACCCCGCCCGAGACCGGGGCGTCGAGATAGGTCAGGCCACGCTCGGCGGCGGCGGCCCCGACGATGCGGGCGTCCTCGGGCGAGATGGTCGAGGCGTCGATGATCAGCGGCGTACCCAGCAGGGCGTCGAGCAGCCCCGGCGCCCCGTCACGGCCCAGGTAGAGCCCGCGCACATGGGCGCCGGCCGGCAGCATGGAGATGACCACCTCGACGCCACGGGTGGCGGCCGCGGCGCTCTCGGCGCGTGTCGCGCCCTCGGCTTCCAGGGCCCGGATGGCGCTCTCGACCAGGTCGAAGACACAGACCCGGTGGCCGGCCTTGACCAGGTTGGTGGCCATGGGCGCGCCCATGTTGCCGAGGCCGATAAAGGCGATATTCATTGGCGTTGCTCCCGTGTTCGTTGTGGCGTGTTCGTTATGCAGTGTAGGGGCCCGGCCGCGCGTCAGCCGATGCGATGCCCCGTACCGAGGTCGCGCAGCGGGTGCGACTCGTCGGACCACAGCGGCGCCATCAGCGCCAGGATGTCCTCGTCGGGGACGCTGGCCGCGTCGGCATGCCGCCAGCGGGGGGCCTTGTCCTTGTCGATCAACAGGGCGCGCACGCCTTCGACCAGCTCTCCCCGGCGGCAGCACTGCACCGACAGGCTGAGCTCGTCGCGGAAGGCGTCGGCCAGGCTGGTGTGGGCGTGGCGCTCGAGCATGCGCCACACCAGGTGGGCGCTCATCGGGCAGCCGGCCTCGAGCCGCGCCCGATTGGCGGCCAGCCAGGCGTCGTCGGTCTCGTCGCGCAGGATGCGCCTGACGGCGGTGGCGGCATCCACGTGCCCGACCAGCGACTGGAGATGATCGAGGTGCGGCCACACCTGGCCGGCGGGAGCTCGGGTACGGTCCTCCATGTCGTTGAGCACCGCCTGGACGCCGGCACGCAGGTCGCGGGGCGTGCGCCGACCGTAGTCGGCCTCCTCCAGGGCGCCGAGCAGCGCCTCGCGGCGCTCGCGGGGGACGAAGCGGTCGGCCAGGCCCAGGTCGAGGGCGTCGCGGGCGTTGAGCTGGGCACCGGTGAGCCCCAGGTAGGCCCCCACGCCCGGCGGCATGCGCCCCAGGAACCAGCTGGCGCCGATGTCGGGATAGAGGCCGATGGTGATCTCGGGCATGGCGATGCGGGTGGTCTCGGTGACCAGGCGCTGGGAACCGCCCGCCATCAGGCCGAGCCCGCCGCCCATGACGATGCCGTCGCCCCACACCAGCAGCGGCTTGGGGTAGGTATGGATGCGGTAGTCGAGGTGGTACTCGGCGCTGAAGTAGGTCTCGGCGAAGACGCTGTCACGGCCGGCGCCGCGGTTCTCGCCCTCCTCGGTCATCGAGCGGTAGAGCGCCACGACGTCGCCCCCGGCACAGAAGGCCCTGTCGCCGGCCCCCTCGAGCCACACCGCCACCACGCTGCGATCCACCGCCCAGGCCTCGAGCTTGGCCTCGAGCTGGCGGATCATCTCCAGCGACAGGGCATTGAGCGACTTCGCGGCGTTGAGGGTGGCGACTCCGATGCGCCCGCCGTCGCGGGTCGGCAGCTCGTCGAAGATCACTGCAAGATCCGACATGTCCGTTGTTCTCCTGTTGGCTATTGAAGCGACTCGACCACCCCGTCGGCCAGCAGCCGGCGGGCGACGATCACGCGCATGATCTCGTTGGTTCCCTCGAGGATCTGGTGCACCCGGGTGTCGCGCACCATGCGTTCCAGGGGGAACTCCTTGAGGTAACCGTAGCCGCCGTGGAGCTGCAGGGCCTCGTTGCAGACGGTGAAGCCCATGTCGGTGGCGAAGCGCTTGGCCATGGCGCAGTGGGCCGTGGCCTCGGGATCGCCCTGGTCGAGCCGCCAGGCGGCCTGACGCACCATCAGCCGCGCCGCGACGAGGTCGGTGGCCATGTCGGCGAGCTTGAACTGCAGCGCCTGGAAGCTCGACAGCTCACGGCCGAACTGCTTGCGCTCGCCGAGGTAGTTGCGGGCCAGGGTGAGGGCGTGCTGGGCGGCGCCCAGGGAGCAGCTGGCGATATTGAGGCGGCCACCGTCGAGCCCCTTCATGGCCAACTTGAAGCCCTCGCCCTCGGCGCCCAGGCGGTTGCCCACCGGCACGCGCACGCCATCGAAGCTGACCAGGCGGGTCGGCTGGCTCTTCCAGCCCATCTTCTCCTCGTTCTTGCCGTAGCCGATGCCCTCGGCATCGGCCGGCACCAGGATCGCCGAGATGCCCCCCGCCCCGCTGTCGGGCTCGCCGGTGCGCGCCATCACCACCAGCACGTCGTTGGCGCCGGCACCGGAGATGAACATCTTGCTGCCGGAGATCACGTACTCGTCGCCGTCCCTCACCGCCTTGGTGCGCAGGCTGGCGGCATCGGAGCCCGCGCCCGGCTCGGTCAGACAGTAGCAGCCCAGGTACTCGCCACTGATCAGGCGATCGACCCACTGCTCGCGCAGGGCCTCGTTGCCCCAGCTCGCCACCATCCAGGCGACCATGTTGTGGATGGTAAGATAGGCGGTGGTCGAGATGCAGCCCTGGGAGAGTTGCTCGAAGATCAGCGAGGCATCCAGGCGCGAGAGCCCCAGGCCACCGCGCTCTTCGGGAATGTAGATGCCGAGGAACCCGGCCTCCCCGGCGCGGCGAATGACGTCGACGGGAAAGTGTGAGGTCGCGTCCCACTCGGCGGCATGATCGGCCAACTCGGCCCTGGCGAAGTCGGCGGCCGCCTGGCTCAACGCCTTCTGATCATCGGTCAGGGAAAAGTCCATGAAGGTATCCTCGTCTCGGCAGTGTGGGGGTTGGCGTGCGTTGTCGTTGTCGCGTGCTGGCCCAGTGACCAACCTAGCACTTGCTAGGTTTATCACACATCACCCCATGGTCGACAAGCACTTTACGTTAACGTAAACCTCGGCTAGTGTTGCGGGTATATGGCGGCGGCGGCGCCCCTGCCCGCCAATATAAAGGAAGACACCCATGAGCAAGCGCACAGCGGACGCTATGGAGCCGCCCAACGGCGGCCTGACCCGACAGCGTCGTACCTATACGATCGGCGAACTGGCCCGGCTGTTCGAGGTGACGCCACGGACCATCCGCTTCTACGAGCAGGAAGGCCTGCTGGCGCCGGAACGCCGCGGCCAGACCCGCATCTACCACGAGAAGGATCGGGTACGCCTCAAGCTGACGCTGCGCGGCAAGCGGCTGGGGTTCTCGCTGGCCGAGATCCGCGAGGTGGTGGAGATGTACGACGCCATGCCCGACGGCAATGCCCGCCAGCTCAAGCGCCTGCTCGAGATCCTCGCCGACAAGCGGGCCAACCTGGAGCGCCAGCTGGAGGACATTCGCCTGATGCACCGCGAGCTCGACGATGTGGAGAGCCGCGCCCGCGATGTCCTGGCCAGCCTGGAGACGGAGTCGACCGGCAGCTGACGCTCTTGCACCACCATTGCAACAACAAGAGACGGGAAAACATGACACGCCAATACACTCCGATCAGCTACGTCAGTGGCATCAGCGACACCCCCCTGAAGGGCCAGACCATCGGCGACTGCTTCGACGACACCGTCGCCCGCTTCCCCGACCGCGATGCCCTGCTCAGCCTGCACCAGGGGCTGCGCTACACCTGGGCCGAGCTGCAGCTGGCGGTGGATCGGGCGGCCCGCGCCCTGCTGGCGGTGGGCGTGAACAAGGGGGAGCGGGTCGGCATCTGGTCGCCCAACTGCGCCGAGTGGACCATCACCCAGTTCGCCACGGCCAAGATCGGCGCCATCCTGGTCAATATCAACCCCAGCTACCGTACCCACGAACTGGAGTATGCCCTCAAGCAGTCCGGCGCCTCGACGCTGATCCTGCAGGGCGCCTTCAAGACCTCCGACTATGTGGCCACGCTGGCAGAGCTGGCCCCGGAGCTCAAGAAGGAGCTGGCCCCGGAGCTCAAGAAGGAGCTGGCCCCGGAGCTCAAGAAGGAGCTGGCCCCGGAGCTCAAGAACGAGCTGGCCCCGGCCCCCCTCTCCTGTGCCAGGCTGCCCGAACTCAAGCGGGTGGTCTGCCTCGACGCCGAGCGCGCGCTTCCCGGCATGCTCAGCTGGCAGGGGCTGCTGGCCCACGCCGACGAGGTCTCCGCCGACCAGCTGGCCGATGTCCAGGCGACGTTGCAGTTCGACGACCCGATCAACATCCAGTACACCTCCGGCACCACCGGCGCGCCCAAGGGCGCGACGCTGTCGCACCACAACATCCTCAACAACGGCTTCCTCGTCGCCCGCACCATGGGCTTCAGCGAACGGGACCGGTTGGTGATCCCGGTGCCGCTCTACCACTGCTTCGGCATGGTGATGGGCAACCTCGGCTGCATGACCCACGGCGCCACCATGATCTATCCCGGCGACGGCTTCGACCCGGAGGCGACCCTGCGCGCGGTGGCCGAGGAGCAGGCCACCGCCCTCTACGGCGTGCCGACCATGTTCATCGCCGAGCTCGAGCACCCCGACTTCGAGCGCTACGACCTCTCCAGCCTGCGCACCGGCATCATGGCCGGCTCGATCTGCCCCATCGAGGTGATGCGCAAGGTGATCGAACGCATGCACATGCAGGGCGTCACCATCTGCTACGGCATGACCGAGACCAGCCCGGTGAGCTTCCAGACCCAGACCGACGCCCCACTGGAGAAGCGCGTGACCACGGTGGGCACCATCCATCCCCACCTGGAGGTCAAGCTGGTCAGCCCCGAGACCGGCGCCGTGGTGCCCCGCGGCGAGACCGGCGAGCTGTGCACCCGCGGCTACAGCGTGATGCTCGGCTACTGGGAAAACGAGGAGGCCACCGCCAGGTCCATCGACGGCGCCGGCTGGATGCATACCGGCGACCTCGCCACCATGGACGACGAGGGCTATGTGGCCATCGTCGGCCGCATCAAGGACATGATCATCCGCGGCGGCGAGAACATCTATCCGCGCGAGATCGAGGACTTCCTCTACACCCACCCGGCGATCTCCGACGTCCAGGTGATCGGCGTGCCCGACGAGAAGTACGGCGAGGAGGTGATGGCCTGGGTCAAGCTGAGCGAGGGCGAGTCCCTCACCGCCGACGAGCTCAAGGACTTCTGCAAGGGCAAGATCGCCCACTACAAGGTCCCGCGTTACGTGAAGTTCGTCGACGAGTTCCCGATGACCGTCACCGGCAAGATCCAGAAGTTCAAGATGCGCGAGGAGGCCACCCACGAGCTGGGGCTGGCCTGACGCCCTGCCCTCTCGCTCCGGTAACCACAAGAACGCCCCCGATCGGGGGCGTTTTCGCTACGGCGAGCAGCACGCGCCAGGCGCCCAGCTCCGCTGGGCGATACGGCGCCGACACCGAGGATGACTACTTGGTGTCGATATAGCGGTGGTCGTTGAAGGTCGCCACCCAGCTCGGGTGATAGACCAGCAGGATGCTCAGCAGCATGCCGGAGATGAAGGCCTCGGAGGGCATCAGCAGCGGCAGGAAGCGGGCATACTCGAGCGCCTGGTGCATGACCTCGGGATCACTGGCCCCCAGCGCCATCAACCCCACCGCCGAGAGCCCCGCCGCCAGGGTGGCGAGCGCCGTGCCGAAGAAGCCACAGACGAACAGGAAGACCATCAGGTTGTCCGGCAGCCGCCGATCGACCAGCCGCCAGACCAGCACCATCACCAGCGCCGGGACCACCCCGGTGACCAGCAGGTTGACCCCGAGCAGCGGCCAGGCGACCCGCCCCAGCACGACCATCGCCAGGTTGACCAGCAGGCAGGAGAGCAGCGCCAGCGGTACCTTGAACACCAGGGTCAGCAGGGCCGTGAACATCAGGTGCAGGGTCAGCCAGTCCACCGCCTGGGCGCGCAGCTGCCACATCAGCGTGACGGCCACGGTGGCCGCCAGCCAGCGATGCTGCAGGGCGTGGTCGGCGAGCAACGCCCGCCAGGGGCGCTGGGCCAGCGCCAGGCCGACCACCCCCAGCGCCACCAGGGAGGCAACCAGCAGCAACCAGGGCGCGAGCACCAGGGCAGCGAACGTCATCGCGGCTCTCCGTCAGGCGAACACCACGGTCTTGTTGCCGTGGATCAACACCCGATCCTCGAGGTGCCAGCGCAACCCGCGCGCGAGCACCGCCTTCTCCACGTCGCGGCCGAAGCGCACCAGGTCACCCGGCGTGTGGCAGTGGCTGACCCGGTGGATGTCCTGCTCGATGATCGGGCCGGCGTCCAGCTCCTCGGTGACGTAGTGGCAGGTGGCACCGATCAGCTTGACGCCGCGCTCGTAGGCCTGGTGATACGGCTTGGCCCCGGCGAAGGAGGGCAGGAAGCTGTGGTGGATGTTGATCAGCCGGCCGGCATAGCGCTCACAGAGCGCCGGCGGCAGGATCTGCATGTAGCGGGCCAGCACCACGCTGTCGGCACCCGCCTCCTCGACCCGGCGCTGCACCTCGGCGAAGGCACCGGCCTTGTCGCCGGGGGGCACCGGCACGTGGTGGTAGGGGATGCCGTGCCACTCCACCAGGCCGCGCTGGTCCTCGTGATTGGAGATCACGCAGGGGATGTCGCAGTCGAGTTCGCCGGCCGTCCAGCGGTAGAGCAGGTCCACCAGGCAGTGGGACTCCCGGGAGGCCATCAGCACCACCCGCGGCCGGCGCCGGGTATCGGTCAGCGCCCACTGCATGTCGAACTCCCTTGCCACCGGGGCGAACGCCTCGCGCAGGGCCGCCGCGTCCATCCCGATGGAGTCGGCGAGAATCTCGTAGCGCATGAAGAAGCGCCCGGCCTGCAGGTCGGAGTGCTGGCTGGCCTCGGTGATCGAGCCGCCGTGACCGGCGATGAAGCCGGAGACCCGGGAGACGATCCCCACGCGGTCGGGGCAGGAAACCACCAGGCGATAATAGTGTGACATCGAATGACCGTCGCTGGCTGAACACAATCGGGAAGAGGACGGCATTGTAACGAAAGCGGCCGCCGCCGGCACGGTCCCTTCGTTGTGACCCCTGGCGGCGATCCCGTATAGTGAAATGTATACTTGCCACGGTTTGCACTCTCCCGATGCCCCAGCCTCGTGTCCAGATTCGCCCCCGCCGCCGCCCTCCCCTGCACTTCCTGCCACTCGGCGGCTGCGGCGAGATCGGCATGAACCTGAGCCTCTATGGCGTCGAGTCACACTGGATCGCGGTGGACTGCGGGATGATGATCCGCCAGGACCTGCCCGACAGCCCGCTGCAGGTGCCCAATCTGGACACCCTGGAGACCCTCGGCATCACGCCCCGGGCGCTGATCATCACCCATGGGCACGAGGACCATATCGGTGCGGCCGCCTGGCTATGGCCGCAGTGGGGATGCCCGATCCATGCCACCCCGCTGGCCGCGGGCCTGCTGCGCCTCAAGTTCGCCGAACGTGGCCTCGCCACCGATGCCATCCGCGTCATCGAGCCGGGCGAGGCCCTGGAGTGCGGCCCCTTTACCCTGCGCTACCTGCCGCTGACCCATTCGATTCCCGAGAGCTGCGCGCTGCTGGTCGCCACCGGCGACCACCGGGTGCTGCACACCGGCGACTGGAAGCTCGACCCCGAGCCGCTGATCGGCGCACCGGTGTCCGCCTCGACCTTCCGGGCCATCGCGCCGGTGGACCTGGTGGTGGGCGACTCGACCAATGCACCGCTGCCCGGCCACTCGCGCAGCGAGGGCGAGGTCGCCGTGGCCCTGGAACACGCCATCGCCCGTTGCGAGGGGCGCGTGGTGGTCTCCTGCTTCGCCAGCAACCTGGCCCGGGTGCTCGCCATCGGCCGCGCCGCCCAGCGCTGTGGCCGGCGGGTCAGCCTGATGGGGCGTTCCATGGAGCGCATGGTCAGGGTGGCCCGCGGGCTCGGCTACCTCGACGACTTCCCACCGCTGGTGCCGGTGAGCGACCTGGGCTACCTGCCGGCAAAGGAGGTGCTGGTGATCGCCACCGGCAGCCAGGGCGAGCCCCGCGCCGCGCTGCAGCGCCTGGCCCGGGGGCGCCATCCGACCTTCGAGCTGGGCCACGGCGACAGCGTGATCTTCTCGGCCAAGGCGATTCCCGGCAACGAGCTGCTGATCCAGCGGCTCAAGGCGGGCCTCGAGCACCTCGGCGTCGCCCTGCTCGACGAATTCAATCACCCCGAACTGCACGCCTCCGGCCACCCGGCCCAGGACGAGCTGCGCACCTTCTACGGCTGGGTGAAGCCCGGGCACCTGCTGCCGGTGCATGGCGAGCCGCGCCACCAGCAGGCCCACCAGGCACTGGCCGAGACGCTTGGCATCCGCGCGCCCCTGATCCCGACCAATGGCGATCTGATTCGCCTGGATGGCGACGGCCTGACCCTGGAGGCCCGACACCCGCAGCCGCCCTGCATCGTCAGCCAGAACGCCGTGGCACCGTTGCCGGGGCTCGGCGCCGAGGGTGGCCCCCGCTCGCGCCATGGCAGCCTCTACCTGGCACTCTCGGTCACCGCCACCGAAGCGCGCGGCTGGACACGCATCGGCCGGCTGATGCTCGACGCGAGCGACACCGGCCGCCTCGATGAGGACGCCTTCACCGACTGGCTCGACATGCAACTGCTGGAACTGCGTGCCGAGACCCTGGCCGAACTGCGCCTGGCACTGCAGCCGAAACTGCTGGCCTGGTTCGCCGATCACCTGCGCCGCATCCCGGCCATTCACCTGCAGATCCTGGCGGTGGAGGCCCCCAGCCTCAGCGATCTCGACTGAGCGTGCCGCCGCCCCACCCGCACATGACGCCCGGAAATGCCGAGAGGCGAACCCGAAGGTTCGCCTCTCTTGGTCCTGCTTCTCTTGCCGGCGTGTTCCCTCGACCCTTGCCGATCGAGGAGATGTCGCTTACGACATCTCTTATGCCTTGCCGGCCTTGCTGGCGTTCTTGGGTGGACGACCGCGCTTGCGGCGCGGCTGCTCGGACACCAGGTCGTCGAGCGAAAGGCCGGCGTCGTTGATCGCCTCACGAATCTCGGCCAGCTTGCGCTCCTTCTGCGCTTCCTCTTCCTGACGATGCAACTCTTCGTCCTTCTTCTGCTCGATGACCTCACCGATCACCTCTGCCAGCTTGTGGAGCTGTTCCATGCTCAACTGGCGTGCCGCGGCGCGAGCCACGTTCTTGTTACGAGCGATGCGCTCCAGGGATTCGCTGGACATTGGCCCCCTCCATGCCGAATTAACGAAAAGGTTACTCATGACACTGTACGTCAAAAGTATATGCACACTTCGGGTCTTGGCAAGAAAATACATGCAATTATTTTCGTCGAACTGCCGGGCAATGGTTGTGAGTCCTCGACAGGATCCCGACACGAAGACGGCGCCAACCTGGCGCCGTCACGATAGGGGAAGCACATGAATTCGACGTTCAGCCACCGGTCATGTTCATGAAGCGCACCACCTGGACATCGCCGTCGGTGGTGAAGTGATGGCGCTCCGGCTTGAGTGCCATGGCCGCGACGATGCGTTCCTTGAGGATCTCGATATCGCCCGGATGACGCCGCAGCACCGCGCGCAGGTCCACCGAGTGCTCGTTGCCGAGACAGAGCAGCAGGCGCCCTTCCACGGTCACCCTGACCCGATTGCAGGTGGCGCAGAAATTGTGGCTGTGGGGCGAAATGAAGCCGACGCGGGTATCGCTGTCGGGCATGCGAAAATAGCGCGATGGGCCCAGGGTGGTCTCGGTGGTGGGGATCAACTCGTGGCGGGTCTCGATGAGTGCCTGCACGTCGTCGCTGGAGCAGTAGGTCTCGTCTCGACTATGGTCCGAGACGTCCCCCAACGGCATCTCCTCGATGAAGCTGATGTCGAGCCCTTCCCGGCGGGCGAAGTCGACCAGATCGATCACCTCGTCGTCGTTGCGGCCCTTGAGGATCACCGCATTGAGCTTGATACGCTCGAAGCCGGCCTCCCGGGCGGCGTGGATGCCCTCGATCACCTTGGCCAGGTCACCGGTACGGGTCAGGCGACGGAAGCGGTCCGGATCCAGCGAGTCGAGGCTGATGTTGAGCCGCTCGAGCCCGGCCCGGCGGAGCCGATGGGCGTACTTGCCAAGGCCCGCACCGTTGGTGGTCATGGCGAAATCCCGGAGTCCCGGCAACGAGCCGATGTCCTCGACCAGGCGGTCGATATCGCGACGCACCAGGGGCTCGCCGCCGGTCAGTCGCACCTTCTCCACCCCGAGCTCGATGAAGGCCCGCGCCACCAGCGCCAGCTCCTCCAGGGTCAGCACCTGGGCGCGGGGCAGGAAGGTCATCTCCTCGCTCATGCAGTAGACGCAACGAAAATCACAGCGATCGGTGACCGAGATGCGCACGTAGCGCACCCGCCTGCCGAAGTCGTCGATCAGCTCATCGGGTAGTGCCATCGTCATGTCTCCCAGCGGTGGGCATCCTGGTGGTCTGAATCACGCTCGGCTACCCAATAATCGCCGTCGGTGGCGTGTTCCTTCTTCCAGAACGGAGCGCGGGTCTTGAGATAATCCATGATGAAGTCGCAGGCTTCGAAGGCGGCACGCCGATGGGCACTGGCGACCACCACCAACACGATAGGGTCTCCGGGGGCCAGCCGTCCAATCCGATGGATCACGCGCACCCCATCGAGCGGCCATCGCGCCTCGGCTTCCGTCACGATATCGTCCAGGGCCGCTTCTGTCATGCCGGGGTAATGCTCGAGGGTCAGTGCCGTGACCTCGGGCCGCTCGTTGAAGTCACGTACCAGTCCGGTGAAGCTGACCACGGCACCGATATCGGTGCGCCCGGCCAGCAGCGCCTGCTGTTCGACGCCCGCATCGAAGGGCGCCTCCTGGACACGAATCATGTTCAGCCTCCGGTCACCGGGGGGAAGAAGGCGACCTCGTCCTCGTTGGTGATCGGCGTATCGTCGGCGGACATCACCTGATTGACCGCACACAGCACCCGCCCCTCGTCGAGCAGGGAGTAGCGGGAATCGAGCGCCTTGAGTGCCGCCTTGAGGCCTGCCACATCGGCGCTCGGCAGGCTGTCGAACGGCACCGAGAGATCGCCGACACCGAGTCGCTCGCGCAACTCGGCCAGGCACTTGACCCGCACGCAGGGCGAGGCGATGTCGCAACGGTTGCCCACCGAGACCTCGCCGGCACTGCCCTCGCCGGTGACGATGGGGGCGACCGGTACGACGGCGGCGTCGTCACGGCGATAGTCCCCCGAGCGTCCGCCGCTCTTGGTGTCGAGGTGGATGCCGCCGATCTCCATCTCCCTGTCCACCGCCTTGCACATGTCGTACAGGGTCAGGCAGGCCACGGAGACCGCGGTCAGCGCCTCCATCTCGACGCCGGTACGGCCGTTGAGCCGGCAGGTCGCGGTGACCTCGACACAGGAGGCGGCCTCGTCGAGGCGGAAGTCGATGGCCACCTTCGACAGCGCCAGGGCATGGCAGAGCGGGATCAGCTCGTGGGTCCGCTTGGCGGCCTGGATACCGGCGATGCGCGCGGTGGCCAGCACGTCACCCTTGGGCAGGCCGCCCTCGGCGAGCAGCGCCAGGGTCGCCGGCTGCATCTGGATGCGTCCCGAGGCACTCGCCTCGCGCCGGCTCTCCGGCTTGTCGGCGACGTCGACCATATGGGCTTCGCCGCGGGCATTGAGATGGGTCAGTGGCATGGAAAGCGCCTCATGGAAGTCGATGAAGAGGATGGATGGTGACTGCCTCGCCGGGCGCGGCGACCTCGCGGTCGGCGGCGAGTTCGATCAGACAGTTGGCCTTGACCATGGAAGAAAGGATGCCCGACCCCTGGGCACCGGTGCTGGCGACCGTGAGCCGCCCCCGGTCGTCGCAGCGGTAGATGCCGCGCAGATAGTCGACGCGCCCGACGCGGCTCTTGAGTTCATGCTCGGCCAGGGCGGTGAGGGTCGCCGGTTGCCAGGCGTCACGCCCCTGCAGGCGGGCCATCAAGGGCGCCACGAACCGCAGGAAGGTGACCATCACCGCCACCGGGTTGCCGGGCAGCCCCAGGAACGGCACGCCGCGCTCGCCCAGGCGACCGCAGGCCAGGGGACGCCCCGGCCGGATGGCGATGCGCCAGAAGCCGAGTTCACCGATCTCGGCGAGGGCCGCCCGGGTGAAATCGGCCTCGCCCACCGAGACGCCGCCGCTGGTGATCACCAGATCGGCCTGGTTCGCGGCGCCGTCCAGGGCGGCGATCAGGGCGTCCCGGTCGTCGGGCAGGATGCCGAGATCGAGGACCTCGCCCCCCTGTTCCGCCACCAGGGCCCGGAGGGTGAAGCGGTTGGCATCGTAGATGCCGGCCGGTGGCAGTGGCTCACCCGGCGCGGTGACCTCGTCGCCGGTGGAGAAGATCGCCACCCGCGGCC
>NZ_PNRE01000013.1 GCF_002879645.1 Halomonas heilongjiangensis | reverse complement strand
GGCGTCCGTGCGGTGATGGCGCGGCGCATGGTGGAGGCGGCCACGACCATTCCCCATTTCCAGTATGGCGAGGAGATCGACGTCACCGAGCTGCTGGCGCTGCGCGAGCGACTCAAGCCCGCGGCCGAAGCGGCAGGCACGCGCCTGACGCTGATGCCCTTCTTCATGAAGGCCATGGCGCTGGCGGTGCGCGAGGAGCCGATCCTCAACGCCCGGCTCGATGAGGCGGTCACCGAGATCCACTACCAGTCGTCGGTCAATATCGGCATGGCGGTGGACAGCCGCTCGGGGTTGATCGTGCCCAACGTCAAGGGCGTGGAGCGACGCACCCTGCTGGACGTGGCCCGCGAGATCCAGCGCCTGACCGGCGATGCCCGCGAAGGCAAGGTGGCCCAGGCCGACCTCAAGGGGGGGACCATCAGCATCTCCAACATCGGTGCCCTGGGCGGCACCTACGCCGCGCCGATCATCAATGCGCCCGAGGTGGCCATCGTCGCCATCGGCAAGAGCCAGTGGCTGCCACGCTTCGACGCCCACGGCGAGGTGACCCGGCGGGCGATCATGACGGTCACCTGGGCCGGCGACCACCGCATCATCGACGGCGGCACCATCGCGCGGTTCTGCAACGCCTGGAAGGGATACCTGGAAGCGCCGGAGACGATGCTGTTGCATCTGGGGTGAAGCGACATGTCCCATGCGCCACTGCAGCAGTTCTATATCCCGGAAGAGCAGTCGATCTACCTGCTCAGCCACGACGACGCCCGCAAGCTCAAGGAGTGGGTGGCGCTGTGTCAGGCCCAGCTCGAGCAGCTGGGTTACCGGGACATCGAGCTGATCGGCAAGGGCGCCTACGGCTTCGTCTTCGCCGGGGTGACGGCCCTGGGCGACGAGTACGTGTTCAAGTTCACCCGGGTCAACCTGCCCCAGCACCTGCAGGACCGCCTCGAGGAGGAGGCGTTCATGCTGGAGCAGGCCGACCACCCCCGGGTGCCGAAGCTGATCGCCTACCAGCGCGTGCGCCACCAGTCGATCCTGGTGATGCAGCGCGCCCCGGGCCTCAACCTCGAGGAGGTCTCGCTACGCGAGGGGCGCCTGTCGCCGCGTCTGGTGGTGCGTATCGCCGACCAGCTGGCGGATATCCTGCGCGGGCTCCGGCGTGAGTCGGGCCCGGCGGGCAGGCCGGTGGTGCATGGCGACATCAAGCCCTCGAACCTGGTGTTCGACGCCGCCACCGAGAGCATCGCCCTGATCGACTGGGGCTCCTCGGTGTTCGCCCAGCTCGACGCCAACCAGCAGTTCGTGGCGGCCAACGTCATGGAGCTGATGTCGGACAACCTGCAGCAGACCAACGCCCGCCTGGGCGACGTCTATTTCATCGGCGAGGAGCAGTTGAACGGCGCCCTGTCGTCGCCGCGCTTCGACGAGCAGGGGGCCGCCGGCACCCTCTATGCCCTGGCCTCGGCGCAGTCCTGTCGCTTCGGCCACCGGGCCATCCCCGCGACCTCCCTGGGACTGCCCATGGAGTTCGCCCGCATGCTCGACGGCATGCTCGATCCGGACCCGCGGGTGCGCATCAAGGCCGGCGATCACTTCATCCGCGAGATGCCCAGGCTCGCGCGGCTGGTGATGCTCGACCTGCCCGAGCCAGCGCCGACCGCGCTGGTCCCGGTGTGGGGGCGACCGGCCAGCCGCGAGATCGATACCGTGGTCTACAGCTCGCGCAAGGAGTTCCTGCGCGAGGAGGGTGGGCGCGAGACGCTCAACGATGTCAACGAGGTCCAGCTCGATCGCTACTACAAGAACTTCATGCAGGGCATGGGCGAGACCGAGAAGGCCTTTCTCGCCGCGGTGAGTCGGCTGGGTCGCTACCCGGTGGTGGGCGGGCTGGCGGTGCGCTGGGAGGTCGACGGCGTCTATATCGACACCTCGCTCAACCTCCACGACCCGTCGCTGAAGCCGGCCTTCGTCGCCGCGGTGAACAACATGGTGCACCTGGCCCGGGCGATCTATCGCCAGGGGATCTTCAAGAGCTGCCTGTTCAACGCCCGCGACACCCTGCACCTGGACCGCGAGGGGCCGGAGCGTCCCTTCGCGATCGAACCGGGCATGCGCCTGGCCTACGAGGTCAGCGCGGTACCCGAGCTCGAGGATCGCAGCCGGCTGCACAGTTACTTCGAGGACGGCCCCGACCCCGAGGAGTTCCTGGTGCTGCCCGAGGCGATCATCACCTCGCTGGAGGCGCTCAACGACATCCATCACACCGGCATGATCATCTTCGAGGCGCTACCCGAGCACCTCAAGATCCACAGCTATTACCGGCTGCTCGACCCCTCCCGGGAGGCGGAGTTTCGCCGCCGCCTCGAGGACATCCTCGCCGCGGTGGGCCTGATCGAGGGGCTCGGCGTCTCGGGCTTCATGAAGATGCCCTACAAGGACACCCGCTTCTTCCCCCATGTGGAGCATCAGCCGGAGCGCTTCTATCCCCGCGACCCCCGTGCGGTGCTGGCCGAGACGGCGGCGGGCCCGGGCCGGGAGCCCTGAGTCACAGCGACGCGGCGGACCGCGCGGCCTGGTCGTAGAGCCCGGACAGGGCGCGCAGCATCCCCGCCAGGCGGCTCATCTCCTCGCGCTCGATGCCCATGGAGGAGAGCGAGTCGACCAGGCAGGCCTCGCGGATCTCGGCATAACGGCCGCACGCCTCGCGGCCCGACTCGGTGGTGCGGAAGAAGGTCTCCTTGCCCTGCTTCTCGCCGGCCACCAGGCCCAGGCGGCCGAGCTTCTTCAGCGCATAGGTGACCGTATGGGTGTCCTCCACGTTGAGCACCAGGCAGATGTCCGCCTGGCGCTTGGCCCGCTCGCGGTGATTGACGCTGTGCAACACCAGTACGTCCAGCGAGCCGAGTTCGGAATAGCCGGTGGCGGTCATGCAGCGCACCATCCAGCGGTTGAAGGCATGGCCGGCGATGATCAGTCCGAACTCGAACTCCGAGAGCTCCTGGGCACTGCGCGACAGGTGCTCCGAGGAGACGATGGGCCCGCGTGGCGTGTACTGCTTGGTCATTCGACACTCCTCCGGTCAAGCAACGACGATCATCGGCGACTGCCCATGGCCTCGGGCAGGTAGGTGACGATCTCGGGAAACAGCGAGATCAGGATCACGCCGAGCATCATCAGGAAGAAGAACGGCATGGCCGCCCAGGCGATGCTGAGGATGTTGCGCCCGGTCATGCCCTGCAGCACGAAGAGGTTGAAGCCCACCGGCGGGGTGATCTGCGACATCTCCACCACGATCACCAGGTAGATGCCGAACCAGATCAGGTCGATGCCGGCGGCTTCCACCATGGGCATCATGATCGAGGTGGTCAGCACCACCACCGAGATACCGTCGAGGAAGCAGCCCAGCAGCACGAAGAACAGCGTGAGCGCCGCGAGCAGCATCCACGGCGAGAGGCCCAGGGTGGCGATCCAGGCCGCGAGTTCCCGTGGCAGGCCGGTGAAGCCCATGGCGGCGGTGAGGAAGCTCGCCCCGGCGAGGATGAAGGCGATCATGCAGGAGGTCCGCACCGCGCCGAGCAGGGCGTCGCGGAACACCAGGCGGCCCATGGTGCCCTGGACCTTGGCCAGCAGCAGCGAGAGCACCACGCCCACGGCGGCGGCCTCGGTGGGCGAGGCCAGGCCGGTATAGATCGAGCCGATCACCCCGACGATCAGCGCCAGCATGGGAATCAGCCGGCGTGCCCGGCGCAACTTCTCGCCGAGCGGCAGGCCGGCCTCGGCGGGCGGCACGCGGTCGGGAAAGCGCCAGGCCCAGAGCATCAGGTAGGCGGCGAACAGCGAGATCAGCATCAGGCCGGGCAAGATACCGGCCATGAACAGGCGGGCGATGGACTGGTCGGTGGCCACCCCGAAGACGATCAGGATGATCGAGGGCGGGATCAGCAGCCCCAGGGTGGCCGAGCCGGCCAGGGTGCCGATGACCAGGCGTTCGTCATAGCCGCGGCGGGTGAGCTCGGGGATGGTCATCCTGCCCATGGTGGCGCAGGTCGCCGCCGAGGAGCCGGAAACCGCGGCGAACAGCCCGCAGCCCACCACATTGGTGTGCAGCAGCCGCCCGGGGATGCGCTGCATCCAGGGCGAGAGGCCGGTGAACATGTCGTCGGCGAGTTTCGAGCGGAAGAGGATCTCGCCCATCCAGATGAACATCGGCAGGGCGGTGAGCTCCCAGCTGTAGCTGGAGCCCCAGATGTTCGAGGCCATGACGTCGCCGGTGGGGATCGAGGTGAACTGGGAGAGGCCCAGCCAGCCGAGCCCGAGCAGCGAGAAGGCCACCCAGACACCACTGCCGAGCAGCAGCAGCAGGACCGCGAAGAGGATCGTCATCATCAGGAGCATGGTCGGTCTCCGGGGCTCACTCGTGGCCGCTGTCGTCGATGGTGAAGGCGGATGGCCGGGTCACGGCGGCATGCAGCGTGGCGAGCCAGGTCTCGAGCAGCGCCAGGCAGAACAGCACCACGCCGGCGAGCATCGCCGTCTGGGGAATCCACAGCGGAATGCGCAGCAGGCCATAGGAGGTCTCGTTGAAGGCGATGCTGTCCTCCAGCAGCCAGTAGAGGTTCCAGGCGAGGTAGAGGCAGAGTGCCAGCGCCACGCTCAGGCAGAACGCCTCGACGAAGACCCGGGCGGCGGGCGGCAGCCGGCCGATCAGCAGGGTCACGCGGATATGGCCGCCGTGGACGAAGGTGTAGGCCAGCCCGAGAAAGGTGGCGCCGACCAGCAGGAAACCGGAGATCTCCGAGAGGCCGGGAATCGCCAGGCCGATACGATCGCCGCCCACCTGGGTGGCGAGGCGATCGATGATGCGCCCCAGGATCTGGGCGGTGATCAGGGCGCAGATCAGGCAGAGGCAGGCGGCGGCCAGGTAGCCGCCCAGGTCGTAGAGCGGACGGAGGCGATAACGCATGACGGATTACCCTGTGCGAGAGGCTGTAGAACACCCCGGTGTCGAGCACCGGGGCGGTCGGGACGGGTCAGGGACGCGCGGCCTCGTAGGCCTCGAGGATCGCGGCTCCCTGGTCGCCGGCACTCTCGGCCCACTCCTCGGTCATGGTCGCGCCGATCTCGGCGAGCAGTTCGGCGAGTTCGGGGGTCGGCTCGCTGACCTCGATGCCGTTCTCCTCCAGCACGGCGATGGCATCGTCGGTCTCCTGGCGGCTCATTTCCCAGCCGCGCTCCTCGGCGGCCGCGGCGGCCTCGAGCACCGCCTCCCGGGTGGCCTCGTCGAGGCGGGAGAAGGCCTGCTCGCTGACGATCACCATGTTCTTGGGAATCCACAGCTGGGCATGGTTGAAGTGGCCCAGGTAGTCCCAGGCCTTGGTATCGGCGCCGGTGGCCGGGGAGGTGACCATGGCATCGACACGGCCGGTGCTGAAGGCGGTGGGAATGTCGGGGACCTCGACCTGGGTGGGTACGGCACCGACCAGTTGGGCCAGCCGCTCGCTGGCGGTGTTGTAGGCGCGCATGTTGAGGTTGCGCAGGTCATCCGGCCCTTCCACGGCCTGCTGGGTGTAGATCCCCTGGGGTGGCCAGGGTACCGCGAAGAGGATGCGCAGCCCCTGCTGGCCGAGTTCCTCGGCGATGATCTCGCGGGAGGCCTCCCACAGCGCCCAGGCCTCCTCGTAATTGGCGGCCAGGTAGGGCACCGAGTCCACCTCGTAGATCGGGTTCTCGTTGGCCAGCCGCGACATGATCAGCTCGCCGATGGGCACGATGCCGCGGCGCACGGAGTTCTTGATCTCGGCATGGCCGATCAGCGAACCGTTGGCGTGCACGGTGATGTCGAGCTCGCCGTCGGTACGTTCTCGCACGTCGTCGGCGAATTCACGGATGTTCACGGTATGGAAGGTGCGGTCGCCGTAGGGCGTGGGCATGTCCCATTCGGTGGCGGCCTGGGCCGAGACGCTCAGGGTGGTCAGGCCGAGGCCCAGGGCGGCGGCCGAGGTCAGGCCGGCCAGCAGCGGTGTCCTGGCAGTCATGATGCAGTCTCCTTCAAGAGGTCTTGTTGTCGGTTGATGAGTGGCAATGGCCTCGCGGCACCGCCAGCTCGGGTCCATCCTGAGCATAGTGGCCTTTTCGCGCGGGCACGCATGCAGGGTGAACGTTACATCAACGTTTTCCATCCTAAACGTTTATGTTGTATTGTCAATTTATCGATAAACTGTTTTTAAAGATTCGGCCGACGCATGAATCATCGGGAGATCGCCATGCCACGACTGCTGCTCAACGCCGACATGGGAGAGAGCTTCGGCTCCTGGGTGATGGGACTCGACCACGAGGTGATGCCTCACGTGGACCTGGCCAACGTCGCCTGCGGCTTCCACGCCTCCGATCCGGACGTGATGCGCCGTACGGTTCGCCTGGCCAGGGAGCACGACGTCACCGTGGGGGCGCACCCGGCCTACCCGGACCTGGTCGGCTTCGGACGCCGCTCCCTGGCCTGCTCGGCCGAGGAGATCGAGAACCTGGTGCTCTACCAGTTGGGTGCCCTGGCCGGCGTCGCCCGGGCCGAGGGGCTCGAGGTGGGCTACGTCAAGCCCCATGGGGCGCTCTACAACGACATGGCCCGTGATCCCGGGATCCTGGCGGCGGTGATGCGTGCCATCCTGGCCTTCGATGCCCGGCTGCCGCTGATGGTGATGGCCACCCGCGATCCGAGCGGCTTCCGGGCACTGGCCGACGAGCACGGCGTGACCCTGTGGTTCGAGGCCTTCGCCGACCGCGCCTACGACGGCGAGGGGCGGCTGGTGTCGCGACGCGAGCCGGGGGCGGTGCACCACGACCCGGCGGTGATCGTCGACCAGGCCCGGCGCATCGCTGCCGGGTTGCCGATCACGACCCGCGACGGCAGCGAGCTGGTGCTGGCGGCGGATACGCTCTGCGTGCATGGCGACAATCCCGAGTCGATCGCCGCGGTGAAGGCGATCCGCGAAGCCCTGGACCGGCTCGAGCAGCCGTCATGACCGGACGGGTCACCGCGGGGTTGCCCCGCCTCGAGGCCGCCGGCCTGGATGCCTGGATGGTGCGGCTGTTCGCGACCATCGACGAGGCCAACCTGCCCTGGCTGACCGCCCTGAGCCGGGACTGCGAGGCGGCCTTCGGCGAGGCGCTGGTCGATCTGGTGCCGTCCTATACCACGCTGCTGGTGGTCTTCGACCCGCTCAAGCTCGACCCCGAGCTGGCCCGCCGTCGCCTCGAGGCGGTGCTCGCCGGGCTCACCCCGGATGCCGATGCCATGGACGGCGAGATCCGCGAGCTCCCCACCTGGTACGACACGAGCGTCGGGCCGGAGCTTGGCCGGCTGGCCGAGCGCGCCGGCATGTCGGTAGCGGAGGTGATCGGCTGCCATAGCGAGGCGCTCTACCGGGTCTTCGCCCTGGGCTTCGCCCCGGGCTTTGCCTTCATGGGGCTGCTCGACGAGCGGCTCGAGTGCCCGCGGCTCGACACGCCGCGCCAGCGGGTGCCGCTGGGCAGCGTGGCGGTGGCGGGGCGCCAGACCGCGGCCTACCCGGCGGTCTCGCCCGGCGGCTGGAACCTGATCGGCCGTACCGCGGCCCGGCTCTTCGATCGCGAGCGCGAGGGCTTCAGCCTGTTGCGCCTGGGGGATCGGGTGCGTTTCGTGCCCGTCGACCGGGCGACCTTCGAGGCCCAGGGGGGCGATACGACGCCGATGGGCGAGGAGGCGGGGCGATGAGTCAGCGAGCCGTTCCCGGCTTCCGTGTCAGGCGTAGCGGCCCCTTGGCACTGCTGCAGGATGCCGGTCGCTTCGGCGTGCGTCACCTGGGGGTGACCCAGGGCGGGCCGGCCGACCTGCACGGCTGGGCCTGGGCCAACCATCTGGTGGGCAACTCCTGGGGCGCCACGGCGCTGGAGATCACCTTCGGCGGGATCGAGCTGGTCGCCGAGCGCGACCTGACGCTGGCGGTCGCCGGGGCGGACCTCGGGGCGACCCGCGACGGGGAGGCGCTGCCGGGCTGGCAGTCGGTCGCGATCCGTGAGGGGCAGGTCCTGGCCTTCACGCAGCCGATCAATGGCCTGCGCGCCTATCTGGCGGTGGCCGGTGGCTTCTCGGCCGAGCCGGTGCTGGGTAGCGTGGCCTGCGTGGTGCGCGAGGGCCTGGGGGGGCATGATGGCCTGGGACACACGCTGGCCGAGGGCGATCTGCTGAGGGTCGGGGAGGGGGGTGGCCGAGGGGGGGATGTGCGGTCGGCACCGCCGACCGAGCGCCCCGACTATCGGCAAACCGCACGGCTGGCGCTGCTGCCCGGCGCGCAGATCGGCGGTTTCACCGGCCGCAGCCTGTTCGATGCCTTCAATGCCGTCTGGCGAGTAGATGATCGCGCCGATCGCATGGGGGTACGCCTGACCGGCCCGCGTCTGCGGTGCCGCATCGAGTCGCTGATCTCGGAGGGCATCGGTCTGGGGGCGGTCCAGGTGCCGCCCGACGGCCAGCCCATCGTGCTGCTCAACGATCGCCAGACCATCGGCGGCTACCCGCGGCTGGGGGCGTTGACGCCATTGGCCGCCAGCCGACTGGCCCAGTGCCTGCCGGGCCAGGAGGTGTGCCTGGCGGCGGTATCCCGCGAGCGCGCGCTGGCCGACTACCGGCGCTTTCGCGCCGTCTTCGCGGGCGTCGTGTGACGGGCGGGCTCAGGCACCGAGGCCGCTTTCGCGCAACAGCTGATCGATGGAGCGCTCGGGACGGGCGGTGCCGGTGCTCTCCAGCAGCAGTTGCGTCTCGAGAGACGCCGCACCGTCGCTGACACAGCGCTCGATCAGTTCGGCCTTGCTCAGCCCGGTCTGCTGGCTGAGGCGTTCGAGGCGGGCCTCGAGATCACGGGAAAATCGCAGCAGGTGAGGCATGGGTCGTTCCTCCGGGGGCTGGCCTTCGGCTGGCGCCGCGTCTCGATGGCGCACCGGGTGTCGTTCTGAGTTTAACACCGCCGATTGCCTCGGCGTTGCCTGTGGAGCAGTTTCATACCCGGCGATGACGTGCGTATGACAATCGAGGTCGTTCGCGGACGAGTGGCGTCAACCGGTGGCTCAGGCCAGGCCTCGGCTGTGCATCACTTCGGTGATGATGGGGACGGGGGTCATCAGGTGCTCGCGCATCATCACGGTGGCGCGATCGGCGTCACGGGCCAGGATGACGTCGACCAGGGCCGCGTGTTCCCGGCGCTTGCGCTCCAGGGCCTCGTCGGAGAAGACCGTCTCGCGCAGCCACAGATGCCGATAGCGCTCCACCTGGTTGAACAGGGTCTCGCGTACCTGCAGCAGATGGGGGGAATTGCAGCCGCCGACGATGGCGGTGTGAAAGTCCTTGTGGCGGGCATCCCAGATGTCCAGCAACTCGTCGGGGCCGTTCACCTCCATCACCTTGGCCAGCGTGTGGGCACGGCCGAGGATGCCGGCTTCCCAGGCGTCGTCGCCGCGTTCGATGGCCAGGCGTAGCATCATCGCCTCGAGCTGGGCGCGGGCGTCGTAGAGATCGGCGAGCTCGGCCAGCGACATCGGCGCCACCCGATAGCCGCGCTGACTGATGGCGATCACCAGGCGCTCGGCCACCAGTTGCGAGAGGGCCTCCCGCAGGGGGCCGATGCCGAGATCGTAGCGCTCCTTGAGTCGGCTCATCAGCAGCTTCTCGCCGGGCTGGAAGATCCCGCGGATGATGTCGCGCTTGAGCCAGTGATAGGCGCTGATGCCCAGGTTCTGTCGAGGGGGGATCTCCATGATGTCGCCATTCCTTGATTCGCTTGCCATGATACCCGATTGTCGCTACTAGCGATAATCATGGTCACTTCGTCAGGATAATGGAAACTCGGCCGAATGATGGATATTCTGCTGGGGTGCCCTGACCGCGATCCTAAACCTCGAGGTGTGCCGTGTTGGACTTCATCATCATCGGTGGCGGCATCCTCGGCATGTCCACCGCCATGCAGCTCGCCGAGGCCTACCCCGACCGTCGCCTGCTGCTGCTGGAGAAGGAGGAGGGGCCGGCGCGCCACCAGTCCGGCCACAACAGCGGCGTGATCCATGCCGGGGTCTACTACACGCCGGGTAGCCTCAAGGCGCGTTTCTGCCTCGAGGGTAACCGCGCGACCAAGGCCTTCTGCGCCACCCATGGCATCGCCTACGACGAGTGCGGGAAATTGCTGGTGGCCACCAACGCCCTCGAGATGCAGCGCATGGAGGCGCTGTGGGAACGCACCGCGGCCAACGGGCTGGAGCGCGAGTGGCTCGACGCCGAGGCGCTTCGCGAGCGGGAGCCCAACATCACCGGGCTGGGCGCCATCTTCGTGCCCTCGAGCGGCATCGTCGACTACGCCCGGGTCACCGAGGCGATGGCGGATGAGTTCGAGCGCCGCGGCGGACAGTTGCACTACGGGCATCGGGTCACCGGCCTCGACGAACGCCCCGGCGAAGTGGTGGTGCACACCACCCAGGGGGAATTCAGCGCCCGCTATCTGGTCACCTGCGCCGGGCTGATGGCCGACCGGGTGGTCCGCATGCTGGGCCGCAACCCCGGGTTCACCATCTGTCCCTTCCGCGGCGAGTACTACCGACTGCCGGCCAGGCACGATCGCATCGTCAACCACCTGATCTACCCGATTCCCGACCCGGCCATGCCGTTCCTCGGCGTGCACCTGACCCGCATGATCGACGGCGGCGTGACCGTCGGTCCCAATGCCGTGCTCGCGCTCAAGCGCGAGGGCTATCACAAGAACGATGTCTCGCTGACCGACATGGCACGGATGTTCAGCAACCCGGGCATTCTCAGGGCCCTCGGCGGGAGCCTGAGGCCGGGCCTCTCGGAACTGAAGAATTCGCTGTTCAAGCGGGGGTATCTGGAGCAGGTGCGCAAGTACTGCCCCAGCCTGACCCTCGAGGACCTCGGGCCCTGGCCCGCCGGGGTGCGCGCCCAGGCGGTATCCCGCGGCGGCAAGCTCATCGACGACTTCCTGTTCGTCAACACCCGGCGTACCGTCAATGTCTGCAACGCGCCGTCGCCGGCGGCTACCTCGGCGATTCCCATCGGCGCGCATATCGTCGACAAGGTGAAGGAGCAGGTCCGGCTCTGAAGCGCCGCCGGGCCGTGGGGTGCCGGGTCAGCGCGGCATCCCGGCGGGCTCGAACTCCCGCCGGATTCGCTCGGCGACCTCGATCAGCCGTGGACCGAGGTTCTCGACCAGGATCTCGTGCGTCAGCCTCAGTCCTGATCCCCCGCAGTTGATGGCCATGACCTCCGCTCCGCCTTCGAGTACCAGCGGCAGGGCCACGGCGCTGACCTCCTTCTGCCAGTCCCCCTCGGAGAGGCAGAAACCGTGGTGCTCGTACTCCGCCAGGCTCCTGTCGATGCCGGCCTCGATGCGTGGCCAGTCATCGCGATGGGTCTCCCGCAATTCAGCCAATACCTGCTGGCGACGCTCGGTGGAGATGCCGCAGAGCCAGGCGCGGCCGATGGCCGAGGTCGCCATGGGCAGCCGCGAGCCGACCTCGAGGCGCATGATCAGCGGACCGCTGCCGTGGCAGGTCTCCAGATACATCATCGAGGTGCGATCGGCGGTGCCCAGGCTGACGTTGCAGTCGGTGGCGTCGGCGAGGCGCTGCAGGTGAGGGCGGGCGATATCGCGAATGCCCATGTTGGCCAGGTAGCGATAGCCCAGGGCGAGCACCCCGGCCCCCAGGCGGTATTTCTCGAGATGCTGGTTGTGCTGCAGATAGCCCAGCAGCGTCAGGGTGTAGGTCAGACGAGAGACCGTCGGCCGGGGAATGCCGGTGCGCCGCGAGAGCTCGGCATTGCCGAGATATTCCTCACCGGCGCCGAAGGCACGCAGCAGCTCCAGGCCACGGCCCAGGGCCGTGACGAAGTTGCGATCCTTGCCGGGGCTGTCGGCGTCGTCATCGGTGACAGTTGGGTGCTTCATGCAGGGGTTCCTGAGCCGGATCACGAATTGCGGAATCTAGTATCGCATATCAGACGGTATTTGCCTGCAGGTCGCCCTGACGCTATCGATCAGCAGGTCGCGGTTGGCGTCGACGGCGTCGGTGAGCCAGATGCAGTGCGACTGATGCCTGACGTTCGTGTTGGCCAGGGGCAGGAAGACCACGTTCGAGAACATCGACCCCGCCAACGCCCGGGGCACCAGGGCGACGCCCATGCCGTGGGCGATCAGGGCCACGATGGTCAGCCAGTGGGACACCTCGTGCTTGATGGAGGGTTCCTGGTCGGCGACATGAAACAGGCTGACGATGCGATCGTAGTAGTGGGGCGCCAGGCTGCGATTGAACATCACCAGCGGTTCGCCGGCCAGGTCGCGGATCTCCAGCCTCGCCCGCGACGCCAGCGGATGGTGCTGGGGCAGGCAACACAGGAACTCCTCGTCGGCGATGGTCAAGGTGGACAGGCTCGGGGGGAGCGGCATCGAGTGGATGAAGCCGATATCCAGCTGGCCGGCTTCGATGGCCTCGACCTGGTCGGCGGAGTTGCGCTCCATCAGTTGAATCTCGATGCCCGGATGCGACGCCTGCAGGGCCTTGAGGGCCGCCGGCAACTGGCGAAAGAGCATCGCCGGCGTGAAGCCGACCCGCACGAGGCCCGAGGCGCTGGTGGCGATGCGCCTGACCAGGGCTCGCGATTCCTCCAGGTGCTCCAGCTGGCGCTGCGCCTGGCGCTGGAAGGCGAGGCCCGCCGTGGTCAGGGCGACATGCTTGCTGCTGCGCTCCAGCAACTGGACGCCGAGCTCCTCTTCCAGCTGGCGCAGGCTGGCGCTGAGGGGCGGCTGGGAGATGTGCAGTCGCCTGGCGGCGCGGCCGAAGTGCAGTTCGTCGGCCAGCACCAGGAAGTAGCGCAACTGGCGAAAGGTCAGAGCCATGGCGTCCTCTTCCCATGATCGGCAATGGTGAATATCCCTTGATGATACCAAAAATACTATCGAAAGAGAGGAAAGTGGTATTGGTGTGGCGTCATTTGCCCTCCTAGCATGCGATAAAACAAATCGTGAGAGGAGAGAGCCGGTGCCTGACGCCACCCATCGCAATATCCCCGACAGCCGCGGCGGTAATGTCTACGACGGCGACCCCGAGTTTGCGCGACTGCTGGGCATCTATGCAGACCCCACCCTGAGGTCGCACATCGAGCCGCAGTTCCGCGAACTCGGTGGCCTGGTCGGGGACGAGCTCGAGACCCTGGCACTGGAGGCCGACAGGCACCCACCGGTGCTTCGGCTGCGCTGCCGCAACGGTGCCGATCTTCAGCGCATCGACAAGCACCCGTCCTACCGCCGGCTGGAACACTACGCCTATTCCCGCTTCGGGCTCGCGGCGATGTCCCACCGCGGTGGGGTGCTGGACTGGCCGGAACCGCTGCCGCCCATCGTCAAGTACGGCCTGACCTACCTCTTCGTCCAGGCGGAGTTCGGACTCTGCTGTCCGCTGAGCATGACCGATGCCCTGACCCGCACCCTGCGCAAGTTCGGCTCGCCGGCGTTGATCGAACGTTACCTCGGCCGGCTCACTTCCCAGGACGCCGAGCAGCGGTTTCAGGGGGCCATGTTCATGACCGAGCAGGATGCCGGCTCCGACGTGGGGGCGATCACCACCGAGGCCCGTTACGAGGGGGGCGTCTGGCGGCTGTATGGCGACAAGTGGTTCTGCTCCAATCCGGACGCGGCCCTGGCCATGGTGCTGGCGCGTCCGGCCGGCGGCGAGGCAGGCACCCGCGGCCTGACCCTCTTCCTGCTGCCGCGGCATCTGGAGGATGGCAGCCTGAATCGCTACCGCATCCTGCGCCTCAAGGACAAGCTGGGCACCCGCTCGATGGCCAGCGGCGAGATCGTGCTGGAAGGGGCCGAGGCCCATGTGGTGGGCGAGCCGGGCAACGGCTTCAAGCAGATGACCGACATGATCAATATGTCGCGGCTGTCGAACGGGGTGCGCTCCGCCGGCCTGATGCGGCGTGCCGTGAACGAGGCGCTGTTCATCTCGCGCCATCGGGTCGCCTTCGGCCGGCAACTGATCGATCTGCCGCTGATGCAGCGCCAGCTGAGCAAGATGATGGTCAGCGCCGAGCAGGGACGAAGCATGGTCTTTCATACCGCCGACTGCCTGCGCCGTGCCGATGGCGGCGACCCCGAGGCCGCCAAGTTGCTGCGCATCCTGACGCCCCTGATCAAGTTCCGCACCACCCGTGATGCCCGCAAGGTGACCGGCGACGGCATGGAGGTGCGCGGCGGCTGCGGCTATATCGAGGAGTGGTCGGACGCCCGGGTGTTGCGGGATGCCCACCTGGGGTCGATCTGGGAAGGCACCAGCAACATCGTCGCCCTGGACGTCTTCCGTGCCATTCGCCGCGAGCGGACCCTGCCGGTGTTGCGGGACTACCTGCGGCGGTTGCTCGACGAGGCCGCCCTGACCGAGCGGGAGCGCGCTCTCTTCACGACCCTGCTGGCGAAGGGCGTGGCCGCCGCCGAGCGGGTGGCCGACTCGCCGGACAACGAGGCCGAGGGGCGCCGCATCGCCAGCGGGCTCTATCACCTCACCTCGGCTATCATCCTGGCCTGGGAGGCGGCAAGGCTGGGCGACGACTGCCGGCGCCTGGCCCTGGCCAAGCTGGTGCTCCAGCACAGGCTGCTGCCCCGGGACCCTCTCGAGCCTGCCGCGGTGGACGCCGAGGCCGTGGCCGACCTGCTGGCGGAGACCGCGCTGGATCGCCGGGGACTGGCCCGGCTGGTCGATGACCAGGCCCTGGCTCGTCGGGCCGGTCTCGTCGAGGAGGTGGTGGCATGAGCTGCTCCGACGCCGCGCTGAGCGGCATCCGGGTGATCGACCTCAGCCGTGTGCTGGGCGGCCCCTACTGCACCCAGGTGCTCGGCGACCATGGCGCCGATGTGATCAAGATCGAGCCCCCTTCGGGTGACGAGACCCGAGGCTGGGGGCCTCCCTTCGCGGGGGACGCCGCCTCCTACTTCCATGGCCTCAACCGCAGCAAGCGGGGCATGGCGCTGGACCTTCGCCAGGCCGCGGGCAGGGAGCTGCTGCTGCAGCTGCTGGAAGGGACCGATGTGCTGGTGGAGAACTTCAAGCCGGGTACCCTGGAGAAGTGGGGCCTGGGCTACGAGGTCCTCGAGGCGCGCTTCCCGGGGCTGATCCACTGCCGGATCAGTGGCTTCGGCGCCGATGGCCCCCTGGGTGGGCTGCCCGGCTACGACGCCGTGATCCAGGCCATGGCCGGGCTGATGAGCGTCAATGGCGAGGCCGGAGGGGACCCCCTGCGGATCGGCCTGCCGGTGGTGGATATCGTCACCGGGCTCAATGCGGTGATCGGCATCAGTCTGGCGCTGCATGAACGCCAGCGCAGCGGCAGGGGGCAGTTCGTCGAGGCGGCGCTGTTCGACTCGGGACTCTCGCTGATGCACCCGCACTTTCCCAATGTCTTCCATGGCGGGCCGGCGCCCAGGCGTACCGGCAACGCCCATCCCAACATTGCGCCCTACGAGGTGTATCGCACCGCCACCCAGCCGTTGTTCCTGGCGGTGGGCAACAACGGCCAGTTCGCCAGGCTGTGCGAGACGATCGGGTGTCCGGAGCTGACGGCTGATCCGCGTTTCGTCGACAACGGGACGCGGCTGGCCAATCGCGAGGCGCTGCGCGATGCCCTCGAGTCGGCCATGGCGACGGAGGAGGGCGAGGCCCTGGCGGAGCGCCTCATTCGCGTCGGGGTGCCCTGCGGCCCGGTGCTCGAGACCCGGGAGGTCCTGGCCCATCCGCATACCGCCCACCGCGAGATGATCGTCGAGATCGGCGCCTACCGGGGCACCGGCTCGCCGGTCAAGCTGGGCCGCACGCCCTCTCGATATCGCCGCCCGCCGCCGCGCTTCGGCGAACACACCGAGGAGATCCTCGCCGCCCTCGGCCTCTCGCCGACACGCGTCGCCGACCTGCGGGGGCAGGGCGTCATCCCCGCATCCCGCGCCTGACGACGCGATACCCGAGCCTCGATGGCCAATCCTTCAATAACAAGCAGAGAGAGCATGCCATGCAACGCAAGACACTCACCGCCGGCCTGATCGCCGCTTCGCTGATCACCTTGGGCGGTAATTCTCACGCCGACGGGCTGCCCGACACCATGACCTGGACGGCCTACGACGTCGGCTCCCAGGGCCACTCCGAGGCCTCGGCCATCGCCGACGCCTTCGGCCGCGCCCATGACAGCCGCATCCGCATCCAGCCGGCCGGCTCGGCGATCGGCCGCCTGCAGCCCCTGCTCAGTGGTCGCGCCGACTACGCCTACCTGGCCACCGAGTCCTTCTTCGCCACGGAAGGCCTCCATGACTTCGCCGAACGGCGCTGGGGCCCCCAGGACCTGCGCGCCGTGGCCGGTCGCCCCTCCACCTTCGGCGTGCCCACCGCCGCCGACGCCGGCATTCGCACCCTGGAAGACCTGCGTGGCAAGCGGGTCGCCTATGTTGCCGGCAATCCCTCGGTCAACGTCAAGTGCGATGCGATCCTCGCCTTCGGTGGGTTGACTCGCGATGACGTGGAGGCGGTGATGTTTCCGGCCCATGGGGCGGCCATGAGTTCACTGGCAGAGAATCGTGCCGACGCGACCTGCACCACCACCACCGCCAGCCAGCTCTACGAGCTGGCGGAGTCCGCCCGAGGCATCCACTGGGTCGATATCCCGGCGGACGACGAGAAGGGCTGGCGGCGCATGAACCGGGTCGCCCCGGTGTTCCAGCCCTTCCGGGAGACGATCGGGGCGGGGCTCTCCGAGGCGTCACCGGCCAACATGCTGGCCTATCGCTATCCGATCATCGTCTCCCTGGCCGACAGGAGCGACGACGAGGTGTATGAGTTCGTCAAGGCGCTGGACGAGACCTACGACCTCTACAAGGACGCCACCTCGGCGATCCATCGCTGGGCCATCGACGATGCCGGAGTGCCGCCGATCGATATTCCCTTCCACGCCGGGGCAATCCGCTATCTGGACGAGCAGGGCATCTGGAACGAGGAGATGCAGGCCTGGAACGAGGCACGCCTGGCCAGGCTGGAGGCCCTGAGCGAGGCCTGGTCGCAGGCCCGGGAGGAGGGCGGCGACCTGGACGACGAAGCCTTCGCCGCACTGTGGGACGAGCGTCGCCAGGCGGTGCTCGCCGAGCTTCAGTGATGCCATGGCCGGGGCCTCGTCGCCCCGGCCTCTCCTCTGCAAGGGTCCTGACCATGAGCGATATCAATAACCAGCGGCTCAGTGGCTTTCCCCGGGGGGTGGTGATGACCCTGGGCCTCATCGGCCTGCTGCTGGCCATCAACCAGACCTTCGCCCTGAAGCTGTTCGGCTTCTACCCCCTGGGCAATGCCTTCCTCTACTACCTGATCGGCATCTTCCTCGCCGTGGCGTTGCTCTGCTTTCCCGCCCGGACCGCCGATGCCCGTCGACTGCCCTGGTACGACTGGCTGTTGGCGATCGCCGCCCTGGGGTGCGCCATCTACCTGGGCGTCAATGGCCTGCGCATGACCCAGGAGGGCTGGGAGTACTTCGCCCCCCGCGAAGCCACCCTCGTCGCCGCGCTGACGCTGCTGCTGGTGCTGGAGGGCGTCAGGCGCTGCGGCGGCTGGGCGATCTTCGCCGTGGCCCTGGTGTTTGGCCTCTATCCCCTCTATGCCGGCCAGATGCCGGGCTTCCTGTGGAGCAACCCCTTCGCCCTGGATGAGACGATCCGCGCCCATGTGATGGGGGCCGAGAGCATCATCGGCGTGCCCATGCAGGTGGTGGCCAACCTGATCATCGGCTTCGTGGTCTTCGGCATCGCCCTGACCGTGACCGGCGGCGGCGAGTTCTTCATGAACTTCGCCACCGCCCTGATGGGGCGGAGTCGCGGCGGGCCGGCCAAGGTGGCGGTGATCTCGAGTGCCTTCATGGGCAGCCTTTCGGGCAGTGCGGTCTCCAATATCCTGACCACCGGGACGATCACCATTCCCGCCATGAAGCGCAGCGGCTACTCCGCCGAGTACGCCGCCGCCGTCGAGGCCTGCTCTTCCACCGGGGGTACCCTGATGCCGCCGGTAATGGGCGCCGTGGCCTTCATCATGGCCTCCTTCCTGGGGGTGAGCTACGCCACGGTGATGGTGGCGGCGCTGCTGCCGGCGATCCTCTTCTACCTGGCGCTGCTGCTGCAGGTGGACAATCATGCGGCCCGCCAGGGCCTGAAGGGCATGCGACCCGAGGAGATTCCCCGGGTGTTCGATACCCTGAAGTCCGGCTGGCCCTACCTGCTGAGCCTCGCGGTGCTGATCCATATGCTGCTGGTGATGCGCCTGGAGAGTCATGCCCCCTACTATGCCACCCTGGTGCTGCTGGCGATCTCGCTGTTCCGCCGCCGGCAGCGGTTGAGCGTCGGCAAGGGGCTGGGGTTCATGTACCGACTCGCCCACAACATCGGCAATCTGGTGGCGATACTGGCCGGCATCGGCCTGGTGGTCGGTGGCCTCTCCTATACCGGGGTGGCCGGCTCCTTCTCCCGCGAGCTGCTGCTGTATGCCGATGGCAGCATCCCCCTGATGCTGGTGGCGGGGGCGGTGACCAGCTTCGTGCTGGGCATGGGCATGACCGTCAGTGCCTGCTACATCTTCCTGTCGATCCTGCTGGCGCCGGCCCTGGTGGGCGCGGGGCTCGACCCCCTGGGCAGCCACCTGTTCATCCTCTACTGGGGCATGCTCTCCTATATCACCCCGCCGGTGGCCCTGGCGGCGATCACCGCCGCGGGGGTGGCGGGTGCCGGCAACACCCGCACCAGCCTCCACGCGGTGCGCCTGGGCGGGGTGCTGTTCGTGCTGCCCTTCCTGTTCGTGCTCAACCCCGCCTTGATCCTGCAGGGGCCCCTCGACCGGGTGCTGCTGTCGTCGCTCACCGCCATCACCGCCATCTGGCTGGTGGCCTCGGCCATGGAGGGCTACCTGTATCGCGTCGGCAGCATCGGCCGCCTGACCCGTGTCATCCTGCTGCTGCCGGCGGGCCTGCTGATCTACCCCGAGTGGCGCAGCGACATGGTCGGGCTGGCGCTGCTGGCCCTCTGCTACCTGGCTCATCGCGGTGCCTGGCGCCGGCCGGCCGCGGCCCGTCCTCGCGACCGGCTCGCGGGCCAGGTCGAAGGTCGCTGATGGCGTCGCCGGGAACGGAGCGCGCCGGCAGGTAACAAAGCCGCCGCCCCGTGAGGGGCGGCGGCTTCATTCGGTTCTCCTGGTGGCGAGATGCCCGGCCGGCTCGTCGCTGGGATCAGCCGTCCAGTCGCTCGAGGATGGCGGCGATGCCCTGGCCGACGCCGATGCACATGGTCACCAGGGCGAAGCGCCCACCGCCGGCCTCCAGCTGGCGCAGGGCGGTCAGCGCCAGGCGTGCCCCGGAGGCGCCCAGGGGGTGACCGATGGCGATGGCGCCGCCGTTGGCATTCAGGCGCGAGTCGTCGGCGGACAGGCCGAGCCCCTCGAGGCAGCCCAGCACCTGGACGGCGAAGGCCTCGTTGATCTCGATCACATCCATCTGCTCCAGCGTCAGCCCGGCCCGCGCCAGCACC
>NZ_PNRE01000091.1 GCF_002879645.1 Halomonas heilongjiangensis | reverse complement strand
CAGCCCCCGATGATGGACGCGCCGGTCGGTGACGCTGTGGTAGGGCGGCCGGCCGAGCTGGTAGGCCAGCGTCATGGCGTCGAGCATCGACCACAGCACGTCGAGCTTGAACTGCAGGATCTCCAGCGCCCGCCGCTGGGTCTCGACCGTGGTGCACACCGCCAGCGCCACCTCCAGGCCGTGCTCGACGTCGCGACGCGCCTCCTTGAGCCGCTTGCGGAAGTAGCCGTAGCCGGTCTCGTCGATCCATGGATAGTGGATCGGCCAGGTGTCGAGCCGGCTCTGGTGGGCCTTCGGGGCGAACAGCTCGGTCAACGAGGAGATCGCCCCCTCCTGCCAACTGGCACCGCGCACGAAGTTGACGTAGGCGTCCACCGCAAAGCGCACCCCCGGCAGCACGTGCGCCTGGGACCACAGCTCGTCGCGAGTCAGGCCCACCGCCTCGCCCAGCGCCAGCCAGGCCTCGATGCCGCCGGCGTCGTCGCCGTTGCCGTCGTGGTCGAGCAGCCGCTGGATCCAGCGTCGGCGGGTGGCGGCGTCGGGGCAGTTGGCCAGCAGCGCGGCGTCCTTCTGCGGAATCATCACCTGGTAGTAGAAGCGGTTGGCCACCCAGCCACGGATCTGCTCGGGCGTGGCGCGCCCCGCGGCCATGTCGACCTGGTAGGGGTGGTGGACATGGTAGTAGGCGCCCTTGGCCATCAGGGTCTCGCGGAAGGCCCCGGGGCTCATGGCCTCGCCCTGCGAACTCGCCGGCGGTGACGCGATACGTACCATGCGGGGCTCCTCCTTTATATGGTCCTTGACGTTATCCAGCCGGCCAGCGGAGACCGCTCCCCTAGGGGTGAGACGACGGTCGTTCCCACGCGTTCACACTTCCAGGCGCATGCCGTCGAAGGACACCTCGACCCCGGCCTCGGTCAGGCTGGCACGCTCTGCCGAGTGCTCGTCGAGGATCGGGTTGGTGTTGTTGATATGGATCAGCACCCGCCGGGTGGTCGCCGGCAGGCCGGCCAGCTCGGTCAGCAGGCCTCGCTCGCCGGACAGCGCCAGATGGCCCATGTCGCGGCCGGTGGCCCGGCCGACGCCGGCGCGAATCAGCTCGTCGTCGTGCCACAGGGTGCCGTCGACCAGCACGCAGTCGGCCCGGGACAGGAAGCCACGCACCCGGTCGTCGAGCTCGCCCAGCCCCGGTGCATAGAAGAGGCGCGTGCCGCGGCGTCGATCCTCGATCAGCAGGCCGATATTGTCGCCAGGGGTCGGTGCGCCGCGGCGGGGCGAGTAGGGCGGGGCGTTGCTGGTCAATGCCACGGCGGTGAAGGTCAGCCCGGGGCAGGCGGGCACCTCGAAGCTGGCCTCCCGGTGGTCGTCATCGATCGGAATGGGGTGCCAGGTCGGCCCGCCCTGCCAGTGCTCGAGCATGCGAAACAGGGGAAAACCGCTGCTCAGGTCCCGATGCACATTGGGGGTGCACCAGACATCGAAGGGGCAGCCCTCGCGCAGCGACAGCAGGCCGGTGGCATGGTCGATCTGGCCGTCCACCAGCAGCACGCCGCCGATGCCGCTGTCCCGCGGCACCCGCCGGGGGTGCAGCTCGGGGTTGGCGGCGAGTTGAGTACGAATGTCCGGCGAGGCGTTGCACAGCAACCAGCGATCGCCATCGCTGCTGATGGCGATCGACGACTGGGTGCGTGGCGAGGCTTCGATGGTGCCCTGTCGAACGCCGCGGCATAGCCGGCAGTTGCAGTTCCACTGGGGAAAACCGCCCCCGGCGGCGGCGCCGAGCACCAGTACGTGCATGCGTCTCTCCCGGTCGACCAGAAAACGAAAGGCTGACGCTCCGAATAGGGAACGTCAGCCCGTCAGGTACTGCGTCGTCACTGGTGATGTCAACGGTTGGAAATGTACAGGGTCACCTCGAAGCCTAGACGCAGATCGGTATAGGCGGGTTTGGTCCACATGGGGTTACCTCCACGATGCGGGTGGATGACTGACGTGCACTAACAGTTAAGCACGCGCCACGGGATCTACCTTGCTACGAAAGTCTAAAGCCGGGCCGCAAGCGGTGTGCTCTGGCGCTATCGGAGCCCATCCAGGCATGCCGGGGTGCCATTCTGGCAGGGATCTGGCGATATTATTGCTCGTGCGCAAAAGTCTTTTGACCATATGCGCATGTCGAATTCTCCCCGGCCACGCTGTAGCCCCCGAAAGTTGTGCTAGACCTTCCATTGTCACTGCCTGAAACCGGATAACAACCAAAACGGGACGTGCCGTGCCCCACGGCACTCCTTTCAGTGCGACGGAGAGAACGCCATGCTTCGGGAGATCGGTTTTGCGATGACGGCCGCCGGGTTGATGGCCGCATCCTTGGCTCATGCCAACCAGAATCAACTCGAGCTGCAACAGAACCCTGAATACTGGGCCACGCAACTGGGCAACTATCAGGGCAACCGTTACAGCGAACTGGACCAGATCAATCGCGACAACGTGGGTGAGTTGCGATCGCTCTGGCAATTCTCCACCGGCGTCCTGCGCGGCCACGAGGGTGGTCCCCTCTATGTGGGCGATGGTCGCCTCTATATCCATACTCCCTTCCCCAACAAGGTATTCGCCCTCGACCTGGAGGACGAGGGCCGGGTGGTGTGGAGCTACGAACCCGATCAGGACTCCCGCGTCATCCCGGTGATGTGCTGCGACACCGTCAACCGCGGCTTGGCCTATGCCGATGGCCGCCTGTTCCTCGGCCAGGCCGACAACACCCTGATCGCCCTGGACGCCGAGACCGGCGAGCTGCTGTGGGATGTCAGCAACGGCGACCACACCGTCGGCGAGACCAACACCATGTCGCCGCTGGTGGTGCATGACAAGGTCATCGTCGGCATCAGCGGCGGCGAATACGGCATCCGTGGCCACATGACCGCCTATGACGTCGAGACCGGCGAGCAGGTCTGGCGAGGCTATTCGACCGGTCCGGACGACGAGGTACTGATCGACCCGGAAACCACCACCATGCTGGGCGAGCCGATCGGTGAATCCGACCTGGGCGTTTCCACCTGGCCCGAAGGCGAATGGGAGCGCGGCGGTGGGGCCCCCTGGGGCTGGATCACCTACGACCCGGACCTCGACCTGATCTACTACGGCACCGGCAACCCGGGGACCTGGAACCCGGAGCAACGCACCAAGGACGGCGAGCCCGCCGACAACAAGTGGGCGATCACCGTCTTCGCCCGGGATCCCAACGACGGGTCGGTCAAGTGGGTCTACCAGAAGGTGCCCTTCGACGAGTGGGACTACGACGGCGTCAACGAGAACCAGCTCATCGACGTCGAGATGAACGGCGAGCAGCGCAAGGGCCTGGCGATCATCGACCGCACCGGTTTCGGCTTCCTGCTCGACCGCGAGAACGGCGAGCTGCTGGTGGCCGAGAAGTTTGCCCCGGAAACCAACTGGGCGGACGACTACGACATGGAAACCGGCCGGCCCAACGTCAACGAGGAGTTCAGCACCTACCGCCAGGGCGTCGGCGTCAACACCACCGACATCTGCCCCACTGCCATGGGCGCCAAGAACATGCAGCCGAGTGCCTACTCGCCGAAGACCGGCCTGATCTATGCCGGCATCAACCGGATCTGCATGAACTACGAGCCCTTCGAGGCCGAGTATGTCGCCGGGCAGCCCTACGTGGGCGCCACCCTGACCATGATGCCGTCACCGATGGAGAACGGCGGCATGGAAGGCCGCATGGGCAGCTTCATCGCCTGGGACCCGGTGGCCGGCGAGACCATCTGGGAAGTCGACGAGCGCTTCGCGGTGTGGAGCGGCGCCCTGGCCACGGCCGGTGACCTGGCCTTCTACGGCACCCTCGAGGGCCATGTGAAGGCCGTGGACATCGAGACCGGCGAGGAGCTGTGGCGCTTCAAGACGCCCTCCGGGATCATCGGCAACGTCAACACCTTCATGTACGAAGGCAAGCAGCACGTGGCCGTGCTCTCCGGGGTCGGCGGCTGGGCCGGCATCGGCCTGGCGGCAGGCCTCGAGGAGCCCGAGGAGGGCCTGGGGGCGGTGAGCGCCTTCGCCGCCCTGGGTGACTACACCAAGCTCGGCGGGGTGCTGACGGTCTTCGCGCTGCCGGATTGAGTGCCATCACGCCCTGCAGGCGGGTCACGGCCGACGGACCGTGACCCGCCTCTCCCATCCCTACCCAGGGGCCGCCGGCCAGGATGTGCCGGGCGGCCCCGGTCGTACCGAGAAGGAAGCGCTGCATGACGGTATTCAACGGAGCTTCGGGCCGGACCCTCATCCTGACGGCCGTGCTTGGCCTGGGATTGCCCCTGGCCGGCTTCATCTCACCGAGCGTGGCCGACGAGCACCGTGTCACCGGGGAAGCACCGGGAGCCTTCGTCGTCGAGGACGGCAGGGTCGATCCCAATACCTACGAGGGCTATATCGCCTACACCCGGGTCTGCATGGCCTGTCATGGACCGGATGGCCTGGGGTCCTCCTTCGCCCCCAGCCTGATCCGGGCCGCCGAGCGTCGCGGCTGGGCCGATTTCGCCGGTACCATCGCCGCCGGCCGTGAAGTCCAGCCGGGCCAGGTGATGCCCTCCTTCGCCGACGACCCCTTCGTGCTGGCCAATATGGAGAACATCTTCAGCTATATGCGTGCACGCGGCGAAGGGGGCCTGGGACGTGGCCGCCCGAAGGTCATCGAGTCGATGGAGGAAGAGGCCGAAGCGTTGCGGGAGGAAGCCGAGGCCCTAGAGGAGGAGGTCGAGTCCGACGACACCGCCCGTGACAAGCAGGCCGACGACTAGTCGCGCTGGCGTGTCTTCGCTTCCCGGTATCGGAGGACGCATGAGAAGAGGAGTCACCCGGCTACTGCCGCTGCTGGTCGCCCTGGTCCTGGGGGGCGGAAGTGGCATGACGCTTGCCGAGCCACCGGAACGCCAGGACCGCGAGGCGCTACGGGTCTGTGCCGACGGCAACAACCTTCCCTTCAGCAACGAGGCCGGCGAAGGGTTCGAGAACCGTATCGCCGAGCTGATGGCCGAGGAGCTGGGGGTGCCGCTCGTCTACGTCTGGGCACCCCAGGTCATGGGCTTCGTGCGCAATACCCTGGAACTGCGCGTCTGCGACGTGATGATCGGCACCGTGGCCGGCTACGGGTTCGTGCAGAACACCAACGAGGTCTACCGCTCGGTCTACTCCCTGGTGGTACCCGCGGAGTCCGACCTCGAAGCCACCAGCCTCGCCGATCCGGTACTGCGCGACCGGCGCATCGGCGTGGTCACGGAAACGCCGCCGCTGGTCGCGCTGCGCCGGGCCGGTGCCACCGTCAAGAGCTACCCGCTGATGGTCGACACCCGGGTGCGTGCCCCGGTACGCGACGCCATCGAGGACGTGGTGGCCGGCGATACCGAGGGCGCCGTGCTGTGGGGGCCGCTGGCCGGCTACTACGCGGCACGCCAGGATCCTCCGCTCCGGGTCATTCCGCTCGTCGATGACACCTCCGGTGCCCGGCTGGACTACCGTATCACCATGGGCATTCGCCGGGGGGAGCCCCACTGGAAGGACTGGATCAACGACTTCATCGACCGCCGCCAGGACGAGATCCACGCGATCCTCGTGGAGTATGGCGTGCCACTGCTCGATCGACGCGGCCAGTTGCTCACTCCAGCGCCGGCGGAGACGGGAGGTGCATCATGAACGCCCTGCGCACGAGCCTGGTGATGCTCGGGCTGGGCGCGGCCCTGGCGCTGGGCGGCGTGGCCCGGGTCGAGGCCCAGCGCGCCGCGGCGGGACCGCCCGACTGGCCCTGTGTGCAGCGGCTGATTCCCGAACTGGCCTGGGGCACCATCTGGACCGGCCCGTCGCTGGACGAGCTGCAGCAGGACTGGTGGGACGACGAGGAGGTCGGCCGTGTGGTGCGTTTCGCTACCGCCCGCTCGACACCCGAAGGCGAGGCCCTGGAGCGAGTCCGTGACTTCGTCGCCTCGGTGGACGGTGGCGAGGCCGAGGAGCGGCTGACATTGCTGTTCGCCGGCCTCTTCGAGCTCACCGACCGCGAACGGCGACGGGCGATCGACAGTATCCGCCGTGCCTCCCGCGCCCAGGTGGCGCGACTCGATGACATCTCGGCGATGGTCGACGAACTGGAAGCGCTCCGCGACGACGAGCAGTCGAACGAGGCCGAGGTCGAACGGCTCTCCGAGACGCTGTTCTGGGAGGAGCGCACCTTCGAGAGGCGCCAGCAGGCGCTGCCTGCCATGTGCGATCAGCCGGCCTTGCTGGAGGAGAAACTCAGCCGGATGACGCGAGTGATCAAGGAGCGTATGCCCTGACCACCACCGCGAAGGGCAGCAGGTGAAAGACAACGACAGCGGCGGCGGCGGCTGCCTGAGGAGCACGCATGCGGATCAAGTCACCTACCCTGCGCTGGCTGGTGGCGGGCAGTTTCGCCGCCGGCCTGGGCTGGTCGTCGACCCTGCCGGCCGACACGCCGGCGCCCATCACCCTGGGCTATCTCGGCATGGAGCGACCCGACGACCGGGAGCCGCTCTCGGTGCTCGCCCCGGTGCTCGACGACGAGGGACTCCAGGGCGCTCGGCTGGGGATCAACGACAATAACGCCACGGCCCAGTTTCTCGATCAGGAGTTCGTGCTCCATGAGGCGGAAGTCGCCCAGGGCGACGACGTCGGCGAGGCGCTGCAGGGCCTGATCGACCAGGGCGCCGACTGGATCGTCAGCGGCCTGCCCGCCGAGGCGCTGCTCGAGGTGATGGCCCACCCGGCGCTGGGTGACCGGGTGGTGTTCAATGCCGGGACACCGGACGACGCCCTGCGCGGCGAGTCCTGCCACCCCAACCTCTATCACACCACGCCGAGCCGGCGGATGCTGGCCGATGCCCTGGCCCAGTTCCTCGGCTACAAGCAGTGGGAGCGCTGGGCGCTGGTCTACGGCAACACCGACGAGGACCGGATCCTGGCCGAGACCCTGAAGGCCGCGGCGGAGCGCTACGGCCACCGCATCGTGGGTGACAAGATGTGGCCCCACGACCCCATGGCGCGACGCGCCGAGGGCGGTTTCCATGCCATCCAGCGCGAGATCCCGGTGTTCGTGCAGGACCTGCCCGAGCATGACGTGCTGGTGATCGCCGACGAGACCGACTACTTCGGCGAATATTTCCCCTTCCAGACCTGGGCACCGCGTCCGGTGGTGGGCACCCAGGGGCTGGTCGCCACCGCCTGGCACCGGGCCCACGAGTCCTGGGGGGCGGTACAGCTGCAGCGGCGCTTCGAGAAGCTCGCCGACCGCTGGATGACGCCCCGCGACTTCGCTGCCTGGCTGGCGGTACGCTCCCTGGGCGAAGCCGCGGCGCGTACCGGTTCGGTCGACCGGGAGACGGTCATCGACTATATGCTCGGCGAGGAGTTCGAACTCGCCGGCTACCTGGGGCTTCCGGTCAGCTACCGCACCTGGAACCACCAGCTTCGCCAGCCGATCCTGGTCACCGGCCCACGCATGGTGGCGTCGGTCTCGCCCCAGGAGGGCTACCTGCATCCGCGCACGCCGCTCGACTCGCTCGGCGCCGACGAGGGGGAATCGCCATGCCGCTTCTGAGCCAACTCACGACTCCCGCCGGCAGGCATGCCACCCTGGGACTGACGCTGGGCATCCTGCTGATATGGCCGCTGGTCGCCCAGGCCGAGCGCATCTTCGTCTCCAACGAGAAGGACAACACCGTCTCGGTGATCGACGGCGAGACCCTGGAGGTGGTGGAGACCATCAGCGTCGGGCGCCGCCCCCGTGCCATGGCCTTCAGCAGCGACGGCAGCGAACTGTTCGTGGCGGTGGGCGACGACGAGGCCATCGACATGATCGACCTGGAGACCCTGCAGGTGGTGCGCAGCCAGTCCTCCGGCGACGACCCGGAAGTGATCCGCGTCGATCCCAACCGTCCCTACCTCTACGTCTCCAACGAGGACGACAACATCGTCTCGGTGCTCGACTACGAGGCCCGCACCCTGGTCACCGAGATCCCGGTCGGGGTCGAGCCCGAGGGGCTGGGGATCAGCCCCGACGGCCGCTGGCTGATCGCGACCACCGAGACCTCCAACATGGCGCACATCATCGATGCCGAGGCCATGGAGGCGGTCCACCACCGCCTGGTGGGGGCACGGCCGCGGCACGCCGAGTTCACCCATGACGGCCGTGAAGCCTGGGTCTCGTCGGAGATCGCCGGCATGGTGTCGATCCTCGACATGGAGGAGACCTTCGACGTCAAGCACACTATCCGCTTCGACGTGCCGGGTGTGCCACGGGAGACCGTCCAGGCGGTGGGCGTGGTGCTGACCTCCGACGGGCGCTACGCCTTCGTGGCCCTGGGGCCCTCCAACCGGGTGGCGGTGATCGACCAGCAGACCTACGAGGTGCTCGACTACATCCTGGTCGGCCAGCGGGTCTGGCACCTGGCGCTCAACGGCGACGAGAGCCGGCTCTACACCACCAACGGGGTCAGCGGTGACGTCACCGTGATCGAGGTCGACGGCCTGCGGGCGGTCAAGTCGATCCCGGTGGGGCGCTTCCCCTGGGGGGTGATCGTCGAGCCGTGAGTGGACCCCTAGCCTCCGAAAGCGGCGCCCTCCCCCGGCGCGGGGAGGGCGATCTCGCCCTGCAGGTAAGCGACCTGAGCTTCGCCTATGGCGACACGCCGGTGCTGGAGGCGGTCTCGTTGGCCATTCCGGCCGGAGAGTTCGCGGTGCTGCTGGGGCCCAACGGTGCCGGCAAGACCACGCTGTTCTCGCTGATCACCCGTCTCCACGACCGCCGCCGAGGGGAGATCCGCATCGGTGGCTTCGACGTGCGCCGTCAGGCGGTACAGGCCCACGCGCGTATCGGGGTGGTGTTCCAGCAGCCGACCCTGGACCTGGACCTCAGCGTGGCCCAGAACCTGGCCTATCACGGCGCCCTGCACGGCATGGCGCCTCGGCAGGCGCGGGCGCGGGCCGAGGCCCAGCTGGCGCGGGTGGGGCTCGCCGAGCAGCGCCGGACACGGGTGCGCCAGCTCTCCGGTGGCCAGCGACGGCGGGTGGAGATCGCCCGGGGGCTGCTCCATGCGCCGCGCCTGCTGCTGCTCGACGAACCCACCGTGGGGCTCGATATCGCCTCTCGTCGCGACCTGGTCGAGCACGCTCACCGACTCTGCCGCGAGGAGGGGGTAGCGGTACTCTGGGCCACGCACCTGATCGACGAGGTCCGCCCGGGGGATCGCGTGCTGGTACTGCACCGTGGGCGACTGCTGGCCGACGACCGGGCCGAGGAGTTGATCGCCCGGCTCGGCGTCGACACCCTGGGCGAGGCCTTCGACCGCCTGGTAGCGGAAGGGGAGGCGCCATGCGCCTGATGCCCTGGCTGCACTGCCTGCGCGGCGTGGTCGGTCGCGAGCTGCTGCGCTTCCTGCATCAGCGCAGCCGCTTCCTGGCCGCCCTGGTGCGGCCCCTGGTGTGGTTGTTCGTGTTCGCCGCGGGCTTTCGCATGGCGCTGGGGGTGGCGATGACCGAGCCCTACCAGACCTACATCCTCTACGAGGTCTACATCGTCCCGGGGCTGGTCGGCATGATCCAGCTGTTCAACGGCATGCAGAGCTCACTCTCCATGGTCTACGACCGGGAGATGGGCAGCATGCGGGTGCTGCTGGTCAGCCCCTTTCCGCGCTGGTACCTGCTGCTCTGCAAGCTGCTGGCCAGTACCCTGGTGTCGGTGGTGCAGGTCTATGTCTTCCTGGCCATCGCCTGGTGGTACGGTATCCAGGCGCCGCCGCTCGGCTACCTGTGGATCCTGCCGGCGCTGCTGGTCACCGGCTTCATGGTCGGCTCCCTGGGGCTGCTGCTGTCGACCTTCGTGCGCCAGCTGGAAAACTTCGCCGGGATCATGAACTTCGTGATCTTCCCGATGTTCTTTCTCTCCTCGGCGCTCTATCCGCTGTGGCGCATCCGCGAGGGCAGCTACCTGGTCTACCAGATCGCCGCCCTCAACCCCTTCACCCAGGCGGTGGAGATGATCCGCTTCGCGCTCTACGAACGCGTCAACCTGGAGGCGATCCTGATCAGCGTGGTGGTGACCCTGGTGCTGCTGGGGCTGGCGATCCTCGGCTACAACCCCTCACGGGGCATGATGGCGCGCAAGGGCGGCGGCGGCGACTGACGGCTCAGTGGTCGGTCGCCTCGGAAGCGCGGGACTCGAGGAAGTGGATGATGCGCCGGCGCGGGCGTTCGTCGAGCCCCCAGAATACCATGTGGGTGCCGGGCAGGAAGGCGTCCGGGCCGGCCAGGAAGGCGTCGAGGGTCTCGGCGTTCCAGGTCAGCTCGGCCTCGCGCAGCGCCGGGGAGTAGTCGAAGTCCTCGACGCTACCGGCCGGCCGCCCGATGAGGCCGTGCAGGCTGGGGCCGGCCAGGTGCTCGCCGGGCACCAGGCTATGGCAGCCGAGGCACTGGGCGCGGAACAGGCGCTCGCCCTGGCCGCGTTCGGCATCGGCCAGGGCCGGCGCAGCGGCCAGGGTGGCGACGAGCGGCAGCCAGGCCACAACGGACCAGGCGGTGTCGAGGAGGCGACTTGGCACGGGCGAGGTCAGAAGCAGCGCAGGTTGGCGTCGGCCTGGGCCTGGCGCAGGGCCTGCAGTTGATCCTGCATGCCGCGTTCGGTGCGGAACAGCACGCCCAGTTCGCCGCGCTGATCCTGCATGCCGAGCACCGTCTCGACCTGCTCGTACTCCTCGTAGGAGAGGTGCTCGGCGATTACGTCGATGCTGCACGAGCACTTCTGCATGGTCAGGTAGCTGTTGCCATTGGATGCCATGCAACCCAGCACGTAGTCCACGCGCGCCTCGGTGGGGTAATCGTTGGCCATGACCGGCACTGCCAGCCCTGTCAGCAGAAGGAAAAGGGCGGCCTGACGCAGGATGCCGGCCGGCCCTGTCCGAAGTCTGGGCATTGTTGTTGTCTCCGGAGCCGTAGTGGAATGACAGCCTTCAAGTTATGGCACTTCGCGGGGTTTTGCCACCGTCTTGCCGTGACATGGCGCCCCCCGTGCCATCACCCTGATGAAGCCCCCCGGCACAACACGCCTTGCGACCCGCCGGCGGGTCACTCTTTCCTGGTCTTGTCGTCTTGCGCTGCCTCGTCCTTGAGTTCGTAGTCGCCCTCCAGCACCCGCTGCTCGCGGTAGTTGCCATCATCGCCGTGACTCTCCCGGTAACGGGTCTCACGGTAGTGGAAGCCGGTGCCGATATCCTCGGCCTGTTCGGCGCGCATGCGCTCCATGCGCTTCTTCATGCGGTAGCGCAGGATCGGCAGCATTGCCCAGCCGAGCAGCAGGAAGAGCAGCCCCAGCACCATGGCGACGATCATCATGGCGCCGAACAGCAGCCAGGTGAGCAGCAGCTTCAGGCCGTCCAGGGGCCCACCGGGGCGGGTCTGGCGGGCGCGTTCCCGCCACTGCCGGGCGGCCTGCCAGGCGGCGTTGTGGCGGGGGTCGTGTGGATCGGGCATCGGGATCTCCCTGGGGTGGAGCCGGGCTCCGTGAATGGCTGCCCCTTGGAGGCCGCCCGGGGGTAATCGTTCCTGGCCGGTCGGGTACCGGGAGGCGGAGGGGTCACGAGTGCCATGCCTCGGCGACGATCTCGTAGCTTCTCAGGCGGTCCCCGGCGGCATAGACATCGGTGTTGAGCATCAGCTCGTCGGCCCCGGTGCGTTCGAGGAACTGCTCCAGTCCCGCACGTACGGTCTCGGGGCCGCCGATGATCGCCGCGCCCAGGAACTGCTCCACCTGGACCCGCTCCATGGGCGTCCAGTCCAGCCGCTCGACCGGCGGCAGCGAGCGTGTCCGCTTGCCGCGCACCATGCCGAGAAACTTCTGTCGGGTCGTCGAGGCGAGCCACTCGGCCCGTGCGTCGCTTTCGGCGGCGATCACCGGCAGGCCGACCATGGCGTGGGGCCTGTCGAGCACCGCGGAGGGCCGGAAGTTGTCGCGATAGAGCCGTAGGGCCTCATGCAGGTAGCCCGGGGCAAACTGGGCGGCGAAGGCGAACGGCAGCCCTTCCCGGGCCGCCAACTGGGCGCTGTAGCCGCTGGAACCGAGCAGCCAGATCGGTACCTCGGTGCCCTGGCCGGGTACCGCGCGGACACGCTGCCCGGGTTGCGCTTCGCCGAGGAAACCCTGCAGCTCGGCCAGTCGCTCGGGGAAGTCGTCGACACCGGCGTGGGGGTCGCGGCGCATGGCCGCCATGGTGGCGGCGTCGGAGCCCGGGGCACGGCCCAGGCCCAGGTCGATGCGACCGGGGTAGAGGGTCTCCAGGGTGCCGAACTGCTCGGCCACCACCAGTGGCGGGTGGTTGGGCAGCATGATGCCACCGCTGCCGACGCGGATGCGCGAGGTGGCGCCGGCCAGGTGGCCGATCAGCACCGCGGTGGCGGCGCTGGCGATGCCGTCGAGGCTGTGATGCTCGGCCAGCCAGTAGCGAGTGAAGCCGAGCCGTTCGGTCAGGCGGGCCAGGTCGACGCTCTCGCGGAAGCTGTCGGCGATGGTGCCGCCCTGGCGAATCGGGGCCAGGTCGAGCACGGAGAGGGGTGTCTTGGCGAGTCGTGGCATGTCGCGGCACTCGAAAGGTTGGTTAGCTTGCTTGCTATTCTGGCGTCATGGGGCGGCCGCGTGCCAATGCAATTTTGGGCGAGGAGAGAAAACCCGGTGATTTCCGGCCCGTCACCGGGCATCACGATCCCGATCCAGTGGGGGTCGCGCGTTGCCGCAAGCCCCCTTACACTCTGGATATTCTGATATTGGTCGCCGGGTAGCCAGGCCTATGCTGGGGTTTCTACAGGGGTTCGCCTATGGGCTCTTCGTCACCTGCCTGCCATGGTGCCTGGTGGGGTTGGCGAACCCGCGGCTGGCGGTACCCACCGAGGGTTCCGGCCGCTGGCAGGTCTTGTTCCGCTATGGCCTGCTGGTCCCCTTCCTCAGCATCCTGCTGTGGCTGACCTCGCTGTGGGGAGGCTTCGGGCCGAGCCTGGAGGGCTGGCTGGCGGGGCTGGTGGCGATCGCCGTGGAGGTCCCCCTCGAGCGCCGCTGGCGCCGCTGGCGTGCCCATCGACATCGACAGCGCCTCGAGGCGCGGCTCGAGGCCGAGGCGTCACGGCGGCGGGCCGAACAGGAGCGCGAGGCTCGCGAGGCCGGGGTGGCCGTGCTCGATCCGGCCCGGCCGCCCGTCGATGCCGACGAGATGGTGCTGGCCCTGTGCCGTGCCAAGCAAGGGTTGCTCGATGTCAGGCGCCCCGACCTGGCCATTCAGGCCGACCGCCTCTACAGCCGCTACCGTCATGTGCTGGACGTCCTGGCGGCCCGGTTCGAGCGCGGCGAACTGGCCTTCGAGCGTGCCCGGACCCTGGTCACCGAGGTGTGCCTGGGCGCGGTGGACAACCTGACCTCGATGGCCTCCCAGGCCAGCGGTGTGATGGGCGTGGACGGTGATTTCGTGCGTCGTCGCCTGGAGCGGGAGGGGCAGCGGCTGTCCACCGAGGAGCGCACCGCCCTCGAGCGCCGCCTGGAGTTGCTCGAGGGCACCGAGCGCCGCCTGGCCCGGCTCACGGCACGCAACGAATCCGCGCTGACCCTGCTCGACGACACCGCGGTGGCCCTGGCGCGCATCGAGACCGGGCGGCCCCAGGCCTCGGTCGCCGCCGACCGGGCGCTGGAGGAGTTGCGGCGCTTCATCGGCCGGGCCGAGCGCTACGGGCGCGGCGATCCTCGCTAGTCGGAAAGGCCGGCGGGCTCTGCTAGCTTGTAGGGAATGGGGCTCCACTACGCAGGTGCTTATGAACCAGCCAACCGAACGTGATCCGCGCCTCTCCCTGCCACCGGTGGAGGAGGTCGCCAGTGAGCTGGCGAAGGCGTCTCCCCGGCCGGCCGGCGAGGAGGAGGTCGGCGAAGACCCCGAGCTCACCGCCAGGGCCGATGCCTTCGTGGAAGAGGTGCTCGAGAGCGGCGACGACGCCTCCAGCCTGGCCCGGCAGCGGCGGGCGGTGGACGAGCTGGGGCTGGAGCTGCAGCAGCAGGCCGCTCACCGCAGCGCCATGCTGAAGACGCCGCTGCGCAAGCTGGCGCACCAGGGCGACGATGGCGGGCCGGTGGCCCGGGCGCTGGTCGACCTGCGTGGCAGGATGCAGGCGCTGGACCCGCGCGGGCAGCGCCTGTCGGCGGGGCGGTTCGACCGGGTGCTGGCCGTGATACCGGGCGCCGGCAGCCGTCTGCAGCGCTACTTCCGCAAGTTCGAGAACGCCCAGCAGGCGCTCGATGCGATCATCGCCGACCTGGAGACGGGGCGCGACATGCTGCATCGCGACAACCTGACCCTCGGCGACGATCAGGAGGCCCTGCACGAGATCCTGGGGCGCCTGCAGCGCCAGATCACCCTCGGGCGTCTGATCGACCGGCGCCTGCAGGACGCCATCGCCGGGCTCGACGAGACGAGCACGCAGCGCACCTTCATCGAACAGGAGCTGCTCTTTCCCTTGCGCCAGCGCACCGTCGACCTGCAGCAGCAAGTGGCGGTGTGCCAGCAGGGCGTACTGGCCCTCGAGGTGATCATCCGCAACAATCGCGAACTGGTCCGCGGCGTGGACAGGGCCATCCATGTCACCGTCTCGGCGCTCACCGTGGCGGTGTCCGTCGCCCTGGCCCTGGCCAACCAGCGTCTGGTGCTCGAGCGTGTCGAGTCCCTCAATGCCGCCACCTCCGAGATGATCGCCGGTACCGCCAGGGCGCTGCGCCAGCAGGGCGTCGAGATCCAGACCCGCGCGGCGTCGGCGCAGCTCGACATGCAGGCCCTCGAGCAGGCCTTCGGCGATGTCATGGCCGCGCTCGACGACCTGGCCCGCTACCGGCAGGAGGCCCTGCCGCGGCTGGATGACCAGATCGACCGGCTGGCGGTGCTCGCCGACGAGGGGAGTGCGGCGATCGAGCAGCTTCGCCGCGGCCGCGGGGATGATGCCGGGGCGAAGGCAGAGGGGCGCCCCGAGGGCTGATGCGGCCTACTTGAAGTGGGACGAGGCGTCGGCGAAGGCCTTGCGCAGGCGCTCCCACGACTCCTCCAGCCCCTGGCGCAGGGTGCCCCAGGCCGCCTCGCTGGTCTGCTGGAGTTCCTCGAGCAGCTCGCGGGTCTCGTCACGGCGCTGCTTCAATCGCTCGATATCGTCATGGTACTTGACCCGGGCCTCGTCACCGGCTTCTCGGGCCTTGGCCGCCAGGATGTCGATCTCGGCATTCCAGGCCTCGAGGTTGGCCTTCATTCTCTCGATGAAGTCGTCGCGCTTGTTCATGATGCTGCCCCGCGGGTGTCACTGCCCTTTCCCGTAACGATCACTTTACTCCCCCCGGGGTTCCCGAGATACGGCCGGGCCATCACCATCCTCGATCGTGGCAGTGGTCAGCCGGCGGCGCAGGTCGTAAGCTCACAGGGAAGTGGTGAAACCGGACTTCCGCCATGCCCTTCATTCGCACCGCCCGTGGCGCTCGGCGCCGCGGGGCCACCCGTCGCCGTCGGCCACACCGCCTCGGCAGTCACGACCTCGATCGCTGGCTGGACCGCCTGGTCGATGTCGCCGTGATCACCGCCCTGGCGGTCGGCGCCGTGGCGCTGGTGTTGACCCTCCTGCTGTAGTGACCCCGTGCGTTTCCTGCTGACTCTCGCCCTGCTGGCCGGCCTCGCGGCCATGGCCTGGTGGCACTTCGGAGACGATGTGCCCCGGCACTGGCATCCCGGCAAGCCGCTGCAGGTGGACGATCCCCTGACACCGGTGAGCCGCTGGAAGCTGTGGCGGCTGGCGGGCGATCGCGACGGCTGCCTGGCGGCACTCGACACGGTACCCGCAGGGGAGGTGCGTTATTCGCCGCTGGACGACCATGAGCCAGTGGCGGGCTGTCCGCTCGAGAACGTGGTGCGGCTGCACGGGAGTGGGGTCGATTTCAATGCCAGTTTCGTCGCCAGCTGCCCGCTGGTCCTGGCCTGGGTGATCTTCGAGCGTCAGCGACTGCAGCCCGCGGCAGAGGCGCTGCTCGGGACGTCGGTCGAGTCCGTGGTGCACTACGGCAGTTTCGCCTGTCGTCACGTCGCCGGACGCGAAGAGGGCCGACTCAGTGAACATGCCTCGGCCGAGGCGCTGGATGTGGCGGCCTTTCACCTGGCCGACGGGCGGCGGGTCACGTTGCGGGAGCACTGGCATGACGAGGGGCCTCGGGGAGCCTTCCTGCGCGAGGTCCGTGACGGGGCCTGCGACCTGTTCGGCAATGTGCTGGGCCCGGACTACAACGCCGCGCATGCCGATCACTTCCACTTCGGCATGCGCGGCTTCCGATTGTGTCGGTGAGCCGGCGGGCGCGTCACTCCTGCCAGACGATCCGGTCTCGCCCCTGATGCTTGGCACGGTAGAGCTGCCTGTCGGCCTGCTCGAGCAACTGCTCGCAGCTCATGTCATCGTCGCCCGGTGTGGCGCAGGCGATGCCGAAGCTGGCGGTCACCTGCTCGGCGTGCTCCGAGCCGGCGTGGGGAATGTCCAGCGCCAGGATGGCGTCCCGGATGCGGCTCGCCACCCGGCGGGCCCCCTCCAGGTCGGTATCGGGCAGGATGCAGACGAACTCCTCCCCCCCGTAGCGGGCCACCAGGTCCGTGGCGCGCGTGACCACGCGGGTCAGGGCGCCCGCAACGGCGCGCAGGGTGTCATCGCCGGAGACATGACCGTAATGGTCGTTGAAACCCTTGAAGTTATCGATGTCGAGGAAGATCACCGACAGCGGCCGCCGAGACCGCCGCGCCCGCAGCCAGGAGTCCGCCATGAAGCTGTCGAATCGCCGCCGGTTGGCGATGCCTGTGAGGCCGTCCAGGGTGGAGATCTGGTGCAGGGCGTCACGCTGGTCGAGGCCGTTCTGGAAGGCGTTCAACAGGTCGTCGAGGCTCTCCACCAGGTGACCCAGCTCGTCCTCGATGTGGCGTTCGAGCCGAGGCTTGGGCCACTGGCCGGGATGGTGTGGATCGGTCTCCGCGATGGCGGCATGCACGCGCAGCAGCGGCCGGGTGATGAAGGCATGGAACACCACCACGACCAGGGCGGCGATCGCCAGGGCCTTGAGCATGCCGAGCGAGAAGACCTGCAGGCTGCGGTCGATGAACGCCCGGGAGAGGCTGCCCAGGGCCAGGCTCAGCTCGATCTCGCCCACCGCGCTGGCTGGCTCGCCGCTGCCCAGTTCGTAGGTCAGGGGCTCCCGGTAGTGCAGGATGTCGCCGAACAGGGCATTGGCCAGCCAGCCGGCGTGGGCCTCGCTCGGTCGGTCGCGCCTGGCCATGATGCGGTCGAAGTCGTCACGGATGGTCACGCTCGCCACATGGCCGCCGGCCCACAGGCCCTCGGCGACCTGGGCCGCGAGGTCCGGGTTGAGCTGGAAGGCCGCCTCGGCGGCGGTGCCGTTGACCAGGGCCAGCAGGTGGCGTGTCTGGTTTTCCACCTCCTGGCGCATCGAGCGGGCGTCCGAGGCGAGCTCGATGGCCCCGGCCAGGATGCTCAGCAGCATGGCGATGCCGAGGGTCAGCACCGCCTGCTTGGCGGTCAGGCTGTGGCGCCGGAAGCGCGGTGACCCCTGGGGGGCGGCCGGTGGGGTCATGGCGAGCGCTCCCATGCCTCCAGGGCATCGCGGCGGAAGGCCTCGAGGCGGTCGTCGTCGAGCAGCCGGTCCAGGGCGGCCTGCAGGCGAGTGACGACGCTGTCGGAAACCGACGGATGACAGGCGAGATACAGGTCGGCCCGGTGGAAATCGAACAGCTCGCGCAGTTCGATGCCGGCATCCGCGGCGAGCAGGCGTGCCGTCTGGCTCCCCGTCACCCAGGCATCGATCAGTCCCGCCTGGAGGCGGCCGATGTTCTCCCGTTCGGTGGGCGCCACCACCACGGCCACTCCCCGTTGCGCCACGAACTGACCGACGGCATCCTCGCGAAAGCTGCCCACTCGCAGCTCCATCAGGTCGTCCAGGGAGTCCGCCTCGAGCGGGCTGTCGGCCAGGGCAAAGGCGGCCCACTCGTTGGTGACCAGCGGGCCGATCCAGGTGAAATGCGGCTCCCGTTCCTCCGTCCGCGTGGTCGAGTAGACGCAGTGGTTGTCGCGCATTCGGGCCTCGGTATAGGCCCGTGCCCAGGGCAGCAGGCGAAAGGTGACCGACAGGCCGGCCTGCTCCAGCCCGGCCCGCAGCAGGCGTGTCGCCATGCCGTCGATTTCTCCTTGCCGATCGAGGAAGTTGAACGGCGGATACTCTTCGGTGTTGAAGGTGAGGCCGTCCAGGCTCGCCGGCACCGGAAGAGGCAGCAGTAAGCAGACCGCAAGGAGTAGACATCTTTTCATGCGCCCGTCAGTTCCCCTTCCATGTGCAATTGTCGCGACGCGAAGGTCGCGAATCGAAGCTTGACGGCGGGTCACCTGCTCGTGTCCAAGCTAGCCGATGCCGGGGGGGATGTCATCCGCGGGCTGCCAACGCAAGGGCGGTGGCAACCCGCCCGACGGCGACCGTGGACTATGCTTCGAGGAGAGCCGCCGGCCTGCCCGCGCCGGTGGTCCCGTCGAGGAGGCGCCACCCCCGCGGGTGACGAATCGAGACATGCACCAGAAGCATCTCTTCGTGGTCGGGCTGGACGAGTTCAATCGGCAGCGGCTCGAGTCGTTGCGTGGCGCCGAGCACTACCGCTTTCACGGCGTCATCGATCCCGCGGAGGTCTACGAGACCGAGATCTTTCCCATCGCCGAGATGCTGGAGCGGGCCACGCGGGCACTCGAGGCCTTCGACGGTCCCATCGATGCCATCGTCGGCTACATGGATTTCCCGGTGTCGACCATGCTGCCGATCCTCTGCGAGCGTTTCGGCACCCGCACCACCTCCCTGGAGAGTCTGCTCCAGTGCGAGCACAAGTACTGGAGCCGACGGGTCCAGCGCGAGGTGATTCCCGACTTCATCCCCGCCTTCACCGCCTTCGATCCCTTCGATGATGACGCCCTCGCGCGGATCGGCGAGGCGGGGCTGTATATCCCCTTCTTCGTCAAGCCGATCAAGTCCTCGGGCTCCCGGCTGGGCTTCCTCATCGATAGCCCCGAGACCTTCTACCTGGCCATCGCGCAGCTGCGCGAGCAGATCGGCCTGATCGCCGACCCCTTCAATACGGTACTGGAGCATGCGCGGCTGCCCCCCGACATCGCCGCCGTCGATGGTCACTTCTGCATGGCCGAGGAGATCATCGGTGGCTGGCAGTGCACCGTGGAGGGCTATGTGTTCCAGGGCGAGGTCGTGAGCTACGGTATCGTCGACTCGCTGCGCTACCCCCAGGTGCTGAGCTTCTTCCACTACCGTTACCCCTCGGGGTTGCCCGGCCATGTGCAGGAGAAGATGACCGAGTTGACGCGCACGGTCATGACGCATATCGGCTACGACAACGCGGCCTTCAACATCGAGTATTACTGGGACGAGGTGCAGGGTCGCATCTGGCTGCTCGAGATCAATACCCGAATCTCCCAGTCGCACTGCGACCTGTTCGAGAAGGTCGACGGTGTCAGCCACCAGCAGGTGACCATCGACCTGGCGCTGGGCCAGCGTCCCGACATGCCGTCGCGCCAGGGCGAATTCCCCATGGCCGCCAAGTTCTTCTACCGGGTGTTCTTCGTCGATGCGGTGGTGACCCGGGTGCCCGGCGAGGCCGAGATCGCCGCCCTGGAGGCGGAATTCCCCGGCACCCTCATCGCGCTCCAGGTGGCGGCCGGCCAGCGCCTGTCGACCCTGCCCGAGCAGGACAGCTACAGCTATGCCCTGGCCCACGTCTGGATGGGGGCACGGGATGAAACGCAGTTGCTGGCCAACTACGACAGCCTGGCCTCGCGGCTGGGCTTCGAGTTCGACGACATCCGGGGTTGATGACATCCAGGGCCGAGAACGACCACAAGGGACAAGGAGAGCAGGGCCATGCGTATCGTGAACGACTTTCCCCGCCGGGTGCAGGAGGAGGAGACCTGGATACCCCTGGCGGATGGCACTCGCCTCGCGGCACGCATCTGGCGCCCGGTGGATGCCGAGCGCCACCCGGTACCGGCGATCCTCGAGTACCTGCCCTATCGCAAGCGCGACCTCACCGCCGAGCGCGACGTCCAGAGTCATCCCTACTGGGCGGGGCACGGCTATGCCGGGGTGCGGGTCGACATCCGCGGCACCGGCGAGTCCGATGGCGTGCTCACCGACGAGTACCTGCCCCAGGAGCTGGACGATGGCCTGGAAATCCTCGCCTGGCTCGAGGCCCAGCCCTGGTGCACCGGCGAGGTGGGCATGATCGGCATCTCCTGGGGCGGCTTCAACGGGCTGCAGATCGCCGCCCTGCAGCCCCCCCAGCTCAAGGCGGTGATCACGCTCTGCTTCACCGACGACCGCTACGCCGACGACATCCACCACATGGGCGGCTGTCTGCTGGCCGACAACCTCTCCTGGGCCTCGACCATGTTCGACGGCAACGCCTGCCCGCCGGATCCCGAGCTGGTGGGCGAGCGCTGGCGCGAGATGTGGCTCGAGCGCCTGGACGGCAGTGGCCTCTGGCTGGCCAAGTGGCTCGAGCACCAGCGTCGCGACGACTACTGGAAGCACGGCTCGGTGTGCGAGGACTACTCGCGCATCCAGTGCCCGGTATATGCCGTCAGTGGCTGGGCCGACGGCTACTGCAACGCGGTGTTCCGCCTGCTGGCCGGCCTCGAGGTGCCGCGCAAGGGGCTGGTCGGTCCCTGGGCCCACAAGTACCCGCACCTGGGCGTGCCGGGGCCGGCCATCGGCTTCCTGCAGGACGCGCTGCGCTGGTGGGACCAGTGGCTCAAGGGCATCGACACCGGGATCATGGAGGAGCCCATGCTGCGCGTCTGGATGCAGGAGTCGGTCCCCCCCTCGGCGCGCTACGACGTGCGCCCCGGTCGCTGGGTGGCCGAGCCGACCTGGCCGTCGCCGCACATCGTGCCGACGTCCTTCCGTCTGACCGCGGGACACGACCTGCTGCCGGAGGACGACGGCGAGGATGACGAGGCCAGTCTGGATATCCGCTCGCCGCTCTCGGTGGGGCTCTTCGCCGGCAAGTGGTGCTCCTACAATGCCCCGCCCGACCTGCCCCACGACCAGCGCGACGAGGATGGCGGCTCGCTGATCTTCCAGACGCCTCGCCTCGAGGCGCCGCTGGAGATCTGTGGCCAGCCGCTGGTCGAGCTGGAGCTCGCGGCCGACCAGCCGGTGGCCATGGTGGCGCTGCGCCTCTCCGACATCGCCGAGGACGACAAGGCCACCCGGGTCTCCTATGGGCTGCTCAACCTCACCCACCGCGACAGCGACGAGGATCCCGAGCCGCTGGAGCCGGGGCGCCGCTATCGGGTGCGGGTCAAGCTCAAGCACATCGCCCAGCAGTTCGCCGCCGGGCATGCCGTTCGCCTGGCACTCTCCACCAGCTACTGGCCGCTGGCCTGGCCGGCCCCGGAGCCGGCCCGGGTCACGATCCGGCCGAGCCGGTGCCGATTGATCCTGCCGGTGCGGGCGCCGCGGCCCGCCGAGGAGGCAGCGCTGCCGTCCTTCGGCGAGCCGGAAGGGGCCGCCCCGCTGGCCAAGACACTGCTGCAGCCCACCCAGGAGACCTGGCAGGTGATCCGCGACCTGGCCAACGACCGCACCACCCTGGAGGTGGTCAACGACGAAGGGCGTTACCGTCTCGACGACATCGGCCTGGAGATCGCCGCCAGGGTCACCGAGCGCTACAGCTATGCCTATGGCAACTACGACAGCGTCAGCGGCTGGACGGAGTGGCGACGCAGCTTCAAGCGCGGCGATTGGGAGGTACGCACCCTGACCCGCACGCTGATGACCAGCGATGCCGACAGTTTTCGTCTCCGCGCGACCCTGGACGCCTGGGACGGCGACACTCGCATCTACGCCCGGACCTGGGACGAGACCGTGCCTCGCGACCTGGTCTGAGGCTTCTCCAACCCTACCGACAGGAGAGCGGCCATGCCGAGAATCACCGGCCTCGATCACCTGGTGCTGCGCGTCACCGATCTCGACGCCATGCTGCGCTTCTACGTGGAGGCACTGGGCTGCGAGATCGAACGTCGCAACGACGACCTCGGCCTGATCCAGCTGCGTGCCGGGGCCGCGCTGATCGACCTGGTGCCGGTGGAGGGCGAACTGGGGCGCCGAGGCGGCCCGGCACCCGGTGCCGCGGGGCGCCACCTGGATCACTTCTGCCTGCGCGTCGAGCCGTTCGACGCGCAGGCGATCCGTGCCGAGCTGGCGTGCTTCGGCATCGAGGTCGGCGAGGAGAAGATTCGCTACGGGGCCGAAGGCAGCGGGCCCTCGCTCTACCTGAGCGACCCCATGGGCAATACCGTCGAGCTCAAGGGGCCGCCGCTGACCGGCCGGGAGTCGCCTGGCCAGGGCGGGCCAGCGGAGTGAGCCGAGGCGGGTCAGTCGTCGACGGGCTCCAGCCGATAGAGGCCGCCGTCCTCCTCGTCGTCGCTGAGCACGTAGAGGTAGCCGTCGGGCCCCTGGCGGACGTCACGGATGCGTCCCACCTTGCCGAGCAGCAGCTCTTCCATGTGCACCACCTCGTCCTCCTCGATGACGATGCGGTAGGCGCGTTCGGCACTCAGGCCGCCGGCGACCAGGTTGCCCTGCCAGTTCGGGTAGCGGTCGCCGGTGACCAGGGCAAGGCCGGAGGGAGCAAAGGTCGGCAGGAACTCGTGGATCGGATCGACCATCTCCTCGTCGAGTGACAGTGCGCTGCGCACGGCATCCCGGAGAGGCCCCTCGGTGCCGTAGTCGCGGCCCCGGCTGACCCTTGGCCAGCCATAGTTCCGTCCGGCCTCGATGCGGTTGAGCTCGTCACCGCCGCGTGGGCCGTGCTCGGTGGCCCAGGCGGCACCGCTTTGCGTATCGACCACCAGTCCCTGGACATTGCGATGCCCCCAGGAGTAGATCTCCGGCAGGATCTCGGCGTGGCCGACATGCGGGTTGTCCTCGGGGGCCAGGCCGTCGGCGCCCAGGCGCAGCACCGAGCCGGCGTGATCGCCGGTGTCCTGGGCGCTGTCGGGTTCGCCTCGGTCGCCGATGCTCATCAACAGGGAGCCGTCGGGCAGCCAGGCCAGCCGAGAGCCGTAGTGGCGCCCGGGTTCGAACCGCCGGTTCTGCTCGAACAACGCCTCTTGGTCGACCAGTTGCTCGTCGACCAGCCGGGCGCGCCCCAGCGCCGAGGCGGTGGCCTCGTCATCGCCTCGAGAGTAGGTGAAATAGAGCCAGCGGTTCTCGTCGAAGCCGGGATGGGGTACCACGTCGAGCAGTCCGCCCTGGAGGTGGGTGTGGACCTCGGGAACGCCCTCGACCTCCTGCGCTTCACCGTCTTCGATCAGCAGCAGGCGGCCGGGGCGTTCGGTCACCAGGAAGCGATCGCCGGGCAGGAGGGCGACGCTCCAGGGGTGCTCGAACCCCCCGGCGACCCTGACCAGGCGCAGTGTCTGATATTCGGTACCCAGGGACTCCTCGATCACCTCCTCGGCCAGTGTGGCCGTGCCCAGGGCCAGTAGCGCCAGGGACATGCCGCCGAGACAGACGGCCTTCCGTTGTCGCTTCATCTTGCCTCCTTGTCCAGTGTGCCCCTGTTCAGTGTAGTGAATGCCCGTGCCGCGCCATTGCTGGTAGTCTAGGGGGCTGACGGGGCCCGGCCCTCGCATGGCAAGGAAGGCGCGCATGAGTGTGGTTCCAGCGGCTGCCGGCACATCGCCCCGGCAGCGGGCAACGAGAAAGGAAATCTTCGGCTGGGCGATGTTCGATTTCGCCAACCAGGCCTATACGCTGCTGATCATCACCGTGGTGTTCGGCGAGCTCTTCACCACGGTGATCGTCGGCGAGCGCGGCGACGACTACCGGCTGGCCAACCTGCTGTGGAGCCTGGCGCTGGCGGTGAGCTACCTGCTGGTGGTGATCACCGGGCCGCTGTGCGGGGCGGTGATGGACTACCACGCCGCCAAGAAGCGCTTCCTGTTCGCCAGCTACCTGGCCACCGTGGCGACCACCGCGATGCTCTACTTCGTGGCGCCGGGCTACGTGGTGCTGGGCCTGCTGCTGATCGTGGTGTCGAACTATGCCTACTCCATGGGCGAGTCCTTCATCGCCGCCTTCCTGCCCGACCTCGGGCCCCCGGAGGACCTGGGCAAGATCTCCGGCTTCGGCTGGGCGCTGGGCTACGTGGGCGGGCTGTTCGCCGCCGGCTTCACCCTGGTGGCGCTGGGCGAGGCCACGGCGGAGAACTTCGAGCGCATCCGCTGGGTCGGCCCCTTCGCCGCCGGCTTCTTCCTGGTCACCGCCATCCCCACCTTCCTGTGGGTCAGGGAACGCGGCACCCCGCAGCCGCCCGGCATGCCCTACCACCGGATCGCCTGGGAGCGGGTCGCCACCACCCTGCACGAGCTCCGGCGCTTCCGTGACCTGGGCATCTTCCTGGTCTCGCTGCTGTTCTCCATGGCCGGGGTCTACATCATCATCGCCTTCGCCTTCATCTACGGCGCCCAGGTGATCGGCTGGGACGAGTCGATCCGCAACCTGATGTTCATCATCGTGCAGATCACCGCCGCGGCGGGGGCGCTGGGGTTCGGCTTCATCCAGGACCGCATCGGCACCAAGGTCACCTACCTGATCACCCTGATGCTCTGGGTGGCGTCGATCTTCGCCATCTGGGCCACCCCCGAGGTCACCGCCTTTCTCAATGCGCGACTGGGGCTCGGCTGGGAGGCACAGCACCTCTTCCTGGTGGTGGGCTGCCTGGCCGGCCTCAGTCTGGGCTCGAGCCAGTCGGCCAGCCGCGCCCTGGTGGGGCTCTTCTCGCCGACCCGCAAGGCCGCCGAGTTCTTCGGCTTCTGGGGGCTGGCCAACAAGCTGGCCGGGGTTCTCGGCATCATCGCCCTGGGGCTGCTGCAGTCGCTGGTCGGCCTGCAGGCCTCGATCCTGCTCTGCGCGGCGCTGTTCATCGTCGCCATCCTGGTCTGCCTGGCCGTGAACCAGGCCCGCGGCCAGCAGGCGGCACGCGACTGGGAGGCGCGCAACGGCGGCTGAGGTGGCATAGACTGGAAGGATCCCGCCTGCCGCGGCTCCACTGGAAGTTGCCGTCATGGACCCCGTCATGCTGCGTGCCATCGAGCGCATCCTGGTCGTGCTGTTCGCCGGCATGGCCATCTACCTCGGCTACCGGTTGTTCCTGGCGGTGCCCACCCACCGCGACAGCGACGGCAAGGTTACCCTGCCCGGCGGCACCGAGGTGGTGCTGAACCGCGCCGCGCCGGGACTCTTCTTCGCCCTGTTCGGCAGCGTGGCCCTGGGCATCTCGCTGTACAGCGCCGTCCAGGCCACCTCGGCACCGCCGATGACGACCGGCGATGCCCCGACGCTGGCCAGCTACTCCGGGCTCGTTCCGGAGGCCGGGGGCATCGACCCCGCCCTGGAGCAGGCCCGGCTGCGTCGACTCCTCTTCACCCTCAATGCCCTGGTCGACGCCTCCGCCTCGGAGGGCAGCCAGGCCGTGGCCGAGCGTGGCGACCTGCGCCAGGTGAAGCTGCGGCTGATGCGCGACGCCTGGCTGGACGGCTGGGGCGACCATGCCGCCTTCAGCGACTGGGCCAACGGTACCGATGCCCGGGGGGAGCCGCCCGATGCCCGCTTCTCTGCGCCGGCGGCCCTCTACCATCAGGGCAGGGACCGGCCGTGAACGCCGGCTGGCGACTCGGCCTGGTCCTGTCCTGCTGGCTGCTGGCCTCACCGGCCGCGGGCATGGTCGGCCTCTACGACGAGGCGACCCTGGCGTACTGGTCGAGGATCACCCCCGAGGATATCCGCCGCGTCCATGACGAGGACCTGTCGCCGGCCTTCGAGGCCGAGGAGCGTGAGCGGCTGGCTGGCGTCGAGCTCGCCTTCCCGCTACGTTGCCCCGTGCCCGCCAGCGAGCCCTTCTGCTACTACCAGCAGACCCTGGCCGATGGCCGCCGCCAGGTGGTGATGTCGGTGGCCTCGCTGCGCCTGTTCGGTGACCTCGCCCTGGCCATGGCCTGGCTCCAGCTCGAGGGCCTGTCGATCGAGACGCCCTCACAGTACCTGGCCATGCTGCGTCACCGCCGGCCCGAGTCGTTTCCCGAGGGGCGCTACCCGCTGCCGCTCGCGGCGCTGGGGGTACCCGATGACGTACGGGAGCGTGCGGAGGTGATGGTACTCTACGGCAAGATCTTCACCTCCTCGGTGGTCTTCGTGCTGCTCCACGAGCTGGGGCATGCCCTGCACCGCCATCCGGGCTACGGGCCCGAGGTGTCCCGGGAGGCGGCCCGCCGCCACGAGGCCGAGGCCGACGATTTCGCCCTGGACGTCATGGCCCGGCTCGCCTATCCGCCGCTGGGCATGAGCGTCTTCTTCACGCTGCTGGCCCACTGGGAACCCAATCGCTGGCACTTCGCCGACGAGGCGGCCTATCGGGCCCATCTGGCCGACGCCACCCATCCGTTGACCTCGGACCGGCTGAGGGGGCTGGCCGCGGCCCTGTCCGAGCGCCGCGACGCCTTCGCCCGGGCCGAGCCGGACTTCGCCGCGGCCCGCGAGCGGATCGACGGCGTGGCCGACGAGATCGGTCGCCTGGCGGGCTTCCTGGACGACCGCGACATCCAGGAGGGCATCGTGCGCCTGGGGCGTGCCACCGAACCGGCCGTGCTGCAGCCGCGGCGAGAGGGTGAGCTGGTCATCGACCCGGCGGTGGCGGCCGCCGGGCAGCCCTTCGCGGGCACCTTCCAGGGCACGCTCGGCGATGCCTCGGGGGAGTTGCCGGTGTGGCTGGTGCTCGAGCGGCAGGGCGACCGGGTCCAGGGGGTGTTCACCTACGGGCTGGGCCTGGGCCATCTGGAGGGAGAGGTGCAGGCGGGGCGCCTGCATTTCGGCTGGACGCTGGGGCTGGAGCAGGGACTGGGCCTGCTCGAGGCGGCGGCGGACGACGGTCGACTGCATGGCAGCTGGGGGCGGGAGCGTTCCGCCGACGATGGCGGTCATTGGGAGCTGTGGCGAGAGGAGCTCGAGTAGGAACGCCGGCCCCGTGGCAACGACGAGGGCGGCAAGGGAAGGCGTGGGGGGAGGAAGGCCGACGCTTCGCGCCCGGCGTGCTGTCGGCGGGTAGACAGCGCCGGACTTCGGTGTCAATGCTGTCGTTGGGCAGAGCGAGGGAGGACGGCGGATGAGCGACGAAGACCCCGCGCGGCGTGCCGGGCTCGGCATGATGCTGCTGTTCTGGGCGCTGTTCATCGGTGTCGGCACCTGGTGGTTCCAGGGCTTTCTGGAGAGTCAGCGCAACCCCAATGCCCACCTGGTCAACGCCGTGGGGGAGGGCGAGTCGGTCATCCTGGAGCGCAACCGCGCGGGTCACTTCATGGCCACCGGTCGCATCAATGGCGAGCCGGTGGAGTTCCTGCTCGATACCGGGGCCACCTACGTGGCCTTGCCCGCCGGCCTGGCCGACCGGCTGGGACTGGAGCGGGCAGGCTCGGCCTGGTTCAATACCGCCAATGGACGGGTGCGCGGCGATCTCACCATCCTCGATGAGGTCAGCCTGGGGGGCTTTTCCGCCACCGAGGTGCGCGGCTCGATCAGTCCGGGCCTGGAGGGCGACGTCGCCCTGCTGGGGATGAGCTTCCTCAACCGCTTCGACATCGAGATCCGCGCCTCGCGCATGGTCCTGCGCCCGGCCCGGCAACCCTGAGGCGCCCATGTCGAACCACCCGAGAGGCCGTCGAGCCGAGCAGCCGCGGGAGATCTCCGGCCGCGGCTGGCTGGACATCCTGTGGCGCGTCAAGCAGGAGATGAGCGACGACCGTCTCACCATGCTGGCCGCCGGTATCGCCTTCTATGCCCTGCTGTCGTTGTTTCCCGCCATCGCGGCGGTCATCTCGCTCTGGGCGCTGGTGCTCGACCCCCAGGACATGACGCGCCAGATCATCGAACTGAGTCGCTTCCTCCCCGAGGACGGGGCGAAGCTGATCGAGGAGCAGGCCCGCAAGATCGGCGACAACACCGATACCGGGCTGAGCCTGACCGCCCTGACCAGCCTGGTGGTGGCGATGTACGTGGCCTCCAGGGGCGTGCGTGGCCTGATCGTCGGGCTGAACGTCGTCTACGGCGAGGACGAGCGTCGCGGCCTGGGCCACCGCATGCTGGTCATCGCCGCCCTGACCCTGGGACTGATCGTGCTGACCCAGGTCACCATCGTGTTCATCGCGTTCGTTCCCCTGGCCATCGGCATGCTCGGCCTCGACGACACCCCGGTCAGGGTGATCGGCTGGCTGCGCTGGCCGGTCCTGCTGCTGATGATGATGTTCGTCGTCGCCGTGCTCTACCGCTTCGGCCCCTATCGGCGCTCGCCGCGCTGGGAGTGGGTCAGCGTCGGCACCGTCACCGCCACCCTGCTGTGGTTGCTCGGCTCCGGTGGGCTCTCGCTCTATGTCGGCCATGTGGCGAACCTCGGCGAGCTCTATGGCTCGCTGGGCGCGGTGGTGGTACTGATGCTGTGGTTCTGGCTCTCCGCCTTCGTCGTATTGCTCGGTGCCGAGATCAACGGTGAAATGGAGCGCCAGACCCGGCACGACACCACCATCGGCGAGTCGCGGCCCATGGGAGAGCGCGGCGCCCATGTGGCCGATACCCTGGGCCCGAGGCGCCGCGATCGCTCCAGCGACACGCCCGACCAGGGAGAGAACCCGTGAGCCTCAAGCAACAGCTCGGCATCGAGCTACCCATCCTCCAGGCACCCATGGCCGGCGTGCAGGGGGCCGACCTCGCCGTGGCGGTCTGCGAGGCCGGCGGCCTCGGGGCACTGCCCTGCGCCATGCTGGGTGTGGAGGCGATGCGCGACGAACTCGCGTCCATTCGCTCGCGCACCTCCCGTCCGCTCAACGTCAACTTCTTCTGTCATACGCCCCCCGAACCCGACGCCGGCCGCCAGGCGCGCTGGCACCGGGCGCTGGCACCCTACTATGCCGAGTTCGGCCTCGACATCGCGAGCGTGCCGGCCGGGGCGGGACGCCGGCCCTTCGATCACCAGGCCTGCGACCTGCTGGAGGCCGTCCGCCCCGAGGTGGTCAGCTTCCACTTCGGGCTGCCGGCGCCGGAATTGCTCGAGCGGGTCAAGGCCTGGGGCGCCACGGTGCTGTCGTCGGCCACCACGGTGGAGGAGGCGCGGTGGCTCGAGGCCCATGGCGTCGATGCGATCATCGCCCAGGGGCTCGAGGCGGGCGGCCACCGCGGTATCTTCCTCTCCGACGACCTCACCACCCAGGTCGGCACCTTCGCCCTGCTGCCCCAGGTGGTGGCGGCGGTCGAGGTGCCGGTGATCGCCGCCGGTGGCATCGGCGATGCCCGCGGAGTGGCGGCGGCCCTGGCGCTGGGCGCCGCGGCCGTGCAGGTCGGCACCGCCTTCCTGTGCTGCCCGGAGGCGACCACCTCGCGGATCCACCGGCAGGCGCTGATGAGCGAGGCGGCCCGCCATACGGCGCTGACCAACCTCTACAGCGGCCGCCCGGCGCGGGGCATCGTCACCCGCTTGATGCGCGAACTCGGCCCGCTCAGTGATGTCGCCCCGGCCTTTCCGCTCGCCACCGCGGCCATCGCCCCGCTGCGGGCCGCCGCGGAAGCGCAGGGCAGCGGTGACTTCTCGCCGCTGTGGGCCGGGCAGAATGCCAGCGGCTGTCGCGAGGTCCCCGCCGCCGAGGTGATCGCCGAGCTGGCTGGATATGACGAGGGGCGCCGGGGACAGGCCGAAGAGGAGGTCTTTTGCCAGGGAAGGCAAAAGTAGCGCCCAGGGAGGGGGTTACAGCGCCTCCTCCCAGGCCTGTCGTCGGATCAGCCCCGAGAAACGGTGAGCCAGCCTGTCGAGGCTGATATCATGGATGTATGACCAGTATCTCGCCTGCCCGTTCGGTCACCGCCTCGCTGGATGACCCGCTCTACTACCTGGTGAACTTCCGCTTCGTGCTGGCGTGGGTCGCCGAGCGGCACGGTGGCCTGCTGAACGCGTCGGAGCGGGCCTTCCTGGCGACCTTCGAGGACCTGCCGCGTGCCTCCCGGGCGCTGCTGGTGCGCATGGTGATGCGCAAGGGTGAGCACTTCCGCCTCGCGAGGCTCGGCTATGCCGAGATCGGCGATACCGCCGCGGCGCTCTCGCCGCTGATCGACGCCGGTTGGGTCGAGCCCGACCCCGAGCTGACCCTCGACGAGCTCTTCCGCCAGCTGCGGCTGCCCGAGCTGCGTCGGGCGCTTGCCGACGAGATCGCCGCCGCCGGGCTGCCCGCTTCCGTCGGCAAGGCGGCGTTGTACGAGGCGCTGGCGCCACGCCTCGGCGACTGCCGCCGGCTGGCCGCCTGGTGGCCGGAGGCGCCCGATCGCATCGTGCGCCTGGCCGTGATGGAGACCTGCGATCGGCTGCGGCTGATGTTCTTCGGTAACCTGCGCCAGGACTGGGCCGAGTTCGTGCTCGCCGAACTGGGGGTGCAGCGCTTCGAGCGGGTTGCCTTCTCCCCCGAGTCGCGGGCCTTCCAGTGCCGCGAGGAGGTCGACGCCTACCTGGCCCTGCATCGGCTGCGCGAACGGCTGGAGGCCGGTGACTCGCCCGAGGCGCTGCACGCCGAACTGCCGGCGATAAACGGCGACAACGGCTGGTTGGCGGGGCGCCGGACCCGGCTGCTCCTGCAACTGGGCGTGGCCGCCGAGCGTGCCGGGGAACGCGAGCGGGCGCTCGCCCTCTATGCCGAGGCCGGGCCAGGCGAGCCGCGCATCCGCCGCCTGCGTCTGCTGGAGCGGATGGGCGAGCATGCCCGCGCCCATGAACTCGCCGAGCGGGCCGCCCGGGAGGCGCTCGGCGAGCAGGAGCACCAGGCGCTGGAGCGCCTGCGCTTGCGGCTGCGGCTGGGCCTGCCGCCGGTGGCGCGTGTCCCCGAGCCCGTCACCGAGCGCTGGGACCTCGCGTTGCCCGGCCCGGTGGCGAGCGTGGAGCTCGCGGTGCGCGACCACCTGAGCAGCGCCTCGTCGCCGGTGCACTATGTGGAGAACGCCCTGCTCACCGGTCTGTTCGGGCTGCTCTGCTGGGGGGCCGTGTTCGCCCCGCTGCCCGGCGCCTTCTTCCATCCCTTCCACGGTGGGCCGGCGGATCTCCACCGGGAGGACTTCGTCGCCCGGCGCCGGGCGCTGTTCGACACCTGCCTGGGCCGGCTCGACGATGGCAGCTACCGCGAGGCGATACGGCACACCTGGGGCGAGAAACAGGGGACCGTCTCGCCCTTCGTGCACTGGGGCGTACTCACCGAGGCGCTGCTCGAGCAGGCGCTCGCCGCTATCCCGACGCCGGACCTGCGCGCCTGCTTCGCGCGGCTGCTGGCCGATCTCAAGGCCAACCGCGCCGGCCTGCCGGACCTGATCCAGTTCCTTCCCGAAGCCGATGCCGCCGGTCGCCGCTACCGGCTGATCGAGGTGAAGGGCCCCGGCGACCGCCTGCAGGACAACCAGCGCCGCTGGCTGGCCTTCTTCCACGCTTGCGGCATCCCCGCCGTGGTGTGCCATGTTCGCTGGCAGGACACGCCATGAGCGAAGGCGAGTACCGTGTCGCGGTCAGGGCGCTGTGCGATTTCACCGCCCGGGAGGGCGACCTCGATCATCGCTTCACCCCTGCGCCCAGCGCCCGGGAGGGGATCGCCGGCCACGCCCTGGTGGCCGGGCGCCGCGGCGAAGGGTATGAGGCCGAGCTGCCCCTCTCGGGCCGTTTCGCGGGCCTGGTCGTCGGCGGCCGGGCCGACGGCTATGACCCGGCAGCCAACCGCCTGGAGGAGGTCAAGACCCATCGTGGCGACCTGTCGCGCATGGCCGCCAACCAGCGCGCCCTGCACTGGGCCCAGGTGAGGGTCTACGGCGCCCTGCTGTGTGCCGAGCGGGGCCTGGAGGGCGTCACCCTGGCGCTGGTCTACCTGGAGATCACCACCGGCCGCGAGACGCTGCTGACCGAGCGGGCCTCGGCGGCCGAACTCACGGCCTTCTTCGAGGCCCAGTGCCGGCGCTTCCTGGCCTGGGCCGGGCAGGAGGCCGAGCATCGCCTGCGTCGCGATGCGGCCCTGCGCGAGCTCGCCTTTCCCCATGCCGCCTTCCGGCCCGGGCAGCGCGAGCTGGCGGAGGGCGTCTACAAGGCGGCGGCCACCGGGCGCTGCCTGCTGTCCCAGGCGCCCACCGGCATCGGCAAGACCCTCGGCACCCTGTTCCCGATGCTCGCGGCCATGCCGCGCCGGGGGCTGGATCGCCTGGCCTTCCTGACCATGAAGACCCCCGGCCGGCGGCTGGCCCTGGACACCCTGGCGGTG
>NZ_PNRE01000017.1 GCF_002879645.1 Halomonas heilongjiangensis | reverse complement strand
TCAGAAGAAGGTCAGGCCGACCTGGAACAGCCGCTCCACGTCGCGCAGGCGGCGCTTGTCGATCACGAACAGGATCACGTGGTCGCCGGACTCTACCACCACGTCGTCGTGGGCGATCAGCACCTCCTTGCCGCGCACGATGGCGCCGATGGTGGTGCCTCGCGGCAGATCGATCTCGCCGATCGCCCGCCCCACCACCTTCGACGACTGGGTGTCGCCGTGGGCGATCGCCTCGATCGCCTCGGCGGCGCCGCGCCGCAGCGAGTGCACGTTGACGATGTCGCCGCGCCGCACGTGGGTCAGCAGGCTGCCGATGGTCGCCTGCTGCGGCGAGATGGCGATGTCGATCTCGCCGCCCTGCACCAGGTCGACGTAGGCGGCGTTGTTGATCAGCGTCAGCACCTTCTTGGCGCCCATGCGCTTGGCCAGCATCGACGACATGATGTTGACCTCGTCGTCGTTGGTCAGCGCGCAGAAGATGTCGCAGTCCTCGATGTTCTCCTCCTCCAGCAGCCGCTTGCTGGTGGCGCTGCCGTGCAGCACCACGGTGCGGTCGAGGCGTTCGGAGAGCTGGGTGCAGCGCTCGAGGCCGTGCTCGATGATCTTGACCTGGTGGCTGTGCTCGAGGTGCTCGGCGAGGCGCTCGCCGATGTTGCCGCCGCCGGCGATCATCACCCGGCGGAAGTCGCGGTCGAGGCGCCGCAGCTCGCTCATCACCGCGCGGATGTCGCGCCGGGCGGCGATGAAGAACACCTCGTCGTCGGCCTCGATCACCGTATCGCCGCGCGGGATGATCGGCCGGTTGCGGCGGTAGATGGCGGCCACCCGGGTGTCGACGCTGGGCATGTGGCGGCGCAGGAAGCCGAGATCCTGGCCGACCAGCGGGCCGCCGTAGACCGCCTTCACCGCGACCAGCTGGGCCAGGCCGCCGGCGAACTCCAGCACCTGCAGCGCGCCGGGGTGCTCGATCAGCCGGCGGATGTGGTCGGTGACCACCTGCTCGGGGCTGATCAGCACGTCGATCGGCACCGCCTCGTGGGCGAACAGCCCCTTGCGGGTCAGGTAGGCGGTGGCGCGCACCCGGGCGATCTTGGTCGGGGTGCGGAACAGGGTGTGGGCGACCTGGCAGGCGATCATGTTGACCTCGTCCTGGCTGGTCACCGCGATCAGCATGTCGGCGTCCTCGCAGCCGGCCTGGCGCAGCACCATGGGGTAGGAGCCGGGGCCGACCACGGTGCGGATGTCGAGCCGGGTGTGCAGCTCGCGCAGCCGTTCGCCGTCGGTGTCCACCACGGTGATGTCGTTCTCCTCGCGGGCCAGGTGTTCGGCCAGGGTGCCGCCGACCTGGCCGGCGCCGAGAATGATGATCTTCATTGTTGTCGTGTCCGCAACAGTTCCCGGCGGTGCATCTTGTGCGCCGCAACAGGGGCGTCAGCATAAACCAGGCGCCGTGCAGGGAACAGGGGCGACCCGGAATCCGGGGGTCAGTCGAGGGTGAAGCCGATCTTGAGCGTGACCTGCCAGTGGGCGACGCGCCCGTGCTCGATATGCCCGCGGGTCTCGGTGACCTCGAACCAGCGCATGCCGTGAAGGCTCTCAGAGGCCTTGGCGATGGCGCTGTTGATGGCCTCCTCGAGGCCCTGTTGGGAGGTTCCGGTGAGTTCGATGTGCTTGTAGGTATGGTGGCTCATGGTGGATCCCCTGGATCGGTACATGTAGCGGCGGGCTTCAGCTCGCCTGCCTCACCAGTCTGGCATAGAAGAAGCCGTCGTGGCTGTCGGTTGCCGGCAGCAGCTGGCGGCCGGCACCGGCGGGGCGGCCCCAGGCCACATCGTGAGGGGTGGTGGGGGTGGCGTCCGGGGTACGCGCCAGGAACGCCTGGAGCTGCTCGGCGTTCTCCTCGGGAAGCACCGAGCAGGTGGCGTAGAGCAGGGTGCCCCCGGGACGCAGCAGGGGCCAGAGATTGTCGAGCAGTCGTGCCTGCAGCTCGGCCAGCTTGGGGATGTCCGAGGGGCGACGCAGGCGCTTGATGTCCGGGTGGCGACGGATCACGCCGCTGCCGGAGCAGGGGGCATCGAGCAGGATGGCGTCGAAGGGGGTGCCGTCCCACCAGTCCCGCTGCGTGGCGTCACCGTGGGTCAGGGTGGCGGCGAGGCCGAGCCGGGTCAGGGCATCCTCGACCCGGGCCAGGCGCACGGCGTCGCTGTCCACCGCGTGGAGCTCGATGTCGAACAGCTCCAGCAGATGGGAGGTCTTTCCGCCCGGCGCGCAGCAGGCATCCAGTACCCGGGCGCCGGGCCGCGGCGCCAGCACCGGGCCGAGCAGCACCGCGGAGAGCTGGGCGGCCTCGTCCTGGACGCTGACGTGTCCCGCCTCGAAGCCTGGCAGGACGTGGACGTCGCAGGGGGTATCGAGGGTCACCCCGTCCGGGGCGTGCAGGCAGAGCCGGGCGTCGAGGCCGGCGCCGTCGAGCCGGTCGAGATAGGCCTCGCGGTCGCCGTGGCGACGGTTGACCCGCAGCGTCATGGGGCCCGGCGTGTTGTTGGCCTCGCAGATGGTGCGCCAGTCGTCGGGCCAGGCCTGGCGCAGGGCCTTGAGCAGCCAGCGTGGGTGCAGCAGCGCCACCGCCGGGTCGTGATCGACCTCGGCCTGCAGCGCCGTGGCTTCCCGCGTGAGCCGGCGCAGGCAGCCGTTGATCACCCGGGTGGCCCACTCCTTGTCGAGCAAGCGGGCGGCGCCGGCGGTCTCGCCCACGGCGGCGTGGCTCGGAATGCGCATGTAGAGCAGCTGGTGGATGCCGATCAGCAACAGCGCCTGCACGTCGGCATCGCGGGCCTTGAAGGGCTTCACCAGCAGCTTGTCGGCCAGCGCCTCGAGCCGTGGCAGGGTGCGGCAGGCTCCGTAGCAGAGGGCCTTGAACAGCGCGCGATCGCGGGCCACCACCTGGTGGTCGTCGAGGTTGGTCAGCGAACCCTTGCCGGTGATCACCGGGACCAGGGCGCGGGCGGCGGCGGCACGCAAGGCGAGGCCCCCGTCGTTGTGGAGGCCGCGGGGCTGGCCTCGGCGGTTGTCCGGTGTTCCGGCGCTCATCGCGGGGTCTCCTCGTTGAAACGGCCCAGGACCAGGCCGGGGGGAAAGCGCTCGGCCCGCGCCTTGAGCAGTTCGTGCACCGCCAGCGGCTTGCCGCCGGGCAGCTGGGCGCGTGTCACCCTCAGTACCTGGTCCCCCCGTTCGCCACAGGCGATGCGCAGGGCCCCGCCATCCTGGACGAGCAGGGTGCCCGGTGTGGCCGGCGTCTCAGCGTCATGCGGCACGCCGATCTCGGCCATCAGCAGTCGCAGGCGCTCGTCACCCAGGGCACACCAGGCCACCGGCCAGGGATTGAAGGCGCGGATCCGGGCCGCCAGTTCGGAGGCCGGACGGCGGAAGTCCAGCTCGGCCTCGGCCTTGGAGAGCTTGGCGGCATAGGTGACGCCCTCCCCGGGTTGCGGCGTGGCGCTCAGCCCGCCGTCGGCCAGGGCATCCAGTGCCGCCACGATGGCCTCGCCGCCGAGCGCCGCCAGGGTGTCGTGGAGTTCGCCACCGGTGGTGGTGGCGGTGATCGGTGTGCGACGGACCAGCAGCATGTCGCCGGTGTCCAGGCCCGCGTCCATCTGCATGATGGTCACCCCGCTCTCGCTGTCACCGGCCTCGATGGCGCGCTGGATGGGCGCGGCACCGCGCCAGCGCGGCAGCAGCGAGGCATGGACGTTGAGGCAGCCCTGCCGGGGCGTGTCGAGTATCGCCCGGGGCAGGATCAGGCCGTAGGCCACCACCACCATCAGGTCGGCGTCCAGGGCCGCGAGTTCGGCCTGGACGTCCGGGGTCTTGAGGGTCTCGGGCTGATGGACCGGCAGGCCGTGTTCGATCGCCAGGGTCTTGACCGGGCTCGGGGTCAATCTGCGTCCGCGTCCGGCCGGTCGGTCGGGCTGGGTATAGACGGCGATGATCTGGTGGCGGCTGGCCAGCAGCGCCGCCAGGCTCTCGGCGGCGAAGTCGGGCGTGCCGGCGAAGATGACGCGCAGGGGTCGGGACATGATCTCGGAGGCCTTGCCAGTGGGCGATGCCTCCCATGATAACGGAGCCGACCCGAAACGACGAAGGCCGGCGCACCTGGCGTCGGCCTTCGCTGGCGATGCAGTGCACGGCGCAGGGCCCGAGGGTCAGGCAGGTTGCATCTGCTTGTGGCGCTTCTGCATCTTCTTCAGCACCCGGTCGCGCTTGAGCGGCGAGAGGTAGTCGACGAACAGCACGCCCTCGAGGTGGTCGTGCTCGTGTTGGATGCAGTGGGCCAGCAGACCCTCGGCCTCGAGTTCGTAGGGGGTGCCGTCGCGATCCAGCGCCTTCAGGTGAACCTTCAGGGCGCGGGGCACCTCGGCGTAGTACTCGGGGATCGACAGGCACCCCTCCTGCATCAGGTCACGCTCGTCGCCGATGGGCGTATAGCTCGGGTTGATCAGCACCAGCGGGCTGGCCTGGGTGTCGCTGACATCCATGACGATCACCCGGCGATGGACGTCCACCTGGGTGGCGGCGAGCCCGATGCCGCGGGCCTCGTACATGGTCTCGAGCATGTCGTCGACCAGTCGACGCACCTCGTCGTCGACCGCCTCGACCGGCGCCGCCTTCGTGCGCAGGCGTTCGTCGGGAAATTCGAGGATGGGTAATTTGGCCATGGCGTTGGAATCACCGTTATGCTGTCATTCAGGGAATGACACTATTCTAGAAGCGGGCGAGCGGTGGCGAAACCGCTCGCCGCGCATCGCATCGATAAATTATGACTATATCATGCCAACATCGTTCCAGGATGTCAGGCGTGACGCGCGCAACGCAGGGGGCGACAGGGATGAGGCAGACGAGGGGGGGTGTGCGGCACAGGCTGGGTCACCTGGGGCAGGTGATGGTGCTCCTGGCCACGGCGCTGGTGGCGGGCACGGGTGCCGCCCAGGCGCAAGGGCTGAGCTGGGAGGAGAGCCTGCAGCGGGATGCGCCGGAGCGCTACACGGTGGTGCGGGGCGATACCCTCTGGGGCATCTCCGGTCGTTTCCTGCGCCATCCCTGGCAGTGGCCCGAGGTGTGGCAGGTCAATCCGCAGATTCGCAATCCGCACCTGATCTACCCTGGTGACGTCGTCTACCTCTATGACTGCAACGGTCGCCCCTGCCTCGGCCTGGAGCGTGGCCAGGGCGAGGTGCGGCTGTCGCCGGGGGTCCGCACCACGCCGCATCGCGAGGCGATCGAGCCGATCCCCCTGGAGGCGATCCAGCACTTCCTGCGCGAGCACCGCGTCATCGACGACCCGGACGATCTCGACGAGCTGGCCTACGTGGTCGGCGCCGACGACCACCGGCTGGTCAGCGGTGCCGGTGATCGCCTCTATGCCCGGGGCCACCTGGAGGGCAACGCCCGGGTCGGCCTCTACCGCGTCGGCGAGCGCTATCAGGACGCGACGTCCGGTGAGCTGCTGGGCCTCGAGCTCGAGCACGTGGGCCAGGCCCGGCGCGAACGCAGCGAGGACGATATCGTGGTGCTGGAGGTCACGTCGTCCCGCCAGGAGGTGCGCAACGACGACATCGTGCTGCCGCTGGAGAGCCGCGAGCTGATCACCCAGTTCTATCCCCGGCCACCCGACGGCGAGGTCGATGGCCGCATCCTGGCGGTGCCGGGCGGCGTGCGCTTCATCGGCCGCCTGCAGGTGGTGGCCCTGGACCGTGGCCGTCGCGACGGCCTGGAGCCGGGCCACGTGCTGATGGTCGAGCAGCAGGGCGAACTGGTCAGCGACCCGCGTACCAATGAGGCGTTGCGCCTGCCCGGCGAGGAGGCCGGCCTGGTGATGGTCTTCCGGCCCTACGAGAAGATGAGCTACGGCCTGGTGATGCAGGCCACCCGTACCCTGTCCGTGGGCGACCGGGTGCACAACCCGCGCCGCGCCCTGGGCACCGCCCTGCGCTGAGGGATGCGGATGATGCAGGCCAGGGAGTGGCTGGTGCTGTCCCGCCTGCCGGGCGTCGGTAGCCGGCAGCTGGCGACGATCGCCGCGCGCTCGCCGGCCTGGCCCCAGGGGTGGCTGGCCACGCTGCCCGGCGAGGCAGCCACCGCCCTGCGGCTGTGGCTCGAGCACCCCGCCCGCAGCCCCATCGCCACGCTGCTCGAGGCCGATCAGGCCTGGCTCGCCGCCGATCCCGCCCGTCACCTGCTGCATGTCGGTCATCCTGCCTGGCCCGACCTGCTCGGCCAGATCGCCGATCCACCCCCGGTGCTCTGGGCGCTGGGGGACCTCGCGGCACTGTCGCCGCCGCGACTCGCCGTGGTCGGTACCCGTCGCCCCACCCGGGAGGGCCTCGGCAATGCCTCGGCCTTCGCCCGGGAGCTGGCCGGCCGTGGCTGGTGCGTGGTCAGCGGCATGGCGCTGGGCGTCGACGGCGCCGCCCAGCAGGCCGCCCTGGAGGCCGGCGGGCGCAGCGTGGCGGTGCTCGGCTGCGGCGTCGACCTGGTCTATCCGCCCCGCCATCACCGTCTCTATCGCCGCCTGCAGGCGCCCGGCGGGCTGCTGCTCTCCGAACATCCGCCCGGTACCCGGGCGCGGCCCGGCTTCTTCCCGCGGCGTAACCGCATCGTCACCGGGCTCTCGCTGGGCGTGCTGGTGGTGGAAGCCGCCGAGAAGAGCGGGTCGCTGGTCAGTGCCCGCCTGGCCACCGAACAGGGCCGCGAGGTCTTCGTGCTGCCGGGATCGATCCACAACCCCCAGGCCCGGGGCAACCTGCAACTGATCCGCGACGGCGCCGTGCTGGTCCGCGATATCGACGATATCCTCGCCGAACTCACCCAGTGGCGTGCGCTGCCCGGTCCCGACGCGGCGGCACCGCCATCGGTATCGACCGGCGAGGGGGCATCGTCGTCGGCCGACCCCCTGCTGCGCTGGCTGAGTGGATCCCCGACCCCGGTGGATGCCCTGGTGGGACTCTCCGGCCTGGGCATCGCCGAGTGCCAGCGCCGCCTGCTCGAGCTCGAGCTGGAGGGACGCGCCACCCAGGCGGTCGGGGGCTGGGTGCGCCTGCCGTCGCCACCGGGAGCGTGATAGCATAGGAGCCCGGCATCGGGGCGTCGTCGCCACGTCGATCGTTTCCATCCGAGGAGTTCCATGACCGAAGCCAGTACGCTCGAGACCACCGTTGCCACGCTGCGCGCCGGCGGTGTGATCGCCTATCCCACCGAAGCGGTCTGGGGGCTCGGCTGCGATCCCGACAATGACGAGGCGCTGGCCCGCCTGCTGCGCCTCAAGCAGCGCGACCCGGCCAAGGGCATGATCCTGGTGGCGGCGAACATCGGGCAGTTCGCGCCCTGGCTCGAGGGCGTGCCGCTCGAGCTCCAGGCGTCCCTGGTGGCCAGCTGGCCCGGCCCCCACACCTGGCTGGTGCCCGACAACGGTCGCTCCCATGCGCTGCTGCGCGGCGGTCATGATCGGGTGGCGCTGCGGGTCAGCGCTCATCCCCTGGTGGTGGAGCTCTGCACGGCCTTCGGCAAGCCGATCGTCTCGACCTCGGCCAACAAGGCCAGCGAGCCCCCGGCGATGAGTGCCGACGCGGTGCGTACCATCTTCGGCGACCAGCTGGATGCCCTGGTCGAGGGGGAACTCGGTGGCCTCGAACGCCCCAGTACCATCCGCGACCTGATCACCGGCCGAGTCTTGCGCTCCTGACCCGGGAGCCACCGATCCCCTTCCTATCCCTGCCTTCAGGAGGCCCCGTGGCCCACGCTCACCTCGATGCCGTCAAGCGCTACCTGCTCGACCTCCAGGATCGTCTCTGTGCCGATCTGGCCGCGGAGGATGGCGGCCCGGGGTTTCGCGAGGATGCCTGGGTGCGAGAGGAGGGAGGCGGTGGTCGCTCCCGGGTGATCGAGCACGGGAGCCTGTTCGAGAAGGGCGGCGTCAACTTCTCCCATGTCTTCGGCGAGCGGCTGCCGCCGTCCGCCACCGCGGCCCGGCCGGAGCTGGCCGGGCGCAGCTTCCATGCGGTGGGGGTCTCCTGGGTGCTGCACCCCGAGAACCCCCATGTGCCGACCAGCCACGGCAACGTGCGCTTCTTCATCGCCGAGAAGGCGGGCGAGGCCCCGGTATGGTGGTTCGGCGGCGGCTTCGACCTGACGCCCTTCTATCCGGTGCATGACGACGTGCTGCACTGGCACCGGGTCGCCCGCGACGCCTGTGCGCCCTTCGGCGACGACGTCTACCCGCGCTTCAAGGCGTGGTGCGACGACTACTTCCTTCTCAAGCATCGCGACGAGACCCGCGGTGTCGGTGGCCTGTTCTTCGACGACCTCAACGACTGGGGGTTCGAGAAGTGCTTCGCCTTCCAGCGTGCCGTGGGCGACGCCTTCCTGGGGGCCTACCTGCCCATCGTGCGTCGCCGCCGCGATACCCCCTGGGGGGCGCGCGAGCGCGACTTCCAGCTCTACCGCCGCGGGCGCTACGTGGAGTTCAACCTGGTGTGGGACCGCGGCACCCTGTTCGGTCTGCAGAGCGGCGGACGCACCGAGTCGATCCTGATGTCGATGCCGCCCCTGGCGCGCTGGGAGTACGGCTGGAACCCCGAGCCCGACAGCCCCGAGGCCCTGCTCTATCGCGACTATCTGCGCCCCCGCGACTGGCTGGGGGAAGGGGCCAACTAGACGCTTCCCGAGACACCAAGGAGATCTCGTGACCGACCGCTACTGTGTATTCGGCCATCCCGTTGGCCACTCGAAGTCACCGGCCATCCATGCGGCCTTCGCCGACCAGACCGGTGAGGCCATCGACTACACCGCCATCGAGGCGCCCCTGGACGACTTCGCCGGCGCCTGGCGTGCCTTCATCGCGGCGGGTGGCCGTGGCGCCAACGTCACCGTGCCGTTCAAGGAGGAGGCGTTTCGCCTGTGCGAGGTGCTGAGCCCGCGCGCCCTGCGGGCCGGGGCGGTGAATACCTTGATCCTCGGCGGCAACGGCCAGAGCAACGATTTGAAGGTCTATGGCGACACCACCGACGGCGTCGGCCTGGTGCGGGACCTCGAGCGCCACGGCGTCACGCTCGCCGGCGCGCGCCTCCTGGTGCTGGGCGCCGGCGGGGCGGTGCGCGGCGTGCTCGAGCCGCTGCTCGCGGCGGCCCCGGCCAGCCTGGTCGTCGCCAACCGCACCGCCGAGAAGGCCGAGGCCCTGGCGGCGGACTTCGCCGACCTGGGCGAGATCCGCGGCGGTGGCTTCGATGCCATCTCGGGGCCCTTCGACGTGGTGATCAACGGCACCAGCGCCAGCCTCGCCGGCGACCTGCCGCCGCTGCCCGACGACCTGTTTGCCGACGGCGCCACCGCCTACGACATGATGTACGGCGCCGAGCCCACGGTGTTCCTGCAGTGGGCCGCCGAGCGTGGTGCCCGCGGCGTCGATGGCCTGGGCATGCTGGTGGAGCAGGCCGCCGAGTCCTTCTTCCTGTGGCGCCACAGGCGCCCCGACACCGACCCGGTGCTCGAGGCGCTGCGCCGGGCGCTGTGATCAACGTCACTTGATGTGGCGTCAGCTCCCCGGGCATCTTCGCCGAATAAAGGCGCCGAGGCCCGCCCCTATGGGGTCAGACCCTGGGGGATCCCCAGGTTTTTACATCCCACTGGCACCTCCATGCTGTGCAATGACTTCGTGCCGGAGGAACGCCGTCAGCCTATCCGGCCGACATCGTGACAGTCGGTTTGGGGAGTACCTCAATGCCTCCCGCCCCAGCCGCCAAACCGACAAGACCGATCGTGCCTGCAGGCTGTTGCTCTGGAACTGCTGGGCCCGCCCCTCCTGCTGAGTCTTCAGGCCAATGGCGACCAGCACCAGGCTGGCCAGCATGGCGATGAGCAGCAGAATCTCGATGCGACGCGCGCTGCGCGTCTGGTGCATCCCGAAGCCCAGGCCGAACAGCGGGCTCTTCACGTCACGAAAGCCCTCTTCGATCTGCATCCGCTGGCGATAGATCGCCACCACTTTCTTGGCACTCGTAACCGATGGTGGCAGGTTACTGACCAGCACCCAGGGTTCGCGATGGCCTTTCGCGGCCTTACGGCTGCGCTTGGCGCGTGATGGCTTACCCTGTTTGGTGAGGTGGCGTCGTCCCTTGGCGGCGTGACGGACGCGGTAGGCCCGGGTGGACAGTGGGGATTTCTTGACGAGCTCAGCCTCGCCCAAGGCGTCTGGGGTGCGCCGAGCCCCCGCGAACAGCTCCGCGACGGGCGCCCACTCCTCGCCTGACAACCGGAGGTGCGTCGGTCGCCGCAAGCGGCCGACGTAATACCAACCACGCTGTTCCACCTCCCGGAACCAGGGCCCCTTGAAGCCGGCATCGGTGACCAGAATGGGCTGGGCACCCTCCGGCAACAGCTCGGCGATCATGTCCAGCAGATGGCGCTGGCAGACCGGGCAGGCGTCCTTGTGATGGACTTTCTCGTAGATCGGGAAGGACCGGCCGGCGAAAGGAAGCGCGGCGCGCAGCACAAAGTAGTGCCCCCGATCATCGATCGGCGACCAGTCCACCAGGAGGCGCGGATGCGGGGTATTGCCGACGAGAAGCCGCGTCACTTGCCAATAGAAGAGTGGTCGCTCCTGCTGCAGGTGAGGGTTCCCGAGCAGGCGGTCGATGCGCTTGATGGCGTGCTTGGGCGCCGTGTCACCGGGCAGATGGCGGCCTAAGGCCGTCAGGCCCAGGTGCTGGCCGTCGATCAGTGCCTGTACCGCAGCCAACACGGCCTCTAAGCGCAGGGCATGCACCACAGGGGCTGAAGCCGCCAGGATCTTGTGCAAGAATCGGAGCGTCTGCATGGGCACCTCGGCATATTGTTTCTTTGGCGATTAACAACATGCCTGCCCATGCAGACTTTTTTCAATCCTAATATGCTGATTTAGCTATTCATTTCCTGGGGATCCCCCAGGGTC
>NZ_PNRE01000093.1 GCF_002879645.1 Halomonas heilongjiangensis | reverse complement strand
GCGGTAGAGGAGCGTCGTGTAAGCCGACGAAGGTGAGTCGAGAGGCTTGCTGGAGGTATCACGAGTGCGAATGCTGACATGAGTAACGACAAGGGGAGTGAAAAACTCCCCCGCCGGAAGACCAAGGGTTTCTGTTCGACGCTAATCGGAGCAGAGTGAGTCGGCCCCTAAGGCGAGGCCGAAAGGCGTAGTCGATGGGAAACGGGTCAATATTCCCGTACCTCACATGGTTGCGATGGGGGGACGAAGAAGGCTAGGTGGGCCAGGCGTTGGTTGTCCTGGTGAAAGCCGGTAGGCTGGGATCTTTGGCAAATCCGGGATCCCCAGGCCGAGAGGCGAGACGAAGGCACTACGGTGCCGAAGTCATCGATGCCACGCTTCCAGGAAAAGCCTCTAAGCTTCAGATCATGTGGGACCGTACCCCAAACCGACACAGGTGGTCAGGTAGAGAATACCCAGGCGCTTGAGAGAACTCGGGTGAAGGAACTAGGCAAAATGGTGCCGTAACTTCGGGAGAAGGCACGCCGCGTTAGTGTGAAGGCCCTCGCGGCCGGAGCACGAGGCGGTCGAAGATACCAGGTGGCTGCAACTGTTTATTAAAAACACAGCACTCTGCAAACGCGCAAGCGGACGTATAGGGTGTGACGCCTGCCCGGTGCCGGAAGGTTAATTGATGGTGTTAGCGCAAGCGAAGCTCCTGATCGAAGCCCCGGTAAACGGCGGCCGTAACTATAACGGTCCTAAGGTAGCGAAATTCCTTGTCGGGTAAGTTCCGACCTGCACGAATGGCGTAATGATGGCCACGCTGTCTCCACCCGAGACTCAGTGAAATTGAAATCGCAGTGAAGATGCTGTGTACCCGCGGCTAGACGGAAAGACCCCGTGAACCTTTACTACAGCTTCACACTGGATGCTGATGTTGCTTGTGTAGGATAGCTGGGAGGCTTTGAAACCCGGACGCCAGTTCGGGTGGAGCCAACCTTGAAATACCAGCCTGGCATCATTGGCGTTCTAACTCAGGTCCGTGATCCGGATCGAGGACAGTGTGTGGTGGGTAGTTTGACTGGGGCGGTCTCCTCCTAAAGAGTAACGGAGGAGCACGAAGGTACCCTCAGCACGGTTGGAAATCGTGCAGTGAGTGCAAGAGCATAAGGGTGCTTGACTGCGAGACAGACACGTCGAGCAGGTACGAAAGTAGGTTCTAGTGATCCGGTGGTTCTGTATGGAAGGGCCATCGCTCAACGGATAAAAGGTACTCCGGGGATAACAGGCTGATACCGCCCAAGAGTTCACATCGACGGCGGTGTTTGGCACCTCGATGTCGGCTCATCACATCCTGGGGCTGAAGTCGGTCCCAAGGGTATGGCTGTTCGCCATTTAAAGTGGTACGCGAGCTGGGTTTAGAACGTCGTGAGACAGTTCGGTCCCTATCTGCCGTGGGCGTTGGACGTTTGAGAAGAGCTGCTCCTAGTACGAGAGGACCGGAGTGGACGCACCTCTGGTGTTCCGGTTGTCACGCCAGTGGCATTGCCGGGTAGCTATGTGCGGACAGGATAACCGCTGAAGGCATCTAAGCGGGAAGCCTCCTTCAAGATGAGACGTCCCCGAGGCCTCGAGCCTCCTGAAGGGCCCAGCGAGACCAGCTGGTTGATAGGCCGGGTGTGGAAGCGCTGCAAGGCGTTGAGCTAACCGGTACTAATGGCCCGTGAGGCTTGACCATATAACACCCAAGAGGTCTGTGATCGCAGACGATTGCGGATACGCCGAGACGATCGCGCCAGCATGATTCATACGTTTTTCGCCTGACGACCATAGCGAGCGGGAACCACCTGATCCCATGCCGAACTCAGTAGTGAAACCGCTCAGCGCCGATGGTAGTGTGGGGTCTCCCCATGCGAGAGTAGGTCATCGTCAGGCATTTATTCAGAAGCCCCGGCCATTGGTCGGGGCTTCGCCGTTTTGGGGGCTCCCATGGAGAGTAGCGGAGCGCCGCCCGGGTCGTCAGGCATCTATACCGAAAGCCCCGGATTCGAATGAATCCGGGGCTTTCCTCGTTCTGCGGCTGTGGCAGCCGGTGAGAAAGGTTGAACGATCACGATTACCAGGGCCTGCTCAGGGTCTATGCTGTGAGCCACTGCAGGTGTCGGGAGGCCTACCATGGCATGGCAACGCTGGTTAGTGCTGACGGTTGTGTTCGTGCTGATGCCCGGGGGCATGGGCCATGCGGCAGCGGACAAGCGTGTGCGGATCGCCACGCTCTTCGACTACCCTCCCTATGGCTTCTACAAGGAGGATAGGGCGCCTCGCTATGCTGAAGTGGTGGTGCCGCCCGGCTCCGATGCGGTCGGATTCCAGGGCTACAGCTGGGACATCCTGCGCGAGAGCTTCCATGCTCAAGGCTATACCATTGAACTGGTCGTCACCCACTGGGCCAGGGCAATGGCCAGCGTCAAGGAAGGTCGCGTGGACCTGCTGTATCCGACCGGCATGAACACGGAGCGACTGGCCTACTTCTCCTATTCCCGTTCGCCCATCAACGATGCAGCCTTCCGTGTCTACATCAACCCGGAGACGGAGATCGACTGGCAAGGCCTGTCGTCCCTGGATGGCATGACCATCGGCATGGTGCGCGGCTACAACTTTGGCGATGCCTGGGCCGTGCAGGAAGGGATCTCGAAGTATCCCCTGGACAGTATCGAACAGGGGTTCCGCATGCTGGAGCGGCAGCGCCTGGATGGTTTTGCGGGGTACGAAACGAACTGGGACTACGTGCTCAAGGAAATGGGCCTGCAGGATCGGTTCGAGAAGCTGCCGGAGTTCGGCTCCAGCAAGGAGTATGTGGTCGGCCTGCGGGACAACCCGACCACCGAGCAGCTATTGCGCGACTTCGATACTGGCTTCGACCTCATTCGGGAGTCGGGGGAGTATCGCCGGATTACCGAGCGTTGGCGATGAGACGGCGGTAGCCGGTCATGCCGACCGGCTGCCGTCCTGGCCTCAGCGGCAGAAAGTTTCCAGGGTCTCGATCAGGCTGTTCATCTCGTCCTCGGTGCCGATGGAGATACGCAGGAAGTCACGCAGGGCGTCGCTGCCGAAGTGGCGTACCAGAATGCCGCGCTCGCGCAGCCCGACAAACAGCTGGGCGGCGTCGAATTCGGAATGGCGCGCCAGGATGAAGTTGGTCTGCGATGGTAGTGCCTCGAAGCCGAGATCTGCCAGGCGCCGTCGCGTCCGCTCCCGGGTGGTGATCACCTTCTCGCGGCAAGCCTCGAAGTGCTCCCTGTCTTCCAGTGCGGCAATGCCGATGGCGCTGGCCAGGCTGTCGATGGGGTAGGAGTTGAAGGAGTCCTTGACGCGCTCGAGCCCCTCGATCAGCTCGGGTGAGCCCACCGCGTAGCCCAGGCGTATCCCAGCCAGGCTGCGTGATTTGGAGAAGGTGCCGGTGACCAGCAGGTTGGGGTAACGCGCGACCAGCGGCACGGCGCTCTCGCCGCCGAAATCCACATAGGCCTCGTCCACCAGCACCACCGACTCGGTGACGCGCTCGAGCAGCCCGGCAATGGCGTCGCGGCCATGGCCATGGCCGGTGGGGGCATTGGGATTGGCGAAGATCACGCCGCCGCAGTCGGGGCCGAAGGCCTCCAGGTCCACCTGCCACTGGTCGTCGAGGGCGTGGGTGCGGCGCTCGATGCCATACAGTCTGCAGTAGACGGGATAGAAGCTGTAGGTGATGTCGGGCATCGCCAACGGCCTTGCCTGACAGAAGAAGGCGTGGAAGGCCAGCGCGAGGACTTCATCGGAGCCATTGCCGACGAAGACTTCCTCCACCGTCACGCCGAGCTCTCGAGCAAGCGCCTGGCGCAGGGCTCGTGACTCGGGATCGGGGTAGAGCCGCAGATGGTCCGTGGGGAAGTCGCGCAGCACCGCCCCGACGCCGGGTGCCGGGGGGTAGGGATTCTCGTTGGTGTTCAGCTTGATCAGGCGTTCACGGGGCTGCTCGCCGGGTACATAGGGCGTCAGTTCGCGAACCACGGGGCTCCAGAACTTGCTCATGGTCACTCGCTCGGGTGGCTCGGGTTGGATGGACTCCAGTCATGGTGACGCGCGCAGCGTGACCGCGCAAGCCGCCGGCATGCTAGGCTGGTGCCCATTTTCGCGTATCCGAATCCACTGGATCCCAACATGACGGCCCAGATCCTCGCCACCCTGCTGCCGGTATTCCTGATCGCCGGCTGTGGGACCCTCTACGGTCGCTACCGCACCCCCGATATTCGCGGCATGAATACCCTCAACATGGAGCTGTTCGTGCCCATGCTGGTATTCGCGGTGCTCGCCGACGGGCAGGCACCGCTGGAGGAGTATGTCGGCCTGGCCCTGGCCGGGGCGGTGGTGGTGCTGGGGTCGGGGTTGCTGCTCTGGCCGCTGGTGAAATGGTTGCGTCTGGAGCCGAAGACCTTCCTGCCGCCGATGATGTTCAACAACTCGGGCAACATGGGGATCCCGCTGTTGCTGCTGGCCTTCGGCGAGGCGGCGCTACCGGCGGCGGTGGTGTTGTTCATCGTCGAGATGCTGCTGCACTTCTCGGTGGGGCTCTACATGCTCAGCCCGCAGACGCCGCTCTGGCGACTGCTGCGGATGCCCATCGTGCTGGCCAGCATCGCCGGCCTGGGCGTCAACCTGGCGGGTGTGCCGTTGCCGGGCTGGCTGCTGGAGGCGCTGCACATGCTGGGAGGGGTCTGCATTCCGCTGCTGCTCTTCGCCCTGGGGGTGAGGATGCTGGACATCGACTTCGGCGACTGGAAGACCGGGTTGCTCGGTGCCCTGCTCTGTCCGTTCTCCGGCCTGGTGCTGGCGGCGCCGCTGGTGTGGCTGCTCGGCCTCGATGGACTCCAGGCCGCGGCACTGTGGGTGTTTGCCGCACTACCGCCGGCGGTGCTCAACTATCTGGTGGCCGAGCAGTACCGTCAGGAGCCGCACAAGGTGGCTTCGCTCGTGCTGATCGGCAACCTGGGCAGCCTGGTGGTGATACCGGTGGTACTGGCCGTGGTGTTCGCCCACGTGCATTCCGGCGCGTCATGACCGGGGAACCCCCGGCGCGGGAGACTGTCCGCTGATGACGTGAGAGGTTATGCTGTCACTCAGGCTGCCGTGGCTAACGGCGTCATGCCCTTTGGTTAGGAGGACTAAAATGCAAATCAGGACCTTGCTGGCCGGCTCGGCCTTGCTCGCCCTGCTGGCCGGTTGTGCCGCCGGCCCGACCGACGATCGTGCTGCGGCACCCGAAATGGACGACACCGAGGTGGTCTACCAGGGCACCCTGCCGTGCCGTAACTGTGATGGGATCGATCTCGACGTGCGGCTGACCGGTGACGAGCAGTCGGCAGCGGAGGAGCGCACCTTCTCCCTCCAGGCCACCTACCGGGAGCACCCGCAGAATCCGCCGGACGAGAACTATGCCGGCAACTGGGAGGTACTCGGCGGCACTGCTGCGGATCCGGATGCCACCGTCTACGAACTGACGCCGGACGGCGAGGGCCAGATCTACTATTTCCTGCGTGTCGACGACCGGACGCTGGAGTTGATCGATCCCCAGCGCCGCCGCTTCCAGAACAACGAGATGCTGCAGTTGCAGCGTCAGTGATTGCCGGAGCAGCGATTCGGGAGGGCGGCCTGCGGGCCGCCCTCCTGCGTTAGAATGGACACGACACGCCAATAGAGAGCAGCGCATGGCCAAAGCGAAAAGCGCCTTCGTCTGCACCGAGTGCGGTGCCGAATACCGCAAGTGGCAGGGGCAGTGCAGCAGCTGCCAGGAATGGAACACCCTGAGCGAAGTGCGCCTGGCGGTGGCGCGGCCCGGCGCCGGCGTGGCCACCGGTGCCGGTCGTGGGGGCTATGCCGGCGGTCTGTCGCGCGAGGTGGTCGACCTGGCCAACGTCGATCTCGCCGAAGTCCCGCGGCTCTCCTCGACCTTCGAGGAGTTCGACCGGGTATTGGGGGGCGGCCTGGTACCGGGTTCGGCCGTGCTGCTGGGCGGCAACCCCGGGGCGGGCAAGTCGACCCTGCTGTTGCAGACCGCCTGCAAGCTGGCCCAGGGACGCCGTGTCCTCTACGTCACCGGCGAGGAGTCGCTCTCCCAGGTGGCGATGCGCGCCCACCGCCTGCAACTGCCCACCCGGGGGCTCAAGATGCTGGCCGAGACCAGTGTCGAGACGATTCTCGCCGTGGCCGAGCGCGAGCGCCCGGAGATACTGGTGATCGACTCCATCCAGACCATGCACCTGGAGGACATCTCGTCGGCGCCCGGTGGCGTGGCCCAGGTGCGTGAGTCCGCGGCGGCCATGACGCGCTTCGCCAAGCAGTCGAATACCGTACTGCTGCTGGTGGGCCACGTGACCAAGGATGGCACCCTGGCCGGCCCCAAGGTGCTCGAGCACATGATCGATGCCTCGCTGCTGCTCGAGGGCGGGGCCGACTCGCGATTCCGCACCCTTCGGGGCCAGAAGAACCGCTTCGGGGCGGTCAACGAGCTGGGGGTGTTCGCCATGCTCGAGCACGGCCTCAAGGAGGTGAAGAATCCCAGCGCCATCTTCCTGTCGCGGGGCGAGGAGCAAGCCTCCGGCAGCCTGGTGATGGTGGTCTGGGAGGGCACGCGACCGATCCTGGTGGAGGTACAGGCGTTACTCGACGACTCGGCGCTCGGCAATCCGCGCCGGGTCGCCGTGGGCCTGGACCAGAACCGCCTGGCGATGCTGCTGGCGGTGCTGCATCGCCACGGTGGCCTGTTCACCGGCGACCAGGACGTCTTTCTCAACGTGGTCGGTGGGGTCAAGGTGCTGGAGACCAGTGCCGACCTCGCGGTGCTGCTGGCGGTGGTCTCCAGCCTGCAGAATCGCCCCCTGGCTCGCGAGCTGGTGGTGTTCGGCGAGGTGGGGCTCTCCGGCGAGATCCGCCCGGTGCCCAGCGGACAGGAGCGCATCGTCGAGGCCGCCAAGCACGGCTTCAGGCGAGCCATCGTGCCGCGTGCCAATGCCCCCAGGCGTCCCCCCGAGGGCATGGAAGTGGTGGTGGTGGACAAGCTGGCCGATGCCCTGGAAGTGCTGTGAGACGAGCCCCGAAGGGCGCGCCCTCATGTTGTAGAATGCCGGTAACAATTGCCTAGGAGAACGAGATGAGCGCCATCCGCCTGACTCAGTACAGCCACGGGGCTGGCTGTGGCTGCAAGATCGCCCCCGACGTACTCGACGGCATCCTGGCCAAGGCCGGGCCGGGCGCCAGTCACTCGCGGCTGATCGTCGGCAACCAGGGGCGAGAGGATGCCGCCGTCTACGACCTGGGTGACGGGCGCGGCATGATCGCTACCACCGATTTCTTCATGCCCATCGTCGATGATCCCTTCGACTTCGGCCGCATCGCCGCCACCAATGCCATCAGCGACGTCTATGCCATGGGTGGCCAGCCGGTGCTGGCACTCGGCATCCTGGGCTGGCCGCTGGACAAGCTGGGGCCGGAGGTGGCCGGTGACGTAGTAGCCGGCGCCCAGGCGGTGTGCCGCGAGCTGGGGCTGGCACTGGCCGGCGGCCACTCCATCGATGCCCCGGAGCCGATCTTCGGCCTGGCGGTCAACGGCCTGGTGGATCTCGCCCACCTCAAGCTCAACAAGGGGGCTCAGGTGGGCGACCTGCTGTTCCTGACCAAGCCACTGGGCGTGGGCATGCTGACCACCGCCGAGAAGCAGGGCCTGCTCGATGTCGACCACCGGGGGCTGGCTCGCGAGACCATGCTCAAGTCCAACGCCATTGGCATGGAGCTGGCAACGGTCAAGGGCGTGAACGCCATGACCGATGTCACCGGCTTCGGCCTGGCGGGCCACCTGGCCGAAGTGTGCGCGGCCAGCGGCGTGGCCGCGCGGATCGACTTCCGTCGCCTGCCGCGCCTGGTCGAGGCCGAGGCCTATCGCCGCCAGGGGGCGGTGCCGGGGGGCACCCGGCGTAACCGGGAGGCGCTGGGCACGTCGCTGCCGGCCATGGACGAGGCGCACTGGCAGTGGCTCTGCGACCCCCAGACCTCGGGGGGACTGCTGCTGTCGGTGCATCCCTCCTGGGAGGATGACGTCGAGCGCATCGGCCGTGCCCACGGCATCGAGCTCGTGCCCTTCGGCGAGATCATCGCCGCCACGGGTGAGGCGCTGATCGAGGTGCGTGGATGAGCCTGCCGCTGGTCGAGCCGGACCTCGCGCTACTGCGGGAAGGGCGCATGCTGATCGACGTGCGTGCCCCGGTCGAGTTCGCCCAGGGGGCACTGCCCGGCGCCGTCAACCTGCCGCTGATGGACGACGAGGAGCGTCACCTGGTCGGCATCGCCTACAAGCAGCACGGTCAGCAGGCCGCCATCGACCTCGGCGAGCGGCTGGTTCGCAACGGGATCAAGGCGGCCAGGGTCGCCGCCTGGCGCCGCCTGCTCGAGTCCCACCCCGACGCCATCATCTACTGCTTTCGCGGCGGGTTGCGCTCGCAGGTCGCCCAACAATGGCTGATGGATGCCGGCCTCGAGCGCCCGCGCATCCGCGGGGGCTGGAAGGCGATGCGCCAGGCGCTCTGCGCGCGGATCGATGCCGCCGCCGAGCAGCCGCTGCTGGTGGTGGGCGGGCTGACCGGCTGCGCCAAGACGGCGCTGATCCGCGCGCTCGGCAATGGGCTCGACCTTGAGGGGTGTGCCCGCCATAAGGGCTCCGCCTTCGGGCGGCACCCGTTGCCGGCGCCCTCCCAGATCGACTTCGAGCACGCCATGGGGCTACGCCTGCTGGATCTGCCGGGGCCGCTGGTCGTCGAGGACGAGTCCCGTCACATCGGGGCCGCCAACATTCCACTGACTTTCTGGCGGGCCATGGAGTCCGCCCCACGGCTGCGGGTGGAGATGCCCCTGGACTGGCGACTCGTGCAGATCCACAAGGACTACATCGACGATTTGTGGGAGGTGCATCGCCAGCAGTTCGGCGAGTGGCTGGGCTGGGCGTTGATGCGCAAGCAGCTCGCCGGCTCCCTGGCGCGGCTCAGGAAACGCCTGGGCAGTGCTCGGCTGGCCAGGCTGCAGCGGTTGCAGGCGCTCGCCTTCCGCGAGCACGAGCGCGGCAACCGCCAGGCCCACGAGGCGTGGCTGGCCCCGCTGCTCACCGAATACTACGACCCCATGTACCGCCACCAGTTGGAGAAGCATCCCGAGCAGCGCTTCCTCCACGTGGGGGACTGGGAGAGTTGCCTCGAGGCGGCCAGGGCCTGGGCAGTCGAGGCCAAGCAGCCGGCCTGAGGCCGCCTCAGGCCGGGACGCTGCGCAGCCATTGGCTGAGGACGCGATCGAGCAGCGGGGCGAGCAGGTCGAACCGCTTCGGCTCGTCGAGCATGGCCTCGCGCGGCTGGGTATGGGGGCTGGTGTCGCAGCCAGCGGGTGGGGCCTGGTGGTCGAGCAGCGCGGTCACGCTATCCGGGGTCGCCTCCAGGTGGCAGAGCAGGCCGACCACCCGGCCGGCATCCCAGGCGAACCCCTGCACCGGGCTCGCCGCACTGCCGCCCAGGGGCTGGCTGTCGTCGGGTAGCCCGAAGACATCGCGGTGCCACATGAAGGCGTCGAACTGCTCCGGCAGGTCGAAGGGGCTGTCGGGAGCCAAATCGACCCGATGCCAGCCGGTCTCGGCGAAGGTGCCCGCCGCGACCACGGCACCCAACGCCGAGGCGATCAGCTTCGCGCCCAGGCCGATGCCCAGCAGCGGCTTGCTGCCGTCGAGGGCCTGCTCGACCAGCTTGCGCTCTCGCCGGAGCCAGGGGTGTTCGGCATCGTCGCCGCTGCCCATGGGCCCGTCGAGCACGACCAGGGCGTCGCAGTCGGCCAGCCGGGGCGGCAGCTCCCCCGCATCGAGGTGGAAGATCGTATAGCTGTGTCCCATGCTGGTCAGCCAGTCGGCCAGCCGGGCCGGACCATGGTGGGGACTGTGCTGAAGCAGGTGAAGGTGCATGGAAGCCTCGCCATCGATGGGTGGACGCAGTGGAGCGAAAGGGTACATGAAGCGGGAGCTGGAGGAACAGATCTACACCATCGTGGCGGCGATCCCTCCGGGGCGGGTGACCACCTATGGAGGCATCGCCGCGATGACCGACGGGGCCACTCCGCGCATGGTGGGGGCGGCGCTGCGGCGCTTGCCGGATGGACACGGGTTGCCCTGGCATCGGGTGATCAGTGCCTCCCGCCGGCTCGCCGATCATGGCGGTGCGCGGACCCAGCGCGACCTGCTGATCGCCGAGGGCGTGGCCTTCGATGTGCGCGGCCGGGTCGACGCCGAGCGGCTCTGGCCCTGAGGCCGAGCGCTGCCATCCAGACATGAGACAACCGATCAGCGAGGAGACTCCATGAGCCAGGCTTCCGGCGGCTTCCACCAGCGGTTGCAGCGACTCGAGCCGCGACGGCAGCAGGCCTTCATGGCGGTGCTGTGCGAGCGGCTGCTGCCCAATTACGTTCTCTATGCCCAGACGAGCGGGTACGGTGACCCGCATGGGTGGCGGGTGATCCTCGACCTGGTCTGGGAGCGGCTGGTGGTGCATGACGCGAAGATCGACTTCGAGCGCCAGGCCGAGAAGCTGGCCGAGCTCGAGCCACCGGCGGACGATGACAGCTTCGGCGCCCGGCGGGCCCTGGAGGCGGTGGTGGCGCTCTCGGCGCTGCTCGACACCCTGCGTGGCGAGGCTCCCGAGGCGGTGCTCGAGGTCAGTCGCACCTCGAAGGGCGGCGTGCGCGCCTTTATCGAGCTCACCGAGGGCGAGGAGGATGCCGGGCGGCTGGCCGCGCTGGTGCGCGATCATCCGCTGATGGCCGACGAGAACGACTTCCAGGATGCGGTACTCGAGGCGGTCGAAGGCTCGCTCGATCGCGACGCGGTCAAGCTGCTGCGCCGCCTGGGGCGCAACGGTGGCGTCAGCAATCTGGGCCTGTCGATGGACTAGGCCCTAGAAGCGTACGCCGGCGGTCACCAACAGGCCGGCGGTGCCGAACAGGATCAGGTCGGACTCGACGCGTCCCCACTGCACGCCGACGCTGGGCAGTGCCGCCGGGGCGATCTCGTAGCGATTGAAGGGGATCTTGTCGCGGTACTCGCCGCGGTAGCCGTGGAGGGCACCGGCGGTGAGCTTGGCGCGAAAGGTGACCGACTCGGCGGGCTTCCAGAAGGGAAACTCCCGGCCCACATAGAGATAGAGGGAGTCCTGGTCGAAGGAGTTCTTGAACCACGCCGCCCCGGTCAGCCAGCGCTGCGGATTGTGCAGCTCGACGCTGACCAGGTCCTGCTGGTTGGTATGCTCCGGGTCGGGGCTGTGGTGGTGTGTGTAGAGGCTGGTCTGCACCAGCACATGGCTCAGCTCCGGCTTGGGGGGCCAGCTCGACCCTTCTTCGGCAGCGACCGGCCCCGCCGCCGCCAGCGCCAGGGCCATGACGCCGCCTGTCGCCGCCTTCCATGGTGATTGCATCGTATCCAATTCTCCCGGATGCTCGTCAGAGGCGCATCTCGATACCGCGTTCGGCCATGTAGCGCTTGGCCTCGGGGATGGTGTATTCGCCGAAGTGGAAGATGCTGGCGGCGAGCACCGCATCGGCACCGCCCTCGAGCACGCCCTCGACCAGGTGGTCGAGGTTGCCGACGCCGCCGGAGGCGATCACCGGTACGGTCACCGCCTCCGAGATGGCACGGGTCACGCCCAGGTCGAAGCCGACCTTGGTGCCGTCCCGGTCCATGCTGGTGAGCAGCAGCTCCCCGGCGCCGTATTCGACCATCTTTTTCGCCCATTCGACCGCGTCCAAGCCGGTGGGGCGACGCCCGCCGTGGGTGAAGATCTCCCAGCGCAGGGGTTCGCCTTCCCCGGATACCCGCTTGGCGTCGATGGCCACCACGATGCACTGGCTGCCGAAGCGTTCGGCGGCCTCGCGCACGAAGTCGGGGTTGTTCACCGCCGCGGTGTTGATCGACACCTTGTCCGCCCCCGCATTGAGCATGGTGCGGATGTCGTCGCAGGTACGAATGCCGCCGCCCACGGTCAGCGGGATGAACACCTCGCCGGCGATGCGCTCGACCATTTCCACGGTGGTGTCGCGGTCCTCGTGGCTCGCCGTGATGTCGAGGAAGGTGATCTCGTCGGCCCCCTGCTGGTTGTAGCGCTGGGCGATCTCCACGGGATCACCGGCGTCGCGGATGCCGATGAAGTTGACGCCCTTGACCACGCGGCCGGCGTCCACGTCCAGGCAGGGAATGATGCGCTTGGCCAGTCCCATGATTCAGCTCCCGGCTCGCTTGAGCCCTGCAGTGAGTTCGTCGCACAGTCGCTGGCCCTCGGCCACGTCCAGCGAGCCCTCGTAGATGGCACGGCCGGTGATGGCACCGAGAATGCCGGGCTCACCGGCGGCGATCAGGGCGCGCAGGTCGTCGAGGTCGGTCACCCCGCCCGAGGCGATCACCGGCAGGCCGCCCTCGCGGGCGAGCTGGGCGGTGGCCTCGACGTTGACGCCGGACATCATGCCGTCGCGGGCGATGTCGGTGTAGACGATGCTGGAGACGCCATCGTCGGCGAAGCGCTTGGCCAGGTCGGTGGCCTTCACCGACGAGACCTCGGCCCAGCCGTCGGTGGCCACATAGCCGTCACGGGCGTCGAGGCCGACGATCACGTGGCCGGGGAAGGCGCGGCACATCTCGCCGACGAAGTCGGGCTCCTTCACCGCCTTGGTGCCGATGATCACGTAAGAGACGCCGGCGGCGAGGTAGTGCTCGATGGTCTGGGCGCTGCGGATGCCGCCGCCGATCTGGATCGGCAGTTCCGGCCAGGCCCGGGCGATGGCGGTGACGGCCTCGCCGTTGACCGGGGCGCCCTCGAAGGCGCCGTTGAGGTCGACCAGGTGCAGCCGGCGTGCGCCGGCCTCGACCCAGCGGGCGGCCATGGCCACGGGGTCGTCGCCGTAGGTGGTGGCGTCGTCCATCCGGCCCTGCCTGAGGCGGACGCACTTGCCGTCCTTGAGGTCGATGGCGGGAATTACCAGCATGTCAGTGTCCTCGGTTGGCCCAGCCGCGGGCGCCTGCAGGAAGAGGGGCGCAGCCGCGGGCGCCTGTAGGGTGTGGCGCCGTTCAGGGCGTCCATTGTACGAAGTTTTCCAGCAGCTTGAGGCCGGCGCGTGAGCTCTTCTCGGGGTGGAACTGCACGGCGAAGGTGGCATCGCGGCCGATGGCCACATGGGCGCTTATCCGGCCGTAGTCGGTGGTGCCGAACACCGTGGCGTCTTCCGCCGCCTCGACATAGTAGCTGTGCACGAAGTAGAAGTGCTCGTCCTGGTCGATCCCGGACCACAGCGGATGATCGTGGTGCTGGTGCACCAGGTTCCAGCCCATGTGGGGGACCTTGAGCCGCTGCCCGCGGTCGTCTCGCATGTCGACAGGAAAACGTTTCACCTCGCCGGGCAGGAACCCCAGGCAGTTGATGCCGTGATTCTCCTCGCTGTGATCGAGCAGCATCTGCTGACCCACGCAGATACCCAGCAGCGGCTTGGCTTGCCGGGCGAGCAGCTCTTCCACCAGTCCGCGCAGCTCGGTGCGCTCGAGCTCGCCCATGCAGTCGCGAATGGCCCCCTGGCCCGGCAGCACCAGTCGGGTGGCACCGCGGATGCAGCGCGCGTCGCGGGTCACGATCACGTGCTCATGGGTGACGTGCTCCAGTGCCTTGGCAACGGAATGCAGGTTGCCCATTCCGTAGTCGATGACGGCAATGGTCATGGGGCGCTCCTCGTGTGATCGCCGGCCGGGTTCAGAGGCAGCCCTTGGTGGAGGGCATCTGACCGGCCATGCGCGGGTCCGGCTCGACGGCCATGCGCAGCGCGCGGCCGAAGGCCTTGAAGATGGTTTCCGCCTGGTGGTGGGCATTGAAGCCCTTGAGGTTGTCGATGTGCAGGGTGACCCGGGCATGGTTGACGAAGCCCTGGAAGAACTCCCAGAACAGCTGGGTATCGAGGCGGCCGATGGCGGCGCGGGTGAACTCCACATCCATGAACAGGCCCGGGCGGCCGGAGAAGTCTACCACGACCCGCGACAGGGCCTCGTCCAGGGGCACATAGGCATGACCATAGCGACGGATGCCGAGCTTGTCGCCGATCGCCTGATCGAAGGCCTGGCCCAGGGTGATGCCGAGGTCCTCGACGGTGTGATGGTCATCGATATGCAGGTCGCCGACCGCCTCGATCTCCAGGTCGATCAGGCCGTGGCGTGCCACCTGGTCGAGCATGTGGTCGAGAAAGGGCACGCCGGTCTCGCAGGTCAGGCGACCCTCGCCGTCGAGGTTGACGGTGACGGTGATCTGGGTCTCCCGGGTGTCGCGGGTGACCGTGGCGATACGCTCGGACATGTAGGGTCTCCAGCGCCGGGGCGCATATCGGATTGGGCCGGTGCCAGGCACCGGGCCGAGAAGCGAATGGGCGAAGGGACTGCTGTGCCTGTCGCCGCGAGCCTGCCATTATAGAGAATCGCCCACCCCATCCGCTACAATGCGCCCAATTCAGCGGTGGCGAGTCTCGCCACCCCGGCTCAGGGAGATCCAAGCATGCCGGTGACACTCCACCCCGTCGACCGGGCCACCTGGGAAGCGGATGCCCAGGCGCGATCCGACCTCGCCCGCATCTATGCCGATGCCCCCGCCGAGCGTCTGCCGCTGCCCGTGGCCGATTTCATTCGCGAGCACCTGGCGGCCAGCCACTTCTTCTTCTGCGCGCGCTTCAACGATCGCCTGATCGGCGCCGTGGCGGTGGAGGACGACGGCGAGGCCTGGTGGCTGTCGCACTGCTGCGTGCGCAAGACCACCCGCCGGCGCGGCGTGGGGTCGCGGCTGCTGGCGCTGGTCGGTGAGTCGGCGCTGGTCGAGGGGCGCAAGCTGCGCGCCCCCTCGTCACAGCTGCCGGTGGCCGACCAGATGCTGCTCGCCCGGCTCGGCTATCGGCTGACCCGGGCCGGGGACTACTTCGAACTGAACCTTACGGGACGGGGAGACCAGCAATGAAACGGCTGTTGCGCACCTTGCTGGCGGCCATCGGCATCCTCGCCCTGGTGGTGGTCGGGGCGGTGGTCTACGTCACCACCTTCTTCGACCCCGACGACCTCAAGCCCCGCCTGATCGAGGTGGTACGCGAGCAGAGCGGCCTCGAGCTGTCGCTGGAAGGACCGCTGACCTGGTCCTTCTACCCGCGGCTCGGGGTGAGCGTCGAGAAGGCCGAGGCCTGGCTGCCCGATCAGGAGACCGCGGAGGAGGACTCCTTCGCCGCCTTCCGTCGTGCCGAGGTGAGCCTCTCCTTCGCCCCCCTGCTGCGCGGCGAGATCGCCATCGATGGCCTGATGCTCGACGGCCTACGGCTCAACCTGGAGCGCGACGAGGCGGGACGCGGCAACTGGGAGGTGCTGCTCGAGCGCCTCGCCGAGCGTCGCGAAGCCGCCGAAGGAGCACTGGCGCCGGCCAGCGCCGGTCCCGCCCCCGACAGCACCGATGGCGGTAGCAACCTGGACGTGGCCCTGAACATTGCCAGCGTGCAGCTACGCGAGGGTGAGGTCCGCTTCCGCGATCTCCAGGCCGGCCAGGAGGTGCTGTTCGAGGGGCTCAACGTCACCGGCAGCAACGTCAACCCCAACCGGCCCTTCTCTCTCAGGACGACCTTCCGACTCGCCGCTCACGACGCCCTGAACTGGCGGGAGAGGGAGCGCCCGGCTCGATTGGCCAGCGACGTCTCCCTCGAGAGCAGGATCAGCCTGGGTCTGGCCGACGGGCGCTATGTGCTGGAGGACCTGACCCTCAACACCACCAGCCGACTGGCCGGTATCGAGGGGGAGCAGCAGGCCAACCTGCAGAGTCGTGAGCTGGTGGCCGACGTGGAGGGCCGGCGGCTGCGCCTGGACGAGGGCCGGCTCGATGCCAGCCTGCTGCATCCGAGCCTCGGCGAGAAGCGCCTGCCGCTGTCGCTGGACTTCAAGCTGGAGGCCGACCTGGCCGAGCAGACCGCCCAACTGCGAGAGCTGGAGCTGACCGGTGAGGACGGCCTGCGACTCAGCGGCAGCCTGAACCTGAGCCAGCTGCTCGATGCCCCCTCCTATAGCGGCCAGCTGAGCCTGGCACCGCTGTCGTTGCGTCCCTGGCTCGCCCGGCTGGACATGATGCCGACGATGGCCAGCGACTCGGCGCTCTCCGACGTGGGCCTGACCAGTCCCCTGCAGGGTGACCTGGAGCGACTCGAGCTGACCGGGCTGACCCTGGTGCTGGACGACAGCACCTTGACCGGGCATTTGGCGGCCGGGTTCGATGGTCGTCTGCTCGATTTCGACCTGCAGGGCGACAGCCTGGATCTGGACGCCTACCTGCCGCCGGCGGAGCCGGCGGCCGAGAGTGCTTCGCTGCGAGGCGTGCCGGGCATCCAACGGGCCCATGCCGACGAGCCCGGCACCCTGGTGCCGGCCGAGTGGCTGGCGGCGCTCGACCTCGATGGCAAGCTCAGTCTCGGGGAGCTGCGCCTGATGGGGCTCGACTTCAGTGACGTGAACCTCGCGCTCACCGGCAGCGACGGTCGAGTGCGTCTGGTCTCGTTCGACTCGGCCTTCTACGACGGCAACCTGGCGGCCAGCGGCGAGCTCGGGGTTCGTGACGAACCGCTGAGCTGGGCACTGGCGCCACGATTCTCCCGGGTGCGCATCGACTCCCTGCTCGAGGCGCTCGGCGAGGAGCCGGCACCGCTGCGCGGGCGGTTCAGTGGTGAAGGGGAGCTGACCTCCCGCGGCAATACCTGGCCGGAACTGCAGCGCCGCCTCAACGGCCCCCTCGCCGCGCGTATCGAGGAGGGCGCGATCCTCGAGGTCAACGTCTCCCGCGAGCTGTGCATGGCGGTAGCCACCCTGGAAGGCGAGGAGAGCACTCGCGACTGGCATCCGGATACCCGCTTCGACCGTGCCGAGGCCACCTTCGAACTCCGCGACGGTACCCTCCACAGCGATGACCTGCGGGTCACCATCCCCGGCATCGAGCTGGGTGGCGAGGGCCAGCTCGATCTGGTCAACGAGCGCTTCGACCTGCGGGCCGCGGCACGTTTCGTCGACACCGCCGATGCGGCGTGCAACGTCAATCCGCGACTGGAGCGAGTGCCCTTCCCGGTGCGCTGCGAGGGCAGCCTGGGCGAGGACAGCAGCGACTGGTGCCGCTTCGACCGCGAGGCCTTCCAGGGCGCGGTGGCCGAGCTGCTGCGCGACGAGGCCACCCGCCGTGCCGGCGAGGAGGTCGAGCGGCGACTCGAGGGCGCCATCGAACGCCTCGATGAGCGCCTCGGCGAGGGCTCGGGCGAGGAACTTCGTGACGCGCTGCGTGGTCTGCTCAATTGAGCATCAAGCAAGCCAGTCCCTGCGCCGACCCCGAGTCGGCGCTTTTTTTCGCCTGCCGTTTCTTTTCCTGCAAGGAATCGCCATGAAGGAGATGCCGACGCCCGTGCTGCCGGCTGACGTCTTCCAGCAGCGCCTGCTGACCTGGTTCGACGACCACGGCCGCCATGACCTGCCCTGGCAGCAGCAGCGGACGCCCTACCGGGTCTGGGTCTCGGAGATCATGCTGCAGCAGACCCAGGTCACCACGGTGATCCCCTATTTCGAACGCTTCATGGCGCGCTTCCCCGACATCGCCTCGCTGGCCGCGGCCGAGCAGGACGAGGTGCTGCACCTGTGGACGGGGCTCGGCTACTATGCCCGCGGCCGCAACCTGCACAAGGCCGCCCGGCTAGTGATGGAGGCGCATGGTGGCGAGCTGCCGCTGGAGCTCGAGGCGCTGGCCGCCCTGCCCGGCATCGGCCACTCCACGGCCGGTGCCATCATCAGCCAGAGCAGTGGCCGGCGGGCGGTGATCCTCGATGGCAACGTCAAGCGCAGCCTGACCCGGCTGCATGCGGTGGCGGGCTGGCCGGGCCGCCCGGCGGTGGAGCGCCGCCTCTGGGCCCTGGCCGAGTACTACACCCCGCACGCGCGGCTCGCCGACTATACCCAGGCGATGATGGACCTGGGGGCGACCCTCTGTCGCCGTGGTCGTCCCGACTGCGAGCGCTGCCCCTTCGATGATGTCTGCGTGGCCCGCGCCCGGGGCGAGGAGCGGCGCTTCCCCGAGTCGAAACCGAAGAGGGCGCTGCCCACACGGACCACCCTCATGCTGCTGCTGCGCGATGAACGGGACCGGGTACTGCTCGAGCAGCGCCCCTCCAGCGGCCTGTGGGGCGGGCTCTGGAGCCTGCCCCAGTTCGACGATGACGCCTCCCTGCGGGCCTGGCTCGATGCCCATGCCCCCGCTGCCGAACTCGAGCCCGGCTGGACGCCCTTTACCCATGTCTTCAGCCACTTTCGCCTGGAGATCACCCCGCAGCCGGCGCGGATCGGCGTCCTCGATTCGGTGGGTGAGGCCCGTCGCTGGTACGATCCCCGGGAGCCGGACAGCATCGGACTGGCGGCCCCGGTGAAGTCGCTGCTGACGTCGCTTGCGCCCTTTGCGCTTACGCCGCTCACCGGCCCCTGACCACCCCCCTGTCTTACGCCCCCACCCCGAGGAGAACGCCCGATGAGCCAGACCGTGTTCTGTCGCAAGTACCAGCAGGAGCTCGAGGCCCTGCCGTTTCCCCCCCTGCCCGGCAAGAAGGGCCAGGAGATCCAGGCCAGCGTGTCGAAGCAGGCCTGGGAGGAGTGGCAGGCATTGCAGACCCGACTGATCAACGAGAAGCACCTCAACATGCTCGATCCGGCCTCCCGGGAGTATCTGATGGAGCAGATGGAACGCTTCCTCGACAACCGCGAGACCGACCAGGCGGAGGGCTATGTGCCCCGCGGGGAGTGACCCAATGGCCGAGTCCTGTACGCCATCTTTTTGAAACGGAAGGGGTTGACGAAAACGGCCCCTTGGGGTTTAATACGCCCCGTTGGCAGCGGCCAGATAGCTCAGTCGGTAGAGCAGGGGATTGAAAATCCCCGTGTCGGCGGTTCGATTCCGTCTCTGGCCACCACACTGCTGGGGTATCGCCAAGTGGTAAGGCACCGGTTTTTGGTATCGGCATTCCCAGGTTCGAATCCTGGTACCCCAGCCACGCCAACCCTTTTCCGATCCTGCATTCGTGCGCGTCGGTCCCGAGCCGGCATAGCTCAGTTGGTAGAGCAACTGACTTGTAATCAGTAGGTCCCGGGTTCGACTCCTGGTGCCGGCACCATCAAGACGTCGGGACAAGCAACGAGTTGCAGTATATGAAAACCGCCCATCGAGGCGGTTTTTGCGTCTTTGTCCCCCGGCTCTCCACCGGGAGTCGTCGCCGGCCTTGAAACCCCTGCCGGGTACCACCACCTCACTTCACGCAGACCCCTGTCGGGGTCGCCACGGCGGTTACGCCGTCACAACGAGTTCGAACTGAGACTGATCACGGATTCACAGGAGGTGATTCAGATGTCAGTGCAGACATCGTCCAACCAGACCCTCTTCCATACCATCGGCGACGCTCCCGAGCCCATCAGCCGGGTGAAGGGCGCACCACGCCATGGCCAGGATCCCTATCCCACCCGGCTCGCCGAGCCACTGGACATGCCCTGGCTCAGCCGCCGCGAGCCGGTGGTCAAGGGGCGTGCCGAGGACGGTCCCCTGAGCCAGGCGCAGCTCGACGCGTTCGAGCGCCAGGGCTTCCTGTTCGAGCCCGGCTTCATCAGCGGCGACGAGCTCTCCGAGCTGCGTCGGGAGCTGAAGGCGCTGCTGGCCCGCGAGGACTTTCGTGGCCGCGACTTCAGCATTACCGAGCCCCAGGGCAAGGAGATCCGTTCGCTGTTCGCGGTGCACATCCTCTCCCGGCTGTTCTCGCGCCTGGCCCACGACGAGCGACTGATGGGGCGCGCCCGCCAGATCCTCGGCGGCGACGCCTATGTGCACCAGTCGCGGATCAACTACAAGCCCGGCTTCGAGGGCAAGGGCTTCAACTGGCACTCGGACTTCGAGACCTGGCACGCCGAGGACGGCATGCCGGCCATGCATGCGGTGAGCGCCTCCATCGTGCTCACCGACAACCACCACTTCAACGGGCCGCTGATGCTGATCCCGGGCTCGCACCGGGTCTTCGTGCCCTGCCTCGGCGCGACGCCGGACGACCACCACAAGCAGTCGCTGAAGACCCAGGAGATCGGCGTGCCGAGCCGCGAGGTGCTGACCCGGCTGATCGAGCGCCACGGCATCGAGGCGCCCACCGGGGCCGGCGGCGGGCTGCTGCTGTTCGACTGCAACACCCTGCACGGCTCCAACGCCAACATGTCGCCGGATCCGCGCAGCAACGTCTTCTTCGTCTACAATCGTCGCGATAATCGGTGTGTGGAGCCCTTTGCGGCACGCCGGCGGCGGCCGGGCTTCCTGGCCCACGCACCGGACGAGGAGTGGTCGCCACGGGCCTGAGGCGACCCGCCCGGCTCCGGAGTGTGGACCCGCGCCGCAGGTGGGGTAGACTGTGATGCCTGTCGTCGAGAAGCGGCACGCATCATGAGAAGGAGAAGACCCGCCATGCGCTTTGTTCCACGTTTCACCGATGGCCAGGAGTTTCCCCATGCGCTCGGCAAGATCGTCTGTGTTGGCCGCAACTATGCCGATCACGCCAGGGAGCTGGACAACCCGGTGCCCAGCGAGCCCCTGCTGTTCATCAAGCCGGCAACCAGCGCCGTGGCCCTCGAGGAGCCGTTGGATGCGCCCTTCTCTCGGGGCGAAGTGCACTACGAGACGGAGTTGGCGCTGCTGATCGGCGAGGAGCTGTCCCACGCCACCGCTGACGAGGCCGAACGGGCAGTGGTCGGCATCGGGCTGGCGCTGGACCTGACGCTGCGTGATATCCAGACCCGCCTCAAGGAGAAGGGCCATCCCTGGGAAATCGCCAAGGCCTTCGACGGCGCCTGCCCGCTATCGGCCTTCCTGCCGCTCACCCAGGTGCCCAACTGGAGCGCCCTGACGTTCACCCTGGAGATCGACGGGGAACAGCGGCAGCACGGTGAGGGCTCCGACATGCTGTTCCCGGTGGCGACCCTGGTGGCGGAGATGAGCCGCCATTTCACCCTGCAGCCGGGCGACGTGGTGCTGACCGGCACCCCGGCCGGCGTGGGGCCGCTGCCCCGGGGCGTCGAGCTTCGCTTCACGCTCACCGGCGGGCTGGAGGTGGCCACGCGCGTCATCGATTGAGTGGGCTGAACCCCGACACGACGATGCCCCCGCAGCCACGCCGCGGGGGCATCGTCGCGTTCGGGCCGGGCGCGCCCTGACTACTCCAGGTAGGTGTAGCCCTCGAGTCCGGCGGAGAGGTCGTCGAGGAAATGCTGCTGCTCGGTCTCGCTGAGGCCGCTGGCCGCGAGCTGCTCGGCCAGGCGGTCACGCAGGATGCCGGCATCGAAGTTCACGTAGCCGAGCACATCGGCGACCCGATCCCCTTGCTGGATCTGACTGATCGACCAGCCGCCCTGCTCGTCCAGGGCGGCGTCCGCGGAGTCGGTGTCACCGAACAGGTTGTGCAGGTCGCCGAGGATCTCCTGGTAGGCACCGACCATGAAGAAGCCCAGCAGCTTCTCCTCGCCCTCCTGCCACTCCGGCAGCGGCAGGGTGGTCTCGACCCCCTGGCCGTCGACATAGCCGTCGATACGGCCGTCGCTGTCGCAGGTGATGTCCTGGATCACCCCGCGGCGCTCGGGTTCCCGGTCGAGGCCGGTCAACGGCAGTACCGGGAAGATCTGCTGGATGCCCCACACATCGGGGACCGACTGGAACAGCGAGAAGTTGACGAACAGCTTGTCGGCGAGTTTCTCGGCCAGCTCGTCCGCGATCTCGCGATGGACGCGGTTGCGGGTGTCGAGCCGCTCGCGCAGCAGGGCGCAGGCGGCGAAGTAGGCGCCTTCTCCCTCGGCGCGGGCCTCGATGTCGGCCATGCCGATGACGAAGCGTTCATGCAGCTCACCCATGGCGTGCACCAGGTCGTGCCAGGCCTCCACCAGTCCCCGGGGCTCGGGGGAGGTGCTCAGCAGGTCGTGGACCCGCCACAGCTCGTCGACCTGGGGGTCGCCCTCGACGCGGCGCTCGGGGGCCCGCTCACTCACCCGCTCCTCGCCGATCACGTTGGTGATCAGTACCGCGTGGTGGGCGGTCAGCGCGCGGCCCGATTCGCTGATCAGGTGCGGCGGGGGCAGGTCCTGCTCCTGGCAGGCCTGGTTGAAGGCATAGACCACGTTGCGGGCGTACTCCAGCATCGAGTAGTTGGCCGAGCAGAAGCTGCGTGAGCGGGTGCCCTCGTAGTCGACGCCCAGGCCGCCGCCCACGTCCACGGTATCCACCGGGGCGCCCAGCGCCACCAGGCTCTGATAGAAGCGAGCACACTCGCGCAGGCCGCGCTGGATGTCACGGATGTTGGCGATCTGCGAGCCCAGGTGGAAGTGGACCAGTTGCAGGCTGGCCAGGGCATCGGCCTCGCGCAGCCGCTCCACGACCTCGAGGATCTGGCTGGCGGTGAGTCCGAACTTGGACTTCTCGCCGCCGGTGTTCTGCCAGCGGCCACGTCCCACCGAGGCCAGGCGCGCGCGCACCCCGATGCGCGGCTTGACGCCGATGCGTTCGGCTTCCTCGAGGATCAGCGGCAGCTCCGAGAGCTTCTCCACGACCAGATAGACCCGATGGCCGAGTTTCTCGCCCATCAGCGCCAGGCGTACGTACTCGCGGTCCTTGTAACCGTTGCAGACGATCAGCGAGGAGCCGTCGCCGGAGAGCGCCAGCACGGCGAGCAGCTCCGGCTTGCTGCCGGCCTCGAGCCCCACCCGGCCATGGCCGCGCTCCTGGGTGGCGAGGATCTCCTCCACCACCCGTCGCTGCTGGTTGACCTTGATCGGGTAGACGGCGGTGTAGCCCCCCTCGAAGGCCTCCTCCGCCATGGCCGCGTCGAAGGCGGCACAGAGCTGCTCGACCCGGTCGTGGAGGATGTCGGTGAAGCGCACCAGCACCGGCAGGCGCAGGCCGGCGCGCTTCAGCTCGGCGACCAGGTCGTCCAGCGGCAGGGCCGGGCCCTCGGCCTCGCTGCCCAGGGGGCGCACCAGGGCGTGGCCACTGTCGTCGACATCGAAATAGCCACTGCCCCACTGGTCGATGTTCCAGGTACGCCGGGCGCGCTGCGCCGGGCCGCTGGTGCTGCCGATGGGCAGGCTCATGCATTCACCTCTGGAAGTGGCAGGGCGCCAAGCTCGAGGCGCGCCAGCAGGATGGCTCGAAACTGTTCCGGATCGTGGGGCGTGAGGTCATGGGCCGGGGGATCGACATAGACCACCAGCAGCCGCGACAGCCAGTAGCGCAGGGCGGTCATGCGCAGCATCATCGGCCAGGCATCGCGCTCCACGCAGGTGAGCGGGCGGCGTGCCTGGTAGGCGCGAAGGATGGCGTCGTGGCGCTCGACATTCAGCCGGCCGTCCGCCTCGGTGGCCCAGTCGTTGATGACGATGGCCAGGTCGAACAGCAGGTCGCCGGTGCAGCCGTTGTAGAAGTCGATGATGCCCCCCAGGCGATCGCCCTCGAAGAGGGTATTGTCGCGGAACAGGTCGCCGTGCAGGGCCCCCTGGGGCAGTTCCGGAGCGTTGCCGAAGAAGCCCTGGTAGATCTCGACCTCGTCCTTCATCAGGGTCTGGTCTTCCGGCGACAGGTAGACCAGCACGCGGTGATGCATCGGCAGCAGCCAGTGCAGGTCGCGCGGATTGGGACGGTGGCCGGGGAAGCGCTGCGACACCAGGTGCATGCGGCCCAGGGCGTCACCGAGCGCCCGGCACTGCGCCAGGTTGGGGGCCTTGGGGTGTTTGCCGGGCAGGCGAGGAAACAGCAGCGCCGGCTTGCCGGCCAGGCTGTGCAGGGCGATGCCGTCACGATCGTGCAGCGGGCCGGGGACCGGCAGGCGGTGCTCGTCCAGGTAGTCGAGCAGCTCGACGAAGAACGGCAGTTCCTCGTGCTCGCCCTGTTCGAACAGGGTCAGGACCAGCTCGCGGCGGTCGGTGGTGACGAAGAAGGTGGTGTTCTCGGTGCCGGCGGGTACGCCTTCCAGGGAGACCAGCGACCCGGCATCGAAGCGGTTCAGGAATTCCGCGACCTGTGCGTCGCCAAGTGGTGTGAATACGGCCATGTGTCTCTCACCCGGATTGCCAAGCCGCCTATTGTAGCGACTTGGCAGTGCGATGCACGCACCCGAGAGTAGCAGATCGTGGTCGTCGGTGTCGGCATCCGCCGGGAGCCCCGCCCCCGGCGGGGAGTGGTCAGAAGGTGTGCAGTATCCATTGCGGGACGGCGATCCGGTCGCCCTCCTGGCGCTCGAAGTTGCCGTCGCCGTCGTGGTCCACCAGGTAGTAGGAGGGGCCACGGGCGGGGCGGATCTCGATGGCGTAGAGCTCGCCGTTGACCCGGTATTCGCGGATGGTGCGATCCTCCTCCTGACGGATGGTGATATCCGGCTCCACATCGGCGGCGGACTGGGCCAGCGCCGGGCCCGCGAGGGCGAGCGAGAGGCCCAGCGCCAGCAGCAGGGTAAGGGGGGGGCGTTGCAGTCGTTTCATGATGACCTCCGGGGCCGCCTGCGGCAGGGAGTGACGATACCCCCAGTGTAAGACGTTGCCGCCCGCCGGCCTATGGTTCGCGGCAAAAGGGGCGCGCAATGCGTATCATGGTGGCTCAGGATCACGCTTTCCCTGCCCAGACTAATGGATGCCGATACATGGCCGACACGCCCATCGTTCTCGTCGACGGTTCTTCCTATCTCTACCGCGCCTTCCACGCCCTGCCGCCGCTGACCACGTCCCGCGGCCAGCCCACCGGCGCCATCAAGGGCGTGCTCAACATGCTCAAGCGGCTGATCAAGGACTACCCGGACAGCCCCATGGCGGTGGTCTTCGACGCCAAGGGCAAGACCTTCCGCGACGAGCTGTTCGAACAGTACAAGGCGCACCGGCCGCCGATGCCCGATGACCTGCGCTCCCAGGTGGCGCCGCTGCACGCCTGCGTGAAGGCGCTGGGCCTGCCGCTGCTGTGCGTCGAGGGGGTCGAGGCCGACGACGTCATCGGCACCCTGGCCCGCCGGGCCACCGAGGCCGGTCGCGCCGCGGTGATCTCCACCGGCGACAAGGACATGGCCCAACTGGTCAATGCGCACATCACCCTGGTCAACACCATGAAGGACGAGACCCTGGACGTCGACGGCGTGAAGGGGAAGTTCGGCCTGCCGCCGGAGCTGATCATCGACTTCCTGGCGTTGATGGGCGACAAGGTCGACAACATTCCCGGGGTGCCGGGAGTCGGCGAGAAGACCGCGCTCGGCCTGCTGCAGGGCGTCGGCGGGGGGCTGGACACCATCTACGCCGATCTCGACAAGATCAAGAGCCTCGACTTCCGCGGCGCCAAGACCCTGCCGAAGAAGCTCGAGGAGCACCGCGACCAGGCGTTTCTCTCCTACCGGCTCGCCACCATCAAGACCGACTGCGACCTGCCGGTGGGGCTCGACGACCTGGACATCGCCCACCCGGACCGCGAGGCGCTGCTCGAGCTCTATCGCGAGCTGGAGTTCAAGGCCTGGCTTGCCGAACTGCTGGAGGGCAGGGACGAAGGGGTGGACGACGTCGAGGGCGGCAAGCCGACGCCGGTAGGGGATGACGAAGCGGGTGGCTCGGGCCCCGCCGCCGGGCGCGAGGATCACGTCATTCTCGCCCAGGCCGACTTAGACTCCTGGCTCGGGCGCCTGCAGGAGGCCGACGCCTTCTGCTTCGACCTGGAGACCACCAGCCTCAACTACATGGAGGCGGAGATCGTCGGGGTGGGGCTGGCGCTCGAGCCGGGCGAGGCGGCCTATATCCCGCTGGCCCACGACTACCTCGATGCCCCGGCGCAGCTCGATCGCCAGGCCGTGCTCGAGGCCCTCAAGCCGCTGTGGGAAGACCCCGGCAAGACCCGGATCGGCCAGAACCTCAAGTACGACATCTCGGTGCTGGCCAACTACGGCATCCGGGTCGCCGGGCCGCTGGAGGACACCATGCTCGAGTCCTACGTGCTCGACTCCACGGCGACCCGCCACGACATGGACTCCCTGGCGCTCAAGTACCTGGGCGAGAAGACCATCTCCTTCGAGGAGATCGCCGGCAAGGGGGCCAAGCAGCTCACCTTCAACCAGGTCGCCATGGAACAGGCCGCGCCCTACGCCTGCGAGGACGTCGACATCACTTTGCGGCTGCATCGCGAGCTGCGCCCGCGCGTCGAGGCCGAGGGCCGGCTGGCCGGCGTGCTCGAGGAGATCGAGCTACCGCTGATCCCGGTGCTCTCGCGCATGGAGCGCACCGGGGTGGCGCTCGACCCCGAGCGGCTGCATGCCCAGAGCCGTGAACTCGAGACCCGCATCCGCGAGCTCGAGGCCAAGGCCTATGAACTCGCCGGGCGCGAGTTCAACCTCGGCTCGCCCAAGCAGCTCGGCCAGATCCTCTTCGAGGAGCAGCAGATCCCGGTGATCAAGAAGACCCCCAAGGGGGCGCCCTCCACCGCGGAAGCCGTGCTCGAGGAGCTGGCGCTGGACTACCCGCTGCCCAAGGTGATCATGGAACACCGGGGACTCGCCAAGCTCAAGTCGACCTACACCGACAAGCTGCCGAAGCTGGTCAACAAGGCCACCGGGCGGTTGCATACCAGCTATCACCAGGCGGTCACCGCCACCGGTCGGCTGTCGTCATCGGATCCCAACCTGCAGAACATCCCGATCCGCACGGAAGAGGGCCGCAAGATTCGCAAGGCCTTCATCGCCCGGCCTGGCTACCGCATCGTCGCCGCCGACTACTCGCAGATCGAACTGCGCATCATGGCGCACCTCTCCGAGGACAAGGGCCTGCTCGAGGCCTTCGCCGAGGGCCGCGACATCCACGCCGCCACCGCCGCCGAGGTGTTCGGCGTGCCGCTCGAGAAGGTCTCGGGCGACCAGCGGCGCAGCGCCAAGGCGATCAATTTCGGCCTGATCTACGGCATGAGCGCCTGGGGGCTGGGCCGCCAGCTGCACATCGAGCGCCACCAGGCCCAGACCTACATCGACCGCTACTTCGACCGCTACCCGGGGGTGGCCCGCTACATGGAGCGCATTCGCACCCAGGCCGCCGATGACGGCTACGTGGAGACCGTCTTCGGCCGGCGCCTCTACCTGCCGGAGATCCACTCCCAGAACCGTGCCCGGCGCCAGGGTGCCGAGCGTACCGCCATCAATGCCCCGATGCAGGGCACCGCGGCGGACATCATCAAGCGCGCCATGATCGATGTCGACGCCTGGCTGCAGGCCGGCGAGATGGATGCCTGGATGGTGATGCAGGTCCACGACGAACTGGTCTTCGAGGTCGAGGCGGCGCAGGTGGATGCCTTCATCGAGGAGGTGAAGGGCCGCATGCAGGCCGCCGCCGAGCTCGGCGTGCCACTGATCGTCGAGGCCGAGAGCGGCGCCAACTGGGACGAGGCCCACTGAGCGCTGCCGGAGCGGCGAGCGCCTACCTGGGAACCAGCAGCACGATGCCGGAGAGCAGCGCGAACGACAGCACGCCCAGTCGTAGCCGCCGGGCATCGAGTCGATGGTGCAGGAAGCGGCTGGCGACACTGCCGGCGGCCAGTGCCGGCAGCAGGGCCAGCGCCCAGAGCCACTGATGGAGCTGGAACTGGCCGGCGAGGGCGAGGATGGCCAGCGACACCAGCTCGCCGAGCAGGAAACAGAGCGCGATGGTCGAGCGCAGCACCGGTCCCGGCCGGTGCTGGTAGAGCAGGGCCAGGGGCGGGCCACCGACCCCGGTGGCGGTCTCGGTCACCCCGGTGACGACACCGACCGCGGCGCAGGCGCGGCGCCCCGGCTGGAAGACCGGGGCGAACAGCGCCGCCAGCACGGCGAGTATCGTCGAGGCGCCGATCAGCTGGTTGAGGCCATTGGTGGACATCACCACCAGGATGCCGAGACCGGCGAGGGTGCCTGGGAGCCGTCCCAGGCTGACCCATCCCACGCCCTTCCAGTCGATGGCGTCGCGTTCGCGCAGGCCCACGTAGCCGTTGAGCGGCAGCATCAGGATCAGCAGGGCGATCGGCAGCAGGTCCGGGCGCAGCAGCCCCATCACCGGCGCCACGATCAGCGCGAAACCGATCCCCACGGTCCCCTGGATGAAGGCGGCGGCGCCGGTGGCCAGGGCCAGCATCACGAAGGTCGATAGCTCGCTCATGGGCAGTGTCGCCCCGCCGGACCGTCGGTGGGCCCGGCCGCGACCGGTCCCGGGTGGCCGCTACGGTGCTCGGCGGCGGTAGGGTGCACGCGGTAGATCGGCGCCCGGCTCACCGCAGCGGCGGCCTCGCGCACCTGGTGCAGCAAGGCGCGGCCGTCCCACTCCACGGGCCATCCCTGCCATAGCCGCAAGCGCCCGTTGGTAAAGACGGCGGTGAGCTGGTCGCGATTGGCGTAGCGTACCAGCTCCCAGGGTCGATCCCAGGAGGGGGTCATCTCGGGGATGGCCAGATCGACCAGCAGGAAGTCGGCGGCGAGCCCCGGGGCGATCTCCCCGGTCACTTGCTTGAGCCCGGCGGCGTCGGCGCCGACCCGGGTGGCATGCTCGAGCCAGCGCCAGCCGCCGCCGCAGGAAGCGTCCCCGCTGGCGAGGCCGAAGGCCAGGCGTTGACTGGTCTCCGCGGCATCCAGCAGGCGAAAGGCGTCGCTGCGAGTGCCATCGGTACCCAGGCCGAAGCGGATGCCCAGGGCCGCCATCTGCAGGGCCGGGGCCACCGCATTGCCCTTCCAGGCGCTCGCTACCGGATTGAAGGCGACCGCCGTATCGGTATCGCGCAGCAGGTTGAGTTCGTCGGGGGTGACCAGGGTGGCGTGGGCGACCAGCGCCTGGGGGCCGAGGGCCCCGACGGCATGCAGGTGCTCCAGGGGCCGCAGGCGGCGGGCGATGAGGGAGCGCTCGACGGCCTGGAGGTGTTCGTTCACATGGGTCTGGAAGATGACCCCGGCCTCCGCGCAGAGTGCCGAGGCGGCATGGAGCATGCCGTCGCTGGCCGCTTCCGGGATCGATATCGCCAGCGAGGGCCTGATCAGGGGGTGGTCCTCCCAGCGGTTGAGGTGGTGCTCGGCCCGGCGGAGGATCGCCTCGGCGGCCTGCTCGGTCGCCGTCCCGCCCAGGTCGTTGCAGATCAGGCCCAGGATGCAGCGCAGGCCGGTCTCCTCGGCGGCCCGCGCGATGGCCGCCGTGTCCGCCGCGGAGCGGGTGCCGGCGTCCGCGGCGGTAGTGAAGCCGCCGCGCAATGCCTCCCAGGCCGCCAGCTTGGCGGAGAGATGCAACAGCTCCTCGTCCAGGCTGCCCTCCAGGGGGACCCAGATACGCTTGAAGATCTCGGAGGGTTCGCCGCACACCAGGGCCTTGCCCAGCGATTGGGTCAAGTGGTGGTGGGTGTCGATGAAGCCCGGCATCAGCAACTGGTCCGGCAGTGCGAGGGGGCGCAGGTCGGGGTGGCGTCGAATCAATGCGTCGGCATCGCCCACCTCCTGGAAGCGGCCGGCCGCGATCAGCACCGCCTGCCCCCGCACACAGCCGCTGGGCAACAATACCTCCTCGGGCACCAGCAACAGGGGGTCGGCCGCGAAGTCGCCGGGCATCGGCGCCGATGCCGGTGGCATGCCGCCGCGGCGAGAGTCGGTGACGAGCGTCATGCCTTGTTCTCCTTGGGGGCTTCGCTGAGCGGGGCCTCGCTCTCCTGGCGCCGCTGGGTGGCACCCAGGTGGTGGAAGAGGATATTGACCACTACGGCGGTCAGGGTGCCCATGGCCAGGCCGTTGCCGAGGATGATCTGCAGGTGCGAGGGGAAGGCGCTGTAGAAGCCGGGGACCACGATGGGGATCAGGCCCATGGCCAGGGCCGCGGCCAGGGTGAACATGTTGCCGTTCTGGTTGAAGTCGACCCGGCGCAGGATATTGATGCCCATGACCCCGATGATGGCGAAGACGATCACCGCGGTGCCGGCCACCACGGCGGAGGGAATGGCATAGGCGAGGCGGCCGAGGGGGGCGCACAGGGCCAGCAGCACCAGCATGGCGCCGGCGGCGATGGTCACGTAGCGGGAGCGCACGCCGGTGGCGCGGATGATGCCGATGTTCTCGCCGCTGGTGATGATCAGCGAGGTGCCGAAGCAGCCGCCGAACAGCGAGCCCAGGGCGTCGGCACGGATATTACGCGGCACGATGGCCTTGTGGTCCCCCTTGCGATCGACGATCTCGGCGGTGGCCAGCGTCTGGCCGGTCGCCTCGGTCATCGAGACCACGCAGAAGATGATCAGCGGCAGCGAGGCGAACAGATCGAACGTCGGCATCCCGAAGGGAAAGGGCCGGGGCACGGCGATCAGCGGGCCGCTCAATACGCCCTCGAAGGTCATGGTACCGGTGACCACGGCCGCGGCCGCCCCGGCCAGCAGGCCCAGCATCACCGCGATCCGCTGCCACATGCCGGTGAAGGCGCGGGCGAAGACCACGGTACAGGCGATGGTGATCAGTGCCAGGCCAATGTTGCCCATGCTGGCGAACTCCGGTGAGTCGGGTCGCCCGGTGATCAGGCCGCCGAAGATGCGGATCAGGTTGACCGCCACCAGCAGCAGCATGGTACCGATCACGATCGGCGGGAAGTACTTCAGTACCCGGGTGAAGAACGGCAGCGCCAGGAAGTAGAAGAGTCCGGTCAGGATCACGGCCCCGGTGGCGGTCTGCAGGTCGGTGGCCTGGGCGATCGCCAGGAAGATCACCAGGGGGGCCCCGCCCGGCACCTGGACGAAGGGCAGCCGAGCGCCGAAGCCCAGCACACCGACGGACTGCAGGATGCCCGCCAGGCCGCAGGCGAGGAAGATGGCGCTCATCAGGCTCACCGTGACGGCATCCGGCAGGTCCAGGGTATGTCCGATCAGGAACGCGGCGGTGATCGGGGCAGCCGCCATCACCAGGACGTGCTGAAGGCCGTACAGCAGCATGGTGCCCAGTGGCAGTCGCTCATCGACGGGTTCTACCACCGCATCGGGTGGTCTGGGGGTGGTGTTCATCTCGAATCCTCTTGTTATTGTGCTCACCGGCTCTGTCTAGGGGCCGGTACCTCGGCAGGCGGATGTCGTCTGCCGATATGGCAACCCTAGCGAGGCCCCTCTGTTCTAGTCCATAATAAAGTTTAGTATTGATCGTTGCCCTAATGGCAACAGTTTGAGTGAGCCAGGAGAGCCGCCATGCATCTGCTGTTGCCGGGGCTGCGCTACTTCGAGGAGGTGGCACGACAAGGATCGCTGCGCAAGGCTGCCGAGCGGTTGCATGTCGCCGCCTCGGCCATCAATCGCCAGATTCTCAAGCTCGAGGATGAGCTGGGCGTGCCGCTCTTCGAGCGGCTGCCGCGAGGGCTCAGGCTGTCGCCGGCGGGGGAGCTGATCCTCCACCAGGTGCGTCAGTGGCAGCGGGACGAGCGCCGGCTGCAGGAGTACCTCGGCGAGATCCGCGGCACCGGCTGTGCCGAAGTACGGATTGCCACCGTCGAGTCATTGACCGACCAGTTGCTGCCGAGGGTGCTCGGCGGGTTTCGCGAGCGTTTCCCCCGGGTGCGCTTCGTGGTGATGACCGGCCTGACCGATGCGATTCTCGAGCAGGTGGTCACGGGGGACGCCGATATCGGCCTCTGCATCAATCCGGCGGTGACACCGCGGGTGCGTTTCATCGAGCAGGTGGAGTTGGAATTCGGGGCGGTGGTGGCGCCGAGCCATCCGCTGGCCGGGCATGCGGCGCTGCGGCTCAGGGACTGCCTGCCCTACCCGGCGATACTGCCGGACAGCGAGATGTATCATGGCTCGACGCTGCAGCAGGTGCTGGCACGCGCGGATATCGCGCTCGAGCCGCTCGCCTCATGCAATCGCATCCTGACCCTCAAGTCGCTGGCTCGAGCCGGGCTCGGGGTTGCCTTCCTCAACCGGCTCGACATCGCCAGGGAGCTGATTCATGGCGAGTTGCTGTTCAAGCCCTTGCTGGATCGGAATATCGCCAAGGCCAGGTTGACCCTCTGCGGGCATAGCGATCGCGCCCTGCCGATGGCCATCGCCGTGCTCGCAGAGCAGCTGCGCGAGGCGATGCTGGCCATCGAGCCTTGAGCGCCGGCTGAATGAACCGTCCAACTATTGGGGGTCAGTTCACTGGCGCCGCGGGCTTTCGGGTTCTGCGGGACGGGGCTCAGCGCCAGCCGACGCGGTCGAAGATGCGCACCGCTTCGGGGTTGTTCTCGCCGAGGATGCTGATGTTGATGTCATCCTTCTCGAAATCGCCCCAGGACTCCAGGCTCGGCGCCTTCTCGATGCCATCCACCACCGGGAACTCGTTGTTGCCGGAGGCGAAGATGGCCTGGGCGTCATCGGAGGCGAGGAACTCCAGGAAGCGGATGGCATTGTCGCGGTTCTGGGAGCTGGCGACGACGCCGGCGCCGCCGATGTTGACGTGGGTGCCGCGTCCATCCTGATTGGGGAAGAGGATACCGACCTTCTCGGCCGCTTCGCGCTCCGCCGCGTCCTCGGAGTCGAGCAGGCGGACATAGTAGTAGTGGTTGGCCACGGCCAGGTCGCACTCGCCGCTGGCGACGCCCTTGATCTGGTCGGTATCGCCGCCTTCGGGCTGGCGAGCGAAGTTGTTGACCACGCCCTGGGCCCACTCCTCGGCGCCTTCCTCGCCGTGGTGCTCGATCATCGAGGCCAGCAGCGACTGGTTGTAGATGTTGTTGGACGAGCGGATGCAGACCTTGCCCTCGAAGCGCGGGTCGGCCAGGTCTTCGTAACTGCTGATCTCGCTCGGGTCGAAGTTGTCGCGGTTGTAGAAGATCACGCGGGCCCGCTGGCTGAAGCCGAACCACTTGCCTTCGGGGTGACGCATCGCGTCGGGCAGGCGCTCGGCCAGCACGTCGGACTCGATGCTCTGGAAGATGCCCTCCTGCTCCGCGCGCCACAGGCGGCCGGCATCGACGGTCATCATGACGTCGGCGGGGCTCGCCACGCCCTCGCGCTGGATGCGCTCGATCAGTTGATCGGAGTCGCCTTCCAGGACGTTGACCTCGATGCCGGTCTGCTCGGTGAAGGCATCGTACAACCGCTCGTCCGAATCGTAGTGGCGCGCCGAGTAGAGGTTGATCTCATCGGCCGTGGCGCCGCTGGCGAAAGCCGAGCCGGCCAATGCGGCGGCGAACGGAACGGCAAGACGGTAGCGGTTGATCATTGTGTGCACCTCGTGGGATGAAGGCATTGCCATTGAATGATAATACGTTGCATTAGCGCGATCGTCATTGAACGTCTTCGCGGGCCTGCCGTCAAGCCCTGGTGAGGCCGGCCTGGGTAGATAAGTGGCTGATGCCCTGATGGAAAGCAGGAAGTGGTGGAAAAGATCGCGAATGCGAGTACATTTCAAACGTATTTGCTGGACATTTCCGGTACGATAAGGGCCGTTCTTACCATTCCGACCAAGCTGCCCTGATGCCATGACCAGCAAACCGAACCAAGTGGAAGCCGGACCAGCCTCGAACCGTCAGGCCCCCGTGTTGTCGATGGCGGGCGTGTACCATGCCTTCGGCCGCCTTGCCGCCGTGCAGGGGGTCGACCTGGAGGTCGCCCCCGGCGAGGTCGTCTGCCTGCTGGGCCCCTCGGGCTGCGGCAAGACGACCCTGCTGCGGATTGCCGCCGGGCTGGAGGTGCTGCAACGCGGGAGCGTGAGTCTCACCGGAGGTGCCACGGCGGTACCCCATGGCCGGCACCTGCCACCGGAGAAGCGCAACGTGGGCCTGGCGTTCCAGGATTCGGCGCTGTTCCCGCACCTCTCCGTGCTCGAGAACGTGACCTTCGGCCTGAAGGGCGAGCCAGTGCCGCAGCGTCGCAAGCGCGCGCTGGGGCTGCTCGAGCAACTGGGCATGGCCGCCTATGCCGAAGCCTACCCGCACATGCTCTCGGGGGGGCAGCAGCAGCGCGTGGCCCTCGCCCGGGCACTGGCGCCGGCACCACAACTGATGCTGCTCGACGAGCCGTTCTCCAGCCTGGACGCCCGGCTGCGAGACCGCATTCGCGACGACACGCTGCATGTTCTCAAGAAGGTGGGTGCCGGCACGCTGCTGGTGACCCATGACCCGGAGGAGGCCATGTTCATGGCCGACCGCATCGCCTTGATGCGCGAAGGACGCATCGTCCAGATGGGGACGCCGCGCGAGCTCTACTGCCATCCCTGCGACCCGTTCGTCGTCACCTTCTTCGGTGAAGTGAACGAGCTGAATGGCGAGGTGCGCGATGGCTGCGTGCAGACGCCGGTGGGGCCGGTGGGCGCCGGTTGGCTGGCGGAGGGCACTCGAGCCCAGGTGATGGTGCGTCCGGAAGCCTTGCGGATCACCGAACGCGATGAGCCGCCCGAGGGACATCGCTACAGTCATGTGATCATGGCCAAGCTGCTGGGGCGCAGCAGCCTGCTGCATATCTGTGCCCATGGTGCGGATGGCCGCGAAGCCCACCTGCATGCCCGGGTGCCCGGCGTCTTCCTGCCCGCCGAGGGGCAGCCGGTGGATATCCACCTCGACCCGTCACAGGTGTTTGTCTTTCCCTCCAGAGCCACCGTGGCCGGGGCGGGAGCGGCGCAGGGCGATGCTCAGCAGGATCACCGGGATTATGCCCACAGCCACGATGGCCAGTGAGGCGGTGGACGCCTCGGCGAGCCGCTCGTCCGACGCCAGGCTGTGCGCCCGCACGGCCAGCGTATCGAAGTTGAAGGGTCGCAGGATGATGGTGGCGGGCAGTTCCTTCATGACATCGACGAACACCAGGATACCGGCCGCCAGCAGGCTGCCGCGCATGATGGGGGTGTGAATCCGCCGCAATGTGCCGGTGGCGGTCTCGCCGAGGGTGCGAGCCGCCGCATCCATGCTGGGCGTCACCTTGTCGAGACTGGCCTCCACCGCGTTGAAGGAGACGGCCAGGAACCGCACCACGTAGGCATAGACGAGAATGAAGGCCGAGCCGCTGAAGATCAGCCCGATGATCACGCCGTGGTGCTCGTGCAGCCAGTTGTTGAGGGTGCTGTCCAGCCAGGCGAAGGGGATCAGGATGCCCACCGCGATGACCGAGCCGGGGATGGCATAGCCCAGGGCGGCGATACGCGTGGCCGTCCGCGTGAGCGGGCTGTTGTGGATGCGCATGCCGTAGCTGAGGATGACCGCCATGCCGACGGCGATGAGTGCCGCGACCGTGGCCAGGAACAGGCTGTTCCAGGCGAAGTCGAAAAAGCGCGTACCGAACAGCGAGTCCCCCTTCTGGATGGCGAGCTGCAACAGCAGGCCGCAGGGTATCAGAAAGCCGATCAGCATTGGCGTCGCACAGGCGGCGAAGGCACCCAGGGCGCGCCAGCCATGCAGGCGGTACTCGGGCAACTGCTGATAGCGGTTCGTGGTATGGAAATACTTGCGCTTGCCGCGGGACCAGCGTTCCAGCAACACCAGGGCGATGACGAAGATCAGCAGGCAGGCGGCGAGCTGGGCGGCGGCGACCTGCTCGCCCATGCCGAACCAGGTGCGATAGATGCCGGTGGTGAAGGTGTCGACGCCGAAGAACTGCACGGCCCCGAACTCGTTGAGGGTTTCCATCAGGGCCAGCGAGACACCGCCGATGATGGCGGGGCGCGCCAGCGGTACGGCCACGCCGCCGAACAGCCTCCAGGGGCCCCGTCCCAGGGTGCGTCCCACGTCCAGCACACAGACCGACTGCTCGATGAAGGCCGCCCGTGTCAACAAGTAGACATAGGGGTAGAGCACCAGGGTGATCAGCATCGCGGCGCCGCCCAGGGAGCGAATGTTGGGGAAATAGTAGTCGCCATGGCTCCAGCCGAAGAGGTCACGCAGCCAGGTCTGCAGCGGTCCGGCAAACTGCAGAAAATCGGTATACGCGTAGGCGATCACATAGGTGGGTACGGCCAGCGGCAGCAGCAGGGCCCATTCGAAGATCCGTCGTCCCGGAAAGCGACACATGACCACCAGCCAGGCGGTGCCGGTGCCGATCACCAGGGTGCCGGCACCCACCGCAACGGTCAAGAACAGGGTATTGGCAAGATAACGCCCCAGCACGGTGCTGGAGAGGTGCTGCCAGACCCCCCCCGTGGGCATGACGACATGGGCGAGGATGACCACCACCGGCAGGGCCACCACGGCGGCAATGGCAAGCGTCAGGATGGTCCAGGGGTTGAAACGGTTCGAGAGTCGGTGCGCAATGGCGGACAGCCCGCTGCTGGCGGATCTAGACAAGCGAGGACTCCTTGCGGTGGCAGGGTCTCGGGCCGCAAATGCGAGACCATAACGGCCGCAAATACTATCAGTTCGTGGGTGTTTCTGCAGCTTCGGTGGGTCGTCACAGGATAACGCTGCCCGCCGTCGGGTGACGGCGGGCAGCGTGTCGGCAGCCAGGCCTGTCGGTCAGTAGCCGAGCAGCAGCGACGGCAGGCCGGTGACCAGGGGCGGGAAGAAGGCCATCAGCACGCAGGCCAGCGCGATCAGTGCGCAGAACGGGATCACCGCCTTGTAGAGGTCGACGATCTCGACGCCCTTGGGTGCCACCCCCTTGAGGTAGAACAACGCATAGCCAAACGGCGGCGTGAGGAAGGACGTCTGCAATACCACGGCCACCATCACCACGAACCACAGCACATCGACGCCCATGTCGGCGACGATCGGCAGCATGATCGGGAAGCTCAGCAGCACGATACCGGTCCAGTCGAGGAACATCCCCAGCAGGAAGACCAGGAACAGCATCAGGATCAGTGCGCCGGTGGTGCCGCCGGGCATGGCCATCACCAGCTCGTGGATCACGGTCATGCCGCCGCCGCGCGAGAACACCCCGGTGAAGGCGGTGGCGCCGACCAGCACCAGCATCACCATGGTGGTGGTCTTGCCGGCATCGATCAGGGTGCGGTAGCAGGTCGAGGGCTTGCGGTCGCCGAAGATCATGAACAGCAGGAAGGCGATGGCCACGCCGATGGCCGAGGCCTCGGTGGCGGTGGCCACGCCGGTGAACAGCGCCCCGAGCACGCCCAGGATCAGCCCCATGGGCGGTACCACGTACTTGGCCAGCATGATCAGCAGCTCGCCGGTGGAGGTGTCGGCACGCTCCTCCGGGGGCACCGGCGGGCCGTAGGCGGGCTTGATGTAGCAAATCACCAGCACATAGAGGGCATACAGCGCCCCGAGCAGCAGCCCCGGCACCAGGGCGCCGGCGAACAGCGCGCCCACCGAGACCGGCGAGTAGCTGGCCATCAGGATCAGCATGATGCTGGGTGGGATCAGGATGCCCAGGCAGCCGCTGGCCATGATCACCCCGGCGCTGAGTTCCTTGTTGTAGCCATACTTGAGCATCGGGGCCAGGGCGATCATGCCCATCACCGCGATGGAGGCGCCGACGATGCCGGTGGTGGCGGCCAGCAGCACCGAGACGATGACCACGGTCAGCGCCAGGCCGCCGCGCAGGTTGGCCAGCAGCAGGCGCATGGTGTCGAACATGCGCTCGGTGACCCCCGAGTCGTTGAGGAAGCGCGCCATCAGCACGAACAGCGGAATGGCCACCAGCACGTAGTTGTCCATGGCGTTGCCATAGATGTTGTTGATGATGGTGCCGAGCACGCGGGGCCCGGGGCCGAGCCAGGCGCCGATGACCGCCACGCCGCCCAGCACGAAGGCCAGCGGATGGCCCATGAACAGGCCGACCAGCAGGCCGCCGAACATGAACAGGGTAAGCAGTTCCGCACTCATGCCGAGGCCTCCTGGCGCAATTCCTTGATGGCGCGGATGACGATGGCGATGGCCTGCAGCAGGATCAGCACGGCGGCCACCACGATCACGCCCTTCACCGGGTAGACGGGAATCGACACCATGCCGTAGGTGGTCTCGCCGCGGCTGAAGGAGCGCATGAAGAAGCTCCAGCCGTAGGTGAGCAGCATCCAGATGAAGGGCACGAAGAAGATCAGATAGGCGAGGATGTCGATGACGGCCTGCTTGCGACGCGACAGCAGGCGCTTGAGCACATCGACCTCGACATGGGCATGGTGGCGCAAGCCGTAGGCGGCCATCAGCATGAAGTGGGCACCGAACAGCATCTTGGTGATGTCGAAGGCCCAGTCGCTGGGTCGCCCGGTGAACAGGCGCAGTGCAATGTCATAGAGCACCACCAGGGTGACGACGGCGATCAGCGGCGCGATGACCCGCCCGAGCACCTCGTTGAGGGTATCGATCGCCTTGGCAATCGCATTCATGGCATACGGTCTCCGACCTCGGGACTGACACGCCCCGGCGTGAGAGCCGGGGCGACCAGGAGCGTCTTACAGGCAGGCTTCGATGGCCTCGAGGTCGGGCAGGTTGTCGAAGCTGCGGCTCATGTTGTAGGGAACCGAGACATCGCGCCAGTTGGCGTAGTGTTGCAGGTAGCTGACCATGGAGTGGTAGACCTTGGCGTGCATCGGATCCTCGCAGGCGCCTTCCACGATCACTTCGTTGGTCACTTCCTGGATACGGGCCATGTCCTCGGCGTCATAGGTGGAGATCTCCACGCCGGCCTCCTGGAACTTGATGGTACCCTCGGTCGACTCGCGCTCGGACCAGGCCAGCGACCAGGCCAGGGTGGCATCGGCGGCGATCTTCAGCTTCTCCTGGGTCTCCTCGGAGAGGGCGTCCCAGGCGTCCTTGTTGATCATCACGCCGAACACGCTGGCCGACTGGTGCCAGCCGGGCGTCGCCCAGTATTCGACCACCTCGGCGAAGCCGGCGTTGTAGTCGACCCCCGGGGTCGAGAACTCGGCACCGTCGACCACGCCGCGCTCCACGGCCTGGTAGATCTCGCCGCCGGAGAGGGTGACCTGGGAGCCGCCCAGGCGCTCTAGCACCCGACCCTGGTCGCGGCCCGAGAGACGCAGGCGCTTGCCGTCGAGGTCGGCCAGGCTCTCGATGGGGGTGCGACCCATGAAGCCGGACTCGTTGTTGGTGATACCGTAGGGCAGGTAGACCATGTCGTACTGGCCGTAGACCTCCTGGTAGAGCTCGAAGCCGCCCCACTGCTGGATCCAGTTGAGGTAGTCGAAGGCGTTGAACAGGCTGGGCGTGGCGGCCAGCGGCGAGAATGCCGAGTCGCGGCCCGCCCAGTAGCCCGGCCAGTCGCCGGCGGCCTCGATGCTGCCGGTCTCGGTGGCGTCGAACACCTCGGTGCCGGGCATCAGGGTGCCGCCGGCGCGGAATTCGATCTGCAGTTCGTCGCCGGCCAGCTTGTTGACCAGCTCCACCCAGTGGCGGTCGATCTCGATCAGGTCGATGCTATCCGGCCAGGTGGTGGTCATGGTCCACCGCTCCTGGGCCTGGGCGGTGGAGGAAAGGGCCGCTAGGGCGATGCCGGCGGCCAGGCCGGTGAGAGTAAGCTTGGTTGTCTTCTTCATGATGCGCTCCCTGGTGGGGTTGTTCTGTTGTCGAGAAGAAGCAGAAACGCCGAGGCCGCATCCATTGTAGTCTCGGGGCGGTGGCGGCACCGCCTGCCCGTGGGCTTGACCGGGTGGGCAGGTCGGCATGCAGGACAAGCTAGCATGGGGTGACTGTCACAATCGATAGGGCCCGGTGGAGGGCGACCGGATCGCCGGGGTCGGGCGCGGGCGGCCCGGGCGGTCAGGGGAAAGAGTTTTCAATCAATGGTTTGAATGATTCGGTGCCGTCTCAATTAGCATCGCGGATGTTGCCCGCTGCGTTGAATAGCACGCGAAGATACGACTAAAGTTCAGCCGGAGGGAGGCACCTTGCCATGCCTGACGATTGCTCGATGGCGGCCATCGAGGCGCTGCTCGACCATGCCCGCAGCCTGGCGGCGCGGCGCTGGCGTGGCCTGGTGTGGCTGACCGGCGCGCCGGACGAGTGCCGCTCCCGGGCCCGGGCACTGTGGCGGTCCGGTGACTGGGCCGCACCGCTCTGGGTCGCGGCGCAGCCCCCCTCCGGGCTCGAGGTCCGGCACTGGCTGGCGCCCTCGAAGGCCCGGACCCGGCTGGGTGGCGAGCAGGGCCTGCTGGTGATCGATGCGGTGTCCGACGATGCCGGTTTCGACCCCGACGCCTTCGGGGCGCTTGCCGGCACCCTGCGGGCGGGGGGGCTGCTGGTACTGATGACCCCTCCCGACTGGGGCCGGCGGCCCGATGCCGACTACGCCCGGCTGGCGGAGCACCCTTACCGGGCCGAGGGGCTGACCGCGCATTACCTGCGACGCCTGGCGCGGCAGCTCTGCCTCGCCCCCGGCGTCGTGCACTGGCCGGCCGCTGGCGAGCTCCGGTTGCCGCCGCTGCCCATCGCCCCTGCCGAGCCCCCGCCTTCCACCGATGCGGATTGCCTGACCCGCGACCAGGCGGATGCCGTGGCACGGCTCACCCGGCTACGCCGTCGCCGTCCGCTGGTGCTCACCGCCGATCGCGGCCGTGGCAAGAGCGCGGCGCTGGGCATCGCCTGCGCCCGGCTGCTGGCGGGGGGCGAGCCGCGCATCCTGGTGACGGCTCCGCGTCCGTCGGCCGTGGCGGCGCTGTTCGAGCGCCTCGAGGCGCTCTGCCCCGAGGGCCGCCGGCAGGGCCACGCCTTCGTGCTCAACGCGGGACGGGTCGCCTTCCTGCCCCCCGACGAACTGACGGCGCTGACCCGGCGAGGCGAGGTGGGCGGCCCCGGCCAGCGGTTGCTGGTGGACGAGGCGGCGGCGATACCCGCCGCCCTGCTCGGCGAGTGGCTCGAGGCCTTCCCGCGCATCGCCTTCGCCACCACGGTGCATGGCTACGAGGGCTCGGGGCGAGGGTTCGCCCTGCGCTTTCGCCGGCGACTCGAGCAACGGACACCGGAGTGGCAGGCCTGCCACCTGAGCGAGCCCATCCGCTGGGCGGCCGGCGATCCGCTGGAGGCCCTGGTCACTCGCCTGCTGCTGCTCGACGCCGAGCCCGGCGACGCCCTGGATGCCCCGCCGACGCTGCGGCGCGCTCGGCGGGCCGAACTGGCCAACGACGAGTCGCGGCTCCGCGAGCTGTTCGGGCTACTCGTCCAGGCTCACTACCGGACCACCCCGAGCGACCTGCGGCGACTGCTGGATGGGCCGGGGGTGGGGATCGCGACCCTGACGGCGGGCATTAGCCCCCAGGCGGTGCTGGTCACCACCGACGAAGGCGGCTTCGATGCCGAGCTGGCCGAACGGGTCGCCCGCGGGGAGCGGCGGCCGCGAGGCCACCTGATGGCCCAGTCGCTGGCCGCCCACGCCGGCTGCCGCGAGGCCCTGTCGGGACGGCTGCGCCGGGTGCTGCGGATCGCCGTGCACCCCGGCCAGCGGCGCCGTGGGCTCGGTCGTCGCCTGCTCGAGGCCGAGCGGCAGCGGGCCCGCCACGACTCGATCGACCTGCTGGGGGCGAGCTTCGGTGCCGAGGCGGGGCTGATCGCCTTCTGGCAGGCGCTGGGCTTTTGCGCCGTGCGGCTCGGGCTGACCCGTGAGACGGCCACCGGCGAGCATGCCCTGATGGTGGTGGCGCCGGTCAGCGCCCGTGGCGAGCGGCTGGCCGCCGACCTCCAGGCACGGTTCCAGCGCCAGCTGCCGGGATTGCTGGCCTTCGAGCTCGCGGGGCTAGAACCCGAGGTGGCGGCGGCCCTGCTGGCCGAGGGGGAGGGCCCGGTGCCGGGCCCCGGCGACCTGGTGGATATCGACGACGTGGCCTTTGGCCATCGCGAGCCGGCACTGGCCCGTCCGGCACTGCAGGCGCTGGCCCGCCGGGCCCTGGCCATGGGCTTTTCCCGGGATGACCCCGACCTCGGCCTGCTGGTGGCCTGGGCCTTCCAGGGGTACGGAACGGGCGGGTTGGTGGCCTGGCTGCGGGTGTCGGGGCAGCGGGAGGTCACGGCACGGCTGCGCCAGGCGGTGGCGGTTCTGCGCGAGCGGGTCGCCTGAGGCTTTCCATGCCACGGGGCGGTGGGTAAGGTAGCCCGGTAAACGCCGAAGAAGAACCCGCATGAACGCACATCTCGAGCAACTCTCGCCGCAGCCGCTCTGGCGCCACTTCCGCACCCTGTGCAACACGCCGCGGCCCTCCGGCCACGAGGCGGCCCTGGTGGCCCGCCTCGAGGAGTGGGCCGAGGCGCGGGGCCTCGCCCATGACCGCGACGCCTTCGGCAACCTGCGCCTCCGCAAGGCCGCCACCCCCGGCCACGAGCGCTCCCCCGGCGTGATCCTGCAGGGCCACCTGGACATGGTGGCCCAGGCCAACGCCGACCATCCCCACGACTTCACCCGCGACCCGATCGCCACCTATGTGGCCGATGGCTGGCTGCACGCCCGCGATACCACCCTGGGCGCCGACAACGGCCTGGGCGTGGCGGCGACGCTGGCGCTCCTCGAGGACGAGACCCTGGTGCACGGCCCACTCGAGGCGCTGTTTACCCTGGAGGAGGAGTCGGGCATGGGGGGCGCCCTGAACCTGGCCGAGGACTGGCTGGAAGGACGGGTACTGCTGAACCTGGACTCCGAGGATCGCGGCCAGGTGTTCATCGGCTGCGCCGGTGGTGCCGACGTGGTCGTCGAGGCGCAGTTGCCCACCGCCGCCCTGGCCGACGACGAGGTCGCCCTGCGCCTCTCGCTGACCGGCCTGGTCGGCGGCCACTCGGGGATCGACATCCACAAGGGGCGCGGCAATGCCAATCGCCTGCTGGTGCGGGTGCTGCGCTCGCTCGAGCCTTTCGATGCCCGCCTGATCGACTATCGGGGCGGCACCCTGCGCAACGCCCTGCCGCGGGAGGCCTTCGCCACCCTGGCGCTGCCGGCCGACGAGCGCGAGCATGCCCGCGAGCGTGTGGCGGCGCTCGAGGCCGAGCTGCGCGCCGAACTGGCCGGGGTGGACGAAGGGCTGTCGCTGGCGCTCGAGTCGCAAGATGCGCGCCCTGCCGAGGCCCTCACCGCCCATGCCAGCCGCATGCTGATCGGGGCGCTGCACGTGGCGCCCTGCGGCGTCGAGCGCATGAGCAGCGAGCTGCCCGGCGTGGTGGAGACGTCGAACAACCTGGGCGTGGTCAGCCTGGAGGGGGGGCGCTTTCGGCTCGGTGCCCTGGTGCGCTCGCTGCGTGACAGCGCCACCCTGGACCTGGCCGATCGCTTCCGGGCGCTGTTCGAGCTGATCGGTGCCCGCACCCGGGTCGAGAACGCCTATCCGGGCTGGACCCCGGCCCCCGAGAGCGCCCTGCTGGCGCGTTTCCGGCGCCTGCACCAGGCGCACCTGGGCAGCGACCCCGAGGTGCTGGTGATCCATGCCGGACTCGAGTGCGGCATCCTCGGTGGCAAGTACCCGCACCTGGAGATGATCTCCTTCGGCCCGCTGATTCGCGGCGCCCACTCCCCCGACGAGCGGGTGGAGCTGGCCTCCGTCGAGGAGTTCTGGGGGTTGCTCAGGGGCCTGATCGAGGACCTCGCTCAGTAACGGGCACGACCTCACCCGAGGAAAGTCGGCGCCGGCCCTCGGGGGCGCGGCGCCGATCCTGGCGAGGGGTCAGTGATTGACCTGGATGCGCAGCAGCGGGTAGCCGTCCACCGAGACCAGCGGGATATCGGTATGGCCGCGGTAGTGGCGGTCACGGTAGTGGCGGTCGCGATAGTAGCGGTCGCGGGACGGTGCCGAGTAGTAGTGGTGTTCGACCACGCGGCGTGGTGGTCCCGCGCGGTGCTTGCGATACGCCTTGTGGCGGTGCTTGTGATGGTGCCGGCCGCGGTCGGCGCGATAGTCGTGTTGATGGTAGTGGTGGTGCACCTGCGGGCCGTAGCCGCCGTGACGGTGGCGATCGGCCATCGCCGGCAGGCTCATGGCCAGGGTCAGGGCCGCGATCGCGGCGGCCATCAAGAGTCGTTTCATGGGGTGTCCTCCGGGGACGAGCCTATAACGTTGGTGATTCACCCCTGCGTTTCCTGGTGGGAGTATAGTCCCCGGCGAGCGTCGCTCGAACAGTGTTCGCTGATATGGCAGGCTTTTCCCGATTCTCTCCACATTCGAGGACGCGATGATCGAGCAGTTGCAGGAGACCGGCTGGCTGGTGGCGGCGGTGCTGGGGGGGCTGCTGCTGGTGGCGAGTGGCTGGGCGTTGGTCTGGCGGCGGCGTGTCGTCGCCCTGGCGGGGGCCCGGGCCGAAGGGGAGGTCGCCACCCGGCGGCTCGAGCAGGAACTGGCCCACAGCGATGCCCAGCTCGACGCCAGCCGCGAACGGCTCGAGGCCACCGAGGCGGCGCTGGCCGCTGCCCGGGAGCAGGTGGCCGAGCACCGCGAGCGCTGTGCGCGGCTCGAGGTGGAACGGGACCAGTTGACCAGCCGCCACCGGGAGCAGCTGGCGCTGCTCGAGGAGGCGCGGGCCGGGCTCAAGGAGGAGTTCCACCAGCTCGCCGGGCGCATCTTCGAGGATCGCCAGCGCGCCTTCAGCGCGCAGAGCCGCGATAGCCTGGAGGCACTGCTGCGCCCGTTCCGCGAGCAGGTCGACCTGTTCCGCCGCCGGGTCGAGGAGCTGCACGGCCAGGAGCAGCGGGAGCGCGGTTCGCTCAAGGCCCAGCTCGAGCAGTTGGCCGGCCTCAACGCCCGCCTGGGCGACGAGGCCAATGAACTGGCCCGGGCCCTCAAGGGCGACCGCAAGATGCAGGGCAACTGGGGCGAGCTGATGCTCGAGACGGTGCTCGAACGCAGTGGCCTGCGACGCGACATCGAGTATCGCCGCGAGGTCTCGCTGCACGGTGAGCAGGGCCGCCAGCGCCCCGATGCGGTGATCTACCTGCCCGAGGGGCGCCACCTGATCATCGACGCCAAGGTGTCGCTGACCGCCTGGACCCGGGTGGTCAACGCCGCCGACGACGCCGAGCGCGAGGCGGCGCTGAAGGCGCATCTGCAGTCGCTACGCGACCATGTCGGCGGCCTGTCGGCCAAGGCCTACCCCGACCTGCCGGGTCTCAATTCGCCGGACTTCGTGTTCCTCTTCGTGCCGGTGGAGCCGGCCTTCGCCGCCGCCTTCGAGCGCGACCCCGAGCTCTTCCAGGATGCCTTCTCCCGGCAGGTGGTGCTGGTCACCCCCACCACCCTGCTGGCCAGCCTGCGCACCGTGGCCGGGCTGTGGAGCCTGGAGCGTCAGAACGACAACGCGCGGCTGATCGGCGAGCGGGCCGAGCGACTATTGACCAAGTTCAGCGGCTTCGTCGAGAGCCTGGAGGACATGGGGCGCCATCTGGAGCGGGCCCGGGAGAGCCATCGCCAGGCGATGGGCCGGCTTTCCACCGGCCAGGGCAGCCTGGTCGCCCAGGCCGGAGAGCTGCAGCGGCTGGGCGTGCGCATGCGCAAGCCGCTGCCGGCCCACCTGCGACGCGTCGCCGAGGAGGCGGCGGGGAGTGACGCCGACGGCGAGACCGGGGCCGGCACGGATACGATGACGCCGCCCGGAGGGGCGGCGTCGTGACGTCACGAGCGGGGCCGGTGGTTCAGCCGAGATAGGCGCCGAGCATCCAGACGGTCTTCTCCTGCTCGCGGATATAGTCGCCGGCCTGGGCAGCGGTGCCCTCGTCGTCGGCGTCGGAGGCCAGCGAGAGGAGCTCGCGCTGCAGCTCGATCAGGGTCTGGTAGCCCTCGAGCACGCCCCGCACGCAGGCCTCGCCGTCGTGGACGTTCTTGTCCTCGGTGATCTTCGAGACCTTCACGTAGTCGCTGTAGGCGTGCACCGGCTGGTGACCCAGGGTCAGGATACGCTCGGCGACCTCGTCGACCTTGGTCAGCAGGTCGGTGTAGAGCTCCTCGAACTTCTCGTGGAGCTGGAAGAACTGCCGGCCCTTCACGTTCCAGTGGTAGCCACGCACATTCATGTAGAAGATCTGGTAGTTGGCCAGCAGCTCGTTGAGTTTCTCGGCCAACTGGCTGGCGCTGGCCTGGTGCAGGCCGATGGTATTGGTGTCGCTCATGCGGATGCCTCCTTGATCGCGATGGGGCGAGTGTAAGCCGCTGCCCGGGCAGCGGATAAGCGAATTCTGACGATCGTTTCCATAGCGTTACTGCATGAGAGGACATGCCGACGGGCACCCGAGGTTTCAAGGGGGCCGTCTCACGCCCCGGGCATCGCCCTCAGCAGCCGCACCAGGCTCTCGGCCCGGTCGGCCAGCAGCTCGGCGCAGCGTTCCAGCGCCTCGTCGAGGGTCATGGGGCCATCGGCGAGGGCGAAGGCGGCGCTGACCCCCTCGTCGAAGGCCGCCTGCCAGCCCGGGGCCAGGCGTCCGGCCAGCACCA
>NZ_PNRE01000043.1 GCF_002879645.1 Halomonas heilongjiangensis | reverse complement strand
GCGACCCGCAGTATCCGCGAGCAGGGGTTCACGCCGGAGACGCTGGGGCCCGAGGGCGATGCCAGTCAGCAGGCCGCCCGGCGCGCCGCCGAGGCTCGCTACATCGACGACTGGACCCGTCGCGTCGAGGACTACGGCAACCGGGTGCACCCGGCGCCGCGCCATCTGCACGGCCAACTGCGCATCCGCGTGGTGATCGGCCGCGATGGTCAGCTACTTCAGGCAGAGGTGGTACAATCCTCGGGACACGCCGAACTCGACCGGGCGGCACTGGACACCGTGCACGGCGCGGCACCCTACCGGCCCTTCGACCGGGGCATGGGGGAGCTCGACAGCCTGTCCATCACCCGCGTCTGGCGGTTCGGCCAAGGCAATCATTACGGCGTGCGTTAGGACCGCCGGGGAGTCTCATGCAAAGCTTGAAAAACCACTTCCTGATGGCGATGCCGCACCTGGAAGACCCCAATTTCGCTGGCAGCCTCAGCTACCTCTGCGACCATGACGACAACGGCACCATGGGGGTGATCGTCAACCGGCCGCTGGAGCTGACGCTTGACGCCCTGTTCGAGCAGCTGGAGCTGGGTGGCGAGGCGAGCCCGCATCGCGATGCTCCGGTCTACTATGGTGGTCCGGTGCACAAGGATCGTGGTTTCATCCTGCACCGCGGTACCAGCGACGTCTGGGATTCCAGCATCCAGGTCGCCGAGGACATCGCCCTGACCACTTCCATGGACATGCTCCAGGCGCTGGCGGCGGGCGAGGGGCCCGAGCAGTTCCTCGTCTGCCTCGGCTGTGCCGGCTGGGAGTCCGGCCAGCTCGAGGCCGAGCTGATGGACAACGCCTGGCTCACCGTGGAGGGGCGGGCCGACATCCTCTTCGAGGAGCCCCCGGAGCAGCGCCTCTCCGCCGCCGCCGGCATCCTCGGCATCGACCTCAACCTGATGACCCGCGAGGCCGGCCACTCGTGACGGCCGAGGGGTAGCAAGATGACGGGCCAACGGCTGATCCTGGCCTTCGATTTCGGCACCCGGCGCATCGGCGTGGCGGTGGGCAACGAACTGCTCGCCAGCGCCCGGCCGCTCGAGCCGCTGCCGGCTCGTGACGGCATTCCCGACTGGGCGGTGGTCTCGCGGCTGGTGGAGGAGTGGCGGCCCGAGCTGTTCGTGGTGGGGCTGCCGCTGGAAGTGGACGGCAGCGAGGCGGAGATGTGCGTTCGCGCGCGCAAGTTCGGCAAGCGCCTGTTCGGCCGCTACGGCATCCCCTGCGAGATGGTCGACGAGCGTGGCTCGACCCGCGAGGCCAAGGCCATCGCCCGGGCGGCGGGGCACCGCGGCAACTACCGCGACGAGGGCGTCGACGGCATCAGTGCGGTGCTGATCCTCGAGAGCTGGTTCGCCCGCCGGGAGGGCCTGCCGCCAGGCTGAGGCCGGCGGCGGCCGACCGGTCATGCCGGGCTGGTGTCGCCGCCGGCGTACTTGTCGGCGAAGTCGCGCACCGAGATGCAGGTGAACTTCTCGATGAAGAACGCCAGGGTCGCCGGGCAGGTGAAGCGCTCCTCGAACCTCTCCACTTCCGCTTCCCGCTGCCGCACCACGCTGGCACGGTACTCGTTGCCGGCCTTCTGTACCCTGACGGTCGCCTGACGGTCCTCGTCCTGCTTCTCCACCGTCATCTCACGCTGCGCTTCCAGCAGCTTGCCCAGCACCATGCCGCCTTCGAGGTCCTCCGGCGTGGCCCAGAGCGCCTGGTCGCGATTGCCATAGCGGTAGAGGATGATCACCAGCAGCAGCGAGAAGATGGCACTGGTCAGCAGCCAGGTGATCTCGACACCGGACGGCGAGGCGGCAAAGACCAGGAACAGCTGCACCATCGCGGCAACGCCCAGCAGGCAGGCGAAGGGCCGCCACATGCGCGGATTCATGAACCCCTTCTTCAGGATATAGCCCCATAGCCCGGTCACGCCCAGGGCGCCCAGGACGAGTAACGGCAGTGCCAGCAGGGTGCCGCCACCGGCGAGCAGGGCGATCACCCCGATCAGGATCAGCAGGCTATAGAAAGCCGCCAGCAGAACATAGGCGCGATGCAGGGTCATGGGGGTAGTGCCTCCCTTCATTGTCGGTTGCCGGGGTCGGCAACACCTCTTGTTGTCCGCGGGGTCGGCGGCCTCGTCGCGGGCCGCCCGCTCAGCTTCGCATATTCCCCGGCGCACATCAGCATAGGCGATGGACGGCGGCCCGCCACGTGATCAGAAGGGGGCGTCGTCAACGCCCACACGGCCGGGCACGAACCAGCGCACCGGACGCAGGTCCTTCTCGATCAGCTCTTCCACCTGGAGCAGGGTGGCAAAGATCGCCATGCGCACCGGGATGCCGTTGTCGGTCTGGCGGAAGATCGCCAGGCGCGGATCGCCGTTGAGGTCCACGTCGAGGTCGTTGGCATCCGGGCGGCTGTCGCGCGGCAGCGGGTGCATGACGATGGTGTCGCGGCCGCAGCGCTTGTCCAGGAAGGCGCGATCGACGGTGAAGTCCCGCGACAGGCTGAAGCCCTCGCTCATCTCGGCGGTGAAGCGCTCCTTCTGGATGCGGGTGGTGTAGACCACATCCACGTCCGCGTAGTCGTCGGCCAGGCTCTCGCGCTGCTCGACGCGATGGCCGCGGGAGACGACCAGGTCGATCAGGTGGCTCGGCATCTCCAGCCCCGGCGGCGCCACCAGGGTGATGCGCATGGGGTCATGGAGCGACAGCAGCTTGATCAGCGAGTGCACGGTGCGGCCGTACTTGAGGTCGCCGGTGAGCAGCACGTGGGCGCCGGCCAGCGGCTTGCCGAGTCGGGTGAACTCCTTGTCGATGGTGTAGAGGTCGAGCAGCGCCTGACTGGGGTGTTCGCCGGGGCCGTCGCCGCCGTTGATCACCGGCACATGGGTCGCCGCGGCGAACTCCGCCACCGACCCCTGCTCCGGGTGGCGCATCACGATGGCGTCGCAGTAGCCGCTCATCACCCGGCTGGTGTCGTAGAGCGACTCACCCTTGGCCATGGAGGAGAAGGTGAAGCCGGTGGTGTCGCAGACGCTGCCGCCCAGCCGGCAGAAGGCCGCATGGAAGCTGACCCGGGTGCGGGTGCTGGCCTCGAAGAAGAGGTTGCCTAGCACGGCGCCCTCCAGTACCCGGGTGACCTGTCGGCGCTGGGCGATGGGCTCCATGCGCGCGGCGACCCGCAGCAGGTGATCGACATGGTCGCGGGACAGGGAATCGACGGAGAGCAGGTGGGAACTCATCGAGGGCCTCGGCTGGCAGCGGGGAACGGGACTGGGCGCTAGTGTAACCCCCCGGGGCGCTCGCTTCACGAGCTACCCGCCGTGCGGACGATTGCGTTTCAAATGAAACTATGTTGATCCGGGTCAAGGCAGGCCATCCCCGCGCGGGCGATACTCTCGTCGAATCGCCATCAAGGGAGACCGACCCATGGCCCATACCGACATCACCCAACGCCGCACGTCCTGGTGGGAGCGCCTCGGCGAGCACTGCTACCGGGTGTCCACTCCCCAACTGGTCAGGGACATGCAGAACGAGGCGTCCCTGACCTTCGAGGAGCTGATCAACGACCTCGGGGCGCCGCTGGATGCCATTTTCGAGCGTGAAGTGGCCAGGCAGATGAACCAGGGGGCCTACCTGGCCTTCGTGCCCGCCGAGACCCTGATGCCGGTGATGATGCAGCGCTTCGGCCTCGAGGCCTCGCGCATAGCCGAGGACGGCGACGTTCGGGCGATGCGCCGGACCTGCAACGCCTGCCCAGTGGCCGGCCACTGCTGGCGCGCCATGCGCCGCGATGCCGGCGTCGAGGAGTGTCGTGGCTTCTGCCCCAACGCCGAGGCGTTCGACCGGGCGGCCGTGGCCTGAGCCGGCAGCACGCCATGGCCGAGATCCGTCCGGGGCTCGGGGGCCGCCAGGTCCTCGGGCCCGAACGGATCCTGACGCAAGTGGAAGCGGTATTGGTGTCTGACCAACGCCGGGCCGATCAGTGGATCACCACCAGCGTGCCGACATCCAACCAGCGCTCCAGCATCTGGATTTCCGTGTTGGTGACGGCAATGCAGCCCTCGGTCCAGTCGCGAATCTGATGGAGGCTGGCAGGGCGATTGCCGAGGCCGTGAATGCCGATGTGGCCGCCCAGCGGGGTATGGGCCGGGGTACGGCCGTTCCGGCGCCGGTAGCTGCGGTAATCGTGGTAGTCCTGATCGCTGAGAATGCCGCTCTGCCAGGCCTCGTGAGCGATTTCCGGGGTCGGGTAATCGATCCCGAAGAACAGCCTGAAGCGACTCTGGCGATTGATCCTGTCGATGCGAAAGTCACCGATCGGCGTCTGGCGGCTGCCTTGCAGGCGGATACGGTTGGCCCCGGCCGTACCAAACGCCAGGTAAGGGATCGTCAGAATGCGTTGCTCGCCCTGGAACAGCGCCAGTTCGCGCCGCTTCAGGTCGATGCGTACCCAGACCTCTTCAGGAGCCACCGCGGGGAACTCGATGGCAGCCAACTCGGACCATAGCGAGCCCGATCTCTCGGTCGCCGTAGTAACGCTCGCGACCCAGGGTGCATGGCCATGCAGGCCGGCCTGCGTGCTCGTCGCGATCAGCAGCAGGGTGGCGGTCAGCACCACTGACAGGGACTTGGGCATGGTCGCCCCCCGAGGATGGCCATTGGCTCGCCTCGATTGTCACGGATTCTCGGGTGCGACCATCCCGTTTATAGCGCAGGTTTTCGCCGCCAATTTCTCGCTTTGGCATCACCACCAGGGGCAGCGGTAACCCGCCCTGCTTCAGGCGTTGCGCCGACACAGCGCCACCAGCCGCGCCTTGGAGGGCACGCCGAGCTTGGCGTAGGCGCGCTTGCGGTAGGTCTCGGCGGTGGACAGGGCAACATCCAGTTCACGGGCGGCGGTCTTGAGGGTGTGGCCGCGCAGGAGGAAGAGGCAGAGCTGGCGTTCGCGCTCCGAGAGCGGGGCGAGCACGGCGGCCTCCTCGGCGCTGGGCTGCTGGGAGACGGGGCGGGCGGTCGCGTAGTGGCGGCGTGTCAGGCTGGCGAGCAGCGGTGCCATGGCGTCCAGGCCGGCCAGGTCGGCCGTCGAGAAGGCGCCGGTATCGCGGCCGCGATAGAGGTTGAGGGTATAGGCGACCTCGGCCTCGCGGACGGTCAGGGCAACCTTGTCCACCAGGTCGGGGAAGGCGAACAGGTGGCCGCGGTAGGCCGGTGGCATCTCCTCGGCCCGCATCGGGGCGAGCCCCACCCGGGGGGCATCGTCGCTGGCCTGGCGCAGCCCTCGGTAGTTGGGATCCTGGCGGAACAGGCCATCGGTATAGAGCCGGGCCAGGCGTCCGGCGATGCGCGGCTGGCGCTCGTTGGCGGCCAGCAGGCAGTCGACCCCGTCCTCGTCGTCGTAGGCGAAGATCATGCACTGCTCGATGCGCGCCGTGTCACGCAGCAGCGCCAGCAGGTGGGTCTCGAAGGCCGGATCGCCCAGGGCCTCGATGCAGGCGGCCACGGAGGCCATCAGGGCGGGCCAGTCCGACGGGGGGCGAGGGGCGGTCATGCGATCTCTCCTGGGCAGTGCAGCCGTCACTTGTCCCGGCTTTTACGGGACAGGCATGGGGCTCGCGGCGGGATATGCTGAGTGATAGCTGATCCGACAACCATAACAGGAGCCCGCCCCATGCGACCCGCCGGACGCGCCGAGACCGACTCGCTCTATTTCGATTATCCACACTTCCCGTTCGTTCGCCCCCCGGAGCTCAACGGCCAGACCCTACGCCACCGCGTGGCCATCGTCGGCGCCGGCCCGGTGGGCGTGACCGCCGCCCTGGAGCTGGCCCGCCACGGCATCGAATCGGTGGTGCTCGACGACAAGGCCACCGTCAACGACGGCTCCCGGGCGATCTGCATCTCCCGCCACAGCCTCGAGATCCTCCAGCAGCTCGGCGTCGACGAACGCTTCACCGCCAAGGGGCTGGGCTGGACCCGGGGCCGCACCTATTTCCGCGACCGCGAGATCTATCGCTTCGAGATGCCGCATTCCGACCAGGAGCGCTTCTACCCGATGGTCAACCTGCAGCAGCAGTACATCGAGCAGTTCCTGATCGACAAGGCCGAGGAGAGCGACCTCGTCGAGCTGCGCTGGCAGAGCGCGGTGACCGGTGTCAGCCAGGACGACCGGGGCGTGACCCTGGAGGTGACCACGCCGGAGGGCGACTACCGGCTCGAGGCCGACTACCTGCTGGCCGCCGACGGGGCGCGCAGCGTGGTGCGCAAGGCCTTCGGCCTGTCGCTGCACGGCGAGGCCTACGAGGGACGCTACGTGATCGCCGACGTGCGAATGAAATCGGACTTCCCCACCGAGCGCCGCGCCTTCTTCCACTCCTCGGCGCTGCCCGACTCCACCCTCCTGGTGCACAAGCAACCCGACGACATCTGGCGCATCGACTACCAGCTCGGCCCCGACGAGGATCCCGAGCAGGCGGTGGAGGAGGCCAACATCCGCGAGCGGGTCGCCACCATCATCGCGATGCTCGGCGAAGAGGGCGACTGGGAGCTGGAGTGGTGGAGCCTCTACAAGGCCCACACCCTGGCGCTCGACGACTATCGCCATGGCCGGGTGCTGTTCATCGGTGACAGCGCCCACCTGGTGCCGATCTTCGGCGTTCGCGGGCTCAACAATGGCCTGGCCGATGCAGTCAACGCCGGCTGGAAGCTGGCCCGGGTGCTCCAGGGGCAGGCCCCGGACTGGTTGCTCGACAGCTACACGCCGGAGCGCCGTGGCGCCACCCTGGACGTGTTCGCCAATGCCGGCAGGAGCACCCGCTTCATGACGCCGCCGAGTCGCGGTTACCGGCTGATGCGCGACGCCGCCCTGTCGCTGGCCGTGCACCACGACTACGCCAGCTCCTTCGCCGACCCGCGCCAGGTCACCCCCTATACCTATGCCGAGAGCCCCCTGACCCTGGCCGACAGCGACACCTTCGCTGCCGGCCCCGTGCCCGGTGCACCGCTGATCAACCGCCGGCTGGGCGAAGACGACTTACTGCTCGACCACCTGGGCACGGGCTTCACCCTGTTGCTGTTCAGCGAGGACGGCCGCCTGCCGGACGACCTGGACGAGCGCCTGATGGACCTGCGGGCCCGCGACCCCGAGTTCACGGTCGTGACCCTCAGCCGCCAGGCGGCTGAGGAGGGCCCGGGCCCCATCCTGCCGGACCCCGACGGCGATCACTTCGCCGCCTATGGGGCCACGAACGGTACGGCCTATCTGGTGCGCCCGGACCGCCATGTGGTGGCGCGCTTCAAGACCCTCGACCCCGCCGCCCTCGAGGCGGCCCTGGTGACCGCCCTGGGAGGAGAATGATCATGACCACACCGACACTGCCCTTCGCCGACCTGGAGAGGGTCTACGAGCAACTGGCCACCACCCTGGATGCCCTGCCCGAGGCGCAGGAGCGCCTGTTCCTCGCCCAACTGGCGCTGGCGCTGGCGCATCGGGTGCCCGATGTCGCTCAGGTGATGGCCGCCATCGAGGAGGCGCGGCGCGGCACCGAGACCGCCACCGGCTGACGCCCGGCACGTCGCGCCGCTGGCCGGGGCCTCGCGGGCACCCGCCCGGGCGAGTGCTCGCTTCGCCTGCGTCCGGCATGATATCGGTCAAGGCGGAGGAAGGACGGGCGGGCGATACTGAGGAATGAATCGGCAGAGGAGAGCGCTGATGACCTCCCCCGTGCACCCCATCGACCCCACGTCCCCGTCCGCCGGCAAGGAGCGCATCAGCGACTACCTCGAGGGCCAGCGTGCCCTGCTCGAACTCAAGTGCTGTGCCCCGAGAGCGCTGAGTGTGCTGATCCATGACCTGTCACAGCCGATGAGCCGCTCCCTGGAGCAGGCGCTGGCGCGCAGCCTGGCCGCCGGCGAGATCCCGGGCTTTCGGCCTACCGATACCCTGATGCCGCCGATGATGGAGCGCTTCGGGCTCCCGCCGGCGGCCCTCGCCAAGGACCCGGCCATCCACGCCCTGCGCACCACCTGCAATACCTGTGCGAGGGTGGGAACCTGCTGGCTGGCCATGCGTCACCGGGCGTCGCGGGAGGAGTGCCTCGGTTTCTGCCCCAATGCCGAGGCCTTCGAGCGGCGGATGCCACCGGCCGCGAGCGACGAGTCCGGGTAGGCAGGCCCGTGCCGGCATGCATGGGCGCTAATACACGATTGCGGTTAGACTGGCACTCCCATGTCCAGGCCAAGGCGTCGCCGTGTTGACCCTGCTTGCCGAGCGTGTCGCCCGACACCTCGAAGACTCGCCCCGTACCCCCAAGTACCTCTGTCTGCGCGATGCCCTGATCGAGCTGATCGTCGAGGGCGAATTGGCCGAGGGCACCCGCCTGCCCACCGAGCAGGAGCTGGCCGCGGCCCTGCCGCTGAGCCTGGGCACCGTGCAGAAGGCGCTGCGCGACCTGGTCGAGAGCGGTGAGTTGTATCGCCGGAGGCGGCTCGGCACCTTCGTCGCCGACGGCAACCACCGTCGCGAGATCGCCACCCCCGCCTTTGGCTTCCTGCGTCCGGATGGCACCCGTGTCCGGATGGTCTTCATCCGCCTGATCAAGCGCGAAATGTTGCAGCGCCGAGGGGCCTGGATCGAGGTGCTCGGTGAGTGCGAGGCGGGCCATGTGCACCTGGTGCGCCAGGATCGTATCGATGGCGCCTTCGACTGCTACACCGAGATCTACCTGCGCGCCGACGTGGCCAGCGAGCTGCTCGACCTGCCCGCCGAGGCCCTGGAGCACGAGAGCGTGCTGCCGCTGCTGCAGGCCCAGGGCCATGAGGTCAGCACGGCGGAGAACCGGATCAGTCTGGGACGCCTGCCCATGGCCGCGGCCCGGGCCATCGTGCCGGACCTCGCCGAGGCCCCGCCACCGGGTATGCGCCTGGAGACCCGCTATCTGGATGCCGAGGCCGGGGTGCTGGCCTGGCAGATCATGTACATCCCGCCCAGCGACTACCGGCTCACCCTGATCACCGAGCCGCGCTGATCCACTCCGATCATCGCCATGCCTCCCTGACCCTGCCTTGCCCTGCCGGTGGCGTACCTCGGCCGGAACCTTCGAGCATTACCGCGCTCAATACTATATAGTATTGACAGGCGAGACGGCTTGGCTATACTCGCCAAAGGATCAAATAATAAATCATGTTTCAAATATGATTCGATTCATGGATGACCCCCATACCCCGTGATGAGGACAGCCCCTATGAGTTGGACCACCGTCTGCAAGACCGACCAGGTTCAGGAAGACTTCCCCTTCTCCGCCAAGCTGGGCGACAAGGAGATCGGCGTCTATGTGCTGGACGGCGAGTACTACGCCCTCGAGGACGTCTGCCCCCACGCCTACGCGTTGCTCTCCCAGGGGTTCGTCGAGGATGGCCAGGTGGAGTGCCCGCTCCACGAGGCGACGTTCGACATCAGGACCGGCAAGTGCCTGCGCGAACCCGCCGATCGCGACCTGCACGTCTACCCGGTGCGCATCATCGACAACGCCATCCAGCTGAACGTCACCGAAGAGGCCTGAGCACCATGTCCGCATCCGATTTCCCCATCGATCACAACCCCGAGCTCAAGACCTGGGCGCGCATCATCCCCTCCTCCGAGCCGGGTCAGGGTCATATCGAGCGCCCCGGCGGCTTCGACAACCGGGTCTGGCAGAACCGTCAGCGGGCACCGGAGCCCTTCGAGCTCGACCTGGTGGCGGCCCTGGAGGCGGTCTTCGCGGAGGGCGCCACCGCGCTCGACGAGGTGGTGGCCGGGCTCAACGCCCGCCACAGCCAGGATCGCCAGGGCCAGCCCTGGAGCGAAGCCTCCTTCCTGCAAGAGATGGCGGTGCTGGGCCAGTAAGGTCCGGGCCACGCAACGAACAACGACGAGGTCGAGAGAGATGACGACAGCAGCTTCCGTGGACGGCACCGTTCAGGATTACCTGGACACCGGCCTGCGCTCCCTCTGGTACCCGGTGGTGGCCAGCTGGGAGGTGGGCAGCAACCCCCTGGGCATCACCCGGCTGGGCGAGAACCTGGCCCTGTGGCGCGACCATGACGGCGTGGTACACGCCATCGAGGACCGCTGCCCCCACCGTGGCGCGCGCCTCTCCAAGGGCTGGAACCTGGGCAACCGCCTGGCCTGCTGGTACCACGGTGTCGAGGTCGACGGCCAGGGCACGGTGTGCGACGTGCCGGCGATCGGCAACAGCCCGCTGGTGGGTACCGCCTGCGTGCGCCACTACCCGGTGCAGGAGGCCCACGGCGCCATCTTCGTCTTCTTCGGCACCACCGCCGACGAGGAGCCGCCGGCCCTGGAGCTGCCCGAGCAGCTCACCGACGAGGCCAGCTACGGCCACTTCCTGTGCACCGCCAGCTGGAAGTGCAACTACCAGTATGCGGTGGACAACGTCATGGACCCCATGCACGGCACCTACCTGCATGCCGACTCCCACTCCATGGCCGAGGGCGACCGCCAGGCCGAGATGGTGCTGGAGCCCACCGAGACCGGTTTCATCTTCAAGAAGACCGGCCAGGCCGGGGTCAACTTCGACTGGGTGGAGTACGGGAACAGCGGCGCCCTCTGGCTGCGCCTGTCGATCCCTTACCAGCAGCGCTTCGGCCCCGGCGGCCCTTTCTGGATCGTCGGCATGGCGGTGCCCGAGGACAAGGACCACTGCCGGGTGTTCTTCTGGCGGGTGCGCAAGGTGGACGGCTGGCAGCGCCAGGTGTGGCGCTTCTTCTACCGCACCAAGCTCGAGGGGCTGCACTGGGACGTGCTGGAACAGGACCGGATCATCCTCGAAAACCTGGCCCCGGACGCCCGTCACCATGAGAACCTCTACCAGCACGACGTGGGCCTGTCGCGGCTGCGCCGGGTGATGCTGAAGATGGCCAAGGCGCAGCTCGCCAAACGCCAGGAGGCGGCCTGAGATGGCCGCTCATGGCCTGGCCGGCAAGCGGCTGATGATCACCGGGGCGGCCCGCGGCCTGGGCCGCAGCATCGCCGAGGCCGCCGCCGCCGAGGGGGCGCGGCTGGTGATCAGCGACATCCTCGAGGCGGAGCTGGAACAGACCGCCGAGGCGCTGCGCGATGCCGGTGCCGAGGTGGAGGCGCTGGTCATCGACCAGGCCGATGCCGCCTCCATCGAGGCGGGCCTGGCCCGGGTCGCCGAGGGCGGCCCCCTGGATGGCCTGGTCAACAATGCCGCCATCGCCACCAATGTCGGCGGCAAGCCCCTCGAGGAGTACGACCCCGCGCTCTGGGACCGGGTGATGGCGGTCAATGTGCGCGGAGTCTGGCAGATGACCCGTGCCGCCCTGCCGCTACTCGCCCGCGCCGAGCGTGGCAAGGTGGTCAACGTGGCCTCCGACACCGCCCTGTGGGGCGCCCCCCGGCTGATGGCCTATGTGGCCAGCAAGGGCGCGGTGATCGCCATGACCCGCGCCATGGCCCGGGAGCTCGGCGAGCGGGGCATCTGCATCAATGCCATCGCCCCGGGGCTGACCCACTGCGAGGCCACCGAGTACGTGCCCGAGGAGCGCTACGCCCACTATGCGGCGGGGCGCGCCCTCAAGGAGGAGCAGCATCCCGAGGACATCGACGGTACCGTGCTCTACCTGCTCTCGGACTGGTCGAACTTCGTCACCGGCCAGCTGATCCCGATCAACGGCGGCTTCGTCTTCAACTAGGGGGAAGGACCATGTCGAGCGAGGAGATTTCCCGGATCGTGGTGATCGGCGGCGGCCAGGCCGGGGGCTACGCCTGCAAGGCGTTGCGCAGCGAAGGCTATACCGGCCGTCTCACCGTGGTGGCCGACGAGCCCCACGACTTCTACGAACGACCGCCGCTCTCCAAGGGGGTGGTCACCGAGGGCGACCCGCTGCCGCGGCTCTTCCCCGAGGCCAGCCTCGCCGCCCTGGAGATCGACTGGCAACGCCCCAAGCGGGCCACGGCCATCGATCGCCAGGCCCGGGAGGTGGTGCTGGACGATGGCGAGCGGTTGCCCTACGACCGCCTGCTGATCGCCACCGGCAGCCGGCCGCGGCTGCCGGTGGCCGAATGGGCGGCGATCGACAACGTCATGACCCTGCGCTCCTGGGAGGATGCCCAGCGACTCAAGGCGCGACTCGGCGAGAGTCGCCGGCTGGGGGTGATCGGTGGCGGCTGGATCGGCCTTGAGGTGGCCTCCAGCGCCCGCAAGCTGGGCCTCGAGGTGGCGGTCTTCGAGCGTCAGCCGCGGCTCTGCGAGCGCAGCGTGGGCGCCGAGGTCTCCGCGGCCCTGGCCGAACTGCACGTCACCCATGGCGTGGCCTTGCATCTGGGCTGCCAGCAGCTGGCACTCGCCGAGCAGGCCGATGGCCGGGTGGTGATCGAGGCCGACGGCAGCGCCACCGAGCCCTTCGACCTGGTGGTGGTGGGCACCGGGGTCGAGTTCAACCTGGAGCTGGCCCGGGCGGTGGGGCTGGACATCGAGCAGGGCATCGTGGTGGACAGTGGCGGGCGCACCTCCGACCCGCACATCTTCGCCGCCGGCGACGTGGCCCAGCACCCCCAGCTGGGGCTCTGCCTGCAGTCCTGGGCCTATGCCCAGAACCAGGCGCGGGTGGTGGCCGAGGCGATGCTGGGACAGGACGCCCACTACGACGAGCCGGCCTGGCTGTGGTCCGATCAGCACGGGGTGAACATCCAGATCCTCGGCGTGCCGCATCCCGGGATGCGCTGCGTGGTGCGTCAGGAACCCCAGGGGCCGGTGTTCTGTTACCTGGACGACGCCAGCCGCCTGGTACAGATGGTGGCCTTCGACCAGCCCCGCGCCATCAAGCTGGGCAAGCGCTGGATCGCCGCCGCCCGGGTGCTCGACGCCGGACAGCTGGCCGATCCCGACGTCAACCTGATGTCGCTGCGCTAGCTTGAAGGGCGACGCCCAAGGGGCGTCGCCACGCCGTTTCGGAGACGACGATGCTCTTCCCGCCCCGCTATGCGCCGCTGGTCGTGTCGGTGCTGATGACCACCTACATGGCCGGCCTGATGACGCTGGCCATCATCCTGGTGAATACCGGCCCGGGAGAGGGCTTCCTGACGCGCTGGGGGCAGGCGTTCCTTGTCTCCTGGCCGATCGCCTTCGTTCTGATCACGGTGGGCCGTCCGCTGATCCTTCGCTTGGCCGCCAAGCTGATTCGCCACCCCTGAATCGCCCCCCGCGCCATCGCCATGACACGGATACCGTTCGACGACCGGCGGGCCAAGCCAGTGGGTGGCCGCACCCTCGGCATATGGCTTGCCTGTCACGGCTGCCTCTAGCCGACTGCTTCACCGGCGTGAGCCTTTTTCTGCCGGTCTACCGCGTGACGCGTTTGACAAACATCGAGCGCCGGCCTACAGTCGGACTATCAAATAATAAACTCTGTTTCATATGTTAAAAAGCCATCCGGTTTCGGAGCCGTATCAGGACCCGATGTGCACTCGACACTCTTCCCGGTAGACCGTAGGACAGGTGGGATATGACAAAACTAAGAGTTGGTATCTGTGGTGGTGGCGTGGGCGGGCTGTGCGCGGCCATCGCCCTTCGTGAGGCCGGCCATGAGGCGATCGTCTTCGAGCAGGCCCGGCAGTTCCTGCGCATCGGGGCGGACGTGAACCTGACCCCCAATGCGGTGCGTGCCCTGGACCGCCTCGGCGTCGGCGCGGAGCTGCGCGAAACCGCGGCACGCCCGACCCATCGTCTCAGCCGTACCTGGGACACCGGCGAGATCACCTCGAGGCTGCCCATGAGTGATGCCGCCGAGGAGAAGTACGGCGCGCCCCAGCTGACCATCCACCGCGGCGACCTGCTCAAGGCCCTGGAGGCACGGTTGCCCGACGAGGCGATCCGCCTGGGCAGCAGGGTGGTGGACATCGACGTGGGTGACCACCCGACCATCCGCTTCGAGGACGGCTCCAGCGAGACCGTCGACGTGGTGGTCGGTGGCGACGGCATCCACTCCGCGGTGCGCCGTTCGCTGTTCGGTGACGATCACCCCGAGTTCACCGGCCTGGTCTCGTATCGGGCGGTGGTGCCGCGGGCCGCGGTGCCGGAGGTGGAGAACCTGGATGCCTTCACCAAGTGGTGGGGCGCCACCGCCGACAGCCAGGTGGTGGTCTTCCCGCTGACCCGCGGCGAGGAGGTGTTCGTCTTCGCCACCACCCCCCAGGAGGGCTGGCGAGAGGAGTCCTGGACCCTGCCCGGCGACGTCGACGAACTGCGCGAGGTCTACCGCGATTTCCATGCCGACGTGCGCGCCCTGCTGGCGGCCTGCGAGAGCGTGACCAAGTCGGCCCTCTATGTGCGCGAACCCATGCCGCGGTGGTCCAAGGGGCATGTCACCATCCTCGGCGACGCGGCCCACCCCATGGTGCCCTTCATGGCCCAGGGGGCCTGCATGGCCATCGAGGATGCGGTGGTGCTGTCGCGCTGCCTGGCCGAGGCCGGCCGGGAGGACGTGCCGGCAGCGTTGGCCCGCTACGAGACTGCCCGCAGGGAGCGTACCGCCAGGGTGCAGCGCGGTTCCCGTGCCAATGACTGGCTGAAGGGCGAAGGCAATGCCGACTGGGTCTACGGCTACGATGCCTGGGGCATCCCCCTGGCTTGACAGGCCCCTCGCTTCATCACACCACCACCCCATAACCACAAGAGCGAAGCTGCCATGAACCCCACCATCCTGACGAAACTCGCCATAGGGCTGTCGCTGGCCGGCCTGTCGTTCACCGCCAGCGCCGACGAGGTGCGCCTCAATGCGGTGAGCTTCACCCCCAAGAGCGCCGCGGTCTCCGCCGGCTTCGAGAAATTCATCGAGGCCGTCAACGAGGAGTTCGAAGGGGAATTGTCCTTGAACTGGCGTGGCGGGCCCGAGGTGATGCCGCCGTTCCGCCTGGCCGATGCGGTGCGCAACAACGCCATCGACATGGCACTGATCAGCCCCAGTTACTACTCTGGCCTGGTGCCCTCGTCGACCACCTCCAACCTGTCGTTCAAGACCTACGAGGAGATCCTCGAGACCGGCTACTACGATCGCATCACCGAGATCCATGCCGAGCGGGGCCTCAATTACCTGGGCGAGATCCCGGCGACCGACGTCAAGTTCTACCTCTTCTTCAAGGACCGCATCGACAGTCTCGATGACCTGAAGGGCAAGCGGATCCGCGTCTTTCCCACCGGCCTCCCGTTCATCGAGGCCTTGGGGGCCAACGGCCTGGTGCTGCCCATCGGCGAGATCTACACCGCCATGGAGCGCGGCGCCATCGACGGCTTCATGCAGGGTAACCTGGGCTGGGCCGAGCAGTATGAGGACGTGGTCAACTACTACCTCACCCCGCCCTTCTACCGCGCCGGCTTCAGCATCCTGGTCAGCCAGCGCGCCATGGACCGCCTGTCGCCGGAACTGCGTGAGGAGCTGCAGGAGTTCGTGCGCCATACCCTGGGGCCGCAGCTCGACCAGAGCTGGGGCGAGGTGATCGCCGCCGGCAATGCCGAGGTGGAAGCCGCCGGCTTCGAGGAGATCGCGCTCAATGGCGAGGATGCCGATCGCTATCTGCAGACGGCCATCGATGCCGCCTGGGACTACATGGCCGATCAACTGGACGACCCTGAGCTGACCGCCGAACTGCGGGCCATGCTGGTCGACTGATTGCCCCTCGAGCACCAGCCCTATCCAGGGCCTGGTGCTCGGTCACTCTCCCTACTTTTCAGGTGGCTCGATATGCAACTGTCACTCTCCCGCGGCAGGTCGCTGCTGACAATCGTCATGCGGGGCGTGAGCCGTTTGAACCTGCTGCTGGCGGGAATCAGCGCAGCCACGCTGGTGGCCGCCACCGCAGCCGTCTTCTGCGAGATCCTCTCCCGGCTGTTCTTCGGCAAGTCGCTGATCTGGGTCGTCGAGGTCAGCGGCTACGCGCTGCTCTACATGACCTTCCTCGGCGCGCCCTACCTGCTGGAGAAGAACCGCCATGTGGCCATCGATATCGCCATCGAGCACCTGCCGCCACGCCTGCAGACGCCGCTGGCCGTGGTGATGGCGCTGTTCGGAGCGGCGGTCTGTCTCTATGCGGCCTGGTATGGCCTGGTGGTGACCCTGGACCAGTACCAGTTCGGCATCCGCGAGACCACCGTGCTGGCGCCACGCAGCTATCTGCTGACGGCGGTATTTCCCTTGGGCATGTTCCTGCTCGCCATCCAGTTCGTGGCGCAGGCCGGGGCCTGTCTGAAGCGCTGACCCGGTGTCGGTCCACTCAACTCAGGCTCCCTGTGGAGGTATGTTATGGATTGGTGGCTAACGCTATCGCTCATTCTCGGCGCCCTGCTGGTCTTGATGATGCTGGGGCTGCCGGTGGCCTTTTCGTTCCTGGCGGTCAACCTGGTCGGTGCCTATGTCTTCCTCGGTGGCACCTCCGGCATCGAGCAACTGGTGATCAATACCACCGATGCCCTGACCAGCTTCACCCTGGTACCCATCGCGATGTTCATGATCATGGGCGAGGTGATGTTTCGCTCCGGGATCGCCAATGACCTGATGGACACCCTGGACAAGTGGTTCGGCAAGCTGCGTGGACGGCTGGCCTTCATGGCGGTGGGGGGCGGCGTGCTGTTCTCGACCCTGACCGGCAACAGCATGGGCGCCATCGCCTTGCTGGGTTCCAGCCTGACCCCCGAGATGGAGCGCCGCGGTTACAAGAAGCCGATGTCGCTCGGGCCCATCATCGGCTCGGCGGGGCTGGCGATCATGATCCCGCCCAGCGCCCTGGCGGTGGTGCTCGGGGTGGTGGCCGAGCTCTCCATCGGCCGGCTGCTGATCGCCATCATCCTGCCCGGCCTGCTGATGGCGGTGCTCTATGCCCTCTATATCTGGGGCCGCTGCACCCTGCAGCCGGACCTGGCGCCCTCCTTCGAGGTGGCGCCCACGCCGCTCAAGGTGAAGGTCGAGGCGGGGATCCGCAATATCCTGCCGATCGGCTTCATCGTCTTCGCCGTGGTGGGGGTGATCTTCCTCGGCCTGGCGACCCCCACCGAGGCGGCGGCCTCCGGGGCGGTGGCGACCATCCTGCTGGCGCTGATCAAGCGCCGCCTGACGGTGGATAACTTCAAGTTGTCGATGTTCGAGAGCGCCAACATCTCGGTGATGGTGCTGCTGATCGTCGCCGGCGCGGTGGCCTTCAGCCAACTGCTGGCCTTCACCGGCACCACCTTCGGCATGATGGACGCGGTGCTCGCTCTCCCGGTCAACGACCACATGATCGTGCTGGCCATGGTGTTCACCGTGGTGCTGCTGGGCATGTTCATGGGGCCGCTGCCGATCATGCTGATCACCCTGCCGATCTTCGTGCCGGTGGTGGATCAACTGGGCTTCGATACCATCTGGTTCGCGGTGCTGTTCCTGCTCGCCATCGAGACCGGCTCCACCTCGCCGCCGCTGGGTGCGGCGCTGTTCGTGATGAAGGCGGTCGCCCCCCAGGGCACCAGCATGGCCAGCATCTACAAGGCCGCCATTCCCTTCCTGATCTGTGATTTCCTGGCCATCGCCATCATCTTTGCCTTCCCGCAGATCGTCACCGTGCCGGTCGGCTGGATGTTTGGCTGAGCGCCGGCCTGAGGAGACCCAGATCATGCGACGTCCCAATTTCGTGCTCTTCATCACCGACCAGCAGCGCGCCGACCACCTCGGCTGCTACGGCAATCCGACAGTGAAGACGCCGCATCTCGATGGCCTGGCCGAACGCGGGGTGCGCTTCGAGCGCTTCCATGTGGCCACGCCGATCTGCCAGCCCAACCGGGCGGCCCTGGTCACCGGCCAGATGCCCTCGGTCAACGGGGTACGCCAGAACGGCATCCCCCTGGGGCTCGACAGCCTCACCTTCGCCGAGGTGCTGCGCGAGAGCGGCTACCGCAGCGGCTATATCGGCAAGGCGCACTTCCAGAATGTCACCGATATCCCGGCGCCGCCCCGCGCCTTTGGCGGGGAGGGCGAGGTGCCGCCGGCGGACGCGAGCCTGTCCCGCCGCAGCCAGCGCGACGGCCCCGACTATGGCTGGGAGGTGCGCCGCCGCTGGGCCGAGCAGCCAGGACTCGAGTTGCCCGGCACCTACTACGGCTTCGAGCATGCCCGGCTGTGCATCGGCCACGGTGACCTGGTGGATGGCCACTACACCGCCTGGCTGCGCGAGCGCCATCCTGACCCCGAGTCGCTGCGCGGCCCGGCCAACGCCCTGCCCCAGGCGGGGATCACGGCGCCCCAGTGTTGGCGTACCGCGGTGCCCGAGGCGCTCTATCCCACCGGTTACGTCAAGCAACAGGCCTGCGACTTCCTGGCCGACCAGGACGCCGACACCCCCTTCGTGCTGGTGGTCTCCTTTCCCGACCCGCACCACCCCTTCACCCCGCCGGGACGCTACTGGTCGCTCTACGACCCCGACGACGTGGAGCTACCGGCCTCCTTCCACCATCCGGTGGAGGCGATCGCGGGCATTCCCCCGGAGGCCCTGGAAGCCTACCGCTGGGGAGCCGAGGACCCCGGGAGTCACTGGCCCTTCGCGGTCGGCGAGCGCCACGCCCGGGAGATCATCGCCCTGAACTACGGCAGCATCGCCATGGTGGACGACGCCGTGGGCGAGGTGCTGGCCTGCCTGAAGGCGCAAGGCCTGGCGGACGACACCGTGGTGGCCTTCACCTCGGATCACGGCGACTACATGGGCGATCACGGCAGCGTGCTCAAGATGGGGCTGCACTTCCAGAGCGTGCTGCGGGTGCCGCTGATCTGGTATGACCCGCGTCGGCCAGGCGAGGGTGAGGTCTCCGGGCGGCTGGGCAGCGCCATCGACCTGGCGCCGACCCTGCTGCAGCGCGCCGGCTTCAAGGTGCCGGTGGGTATGCAGGGCCAGGACCTGTTCGACGACGCGCCGGCGGCGGACGTGCTGGTGGAGGACCCGGGCATCCGGGTGTTCCGCGACAGCGATGCCCGTTGCAGCGTCATCAGCCTGGTCACCGAGCGCTGGCGGCTGAGTCTGTTCGAGGGCCTCGCCTGGGGCGAGCTCTACGACCTCGCCGACGATCCCCATGAACTCGACAACCGCTGGGACGACCCGGCCAGCCGCGAGGTGCGCCTCGAGCTTCAGCATCGTCTCAATCAGCGGCTGGTGGCGCTGCGCGACAAGAGCCTGGTGGCCACGGCCAGGGCCTGAGCGGGCGAGTCGCCCGAGCGTCGATCCCGGTTCGGCGGGGTGCCTTGTTTTTTCCATATATAACATCGAGTTAAATCACTCGCCCGAGAAGGAATCTGCCCTTGACAAGGGGGGAGTCAAGGCCTATCTTGGGTGTATCAAATAATAAATCAGTTTTCATATTTGATACGGCCGAGAGCGGCACAGCAAGAGCGGCACAGCAAGAGCGGCACAGGAAACGACGAGATCGCCTCTCCGCCATGGCCAGGCAGATCCGGGTTAGGCCCCGAGGGGCATGCGGCCCCCCCGCGGCGATGAGCGAGAACATGCCGAGGGCGCAGGGCACGGGTATGCTGGTCGCCAGGAATGGCCATCCATGGAGAGAACGCCTCATGAGTGACAAAGACGCGCGCAAGTATCTGATCCCCGGCCTGGAGCGGGGCCTGACGATCCTGATGGAGCTGAGCCGCAACCATCGCGAGATGAGTTTCGCCGAGATCGCCAAGCGGGTGGACATCCCCAAGGCCACCGCCTATCGGGCCATCCAGACCCTGGAGTACATGGGTTTCCTGCGTCGTCACCCGACCACCGGCCTCTACTCCCTGGGGGTCAACGTGCTGCGGCTGGGCTTCGAGTACGTCGCCTCCCTGGACGTGGTGCAGGTGGGGCAGCCGGTGATCGAGTCGCTGCGCGATGCCACCGGCTGCTCGAGCCACATCGCCATCCGCGACGGCCAGGACGTGATCTATGTGGCGCGGGTCAGTGCCGCCAACGCCACCATTCGCCGGGTCAGCGTGGGTACCCGCCTGCCGGTACACCGCACCTCCCTGGGCCGGATGCTGCTCACCGGGTTGAGCCGCGCGGAGTTCGAGGCGCTCTACCCCGACGACGAACTGCCCGACGGCCAGCCGGGCGCGCCGGCCAGTCGCGAGGCACTGTGGGACCTGGTGCAGGAGGATCGCCGGCGCGGCTATGTGATCGGCGAGTCGTTCTTCCAGTTCGGCATCTCCTCGATCGTCTACCCGCTCTACAACAACGACGGGGAGATCGAGGCGGTGGTCAGCATCATGGTGCCGATGCATGAGATCCCCGCCGAGGAGCGCGAGCGGCTGCGCGGCCAGGTAGAAGAAGCCGCGGCCACCATTTCGGGCCTGCTGGGCTATCACGGCGGTGCCGCGAGGCGAGGGAGGCAGGGGGACGCTTGAGTCCGCCCCTGGATGGGCATCAGACGCCCGGCGCCGAGGCGCGGGTTCGATCAATGACAGTCGCGTCGAGCGACGCAGGAGTGTATGAGCATGAGCATCGTTGGCATCGAAGCGCTGGAGTTCGGCGTGGAGGACCTCGAGGTCGGCAAGCGATTCGTGACCGACTTCGGGCTCTCCCCGGTGGAGGAGACGACCTTTGAAACCCTCAATGGTGCGCGCCTGAGCCTGGCGCCGCTGGATGACCCCGCCTTGCCACCGGCCTTCGAATCCGGCCCGACCCTGCGGCGCATGACCTGGGGGGTGGCCGACCAGGCCGCGCTGGATGCCCTCAAGGTGCGCCTGGGCGACCAGCCGGGCTACGTCGACCGGGGCGAGGCCATCGAATGCCGTGACCCCAACGGCATGACGGTGGCCATCCGCGTCAGCCGCCTGCGCGAGGTGGAGCTCGCGGTGACGCCGATCAACCAGTACGGCGACATGCGCCGCGTCGACCAGCCGAGCCCCGTCTACGAGCGCGCTACCCCGGTCGGCATCGGCCACGCGGTGTTCTTCGTCGACGACCTGGAGGCCACCGAGGCCTTCTACCGCGACAGGTTGGGCTTCGCGGTGTCCGATCGCTATACCGACCGTGCCGTCTTCCTGCGCATGCAGGCCCGCGGGGGCCATCACAACCTCTTCCTGCTCAAGCTGCCCCAGCGCGGTGCCGGCCTCAACCACGTGGCCTTCACCGTGCGTGATATCCACGAGGTGATCGGCGGCGGCCTGGCCATGAACCGCAAGCAATGGAGCACCTTCCTCGGCCCGGGACGCCATCCGATCTCCTCGGCCTACTTCTGGTACGTCAACAGCCCGCTGGGCGGTGCCTTCGAGTACTACACCAACGAGGACTACCTCACCGAGGCCTGGGTGCCCCGTGAGATGCAGCACTCCCTGGAGTCCTTTACCGAGTGGGCGGTGGAGGGGGGTATCGACGCCGAGACCCGCCGCCAGAAGAAGGCCGAAGCCTGATCCCGGGTCCGATGATGCCGATATATAACGACGCCTGACGAGCCCAAGAAGTTAATCAAAGGAAGTTGAATCACCCGAGATAAACGCGACCACTCCGATATAACGAGTCCGCACCGAAAGCGGAGTCATCACCGGTCAAAGACCTCAGGACTGGGATGCCGAAAATCGGCATCCAGGGGATCGCCTTGTCTCGATTCACGTAAATCAGGTGTTTTGACACCACTTGGCACCGAATGAGAAGTGACCCAAGAAGAGGAAACGACGATGTCAGAGATGCTGGAAACCTGGAAAAAACCCGCAGACGCCACTTTCGAGTCGTGGATGCAGACGCGTATTGCCCGCTTCAAGGGGCGCAAGTACGACTGGAACGCGCTGAAGTTCCAGGCCGACTACGATCCCAAGTATCGCCGTGCCCAGATGCGCTATATCGGCACCGGTGCCACCGGGGTCAAGGACGATGCCAACACCATCCCGGCCGAGAACTTCACCTTCTCCACCATGGTGTTGCCGGCCAAGTGCGAAGGTCCGCTGCATGTCCATGACGACGTGGAAGAGGTGTTCTTCGTGCTCAAGGGCACCATCACCCTGTTCCTCAAGGATGGGGACGACACCATGGAAACCGTGCTCGAGGAGCGCGACGTCATCTCCATCCCGCCGCGCATCTACCGGGGCCTGTTCAACCACGGCGAGGAAGAGGCGTTGATGTGCGTGATGCTGGGGACCCACAGGCCGCAGATCCCCACCTATCCGGACGACCACCCCCTGTCCAAGGTCAAGCGCAACTGAGCGAAGCGAGGAGGTCAGCCGTGGACGCCAAACGCCTGAGGCTCGAGACGGGAGAGCAGTGCTACCGGGAACGGGGCCCTCACGATCAGAGTGGCGGCCCGACCCTGGTGCTGCTGCACGGCATCAGCTCCAGCGCCGGCTCCTGGGCGCGGCTCGCCGAGCGGCTGCCCGGCTACCGCCTGTTGGCCTGGGATGCCCCGGGCTATGGCGACAGCCACCCCCTGGCGAACGAGGCGCCCACGGCCGCCGACTATGCCGAGCGCCTGGAGGCCTGGCTGGCGGCGCTGGGCGTCGAGCGCTGCGTGCTGGTGGGGCACTCCCTGGGCGCCATGATGGCCGCCGGCTATCTGGCCGCTCACCCGGGCCGGTTGGCCGGGGTGGTGCTGGCCGACCCGGCCCAGGGCTATGGCGAGGCCGAGCCCGCCAGGCGCGACGAGGTCTATCGCAGCCGCTGGACCCAGCTCGAGGCCCAGGGCCACGCCGCCTACGCCCGGGCCCGGGCGCCGCGGTTGCTGCGCGAGGGCGCCGATCCCGCGGACATCGCCCGGGTCGAGGCGGAGATGCATAAGCTCCACGTGGAAGGCTTCGCCCAGGCCGGCTGGATGCTGGCCAACGACAGCCTGGGGCGCTACCTGGCGGCGACGCCTGCGGTGCCGGCCCTGGTGATCTGCGGCGACGAGGACCGCATCACCCCGCCCGAGGACGCCCGGGCCCTGGCCCGCCGCCTGGCGCTGCCCTACCGCGACATCCCGCGGGCAGGTCACGCCAGCTACATCGACGCTCCCGCGGCCTTCGCCCGGGCCATCGACGACTTCGCCCGCCCGCTGCTCGGCGCGGTCGACTCGTCAGCGACACCCTAGGAGATCCCCATGAGCTTTCTGATCGAACAACGCGTCGCCGTGGTCACCGGCGGCTCCTCGGGGATCGGCCTCGAGACCGTGCGCCTGCTGCTGGCCGAGGGGGCCCGGGTGGCCTTCTGCGGTCGCAACGCCGAGCGCCTCGAGGCGGCACGGGCGGCGCTCGCCGACGAGTTTCCCGGCGCCGAGTTGCTGGCGATGTCCTGCGATGTGCTGGACGAGGCCTCCTGTGCGGCCTTCGCCGCGGCGGTGGAGGAGCGCTTCGGCGGCGCCGACATGCTGATCGCCAATGCCGGCCAGGGCTATGTGGCCCACTACGACGACACCCCCAAGGAGGCCTGGCTCGCCGAGGCCAACCTCAAGCTGTTCGGGGTGATCAACCCGCTGAACGCCTTCCGGGGCCAGTTGGCCGCCTCCGAGATCGGCTCGCTGACCTGCGTCAACTCCCTGCTGGCGCTGCAGCCGGAGCCCCACATGATCGCCACCTCGGCGGCCCGGGCGGCGCTGCTCAACCTGACGCATTCGCTGGCCCACGAGCTGGTCGACGAAGGCATCCGGGTCAACTCCATCCTGCTCGGCATGGTGGAGTCGGGGCAGTGGCGGCGCCGCTTCGAGGCCCGCGACGACAAGTCGCTGGGCTGGGAGCAGTGGATCGCCGGCATCGCCGCCAAGCGCGGCATTCCCATGAAGCGCCTGGGGCGTCCCGAGGAGCCGGCCCGCGCGCTGGTATTCCTGGCCTCGCCGTTGGCCTCCTTCACCACCGGTGCCGCCCTGGACGTCTCCGGCGGCTTCAACCACCACCTCTGAGCCCCGAGGAAAGCCCTTTCATGACAACCAAACGCTTGATGATCATCGGCTACGGGGCCATGGCCCGCGAAGTGCACCGGCTGCTGCCGACGGGCCTGACACTTTCCTGGGTGGTGGTGCCCGAGGCTCAGGTGGCCGCCACCCGCGAGCGGCTGGGCGCGGGGGTCGAGGTACTGACCTCGGTCGCCCAGTGCGAGGGGCGTCCCGACCTGGTGGTGGAGTGCGCCGGCCAGCCGGGGCTCGTCGAGCACGGCGAGGCGGTGCTCGGCCGCGGCCTGACCCTGGCCATCGTCGCCACCGGCGCCCTGGCCGACGAGGGACTCTACGGCCGCCTGCGCCAGGCCGCCGAGATGGGTGGCGGGCGCATGCTGGTGCTCTCCGGCGCCGTGGCCGGCATGGACGGCCTGGCGGCGGCACGGGAAGGGGGCCTGGAGAGCGTCACCTATGAGGCCTGCAAGGCGCCGCGCAGCTGGAAGGGTAGCCACGCCGAGCAGCTGGTGGACCTGGATGCCCTGACCGAGGCGACGGTCTTCTACGAGGGCACCGCCGGCGAGGCCGCACGCCTCTTCCCGGCCAACGCCAACGTGGCGGCCACCGTCGCCCTGGCCGGCATCGGCATGCAGGCCACCACCGTGCGCCTCACCGCCGACCCGGCGGCGAGGCGCAACACCCATCGCATCCACGTCCAGGGGCGCTTCGGCGAGTTCCGCATCGAACTCAACGGCCGCCCCCTGGAGCACAACCCCAAGACCTCGATGCTCGCCGCCCTGTCGGTGGTCCGCGCCTGTCGCCAGGCGCTCGACCCGGTGACGGTGTGAGCGAAAGGAGCGCGACCATGACGCAACCGATCTTCATCGCCGGCGAATGGCGCCAGGGCCGCGGCGACCCCCTGGCCTCCACCTTCCCCGCCGACGGCTCCGTGACCGCGCGGCTCAACGCCGCCAGCCTCGCGGATGTCGAGGAGGCCATCGAGGCCGCCGACGCCGCCTGGCGCCGCCCCGAGTGGCGCGGCCTGGTGCCCCACCAGCGGGCCAGCATCCTCTACCGGGTCAGCCAGCTGATCGAGTCGCGTCTCGAGGAGCTGGCGGCCCTGCAGACCCGCGACAACGGCAAGCCGCTGGCCGAGACCCGGGCCCTGGTGGCCAGCGCCGCCGGCACCGCCCGCTACTTCGCCGCCGCCTGCGAGACCCTGGAGGGCGAGCTGCCCACCCAGCGCAGCAGCGACCTGATGACCCTGAGCACCTACGAGCCGCTGGGGGTGATCGCCGCCATCACCCCCTGGAACTCGCCCATCGCCAGCGAGATGCAGAAGATCGCCCCGGCGCTGGCCGCCGGCAACGCGGTGGTGGTCAAGCCCGCCGAGGCCACCCCGCTGCTGGCCCTGAAGCTGGCCGAGCTGTTCGAGGAGGCGGGGCTGCCCAAGGGACTGCTCAGTGTGCTGCCGGGCCGCGGCCGGGTGATCGGCGAGGCCATCGTGCGCCACCCCAGGGTGCGCAAGATCTCCTTCACCGGCGGCACCGGCACCGGGCGCCACCTGGCGCATATCGCCGCCGACAAGCTGATCGGCACCTCCCTGGAGCTGGGCGGCAAGTCGCCCACCATCGTCTGCGAGGATGCCGATCTCGAGGAGGCCACCCGGGGCATCGCCTACGGCATCTTCAGCTCCGCCGGCCAGGCCTGCATCGCCGGTTCGCGGCTGTTCGTGCCGCGCCGCCGCTACGACGAGGTGATGACGCGCCTGCTCGCAATCACCCGCGGCCTGCGCGTCGGTCACCCCGAGACCCCGGGCACCCACCTGGGCCCGCTGATCAGCCAGGCCCATCGCGACGGCGTGGCCGCCTACGTGGACCAGGCCCGCGCCGAGGGTGGCCGGGTGCTATGCGGCGGCAGTGCGCCCCAGGATGCCGAGCTGGCCCAGGGCAGCTACTACCTGCCCACCATCATCGAGGGGCTGCCCCACGACAGCGCGGTCTGCCAGGAGGAGATCTTCGGCCCGGTGCTGGTGGCGCTGCCCTACGACGACGAGGACGAGCTGGTGGGGCTGGCCAACGACAACGTCTTCGGCCTGGCCGCGGGCATCTGGACCGCCGACTACCGCCGCGCCCTGCGCCTGGCCGCCCGCCTCGAGGCCGGTACGGTGTGGATCAACACCTACAAGAAGTTCGCCATCTCCACCCCCTTCGGCGGCTTCAAGGAGAGCGGCCTGGGGCGCGAGAAGGGGCGCCAGGGCATCCAGGCCTACATGCAGCAGAAGAGCCTCTACCTGGGGCTGGGCAGCGAGCCCATGGGCTGGTCGAACTGAGCCGATTCGCACGCCGATCACACAACGACAGGAATTCACCATGAGTACCATCACCGTAGGCGAAGCGATCGCCCGTACCCTCGAAGCCTATGCGGTCTCCGCCGTCTACGGCGTCATCTCCATCCACAACCTGCCGATCGCCGACGCCATCGGCCGCCGCGACCGGATCCGCTTCGTGCCGGCCCGCGGCGAGGCCGGCTCGGTGACCATGGCCGACGCCCATACTCGGGTGGGCAGCCTGGGCGTGGCCCTGACCAGCACCGGCGCCGGCGCCGGCAACGCCATCGGCGCCCTGCTCGAGGCGCTCAACGCCGGCACCCCGCTGCTGCATATCACCGGCCAGGTGGAGAAGGATTACCTGGACCGCGACGCCGGCTTCATCCATGAGACCAAAGACCAGCTGACCTTCCTCAAGGCCAGCTCCAAGGCCGCCTATCGGGTCTGCACCCCGGAGCAGGCGGTACCCCTGCTGCATCGCGCCATCCGCGAGGCCATGACCCTGCCGCGGGGTCCGGTGAGCCTGGAGATCCCCATCGATATCCAGGCCAGCCAGGTCGAGTGGGTGGAGACGGCCCCGGTGGTGCCGGCCGCCCCGGCGCCGGTGAGCGACGCCGAGATCGATGCCCTGGCCGAGCGCCTGGCGGCGGCCAGGCGGCCGCTGCTGTGGATCGGCGGCGGCACCCTGGAGGCCGGCGAGGCGGTCGGTCGCCTGGCGGACGCCGGCATCCCGGTGGTCTCCAGCACCCACGCCCGGGGCGTGCTGCCCGACAGCCACCCGCGCAGCCTGCGTGCCTTCCATAACGCCGCCTCGGTGGAGGCGCTGCTCGCCGAGAGCGACCTGATGGTGGTGGCCGGCTCGCGGCTGCGCAGCAACGAGACCAGGACCTACTCCCTTGCGCTGCCGCGGCCCCTGGTGCAGATCGATATCGATCCCGCCGCCGCCCACCGCAACTACCGGGCCGATGCCTTCCTGTGCGGCGACTGCGGCGACGTGCTGGGCCGGCTGGCCGATCGCCTCGAGGGGCGCAAGCCGGACGCCGCCTATGACGCCGCCGTGGCCGAGGCGGTGGGCCAGGCCGAGCAGGCGCTGCGCAGCCAGGTGGGCGAGTACGCCAAGCTCAGCGACGCGGTACGTGCCGCCCTGCCCGAGGACGGCATCTTCGTGCGCGACATCACCGTCTCCGGCAGCACCTGGGGCAGCCGCCTGCTGCCCATCGAGCGCCCGCTGACCAACATCCACTCCCTAGCCGGCGCCATCGGCCTGGGCCTGGCCCACGGCATCGGCTGTGCCGTGGCCCGGCCCGAGCGCAAGGTGGTCACCCTGGTCGGCGACGGCGGCCTGGCGCTGGGTCTCGGCGAGCTGGCGACGCTGGCCCAGGAGAACCTCGACATGACCCTGGTGGTGATGAACGACGGCGGCTACGGGGTGATGCGCGGCATCCAGGAGAAGTACTTCGAGGGGCGCCAGTACTACAACGAGCTGCACACCCCCGACTTCCAGCGGCTGGCCGAGGCCATGGGCCTCAGGTGCTGGAGGGTCAGCCACGGCGATGACTTCGCCGCGGTGCTGGCCGAGGCGGTGGGCCATCCCGGCCCGACCCTGGTGGAGGTCGACATGCCCAGCGTCGGCGAACTGAAGTTCTCCGGCCCGCCACAGAAGACGCTCTACTGACCGATGCCCGACCTGACGATCCGACCTCCGGTCCGCCGGGGGTAGGGGAAGCCTTGGTCTGAAGACGACACACGGGAGGTGGCAACGACGACAACAACGCAGTGGAACCGACAACAACAGTCCTGACATTCGAGTTCAAGAGGAACGTCTCAAATGAAGTACAACAAGGTTATTGCGCTGGCCATCATGCTGCCGGCGGGGGTGAGTGTTGCCGCAACCTCACAGGCCTACGATGTGGTGCCCGCCGGAGAGCCGGTGGTGACCGGGGAGCCGAGCCGTGTCGGAGCGCCCTGGAATCATCGCAGCACCTTCAATATTCCCGGTACCAACACCGACGTGGCCTTCGGTGGCTATATCAAGCTGGATGCCTTCTACGACTTCGATTACGACCAGGGCGACAGCACCGACCCGCTGGCGCTGCTCAATCCTGCCAACCGGACCGATGGGCGTACCAACTTCACCGCCTATGAGTCGCGGCTCAACTTCCGCACCCAGACGCGTACCGACTACGGCACGGTGAGCACCTACCTGGAGGGTCACTTCCTGCCGGATGGCAAGTTCAACCTGCGTCACGCCTACGGGGAATTCGGTGGCTTCCTGGCGGGCCAGAGCTGGACCAACTTCATGCACTTCCTCGGCACGCCGCGGAGCCTCAAGCTGGGCGGCCCCATCGGCTATGCTACCGGCCGCCCCTCCCAGGTCCGCTATACCCACCGCAGCGGCCCCAACACCTTCGCGGTCTCCCTGGAGGAGCCCTCCTTTGCCCTGTCGCCCATCGGCAGCGCCGGGGTCGATACCGAGAATCGGCTGCCGACCCTGACCGCCCGCTACCAGTTCAGCCAGACCTTCGGTATCTCCGCCCTGGTCAGCGAGTTTTCCACCAACGAGGCCACCAGCGGCGTCGACGAGCGCACCACCGGCTACGGCGTCGCCGCCCAGCTGGCCCTGCCGCTGGGCAGCGCCACCACCTTCAAGGCCAATGCCACCGTCGGCAGCGGCCTGGGCAGCTACCTCAGCTATGTGCCGGACGCCGTGGCGGGAATGCGCACCCCGGACGCCTATGTCGACGCCGATGGCTCGCTCGAGAGCGTCGACTCCCAGGCCTACGGGATCTCCCTGGAACACCGCTGGAGCGCGGACTGGTCCAGCGCCATCGGGGCCTCGCGCTTCAGCCAGGACCTGCCGGACGAGATCGCCGGCTTCCAGGCCGGGCTGGACCGGGTGCAGTACTCCTATGCCAACCTGATCTGGGACATCAACGACCGCCTCGCCACCGGTATCGAGTACCAGCACTCGGACATCGAACGGGTCAACGGCGAGTCGGACGACGCCCACCGTATCCAGGCCAGCGTGCAGTTCCAGTTCTAGGGCGCCGCCAACCGGGGTGCGGGCACCGCTCGCCCAGGCCTCGTGCCCCGGGGTCTTCCTTGACGCTTGCTCTTCGTGCCGATGGCTTCGCCGTTGGCACGTTTTCGTTACGGGAGGGAGCGGGCGACGGCGAAGACGCCCCGTGCCATCGTGACACCCCGGCCCCCAGGCTGGCCCCATACCCGCCTTCGAGGCTAGTCGGCGGCGGACATGGCCCGGGGAGCAGACTTCACCAGCCCCAGATAGGCGACGAGGGCCAACCCACCGCCGAGGCCGATGGCGATGGCCATGGTGTGCGAGGTGCCGTCGTGGAACTGGCCGACCAGGCCACCGACCACCGCGGCGATGGTCATCTGCAGGAAGCCGAACAGCGAGGAGGCGGCCCCGGCACACTGCGGGTTGGGGGCCAGGGCCCCGGCCATGCTTTGGGGCATGACGATGCCGAAGCCGACCATGAACAGCATATGGGGGGCGATCACCGCCCAGGGCGAGAAGACGCCGAGCAGGGCCAGGGCCGCCATGGTGCCGCCGCCCAGGGCACACATCTGGGTGCCCAGATGGATCAGGCGGTCATGGCCCAGGCGGCGGCTGTAGCGCCCGCTGAGCAGGGTGCCGGCGAAGAAGCCGCCGACGATCAGCGCGAAGAGCATGCCGTAGAGGGTCGGCGCCACGCCCATGAACTCGATCAGCACGAAGGAGGAGCCGGAGAGGAAGGCGAACATCCCGGCGAAGGCCGCGGCGTTGGTCAGGGTATAGCCGACGAAGGCGCGCTGGCCGAGCAGCAGGCGGTAGTTGGCCAGGATGGCGCGCGGCGCGATGGACTGGCGGCGCTCCACGGGCAGCGGCTCCGGCATCAGCCACGCCAGCACCGCCAGCATCACCACGGCATAGAGCGCCAGCAGCAGGAAGATCGATTCCCAGCCGAAGAACAGCAGCAGGCCGGCGCCCACCACCGGGGCCAGGGCGGGCGCCAGGGCCATGGTGCTGGCCATGTAGGAGAGCACCCGGCCGGCCTCCAGGGGGCCGTAGATGTCGCGCACCGCGGCGCGCCCCAGCACCGGGCCGGCGGCGCCACCCAGGGCCTGCAGGAAGCGCCCCGCCAGCAGCCACTCGATGCTGGGGGCGAAGGCGCACAGCAGGCTGGCCACCAGGAAGAGCGCGAAGCCGGCGATCATCACCGGCCGGCGGCCGAAGCGGTCGGAGATCGGACCGCAGAACAGCTGGGCCAGGGCGAAGCCGGCCATGTAGAGGCTCAGGGTCAGCTGTACCTGGTCGGGGCCGGTGCCCAGCGCCTCGGCCATGGCCGGCATGGCGGGCAGGTACATGTCGGTGGCCAGCGGGCCCAGCGCGGTCAGCGCCGCGAGTACCGCCACGACGGCGGTGGAGGTCAATCTCAGCACCCGGGTCTCCCTGGGCGCGCCGAGGCCTCGGCGCGCCCTGCAGTGTGGGAACGAGAAGCGGGCGCGGCATCCGTCGGGATGCCGCACCCACATCGTTAGCTCGCTTATTGTAACTCAGCTCGCGTCTGGCTGCTCGCTCGGTGCCGCCCGCTGGAAGGCCGGCAGGGCCCGGCAGTTGGCGACGATGCGTCGAATCCGCGGGTAGGGCGTGAGGTCGCACTCGAAGCGCTCGGCGTTGAACACCTGGGGCACCAGGCAGACGTCGGCGAGCGTCGGGGTGTCGCCGTGGCAGCAGTCGCCGCTGCCCGCCTCCCGGGAGAGCATCGCCTCCAGGGCGTCGAAGCCGGTGGTCACCCAGTGGCGATACCAGGCCAGCTTGGCCTCGTCGTCCACCTTCAGCTCATGGACCAGGTACTTGAGCACTCTCAGGTTGTTGAGCGGGTGGATCTCGCTGGCCACCAACTGGGCCAGGGCGCGCACCCGGGCCCGCTCTGCCGGCTCGAGCGGCAGCAGCGAGGGGCTGGGGTGGAGTTCCTCGAGGTACTCGCAGATCGCCAGCGACTGGGTCAGGGTGGTGCCGTCGTCGGTGACCAGCGCCGGCACCAGCCCCTGGGGGTTATGGGCGCGGAAGGTCTCGCTGCGCTGCTCGCCCTTCACCAGGTTGACCGGGACCTGGTCGTACTCCAGGTCCTTGAGGTTCAGGGCGATGCGCACCCGGTAGGCGGCCGACGAACGGAAATAGCCGTAGAGTGTTGTCATATGCCTGCTTCCTTTCAGGGGAACACTGATTTGCTGCTGCGCTCGATATCCTGGCCGCCGGCGGTGCCGAAGCGTCGGACCGTCGCAATCCTCATTGAGCAAACTGTCAACTCCGGTTGCTGTGCTCCGGCGGCGACCAGCCTCTCATCGCTCGCGACACAAATCAGCGCCCCCCAGGGTGTAGTGCTCAGTGTGGCTGATATTTCACCACCTGCTGATCGATGGCGCCGAAGATGCTGTTCCCCGCGCGGTCGAACATCTCGATGCGTACCCGGTCGCCGAAGCGCATGAACGGGGTCTTCGCCTGGCCGTGCAGGATCTGCTCGACCATGCGCACCTCGGCCAGGCAGCTGTAGCCCACGCCGCCGTCACTGATCGGCTTGCCGGGGCCGCCGTCGGCGTCGGGATTGGAGACGGTGCCGGAACCGACCACGGCGCCGGCACCCAGGTGGCGGGTCCGGGCGGCGTGGGCCACCAGCTCGGGGAAGCCGAAGATCATGTCAGGGCCGGCCTCGGGCTCACCGAACTTCTCGCCGTTCAGGTGCACGGTGAGCGGCAGGTGGACGCGGCCGTCCCGCCAGGCGTCGCCCAGCTCGTCGGGGGTCACGCAGACCGGCGAGAAGCTCGAGGCGGGCTTGGCCTGGAAGAAGCCGAAGCCCTTGGCCAGCTCGCCGGGGATCAGCCCGCGCAGGCTGACGTCGTTGACCAGCATCACCAGCTTGATGTGGCCGGCGGCCTGCTCGGGGGTCACCGCCATGGGCACGTCGTCTGTGATCACCGCGATCTCGCCCTCGAAGTCGATGCCGTGCTCCTCGCTGACCGCCTCGATGTCCTCGGTCGGCGCCAGGAAGCGGTCGCCGCCGCCCTGGTACATCAGCGGGTCGGTCCAGAAGGTCTCGGGCATCTCGGCGTTGCGCGCCTGGCGCACCAGCTTGACGTGGTTGAGGTAGGCGGAACCGTCGGCCCAGTGGTAGCTGCGCGGCAGCGGCGAGTGCAGGGCACCCTGGTCGAGGGCGAAGGCGCCCTCGGCCTGGCCCTCGTTGAGCTGGGCGTAGCGCGCCTCGAGTTTGGGACTGACCGCCTCCCAGGCCTCGATGGCCTGCTGCAGGGTGGCGGCGATGTCGGTGGCGGAGACGGCGCGGGTCAGGTCGCGGGAGACCACGAGCAGTTCGCCGTCGCGGCCATGCTCTGTCGTGTCCAGCTTGAGGGTGGCGAGTTTCATCTTGTCTCGATCCTTGTCGTCAGGGGCGAGGCCCGTTGCACCTCGCTCGTCATGTGGTGAGGGTAGTCCGGATCAGGCCTGGTTCGGGTCGAAGTGCGAACGCAGGGTCGACCAGACATCCACGTAGTCGCGCTGGCGGAAGTCGGCCTCGAGCGCGGCCTCGGTGGGGTGGTAGACGTAGCGGCTCTCGAACATGAAGGCCAGGGTGTCGCCCTGGTACTGGGGCGTGAGCTCGGCGTGGCTGGCCTTCTCGAAGGTCTCGGCATCCGGGCCGTGGGGCGACATGCAGTTGTGCAGGCTGGCGCCGCCGGGCAGGAAGCCCTCGGCCTTGGCGTCGTACTCGCCGTGGATCAGGCCCATGAACTCGCTCATCAGGTTGCGATGGAAGTAGGGCGGGCGGAAGGTGCCCTCGGCCACCATCCAGCGCGGCGGGAAGATCACGAAGTCGAGGTTGGCCATGCCCGGGGTGTCGGAGGCCGAGGTCAGCACGGTGAAGATCGACGGATCGGGGTGGTCGAAGCTCACCGTGTTGATGGTATTGAAGCGGGCCAGGTCGTACTTGTAGGGCGCGACATTGCCGTGCCAGGCCACCACGTCGAGGGGCGAGTGGTCGAGGCGGGTCGCCCAGAAGCGGCCGGAGAACTTGGCCACCAGCTCGACGTCCCCCTGAACGTCCTCGTAGGCGGCCACCGGGCTCAGGAAGTCGCGGGGGTTGGCCAGACCGTTGGCGCCGATCGGGCCCAGGCCCGGCAGTTCCAGGGGGCTGCCGTAGTTTTCGCAGACATAGCCGCGAGCGGCGTCCGTGCCCTCGGCCAGGCGCACCTGGAACTTGATGCCGCGGGGAACCACCGCGATCTCGCCGTTGGCGACTTCCAGATCACCGAACTCGGTGCGCAGGCGCAGGGTACCGAGCTGCGGCACGATCAGCAGCTCGCCGTCGGCATCGTAGAAGAAGCGCTCGGTCATGTCGCGGTTGCAGGCGTAGACGTGGACGCCGCAGCCGGTCTGGGCGCCGGCATCGCCGTTGACCGCGATGGTGAGCAGGCCGTCGACGAAGTCGGTGGGCCCATCGGGAATCGGCAGCGGGTCCCAGCGCATCTGGTTGGGATCGGCGGCCGGTCGGGCCAGCGGCGAGGTGGCGACGTTGCGCTCCGGCAGCGGTCGATAGGCGGACTGGAGCACCGAGGGGCGGATGCGATAGAGCCAGCTGCGCAGGTTCTGATGGCGCGGCGCGGTGAAGGCCGAGCCGGTGTACTGCTCGGCATAGAGGCCGTAGGCGCAGCGCTGGGGCGAGTTCTGGCCTTCGGGCAGGGCGCCGGGCAGGGCCTCGGTGGCGAAGTGGTTGCGGAAACCGCTCTGGTACTGAAGATCGCTGGTCATCTGGAGTTCCTCGCTATTGTTCGCTGGCCGTGTCGGCCACCTGACCGGCGATGGCCAGGGCCTCCTCGAGCACCTGCTGGTCGCCGACATGGTTGGCCAGCAGCAGGATCAGGCGGGCGTTGATGCGCTCGCTCCGTGCCTCGCTGCATTCGCGATGCAGCTCGGTCAGCGCGGCGTAGAAGGCGTCCGGGTCGGTGAAGTTGGGGGTCAGTTCAAGCCGAGGCATGGTGGCCTCCCGGGGTGTTGGAATTAGTGTCGAGACGAGAGTCGCGAAGGGTATCGAGATGGGCGCCCAGGGCATGGTCCACGGCGTCGCCGACGGCCTCGGCGGTGACCTCGGCCCAGCGGGCGGTGACGTGCTGGTCGGGGCGGATCAGGTAGCCGGCACCGGCACGCAGCCCGTAGCGCTCGCCGACCAGTCCCACGGCGTCCTCGATCACCACGCTGCGCGGCAGCTGGGTCAGGGCGTGGGGGGTGGGGCCGACGATCAGCAGGTCCAGGTCGGCCCGGCGATCCAGCAGCCCCGCGAGGTCGGTGCTCAGCGCCTCGGCCTCGGCGGTATCGACTCGGCCGTCGAGGAGCAGCACGAAGCGGTCGCCGAGCCGGTTGAGCAGCCAGGCGTCCTCTCCGGCCAGACGGATCGGTGCATCCCTGGCCGGACTACCGGGGCGTAGCTCGCGGGGCAGGCCCTCGGCGCCTGGGCCGTTGAGCGGTGAGCCGTCGTAGCGGCAGGGCAGCGACAGCCGGCCGCTGTTGACCAGGCGGCGGGCGAAGGGATAGTGCTCGGCGAGTTCCAGGGTGGTGTCGCGGAACAGCCGGCTGATGCGACTCTTCGGGGTGATGAAGTCGGTCGCCCGGGTCGAGTTGAGGATGTTCTCTTTCGCCCCCTGCTGACGCTCGGTGTTGTAGGTCGCGAGCAGCGCCTCCGGGGCCTGTCCCTTGAGCACCCGGGCCAGCTTCCACACCAGGTTGTCGGTGCTCTGGATGGCGCCGTTGGCACCGCGGGCGCCGAAGGGCGAAACCTGATGGGCGGCGTCGCCCATGAACACCACCCGGTTGTGGATGAAATCGTCCATCATGCGGCAGCGGAAGGTGTAGACGCTGGCCCACTCCAGCTCGAACTCCACCTCTTCGCCGAGCATCGCCTGCACCCGGGGGCGAATGTTCTCCTCCTTCTTCTCCTCCTCGGGGTCGGCGTCCCAGCCCAGCTGGAAGTCGATGCGCCAGACGTTGTCCGGCTGCTTGTGCAGCAGCACCGACTGGCCCGGGTGGAAGGGCGGGTCGAACCAGAACCAGCGCTCGGTGGGGAAGTCGGCCTTCATGATGACGTCGGCGATCAGGAAATGGTCCTGAAAGACCTGGCCCTTGCTCTCGAGGTGCAGCATGTCGCGGATCTTGCTGTTGGCGCCGTCGGCCACCAGCAGGTAGTCGCAGCTGAGACGGTAGTCGCCGTCCTCGGTGGTCACCGCGACCAGGGTGCGGTCCGGTTGGCTGTCCACCGAGGTGACCCTGTGCTTCCAGCGCAGGTCGATCCGCTCGGCAAGCTCGCCGGCGCGGTCGACCAGGTATTCCTCGAAGTAGTACTGCTGCAGATTGATGAAGGCCGGCACGCGATGGCCATCCTCGGGCAGCAGGTCGAACTCGTAGATCTCGCGTTCCTGGAAGAAGACGCGGCCGCGCTGCCAGGTCACGCCCTTGTCGAGCATGGGCTGGGCGCACCCGAGGCGGTCGAGGATCTCCAGGGTGCGCTTGGCGAAACAGATCGCCCGCGAGCCGACGCTCACGGTGTTGTTGTCGTCCAGCACGACGCTGTCGATGCCCTGCTGCGCCAGGTCGATGGCGGCGGCGAGGCCGGTGGGGCCGGCGCCGACGATCACCACCGGGCAGTGGCGAACGTCCGTGCGGTCCAGCTCGGGCGGGCGTCGATACGGGTAGACGGGATTCTTGTAGGTGGTTGGCATGGTTCCTCCGACCGCGGCGGTTCCGGGGCAGGTTTCCTCGAACCTGCCTCGGCGCCGCTCGCCAGGCATGGCATGGAAATAGCGGCTTACTGGTTCTCGACGACGTCCTGCAGCGAGTGCCACATCTCGTTGTCACGCTCGGCGGTCCAGATGCGCGGGTCGGGGTGCTCGCCACCGGCCTCGTCATAGCAGCGGGTGATGTCGAACGGCAGGCAGTGATCGAAGATCACCCAGTGGCCATATTTCGGCTTGAGCCTGGCGTAGGTCTCGGCATAGCACTCGGAAAGGGGCTTGCCGGCGGCCTTGCCGGCCTTGACGCTCTCGTACATGTCGGCGAGGAAGTCGCGGGTGCCCTGGATGGCCTCCTGGCACTGTTCCGGGGTCTGCAGGGCGTCGCCGCGGCCCGGCACCAGCTTCTGCGGGGCCATCGCCTGCAGGCGGTCCAGGGTGGCGGGCCAGTCCTCGTGGTAGGCATCCCCGGTGTAGGGGGTGGCGCCGTACTCGACCAGGTCGCCGGAGAACATCACCTGCTCCTCGGGCAGCCAGACGATGGTGTCGCCCTTGGTGTGGCCACGGCCCAGGTGGATGATGCGCACCTCGCGCTTGCCCATGAACACCGTCAGTTCCCGCTGGAAGACGATGTTCGGCCAGGTCAGGCCGGGCACGGAGTCGACGCCCTTGAACAGGCGCGGGAAGCGGCCGACCTCGGACTCGTAGTCCTGCTGGCCGCGCTCCACGATCAGGTCATAGGTGGCCTGGCTGGCGTAGATGTTCTCGGCGTCATAGGCGGAGGCCCCCAGCACGCGCACGGCGTGGTAGTGGGTCATCACCACGTGCTTGATCGGCAGGTCGGTGACCTCGCGGATCCGGCGGATGACGTCCTGGGCCATGATCGGAGTGGCCTGGGTGTCGATGACCATCACGCTGTCGTCGCCGATGACGATGCCGGTGTTGGGATCGCCCTCTGCGGTATAGGCATAGAGGCCTTCGGCCAGCCTGGTGAAGCTGACCTGCTTCTCTTCGGTATCGGCGTGCGAGGCGAATTTCTTGCTCATGGTTCCTCCGGTGTCGTCGGGTCGTCGGGCTTGGCCCGGTCGTCATTGTCTCTGCCATGGGATCGGCCAGTGGCAAGATAATAGTTGCTATTGAAACTGGTTGTCCAGTCATCACCGCGCCTGCTGGCGATATCACGGCGCCTGGATCTCGATAAGTCATTGTGATAGCTGGAGCCGAAGCCGTGATTAGACTTAAGTTCAAGCTGTCATGACGTCTTTGTAGTTGCAAGAGAGACTAATTGGCAGGCAAGGTATCCGCAAATGACGCCGGCTCCGCGGCCTTCGCCCGCCGCAGGCCGAGTCGCCCGGCTGGCAATCGCCATCATCGGCGACATCACGATGATTTCATTACAAGAAGGGGCGGCGCCCTGGCCGCCATCCCGTGACGACGGAGGAGCACCATGAACAAGATAACCGGATTGCTGCTGGGCACCCTGGCCGCCGCGACCCTGAGCTCGCAGGCCCTGGCCCAGACCACCATCAACGTCAGCAGCTGGGGTGGGCCCAACCACGGCATCAATACCATCGTCTGGCCGACCTGGAAGAGCTGGATCGAGGAGGCCACCGAAGGCCGCGTGACGCTCCAGGTCACCGAGGACCTGGGGCCGCCCGCGGCCCAGATGGCACTGGTCGCCGACGGCGTCGCCGATGCCAGCTGGATCTTCCACGGCCACATGGCGGGGCGTTTCGCACTGACGCAGTTGCCGGAGTTTCCCACCTTCGAGGACTTCTCCTCCGAGGCCGCTTCCGCCGCCTACTGGCGCACTCACCAGGAGTACCTGGCCCAGGCCAACGAGCACAGGGGGTTGGAGGTCATGGCCGTGGGCGTGCATGGCCCCGGCCAGATCTTCACCGCCGAGCACGTCGAGAACCTCGACGGCCTCACCGGCAAGCGCTTGCGCGTCGGCGGTGGCGTGATGACCGACCTGACCAATGCCCTGCAGGTGACCGGCGTGGCGTTGCCGCCCACCGGCGTCTACGAGGCGGCCTCCCAGGGCGTCATCGACGGCGCCATGCTGACCCTCGAAGGGCTGCGCAGCTTCCGCGTGGCCGAGGTGCTGCCCAATACCCTGCAGGTCGACGGCGGCTTCTACCGGGGCAGCTTCGCCATCGTCATGAACCCGATGGTCTGGGACCAGGTCTCCGCCGAGGATCGCGAGGCCATCGAGGCGGTCTCGGGGGAGTCCCTCTCGCGGCTGTTCGGCTACATGATGGATGTCTCCGACGAGCGCGGCGTCGCCTTTGCCGAGGAACTGGGCAACACCTTCACCCAGGCCTCCGAGGCGGATATCGCCATGCTCGGGGAGATCAGCGACGAGCTGATCGACCAGTGGGCCGACAAGGTCAGCCGTGGCGACCTGGATGCCAAGGAGGCGCTGAGTTTCTTCCGTGAGCAGCTGTCCGTGGCGGCCGAAGGCGACGGCATCGAATCGCGCGTGGTGCAGGAATAACCCCCGTCAGGAGCCGACCATGACTAGCATGTCGACCCCCTGGTCGCGCGTTGGCCGAGTCATGCAGCTGGGGCTGGAGGGGGTGGCGGGCGCCACCCTCTTCGCCATGATGCTGTTGACCACCGCCGACGTGAGCGGCCGCTACTTCTTCAATTCGCCGATCCTCGGTGCCGTGGAGCTGACCCAGCTGATGCTGGCGGCGGTGATCTTCCTGTCGCTGCCGGTGGTGTGCTGGCGCGAGGAGCACATCAGCGTCGACCTGCTCGACGCCATCTTCCCGGCGCGCTGGATCTGGCTGCGCCAGGTGATCGTCAACCTGATCGTCACCGCGGCGCTGTGGGTGATGGCCGGGCGGGTCTGGGCGCTGGGCGTGCGGGCCTTCGACTGGGGCGACGTCACCGAATTCCTGCGCATTCCCGTGGGCTACCTGATCTCCCTGATGGCGATCATGCTGGCGGTCTCCGCGCTGCTGACCCTGGGGCGTGCCGTGCTCTACTTCCTCGAGGGCCTCAAGGTGGTCGAACGCGGTGGGTCGCTGAGCCCGGGAGGCGATCAATGATCGAGTCCTTCTATGGCTTCGCCGCCCTGCTGCTGCTGGCCTTCCTGCGGGTGCCGCTGGCGTTCGCCATGGGCATCGTCGGCTTCGTCGGCTTCTACTACCTGACCGGCAACTGGAGTGCCGCCGAGGCGATGGCCGCGCGGCGGGTGGTGGATACCGGCATGGACTACGGCCTGTCGGTGATCCCGCTGTTCATCCTGATGGGCAACTTCGTCTCCCATGCCGGGCTGTCGGATGCGCTGTTCCGGGCCTCCAACGGCTTCCTCGGCCATCGCAAGGGCGGCCAGGCGATGGCCACCATCGTCGCCTGCGGCGGCTTCAGCGCGATCTGCGGTTCGAGCCTGGCCACGGCGGCGACCATGGGCAGGGTCGCCATGCCGCAGATGCGCAAGTACGGCTACAAGGACTCGCTGGCCGCGGCGTCGATCGCCGCCGGCGGCACCCTGGGCATCCTGATCCCGCCCAGCGTGATGCTGGTGATCTACGGGATCCTCACCGAGACCAGCATCCGCGAGCTGTTCGCCGCGGGCTTCATTCCCGGGATGTTGGGCATCGTCATGTATCTCGCGGCGGTGAAGTGGGTGCTGTGGCGCGACCCCGCGGCCGGCCCGGCCGGCGAGCGGGTGCCCTGGCCCGAGCGCATGGCGGCGCTGAAGAGCGTGGGCAGCACCCTGGCGCTGTTCGTGCTGGTGATCGGCGGCATCTACCTGGGGGTGTTCACGCCCACCGAGGCGGCGGGCATCGGCGCCATGGGGGCCTTCGTGATCGCCCTGATGCGCCGCGCGCTGACCCCGCGGGTGCTGATGAACGTGCTGATGGACACGGTGCGCACCACCGCGATGCTGTTCGCGGTGGTGTTGACGGCGCTGATCTTCGCCAACTTCATCAACCGCGCCGGGCTGCCGGGCGACCTGCTGCAGATCGTCAACGGGCTCGACGTGGCGCCGTTCGTGGTGATCCTGGTGATCCTGGCGATCTACGTGCTGCTCGGTTGCGTGTTCGAGAGCATGTCGATGCTGCTGCTGACGGTGCCGGTGTTCTTCCCGGTGGTGGCGGGGCTGGGCTACGACCTGGTGTGGTTCGGCATCCTGGTGGTGATCGTGATCGAGATCAGCCTGATCACGCCGCCGGTGGGGATGAACGTCTTCGTGCTGCGGGCGGTGCTGCCGGACGTGTCGACGGGGACGATCTTCCGCGGGGTGACGCCGTTCTGGGTGGCGGGCACGGCGCGCGCGTTGCTGGTGCTGGTGTTCCCGGGTATCGTGCTGTTCCTGCCGCAACTGCTCTACTGACCTCGCCGGGCGACAGGGCCGGCGTATCGTGATCGACAGGGAGATCGCTTGATGGACCGCAAGCAAGTGCCGCCGGCTCCGGAAGACGAGCGGCAGGGCGTCAACCGGGCGGGGCTGCCCACCAAGCCCGAGCTGGACCTCAACCAGTTCCTTCCCTATCGGCTCAACAGCCTGGCCGATCGCATCAGCGACGAACTGGCGAGAATGTACGAGGAACGCTACGCGCTCAACGTGGCCCAGTGGCGGGTGCTGGCCTGGCTCAGCCACCGCGACCTGCTCAATGCCAAGCAGATCTGCGAGGCGACGCGCATGGACAAGGCGCGGGTCTCGCGGGCGGTGCAGGCGCTGGTGGATCGCGGCCTGATCAGCCGCAGTCCCTCGAGCCGGGACCAGCGGCTGCACGACCTGCGCCTCACCGAGGCGGGCCAGGCACTGCTCGGCGAGCTGATTCCCGAGGCCCAGGCCTGGGAGGCCGAACTGGTGGCGACCCTGACCGCCGGCGAATACCGTGACCTGCTTCACGCCATGCGCAAGCTGGAGCGCCAGCTCGAGCGCATCGGCTAGCGTTGCGGTGCGCACCACAGCGATGCTGTTCGTGGTGGTGCCGACCGCGCTGATCTTCGCCAACTTGTTGTAGTAGGACGGCAGGGATAATCCGCACCGATCTCGCAAGGGGCTTAATCAGTGCCGAAGTGGTCAGCCACGACGACTTTATCGCCGACAAGAGCGAGCAAGGTGCGAAAGACGTCGGCAGGTTTGCGGCTGGAAGGCAAGGGCTACATATCGTCAGGGACGAGGGCGTAATTCACCTCCGTTGCAACGTTTAAAACGCAACGTAGCGCCTGACGGCGCTACCGTCCGGAGGCGCCCGACGATTGCAATATCAGCAATGGGTCATCAATCATCGGCACTTGTGCCTGTGGGCGGGCACTCGTGCCCTTCTCTCTGGCAAAGTTGTCACTCCCGAACTAGGCTTATACATTAGCCTAAACAACCATCGCCTCAGCAAGGGACTTCGAGCCCCTGTGGGGTGTAGAGGACGTTTCCCAACCAACGATACACCGGAAAAGGCACAGCACCTTTATCAATAAATGGCCGTATCGGCCGGTGCGGGAGGCTTGGCATGAATCCGAAACAAGCCCTCGAGTTCTCAAAGGACCAGCATTGCGAAATCGTGGACCTGAAGTTCTCCGATATCCTGGGGATGTGGCAGCATTTCTCCATTCCTGTCAGTGAATTGGATGAAAACGCTTTTGATGCCGGGATCGGCTTTGACGGCTCATCAATCCGCGGATGGCAGGCGATCCACGCCTCCGACATGCTGGTGGTTCCGGACCCGAATACCGCAGTACTTGACCCCTTCACCGAAGTTGCCACGCTCTCCCTAATTTGCGATATCGTGGATCCCGTCACCCGCGAGGCATATAGTCGTGACCCCCGAAACATCGCGCGCAAGGCGGCGGACTACCTGAACAACACCGGCATCGGAGATGTCGCCTATTTTGGCCCGGAAGCCGAGTTCTTCATCCTCGACGATGTCCGGTATGAACAGAACCAACAATGTGGTTACTACTTCATAGATTCGATAGAAGGCCAGTGGAATACCGGGCGGGAAGAGTGGCCAAATCTGGGGTACAAGCCGCGGTACAAGGAAGGATATTTCCCTGTGCCACCCACGGATTCGCTGCAGGACATCCGCTCCGAAATGGTATTGACCCTGGAAAAGCTTGGCTATCGTGTCGAGGCTCATCACCACGAGGTGGCAACGGCGGGACAGGGTGAAATCGACATGCGTTATCTGGCCATCCAGGAAATGGGGGACGGCCTGATGTGGTACAAGTATGTGATAAAGAACGTGGCCCGCCGCCACGGAAAGACCGTCACTTTCATGCCCAAACCGGTATTCCAGGATAACGGGACCGGCATGCACGTACACCAGAGCCTCTGGAAAGAGGGTAAACCGCTGTTCGCCGGCGACGGCTATGCGGGCCTCAGCCCTCTGGCCGTGCACTACATCGCCGGCATTCTCAAACATGCCCCGGCCCTGGCCGCGTTCACCAATCCCACCACCAACAGCTACCGGCGTTTGGTGCCGGGATTCGAGGCGCCGATTAACCTGGCCTATTCCAGTCGCAACCGTTCGGCAGCGGTACGCATCCCCATGTACCAAACCAATCCCGAGTCGAAACGGATCGAGGTGCGGTTTCCAGATCCTTCATGCAATGGCTACCTGGCATTCTCGGCAATGCTGATGGCCGGGCTGGACGGGATCCAGAGCCGGCTGGAGGTCGGCGATCCCCTCGACAAGGATATCTACTCGATGAGCCGGGAGGAGTTGGCGGAAGTTCCCTCGACGCCGTCCTCCCTGGAAGAAGCCCTGGAAGCGCTGCGAAACGACCACGAGTTCCTCCTCAAGGGCGATGTCTTTACCGAGGACGTGGTCGAGACCTGGATCGACTACAAGATGGAAAACGAGGTTTCCGCCGTTCGCCTTCGTCCCCACCCTTACGAGTTTACCTTGTATTTCGACGCCTGATGGATGCCGCCGGCCCTGATGTCAATTCATGGTGGCTCGATCACACACCGCCTTGCAGGCAGGCAGGGCAAAGGTGATTTATTATCATGGTAAGCATGGGAACCAATGACCGGCGACTGGTTACAAATGGCTTGGTCACCACAAAATGCAGGGTATACGCTTATGCCAACTTATCAATACCGTTGCAAGAAATGCGGAGAGGAATTCGAAGTAATCGAACACATGACGGATCACACCAGTACGCAGCACAAATGCCCGAAATGCCAGGGCAAACAGGTTGCCCAGGTGATGACGCCGTTTTTCGCCAAGACCTCCAGGAAGAGTTGATAACCCGAGATACGACGCCACGGGTTCAGCTTTCGACGCGAAGTCGTCGTCAAGCACGCTGCCGCAGGCCACTGCCGCGGCGATGGTCATGGGCTTGCCGCTGCGCAGCTCCTCGAGCAGCCGGGCCGTGAGGGCTGCAGGCTTAGGCGTCCGGGAGTCGGCCGCCCAGGCGTGCGGTGATCTCGGCGGCGGTCTCGCGCACCAGCTCGCCGAGCTCCACCAGCCGCGACTCGGGAATGCGGGCCACCGGCCCAGAGACCGAGATGGCCGCCAGCGGTATGCCGTGCTCGTCGTGCAGGCAGGCCGCCACGCAGTGCAGGCCGATGGCGTGCTCCTCGCGATCGCAGGCATAGCCATGGCGGCGGATCCGGGCGAGTTCGTCGCGCAGCGACTCGGGGGTGTGTCGGGTGTTCTCGGTGACCCGGGCCAGGCCGCGTTCGGTGAGGACGCGCTCGAACTCGTCGTCGGGCAGCCAGGCCATCAGCGCCTTGCCTACCCCGGAGGCGTGCAGCGGCGCCCGGGAGCCGAGGCGGGTGATCATGCGCATCATCTGTGGCGATTCGCTCTGGGCGAGGAACACCGCGGTGCTGCCGTCGCGGATGCCGAGGTTGGCGGTCTCGCCGGTCTGGGCGGTGAGACGCCGCAGGAAGGGGCGGCTGGTGGCCACGAAGTCGCGGGCCTCGAGGAAGCTGTTGCCGATGCGGAAGGTCTTGACGTCGATCTTCCAGAGCCCGAGCTCGTTGTCCTGGGTCACGAAGCCCTGACTCTGCAGCGCCTGGAGCAGGCGATGGGTGGTCGAGGGCGCCAGGTCGGCCTGCTCGGCGATCTCCGAGAGCGCCAGCCCGCCGGGGCTGGCCGCCAGGCGCTCGAGCATGTTGAGCCCCCGGACCAGTGACTGGCTGTGGCCACTGGTACTCTTGCCCGATCCGGCGGGTCGCCCCGCCGTTCTGCGCTTGCCTTCGCTCACCTGATGCTCTCCCTCTCGTCCCGCGACAAAAGCCACAGCATACCCCGTCGAGGCAGGCCTGTCTCGTTTGCGGAAATGGCTTCCATTCGGTGCTTGCGGCGCTCGTTGTTCACCGCCACGTGCTATCGATGCCGCCAGCGAGGAGCGCGTTTGTCGATGAAGGCGTCGATGCCCTCGCTGGCATCCTCGGCCATCATGTTGCAGGCCATCGTCTCCCCGGCATAGGCGTAGGCCTCCTCCAGCGGCATGGTCAACTGACGGTGGAACATCGCCTTGCCGGTACGCAGCGCCACGCGGCTCTTGGCGCAGAGGCTGGCGGTGAGCTCGCCGAGTACCGCGTCGAGGCGGTCGTCCTCGGCGACCCGGTTGACCAGCCCCCAGTCCCGGGCCTGGTCGGCGTCGATGAACTCGCCGGTGAACAGCATCTCCATGGCTCGCTTGCGGCCCACGTTGCGGCTGAGCGCCACCGCCGGGGTGGAGCAGAACAGCCCGACGTTGATGCCGGAGACCGCGAAGCGGGCGGAGTGTGCCGCGACCGCCAGGTCGCAACTGGCCACCAGCTGGCAACCGGCGGCGGTGGCCAGGCCCTGCACCCGGGCGATCACCGGCACCGGCAGGGCGACGATGGCCTGCATCAGCTCGCCGCAGCGGGCGAACAGCGCCTGGTAATAGGCCTTGTCGGGGGTGGCGCGCATCTGCTTGAGGTCGTGGCCGGCGCAGAAGGCCTTGCCCTCGGCGGCGAGCACCACGCAGCGCACGTCCTCGTCGCCGGCCAGCCGGTCGAGTTCGGCGCCGAGCGCGGCGATCACCTCCTCGGACAGGGCGTTGAAGTGGCGCGGTCGGTTGAGGGTCAGGGTGGTCACGCCGTCGGTGTCATGGCGCAGTACCGGGGCGTCATCCGGCATGGGGGGATCTCCAGTGAGGGACGGGACAGCCTGCAGCCTAGCGTTCGACAGGCCGTTGTCGACACGCCTGCGACCAAAGTTGGTCCCCGCCGGCTATTCCGGGCTACGCAGGGCGGCCGCCTCGGCCTTGAGCCTGGCCAGGCGGTCGCCGAACAGGTAGGCGCCGAGGGCCACCAGGATCAGCGCGGCACCGGCGAGCATCGTGGCCGAGGGCTGCTCCCGGTTCAGGGTCATGCCGAGCGTCAGGGCCAGCATCGGGGTGATCAGGGTCACCAGCGCCACGGTGGCGGCGGGCAGCCGCGAGAGGATCAGGAAGTAGCAGAGGAAGCCCAGCAGCGACCCGAACAGCGCCAGATAGAGCACCGACCAGAGCCCGCGGGGGCTGAGCGGGATGGTCAAGGATTCGCCGCTGGTCAGCCACAGGGCGAGAAAGCACGGCAGGCTGAAGGCCAGGGCGCCCAGGGTCTGCTCCAGCGGACCGAGCCCGGCGGCCACCCGCTGCACGGCGATACCGCTGCCGCTGAACAGGGTCACCGCGGCCAGCATCATGGCGAGTGCGGCGAGCTGGTCGCGTCCCAGCGCCAGGCTATCGGCGAACACCACCGCCAGGCCCAGCACGCCGAGGCCGCAGCCGATCCAGTGCCAGCGGCGCAGCTTGGTGGCTCCGGGCAGCGCCTGGAGGATCAGCCCCGAGATCAGCGGCGCCATGCCGAACATCACCGACATCATGCCCGAGGGCAGGCTCATGGAGGCGTGATAGCTCAGCGCCATGGCGCCGAACACCCCGGGCACCGCGGCGGCGTAGCTGGCCAGCGCCCGGCGGTCGCGGCGCAACCGGCCCTGCAGGGCGAGCAGGATCGCCAGGCCGATGAGGAAGGCGATCAGCATGCGCAGCATCACGCTGCCCACCGGGGCGCCGGCCTCGGCGCTCCACTTGATGGCCAGCGGGGTGGAGGCCCACACCAGCACCACGATCAGATAGGCCGGTCCGGTCGGCATGGCGGAAATCCCGGTGGCGTGCCCCTGGGGCAGTGAATTGTTCGAACACTAACCTTTAGCACAAGAAAAGCCGCCGCGTCGATGCGACGCGGCGGCTCGCTGTCACTGCCTGGACGCGGAGGCCCTACTCGGCGTAGCTGGTCTCGGAGTAGAGCACCCGCACCCGCAGGGTGTGCTCCACATGGCGCAGGGCGTCAAGCGCCTGGTGCCCGTAGGCCTTGTCCACGTCGATGACCACGTAACCGACCTTCTCGTTGGTCTGCAGGTACTGGCCGGAGATGTTGATGTCGTTCTCGGAGAGCACCCGGTTGATCTCGGAGAGCACGCCCGGCACGTTGTCGTGGATGTGCAGCAGGCGATGGTTGCCCGGGTGGGCCGGCAGGGCGACCTCCGGGAAGTTGACCGAGGTGACGGTGGTGCCATTGTCGGAGTAGGTGATCAGCTTCTCGGAGACCTCGATGCCGATGTTCTCCTGGGCCTCCAGGGTCGAGCCACCGACGTGCGGGGTGAGGATGACGTTGTCCAGGCCGCGCAGCGGGCTGACGAACTCCTCGTTGTTGCCCTTGGGCTCCACCGGGAAGACGTCGATGGCGGCGCCATTGAGCTTGCCGGCGGAGAGCGCCTCGGCCAGCGCCTCGATCACCACTACACTGCCGCGGGAGGCGTTGATCAGGATGCCGCCCTGCTTCATCAGGGCGATCTGCTCCTGGCCGATCATCCACTTGGTGGAGGGCAGCTCCGGCACGTGCAGGCTGACCACGTCGGCCCGGGCCAGCAGCTCCTCGAGGCTCGCCACCTGACGGGCGTTGCCCATGCCCAGCTTGGCCACCACGTCGTAGTAGATGACGTCGAGGCCCAGCGATTCGGCCAGCACCGAGAGCTGCGAGCCGATGCTGCCGTAGCCGATGATCCCCAGGGTCTTGCCGCGTGCCTCGTGGGAATTCTTCGCCGACTTCAGCCAGCCGCCACGGTGGGCGCGGGCGCTCTTCTCGGGAATGCCGCGCAGCAGCATGATCGCCTCGGCGAGCACCAGCTCGGCCACCGAACGGGTGTTGGAGTAGGGGGCGTTGAACACCGGGATGCCGCGCACCAGCGCCGCGGTCAGGTCGACCTGGTTGGTGCCGATGCAGAAGCAGCCCACGGCGACCAGCTTCTCGGCGGCGGCGAAGACGCGCTCGGTGAGCTGGGTGCGCGAGCGGATGCCGAGGAAGTGGGCATCGCGGATCTTCTCGATCAGCGTCTCCTCGTCGAGCGAGGTCGGCAGGTGCTCGATGTTGGTGTAACCGGCGTTCAGGAAATTGTCCACCGCGCTCTGGTGGACGCCCTCGAGCAGCAGGATCTTGATCTTGCTCTTGTCCAGGGACGTTTTGGCCATGGTCGAATCAACCCCTTCTTCGGTGCGAGCCGCATGCGGTGTCGTGACATTGGAGAGCCTGGTGGCCAGCCGGTCAGGAACGGCCGCGGGCTAGGGCAGGCTCGAATCAGGGCGCCCATGGTAGCACAGCGGGCATGAGCGAAGATGAAAATGCTGCGCTGCTCCAATGAGCCGCCTGCATGTTGCCCGACCTGGTCCCGGGGCAGACGCCCCCCCGGGGAGAGCGTGTATACTGTCGCCTTTCTGGATTCGTGACTGGCAAGGGGTCCCATGGCAGAGCGTGACGAGCGGTCGCCCGACCTGGCGGAAGGCGAGGCGGCCTCGATGGACTTCGCCGCCACCGTCGAGCGGCTCGAGCAGCTGGTGGAACGGCTGGAGTCCGGCGAGCTGTCGCTGGAAGGGTCGCTGGCGGCCTTCGAACAGGGCGTGGGCCTGGCCCGCGATGCCCAGCGCCGCCTGGACGAGGCGGAGCTCAAGGTGCGCACCCTGATCGAGGGGCCCGAAGGGAACGTCGAGCTCGAACCCTTCGCCGCCCCGCCCACGGAGGACGACGGTGAGCGCTGATGCCCTGGTGGACCGTCTGGCCACCGACCGGGCCCGGGTCGACGCTCGCCTCGAGGCGCTTTTCGTGGCGCGCTCGGGGCCGGTGCCCCGGCTCGAGGCGGCGATGCGGCACGGCGTGCTGGTGGGCGGCAAGCGCCTGCGGCCGGTGCTGGTCTACGCCGCCGGGCGCGCCCTGGGGGGGCGTGACGAGGATCTCGACGCCCCGGCCATGGCCCTGGAGCTGATCCATGCCTACTCGCTGGTCCACGACGATCTGCCGGCCATGGACGACGACGACCTGCGCCGCGGCCAGCCCACGGTGCACAAGGCCTTCGACGAAGCCACGGCGATCCTGGCCGGCGATGCCCTGCAGACCCTGGCGTTCGAGGTGCTGGCCCGGGCCGCTCACCCGCGGTTGCCGGCGCTGATGCTGACCCTGGCCGTGGCCGCCGGTCGCGACGGCATGGCTGCCGGCCAGGCACTGGATCTCGCCGCCGTCGGTGGCCACCCGGACGTCGAGGCCCTGGCCACCATGCATGGCCACAAGACCGGCGCGCTGATCCGTGCCGCGGTGCGCCTGGGCGGGCTGGTCGCCGTCGACGAGGAGGATCCGCGACTCGCGGCCCTGGAGGCCTATGCCGAAGCCATCGGCCTGGCCTTCCAGATCCACGACGACGTGCTCGACGTGACCGGCGACACCGCGACCCTGGGCAAGGTCTCCGGTGCCGACGCCGCCCGCGACAAGCCTACCTATCCCGCCTTGCTGGGGCTCGATGGGGCGAGATCGCGGGCCCATGAGCTGGTCGAGGACGCGGTCGCGGCCCTGGCCCCGCTGGGCGGGGCGGGTGCCCCCCTGGTTGACCTCGCGCGCTACATGATCGAGCGTGACCACTGACGACGACAGATGACCCCCATGAAGCTGTTCGATGACATTCCCGTCGAGCGTCCGGCCACGCCGCTGCTCGACACCCTGGAAACGCCGGCCTCCCTGCGCGCCATGTCCATGACACAGCTGCTGCAGGTGGCCGACGAGCTGCGCGCCTACCTGCTCTACAGCGTGGGGGTGAGTGGCGGGCACTTCGGTGCGGGCCTCGGCGTGGTGGAGCTCACCGTGGCCCTGCATCAGGCGCTGGAGACGCCCCACGACCGCCTGGTATGGGACGTGGGGCACCAGGCCTACCCGCACAAGATCCTCACCGGGCGGCGGGAGGCCATGCAGCGGATTCGCCAGTACGGCGGCCTGGCGGCCTTCCCGAGGCGGGCCGAGTCCGCGTACGACACCTTCGGCGTGGGGCACTCCAGCACCTCGATCTCGGCGGCGCTGGGCATGGCCCTGGCCGCCCGCACCCGCGGCGAGCAGCGCCGGGTCTGTGCGGTGATCGGCGACGGCGCACTGACCGCCGGCATGGCCTTCGAGGCCCTGGCCCATGCCGGTCACGTCGATGCCAACCTGCTGGTGGTGCTCAACGACAACGAGATGTCGATCTCCGAGAACGTCGGCGGCATCGCCAGCTACCTGGCGCGGATCCTGGCCAGCAAGCCCTACACCACCATGCGCGAAGGCGGCAAGAAGGTGCTCTCCCACCTGCCCGGTGCCCTCGAGCTGGCGCGGCGCACGGAAGAACACATGAAGGGCATGGTCAGCCCGGCGACGCTCTTCGAGGAGATGGGCTTCAACTACATCGGCCCCATCGACGGTCACGACCTGCCGCTGCTGGTGCAGACCCTGCGCAACATGCGTGACATGGAGGGCCCGCAGTTCCTGCATGTGAAGACCCGCAAGGGCAAGGGCTTCCTGCCCGCCGAGGCCGATCCGATCGGCTACCACGCCATCACGAAGCTGGAAAAGAACGAGCTCGAGAAGCACGGCGGCACCCCGCCGCCGCTCAAACCAGCCGCGCCGGTCAAGAAGAAACTCAAGTACTGCAACGTGTTCGGCGACTGGCTGTGCGACATGGCGGCCGCCGACGAGCGGCTGATCGGCATCACCCCGGCGATGCGCGAGGGATCCGACCTGATCCGCTTCTCCCAGGAGCATCCCGGGCGCTACTACGACGTGGCGATCGCCGAGCAGCATGCGGTGACGCTGGCCGCCGGCCTGGCCTGCGAGGGCATGAAGCCGGTGGTGGCGATCTACTCGACCTTCCTGCAGCGTGGCTACGACCAGTTGATCCACGACGTGGCGGTGCAGGAGCTCGACGTCACCTTCGCCATCGACCGCGCCGGCCTGGTGGGGGAGGACGGCCCCACCCACCATGGCAGTCTCGACCTCTCCTACCTGCGCTGCGTGCCGGGCCTGGTGGTGCTGGCGCCGGCCGACGAGGCCGAGTGCCGCGCCATGCTCAGCGCCGCCTACCACCATCCCGGCCCCGCCGCGGTGCGCTACCCCCGCGGCAGCGGCCCCGGGGTGGAGATCCCCGGGCACCTGGAGCCGCTGGCGATCGGCAAGGCCGAGTTGCGCCGCCGGGGCAGCCGGGTCGCCCTGCTGGCCTTCGGCAGCCTCAATGGCCCGGCGGCGGCGGTCGCCGAAACCTTGGATGCTACCCACCTCAACATGCGCTCCATCAAGCCGCTGGACCGTGACGCCGTGCTCGCCGCGGCCGACGACCACGACCTGCTGGTGACCCTGGAGGAGAACGTGGTGGCCGGTGGCGCCGGGAGCGCGGTCAACGAGCTGCTGGTCGCCGAGGGCGTGCAGGTGGAAGTGCTCAACCTGGGGCTGCCCGACGCCTTCGTCGAGCACGGCAAGCCGGTCGAGCTGCTCGCCGAGTGCGGGTTGGATGCCGACGGCATCGAGGCGTCGATCCGCGCCCGCCTGCCCTGACGCTCCCCTGCTCCGGCCCGGGGTGGGCGATGATCCGTCCCGGTCCTGTTTCTTCCCCCTTGTCAGTCGTCTGCCGGTCCGCTTCCGGCCGTCGTGCTGCCCGTGTGCTTTTCTCCGCTGACTGCCGTGTCGGGTGGCCTCCGATGGCTCCCCGGGCGGAATCCGGCGGCGTCATGGCTGAGTTTGAGTGGCGGCAATTTCTTATATTCGTGTAGACGATTTCCTACAAAGCCTGTAATCAAGCGGTTTTCCCCATGTTCCAGAACGGAACAATTGAAGGCCGTAGGCGATCTTTTGCAGCATTTTGCAGGCCATTCCCGACAAGAACGATGGTCGCGGGGGGGAGCCCGCAAGCCCCGCGACCTGCCGTTGCCCCCGTTTGGCATCCACTCCCTGTGTGATTACCCTCACGCCTCATTAACAGCAATCTTGACGATGCTTGGGCATGGGCCGGTCACCGGCGTGTGCCGTGATGCGCATCCGCCGGTTCGTCCGTCTCGGGCAGCAACACGGCGGTGGCGTCTCCCCCGTTCGTGGCTGTCCGGCAATCGGAGCCGTCCGGCGTGGCATCGTTCGAATGAAAAGCGGGTACGTCAGGGAGCTCCGCCATGGCAAAGGAAGGGACCGTTGCGCCGAAAGAGCGCATCAACATCAAGTATGTGCCGGCCACCGGCGATCAGCAGGCGGAAACCGAGCTGCCGCTCAAGCTGCTGGTGGTGGGGGACTTCAAGGGCGGGGCCGAAGAGACCCCGATCGAGGAGCGCGACAAGGTCTCGGTGGACAAGAACAACTTCCAGTCGGTGATGCGCGAGGCGGGCCTCGGCCTGCAGGCGTCGGTGCCCAATCGCCTCGCCGAGGGCGACGAGCCCACCGACCTGGCGGTGAACCTCGCCTTCAAGTCACTGGACGACTTCGCCCCCGACAGCGTGGCGCGCCAGGTGCCGGAATTGCGCAAGCTGGTCGAGCTTCGCGAGGCCCTGGTCGCCCTCAAGGGGCCGCTGGGCAATGTGCCGGCCTTCCGTGATCGGCTACAGAAACTGCTGGAGAGCGATGAGGCGCGCCAGCAGCTGCTCTCGGAGCTCGAGTTGCTCGATACGAACGACAAGGGTGATGCCTGATACCGCATCGAGCGGGTGACGGCAGGCGACGCTAGCCAGGCATAAGGACGCGAGGCAATTTCATGAGCGATACGGCACAAACGCAGGGTCAGGCCGCCGAGGCCCGGGCCGAAGACTCCCTTCTCGATCAGGTGATGGCGCAGACCCGCATGGCGCCGGCCGATGAAGGCTACGACATCGCCAGGCAGGGCGTGGCGGCGTTCATCGCCGAGCTGCTGCAAAGCGACAGCGATGCGCCCCAGGTCAACAAGTCGGTGGTCGACCGCATGATCGTCGAACTGGACCGCAAGATCGGCAGTCAGGTGGACGAGATCCTCCACGAGCAGGGCTTCCAGCAGCTCGAGTCGGCCTGGCGCGGCCTCAAGCTGCTGGTCGATCGCACCGACTTTCGCGAGAACATCAAGCTCGACCTGCTGCATGCCACCAAGGGCGAGCTGCTCGAGGACTTCGAGTTCGCGCCCGAGCTCAGCCAGAGCGGGCTCTACCAGCACGTCTATGCGGCGGAGTACGGCCAGTTCGGCGGTGAGCCGGTGGCCGGCATCATCGGTCACTACGACTTCTCGCCGTCGACCCCGGACATCAAGCTGCTGCAGTACACCTCGGCCGTGGGGGCCATGGCCCATGCCCCCTTCCTCTCCTCGGTGGCGCCGAGCTTCTTCGGCATCGACAGCTTCGAGGAGCTGCCCAACATCAAGGACTTCAAGGCCATCTTCGAGGGCCCGAAGTACGCCCGCTGGCGCAGCCTGCGCGAGTCCGAGGATGCCCGCTACCTGGGGCTCACCGCACCGCGCTTCCTGCTGCGCATGCCCTACGACCCGGTCGAGAACCCGGTCAAGAGCTTCAACTATCGTGAGACGGTGAGCGAGGACCACGAGCACTACCTGTGGGGCAACACCGCCTACCTGCTCGCCGAGCGGCTCACCGACAGCTTCGCCAAGTACCGCTGGTGCCCCAACATCATCGGCCCCCAGAGCGGAGGCGCCGTCGAGAACCTGCCGGTGCACACCTACGAGGCGCTGGGCCAGTTGCAGGCCAAGATTCCCACCGAGGTGCTGGTCACCGATCGCCGCGAGTTCGAGATGGCCGAGGAGGGCTTCATCTCGCTGACCATGCGCAAGGGCAGCGACAACGCCGCCTTCTTCTCCGCCAACTCGGTGCAGAAGCCCAAGGTCTTCCCCAACACCGCCGAGGGCAAGGCCGCCGAGACCAACTTCAAGCTCGGCACCCAGCTGCCCTACATGTTCATCATCAATCGCCTGGCGCACTACATCAAGGTGCTGCAGCGCGAGCAGATCGGCTCCTGGAAGGAGCGTCAGGATCTCGAGCGCGAGCTCAACGCCTGGATCCGCCAGTACGTCGCCGACCAGGAGAACCCGCCGGCCGAGGTGCGCAGCCGTCGTCCGCTGCGGGCCGCCTCGATCCAGGTCTCGGACGTCGAGGGTGACCCGGGCTGGTATCAGGTCTCCATGGCGGTGCGCCCGCACTTCAAGTACATGGGCGCCAATTTCGAGCTGTCGCTGGTGGGACGCCTCGACAAGGAGTAAGGGAGTGCCGCTGCCATGACCCTTCACCGTGGTGGCGTGCTCGGCAACCGGTTGTTCGAGCGCCTGGCCGGACAGCCGGCCGAGCCAGGGGGCGAAGCGAGCCTTGCCGACACCGTCGCGTCCATCAAGCGTCATCTCGTCGACCTGCTCAACAGCCACCCGGGGCACAGCGAGTGCGCGCCGGAGCTGGGGCTGCTGGACTTCAACGATGCCACCGTCGGTGTGCTCGATCTGGAACTCAATATCCAGCGCGCCATTCGCCAGTGCATCGAGCGTTTCGAGCCTCGCGTGCAACGGGTGGAGGTCGAGTCGTTGCCCCATGGCGGCGACCCCCTGCAACTGCGCTTCCAGGTTCACGCGACCCTGGATCTTGGCCGGGACAACGCTCAGACCACCATCGATCTGCTGCTCAACGACAAACGCTACCAGTGCCTGAACTGAGCACCTAAGCACCCAGGGAACGAGGCGCGCATGCTCAATCGCTACTACCGGGACGAGCTCGACTTTCTGAAGCGGCAGGGGCGGGAGTTCGCCGACGCCAACCCCGGCCTCAGCCGCTTCCTCTCCGAACGCAGCACCGATCCGGATGTCGAGCGCCTGCTGGAGGGCTTCGCCTTCCTGACCGGTCGCATGCGCGAGAAGGTCGAGGACGAGTTCCCCGAGCTGACCCACTCGCTGATCGGCATGCTGTGGCCCAACTACCTGCGCCCGGTACCGAGCATGACGGTGGTGCAGTTCACGCCGAAATGGCACGCCCTGAGCGCCTGCCAGCGTGTCGCGGAGGGCACCTCGCTGGGGTGCCTGCCGGTGGACGGCACGGCCTGCCGCTTCCGTACCTGCCACGAGGTGGCGCTCTACCCCCTCGAGCACGCCGGCGTCGAGGCGCGCCACTCCCGCGAGGCCTCGGTCGTCGAGCTGAATCTCGACGTGCACAGCGACCAGCCGCTCGATGAGCTGGGCATCGACGACCTGCGCCTGCACCTGGGCGGCAACGGCTACACGGCCCGCAGCCTCTACCTGTGGATGAGCCATTACCTGTCGCGCCTCGAGCTCGAGGTCGACGGCGAGCGCCTGTCGCTGCCGGGCAGCCTGCTGCGGCCGGTGGGCTTCGAGCGCGAGCACGCCCTGCTGCCCTATCCGCGCAACGCCTACCAGGGCTACCGCATCCTGCAGGAGTACCTCTGTTTCCCCGAGGCCTTCCACTTCATCGACCTGGCCTCGCTGGGCCGCCACCTGCCCGCGCGTCAGGCGCGACGGTTGACGCTGCGTTTCGTCTTCTCGCGCACCCTGCCGGCCGATGCCCGGGTGCGCGACGAGCACCTGGCGCTCTACTGCACGCCGGCCATCAACCTGTTCTCCCACGACGCCGATCCCATCGACCTGAGCGGCGAGCGCAGCGAGTACCGCATTCGCCCCAGCAGTCGCGTCCCGTCGCACTACGAGGTGTTCAGCGTCGATGCGGTCAACGGCTGGCTGGAAAGCGAGTCCGGCAAGGTGCGCGGCGAGCCGCGCACCTATGTGCCGTTCGAGAGCTTCCAGCACCAGATCGAGCGCGATCGCGACCGCCAGGCGCTCTACTACCGGGTGCGGGTGCGCGACAGCCTGCGCGGCGACGGCTTCGATCACGACATCGCCTTCGTGCGCGGCGACGAACGGGCGTGCCTCGGCATGCGCGAGACCATCTCGCTGCGGCTGACCTGCAGCAACCGCGAGCTGCCCGAGCGGCTGACCGTGGGCGATGTCTGCGTGTCCACCGAGAGCAGCCCCGTGCACGCCGACTTTCGCAACATCACCCGGCCGACACCGGCCCTGCGGCCGACCCTCGACGGCAGCCTGCTGTGGACGCTGATCTCCAACCTGTCGCTCAACTACCTGTCGCTGCTCGAGCGGGACGCGCTCTGCTCGGTGCTGCGCGCCTACGACTTCCGGGCGCTGGTCGACCGCCAGGCGGAGCGCGTCTCCCAGATGCGCCTGGCGGGCATCGCCGCCATCGAGACGCAATCCATCGACCGACTCAAGCGCGGCCTGCCGATACGGGGGCTGCGCTCGGTCATGACCCTCGATCAGGAGGCCTTCGGCGACGAGGGCAGCCTCTACCTGTTCGGCAGCGTGCTGGCACGGTTCTTCTCGCTCTACGCCAGCATCAACTCGTTCCACGAACTGCACGTCATCAATCGACACAACCGTGAGCGCTACACATGGACCTTGCAGTCGGGCCAGCAGCCGCTGATGTAGCGCCGGCGGCCCTGCTCGAGGGGGCCCGACGCTACGACTTCTACCAGCTCGTCGAGCTGCTGCATCGCCACCACGACGATGATCTCGAAGGTGGTGGTGGCGGTAGCGTGCCCGAACGGGTGCGTTACAAGGCGTCGGCGTCGCTGGGCTTCCCCGGCAGCGACGTGGTGGCCCTGGCGCCCGGTGCCGCCGGTGGCTACGAGCTGGAAGTCAGCTTCCTCGGGCTGCAGGGGGCCCAGTCGCCGCTGCCCGGCTACTACCTCGAGAGCCTTGCCCACGACGCCGCGCACCACGAGGGCGCCGCCGGCGACTTCCTCGATTTCTTCAATCATCGCCTGCTGACCCTGGTCCATCGCGCCTGGCGCAAGTATCGCCACTATGTGCGCTACCAGGATGGCGCCAGCGACGGCTTCTCCGCCGCCATCTTCGCCCTGGTGGGGCTGGCCGACAGCGAGCTGCGCGGCGAGACGCCGATCAACTGGAGCAAGATGCTCGCCTACGCCGGCCTGCTGGCGGGGCGGTCGCGCTCGCCGGAGGTGGTGTGCAGCATCGTTGGCCACTGCTTCGACCTCGACGACGTCCACCTCGAGGAGTGGGTCCACCGCTGGGTCGACATTCCCGAGGACCAGCGCAGCCGCTCCGGCAGGTCGGCGATGACGCTGGGCGAGGACATGATCGCCGGTGAACGCGTCGCCGACATCGGCGGCAAGTTCGCGCTCTGCCTGAGGGGCCTGAGCCTCGAGCGCTTCCGCGACTTCCTGCCCGACGGGGGCGAACACGCGCCGCTCAGGACCCTGGTGGACTTCGTGCTGCGCGAGCCGCTGGCCTACGACCTGGAGCTCGAGCTGCTGCCCAGTGCCGTGCGACCGATGCGCCTGGGCGAAGCCGGCAGCTGCCAGCTCGGCTGGACCACCTTCGTCGACCCCGAGTCCGGTGATGCCTCCAGGCGCCGCCGGGTACGCATCCAGATGACAGGCTGAACGCCCATGCAAGCCGCTTACCCTCATGCCACCGAGCGCCATGCCACTGCCCACACGGCCATCACCCTGGTGGTCATCAACAGCGAGCGCCTGGAAGGCCGCTCCACCAGCAGCCACGTCTTCCACGAGGCCGGGGGCTCCCTGGGCAGCGGGGCGGGCGACGACTGGTTGCTGCAGGACCATGCCGGGCGCATCCGCCCCGGTCACGCCCAGATCCAGCGCCAGGACGGCCGCTTCTGCCTGATCGACCGCAGCGGCCATACCTTCATCAACCACGCCACCCTGCCGCTCGGCCGTGACCGGCGGGTCGCCCTGCGCGACGGCGACGAGCTGCGCCTCGGCGAGTATCACCTGCGGGTGCACCTCGGCGATCGCCAGGCCAGTCAGCCCGGGGCCCAGCCGCTGACGGCGCTGATCAACGAGGAGCAGGAGGCGCTGGCGGGGCAGGGCATGCCGCTGGTCCAGGCCTCGTCGGCGGCGGGCCTGGCGCCGCCGCGGCATGACGACCCCCTGGAGGCGCTCGGCGAAGCGACGCCCGGTGCCAGCCATCGCGACCCGCTCACCGCCCTGGAGCACCCCGACGAGGAGGCGATCGACTTCACCGATCCCCTGCTCGACGAGCTGGAAGGCGCGACCACGGTGGCAGCGGACTATCACCCACGGGGCCGGCACGAGACGGTGCGCACCGAGCCGACGATTCGACGACACGAGGACACCACGGAGATGAACAGGGAAATGGATGAACGGCTGCTGAACGACCTGGAACGCTCGGTCGGCGAGCAACTCGAGGACCGCTGGCAGGAGGCGACGCCGGTCGCCACCGGGCATGTCGGCGCGGATCCCCTGCTGCGTGCCCTGGGCGCCGACCTGCGCTTCCGCGACAGCGAAGAGCAGCAGGCCTTCCTCGAGGAGGCCGGCAATACCCTGCGCGCCGCCATCGATGGCCTGCAGGCGCTGCACCAGGCCCAGGACGACAGCCGCTATCCGCTGCGCGATCGGCGCTTGCAGCCCATCGAGGACAACCCCCTGCGCCTGGGGCAGCCCTACGGCGAGACCGTGGAGACGCTGTTCTCCGCCCGGCGCAGTCCGGTGCATCTCTCGGCACCGGCGGCCGTGGCCGAGTGCCTGGCCCACCAGGGGCAGCACCAGGCGGCGGTCGAGGAGGCCATCGGCCAGGCGTTGCAGTCGATTCTCGACGCCTTCGCGCCCGACGCCCTGCTCAAGCGCTTCCATGCCTACCGCGGTGCCGGTAACCGCCTCGAGGACGAGGGGGGCTGGGCCTGGGAGATGTATCGCCACTACTACCAGGAGCTGAACTCCGGCCGACAGCAGGGCTTCGCCAAGCTGTTCTGGGAGGTCTTCGAGCAGGCCTACGACCAGTCGGTGCGCCGCCAGCAGCGGGAGGGCGCATGAGCACGACTCGACAACTGGCCTGGCTGTGGGTGGTCGTGGCGGCGCTGCTGCTCGGCGGCTGTGCCTCGACCCGTGAAGCGGCCGGCAAGACCTGGCAGGTCATGAAGGATCCCGCGATCCCGGTGGGCTATCCCGAGACGCGGCCGACCCGGGTCGACCTCGCCATGGTCGCCGAGCCCGGGGTCAACCCCAACGTCGACGGCGACGGCACGCCGCTGCGCTTCCAGATCCTGCAGCTCAAGGACGACTCCATGCTGATGGCCGCCGACCATGACCAACTGCGCGACGACCTCGAGGAGGCCCTGGGCACCAACTACCTGACCCATGACGACTTCACCCTGCTGCCCGGGCAGTGGAAGTTCTACGAGCCCTTCGAGGTCGACGAACAGACGCGCTACATCGGCATCATCGCCTTCTACAGCGCCCCCGATCAGGCCCAGTGGAAGAAGGTGGTCAAGATCGATGCCCAGGGCGGTGACTACCACCTGCTGGTGCAACTGCGTGAGCTCGAGGCCGAGCTGAGGAAGGAAGACTGATGGCCAGCCGCAACCGAGTGGTATGGAGCGAAGGGCTGTTCATCAAGCCGCAGCACTTCCAGCAGCAGCAGCGCAGCCTGGAGGGGCTGCTCGATGCCCGCCTGCGTGGCGTCAGCCACTACCTCCACGGCTTTTTGATGCTGGAGCTCAACGCCGAGTTCCTGAGCTTCGGGCGGATCGCCATCAGTCGTGCCAGCGGGGTGATGCCGGACGGCACCGCCTTCCAACTGCCCGACGACGACATCGAACCGCAGCCGCTGGAGATCGACGACCCGGGCATCACCAACCAGATCGTCTACCTGGGCCTGCCGCTGGCCACCGACGCGGTGGGCGAGGTGCGCTGGCCCGGCGACGACCTGCCGGCGCGCTATCGGCTCTCCCAGCGCGGCGTGCGCGACCTGCACTCCCGCGACGGCGACAGCACCGAGCTCGACGTGGCGCAGGTCGCCCCCCGCCTGCTGCTCGAGCGCGACGACCGCAGCGCCTACGCCTGCCTGGCGGTGGCGCGCATCGTCGAGCGGCGCCCCGACGGCAGCCTGGTGCTCGACGAGCAGTTCCTGCCGACCCTGCTCAACGTCCAGGCGGCGCCCTCCCTGCAACGCTTCGTCGGCGAGATGGCCGGCCTGATGCGCGAGCGGGCGCGCAACATCGCCCAACGCCTCTCGACGCCTCACCAGACCGGGGTAGCCGACGTCTCCGACTTCATGCTGCTGCAGCTGCTCAACCGGGCCCAGCCACGCTTCCAGCACCTGGCACGCCTCGGGCAGCTGCACCCGGAGCGGCTCTTCGACACCATGCTCGAGACCGCCAGCGAGCTGGTCACCTTCACCGACGAGTCGCGGTTGCCGCCGGAGTACCCGGCCTACGACCACGACCACCCCGAGCGCGCCTTCCGCATGCTGATGCAGGGCCTGCGCCAGGCGCTGTCGACGGTGCTCGAGCCACGGGCCCTGGCGATCCAGCTGCAGGCGCGCCGCTATGGCCTGCTGGTCGCGCCGCTGTCGGATGCGGGGCTGCTCGAGGACGCCGACTTCATCCTCGCGGTACGCGCCGACATGCCCAACGAGCGGCTGCGCAAGCTGTTCCTGCAGCAGACCAAGGTGGCCAGCGTCGAGCGCATCCGCGACCTCATCAGCCTGCAACTGCCGGGGGTGCCGCTGGAGCCGCTGCCGGTGGCGCCACGCGAGCTGCCCTATCACGCCGGTTACAGCTACTTCCGGCTCGACCGTCAGAGCCAGGCCTGGAGCATGCTCGACGGCGCCAGCGGTTTCGCCTTCCACGTGGCGGGCGAATTTCCCGGCCTGGAAATGCAGTTCTGGGCGATCAGGAGCTAAGCCATGCAAGATCTTGCCACGCAATTCGACCCCGATGCCGGTGCCATCGACCGCTACTCCCCCACCCGCCACGAGGATCGCATCAACGAGCGGGGGCTGGAGCGGCTGATCCATAGCCATGCCGAGCACCTGGACGCCGACGAGGACTACTGGTTCCGCCTGCGCGGCCACAACCTCAACCCGCTGGTGGATGCCGCCAGCTCGCTGCTGGGCATGGTGGTGCGGGTGCGCCAGCTCGACACCATGGGCGACATCGAGCGGCTCTATCGCCAGGTGGTCGACGAGGTCTCGGCGATCGAGATCGAGCTCACCGAGCAGGGCTACGACCGACCGACCCTGCTGGCGTACCGCTATGTGCTCTGCTCGTTCATCGACGAAGCCGTGATGGGTACCGCCTGGGGGCAGCAGAGCAAGTGGGCGGAGCACTCGCTGCTGACCCGCTTCCACAACGAGACCTGGGGGGGCGAGAAGGTCTTCTCGATCCTCTCCCGGTTGCAGCAGGAGCCGCAGCGCTATCGCGACATGCTGGCCTTCATCTACCTCTGCCTGTGCCTGGGCTTCGAGGGCCGCTACCGGGTCATGACCCATGGCCGCGAGGAGTACGAGCACGTGGTGCGCGCCCTGGGTGACCAGCTCGCGGCGCTCGGCGATACCCCCGACGACATGCTGACCCGGCCGCTCGACAACGTGGTGCCGGGGCGCCGGCGCCACGGCCGGGGCCTGCCGGTGTGGGGGGTATTCGCGCTGTTCGGCGCGGCCATGGTGGGGGCCTATCTGGGGTTCTCGTGGTCGCTGGACCAGCAGGCGGCCCAGGTCGGCGCCCTACTCGATCAGATTTACCGTTAGGAGACACCATGCTCAGGGTAGAGCTTCCGGCACTCATCGGCCGACTCAACGCCATCTCCCGCCAGGGGCTCGAACAGGCCGCGCTCCTGTGCGCCGAGCAGCAGGCCCCGGAGGTCACCGTCGGCCACCTGCTCCAGGCGCTGATCGACCAGCCGCTGTGCGACCTGCGCTGCCTGCTCGACGGGCAGGGCATCGAGGCCCTCGACCTGCGCGCCCGGCTCGCCGAGGAGTCGCGGCCGCCGCGCGACCTCGAGGTGGCCACGCCGAGCTTCTCGCCGCTGCTGGTCGAGCTGCTGCAGGACGCCTGGCTGCTGGCGACCACCGAGTTCGCCCACGAGGCCCTGCGCAGCGGGATGATCTTCACCGCCCTGCTGCACAACAGCGGCCGTTACCTGGGGCCGAAGAGCGCCGCGCTGCTGGCCGAGATCAACCGCGAGAGCCTGCGCCGCGACTTCGAGCGGCTGACCCGGGACTCCGCCGAGGCGCCCCGGGATCAGGAGCCAAGCGCGGGTCGCCGCCAGCCCGGCGCGAGCCAGGGCGACAGCGCCCTGGCCCGCTTCGCCACCTCGCTGACCGATCAGGCGCGGCGCGGCGAGCTCGACCCGGTGCTGTGCCGTGACCCGGAGATCGACCAGATGCTCGACATCCTCGGCCGCCGGCGCAAGAACAACCCCATCGTCATCGGCGACGCCGGGGTCGGCAAGAGCGCGGTGGTCGAGGGGCTCGCCGCGCGCATCGTGGCCGGCGAGGTGCCGGCGGCGCTGGCCGACGTCGAGCTGCTGGCGCTCGACCTCGGCGCCCTGCAGGCCGGTGCCGCGGTCAAGGGCGAGTTCGAGAAGCGCCTCAAGGCGGTGATCGACGAGGTCAAGAACGCCCCGCGGCCGACCCTGCTGTTCATCGACGAGGCCCACACCCTGATCGGCGCCGGCAACACGGAAGGCGGCGGCGACGCCGCCAACCTGCTCAAGCCGGCCCTGGCGCGGGGCGAGCTGCGTACCATCGCCGCCACCACCTGGCGCGAGTACAAGAAGTACTTCGAGAAGGACCCGGCGCTGTCGCGGCGTTTCCAGCCGGTGGCGCTGTCCGAGCCCAGCGTCGAGCAGGCGCTGGTGATCCTGCGCGGCCTGCGCGACGTCTACGAGCGCGCCCACGGGGTGCTGGTCGGCGACAGCGGGCTGCGTGCCGCCGCCGAACTCTCGGCCCGCTACCTGGCCGGCCGCAAGCTGCCCGACAAGGGTATCGACGTCCTCGATACCGCCTGCGCGCGGCTCTCCCAGGCGCTGGACACCCCGCCGCGCCGGCTCAGCCACCTCAAGAGCGAGCACCTGGCCGCCCGGCGCGAGCGCGACCAGCTCGACCGCGAGACGCAGCTCGGGCGCCGCCCGGACGCGGCCCACCTGGCCGAGCTGGAGGAGCGGCTGGCCCGCCTCGACGACGAGCTGGCCACGCTGGAGCATGCCTGGCAGGCCCAGCGCGACTGTGTCGATGCGATCCTGGCCTTGCACCGCCAACTGCTCGACGACGAGGCCGACGAGGCCGACCACGACAGCCTGCGGGCGGCGCTGGTCGAGCAGGAGGCGAGGCTCAGCGACCTGCAGCAGGAGTTCGCGCTGGTCAACGCCAGCGTCGAGGAGGCGCAGATCGCCCAGGTCATCGGCGACTGGACCGGGGTGCCGGTGGAGCGCATGACCAGCGACGAGCTGACCCGTCTCACCGAGCTGCCCGAGACCCTGGGCCGGCTGGTGCAGGGCCAGGAGCTGGCCATCGCCCGCGTCCATCGCCACCTGCTCACCGCCCGCGCCGACCTGCGTCGCCCGGGCCGGCCGCTGGGCGCCTTCCTGCTGGTCGGCCCCAGCGGGGTGGGCAAGACCGAGACCGTGGTGCAGATCGCCGAAGGCCTCTACGGCGGCCGCCAGTTCCTGACCACCATCAACATGTCCGAGTACCAGGAGAAGCACACCGTCTCGCGGCTGATCGGCTCGCCGCCGGGCTACGTGGGCTTCGGCGAGGGCGGCCTGCTGACCGAGGCGATCCGCCAGCGCCCCTACTCGGTGGTACTGCTCGACGAGGTCGAGAAGGCCCACCCGGACGTGCTCAACCTCTTCTACCAGGCCTTCGACAAGGGCGAGCTGGCCGACGGCGAAGGGCGGCTGATCGACTGCCGGAACGTGGTGTTCTTCCTCACCTCGAACCTCGGCTTTGAAGCCATCGTGGCTCATGCCGACGACCCTGCGGCCCTGGACGAGGCGCTCTACCCGGTGCTGGCGGACTTCTTCAAGCCGGCGCTGCTGGCGCGCATGGAGGTGGTCCCCTATGTCCCGCTGGGCGCCGACACCCTGCGCGACATCGTGCTCGCCAAGCTCGACACCCTGGGCCAGCGCATTCGCGAGCGTCATCGCCAGGCCGAGGTGGTCCTCGACCCGGCGCTGGCCGACGCGATCTGCCTGCGGGCCACCCGCAGCGAGAACGGCGCGCGGATGCTCGAATCGGTGATCGACGGCGAACTGTTGCCGCCGGTCTCCCGGGCCCTGCTCGATCGCATGGCGCGCCGCGAGCCGGTGACGCGCGTGGCGCTGGGCGTCGAGGCCGACAGCGGCGCCTTTACCGCGGAGGTGGAGTAAGGGCATGGGCGTGAGGGCGATCGACCGGCGGCGTAACGAGGGCGGCCAGCCGACGGGGCCGGGCCTCGTCGGCATGGCCAGGGCCCTGGCGCTGGTCGAGAGCGCCACGCCCGCCGAACTGCGCGAGCGCGGCTGCGGGCTGCTGCGCGACGGCCAGGGGCTCGCCTGGGTGGCCTGCCTCTACCTCGAGGAGAGCGGGCGCTGGCTGGGCAGCGACGGCGACGGCGCCCGGCTGGCCTGTGACGACTTCCGCCACCCCTATGCCCACGCCATCCGCCAGGGCAAGCCGTTGCGGCTGGGCCTGGCGGAGGCCCGCACGCGGCTCGACCACCCGGACTTCCAGGCCCAGGTGGCCGCGCTGCCCGGCACCCTGCAGCTCGAGGTCCGCCCGCTGCGGGCCCTGGACGGCGAGCGGGAGTGGCTCGGTGCCCTGGCCATGGCCGGCGATGACACCGTGCTGGCGGGCCTCGCGGAGGATGCCGAGTTCGCCGCCTTCGAATCGCTGCTGTGCCGGCTGTGGGCCCGGCTGTCGCGCCACCAGGGGGAGCGCCACCGCGAGGCGCGGCTGCGCCAGTCCCTGGCCCAGCTCAACGATGGCGCACGACGCCAGGCCCTGGCCGAGCGGCTGGCGGAAGACCTGCTGGGCACGTCGGCCGCCATGCAGACGCTGCGCCGCCAGGTCGTGCGCGCCGCCGAGACCAACCTCGCGGTGCTGCTGCAGGGCGAGACCGGCACCGGCAAGGATCGCGTGGCGCGAGCCCTTCATCGGCTGTCGGCCCGTCACGCCGGGCCCTTTATGGCGATCAACTGCGCCGCCATTCCCGAAGCGCTGCTCGAGTCGGAGCTGTTCGGCCATGCCAGGGGCGCCTTCTCCGGGGCCGACCAGGCCCGCGAGGGCCTGATCAGCCAGGCCGACGGCGGCACCCTGTTCCTCGACGAGATCGGCGACATGCCGCTGCCGCTGCAGGCCAAGCTGCTGCGAGTACTGGAAAGCGGCCGCTACCGCCCGCTGGGCGCCAGCGAGGAGCGCCAGGCCGACCTGCGCCTGGTGGCGGCGACGCACCAGCCGCTGCGCGAGCGGATTCGCGACCAGCGCTTCCGTGCCGACCTCTACTACCGGCTGGGGCAGTTCCCGCTGACCCTGCCGCCGCTGCGCGAACGGCGCGAGGACATCGCCCGGCTGGCCGAGGCCTTCGCCGCCGATTTCAGTGCCCGTGAAGGGCGCGACGAGCTCGGCATCACCCCGGCCGCCCTGCGGCAGCTGCGCGAACGCGACTACCCCGGCAACGTGCGCGAACTGAAGAACCTGATCGACTACGCCTGTGCCATGACCCGGCCGGGGGACGATATCGAGCCCCTGGCCCTGCCCGGACAGCCGGAGCCCGAGGACACGGCCCCGGGCAGCGGTGCCGACGGAGATGACAACGCGGCCGCGGCCGCGAGCAAGGTGCACGATCTGCGCCGTGCCCTGCGTGACTACGAGGCCGACCTGATCCGCCAGCGCCTGCTGCTGTTCGGCGGCAATCGCGCCCTGGCCGCCGAGAGTCTCGGCCTGCCCAAGCGGACCCTGGCACACAAGTGCCGACAGCTGGAACTGGATGCCAAATGAGAGTGAGCTTCACGATTCGCCCGGCGCTGTGGCTGGGGCTGGCCATGGTGCTGTTCAACAGCGTTGGCGCGCTGGCCGCCGAGGAGCTGCTGGAGAGCGCCCACGAGTGCGCCGTGCTGGATTCGCGGCTGGAGCGGCTGGGGTGCTACGACGCCCTCTTCCAGGCCGCCGAGGACGTATCGGCGGGCGGTGATCCCCGGTCGGCGCTGTGGCATGCGATCAACGCCCAGGAGGCGGCACGGGACGGTGACGACATGGGCCTGCTGGTGCGCGAGCGCAGCGACGGCGTGCTGATGAGCGTGCCGGCACTGGGCAGCGTGCCGCCGCGCCCGCAACTGGTCATCGCCTGCGAGAAGTCGATCACCCGTTTCCAGCTGCATCTGCCGACGGCCGTGAACGCGCCGCGTGCCCGGCTGCGCCTGGTGGCCGCCGGCCGCGAGCAGCAGCAGGAGTGGCGGGTGCGCGACGGCGGCTACGTGGTCAGCGGTGGCCGGGGCCTGCCGGCCATTGCCACCCTGCGTCAGCTGCTCGACGCCGACGAGCTGGTGCTGGGCAGCGACCTCGGCGTGCTGGATGGCCTGCGCTTCGAGCTCTCGGAGCTGCGTCGGCACATACAACCGCTGCGCGACGCCTGTCGCTGGTAAGGAGCCTGGCATGCGAATCACCAGTGAAGCGCACCTGGCGCCCCTGCTGGCGCCCCTGGAACCCGACGGGGTGGGCCGGCCTCTCGACGACAGCGGCGACTACGCCTGGCTCGACGAGGAGATGATGAAGATCGGCTCGCTGCAGCATGGCGAGGTCGACTGGGAAGGTGCCGAGGCGCGGGCGGCGAGACTGCTCGGCCAGGCCGGCAAGGACCTCAAGGTGCTCGGCCACCTGCTGCACTGCCTGCAGCGCGGGGGCGACGGCGTGCGTTTCGCCCTGTCGCTGCACCTGCTGGCGGGCAGTCTCGAGCAGTGGTGGGACCGGGCCTACCCCTTCCAGGGGCCGAAGGGCGCGCGATTGCGGCCCCGCCTGTTCCGCCAGTTCACCCAGCGGGCGGCGGCGCTCGCCGAGCCGCTCGACTTCAGCAATGCGGAAGACGAGCACCAGGCCTGCCAGGCCGCCCTCGATGCGCTGCTGGCCGGCGCGCGGGATCGACAGTTGCCGGACGACGCCCTGGTGGAGCTGCGCCGTCAGCTGCAGCAGGCACGGCCCCGTCAGGCGTCGTCGGCGCCGGCGGCCACCAGGCGCGGTGCCGCCGGCGAGGCGCTCGTCACCACGCGCGGCCGTGACGAGGCGCCGCCGGCGGCGAAGATGCCGGAGATGCGCCTGGAAGCCGGCAACGAGCGCGGTAACCGCCAGGCGCTGCTCAAGATGGCCGACTTCCTCGACGAGCAGTCACCGGGGGAGGCGCTGTGCTATCGGCTGCGCCGCCATGCGATCTGGGGCGCCATCCAGGCGCTGCCGGCCTCCCGCGACGGCGGGCGCACCGAGCTGGCGCCGGTGGCCGCCGACCGCGTGGCGGACTACCGCGATGCCCTGGCCCGCGGCGGCGACGCCGAGTTGTGGCGGCGCATCGAGAACAGCCTGGCGGTCAGCCCCTACTGGCTCGAGGGGCATCGGCTGAGCGCGACCCTGGCCGAGCGGCTCGGCCATCCGCGCTGCGCCGAGGCGATTCGCGACGAGGCGGCCCGCTTCGTCGCGCGGCTGCCCGGCCTGGAGGCGCTGAGCTTCAACGACGGCAGCCCCTT
>NZ_PNRE01000004.1 GCF_002879645.1 Halomonas heilongjiangensis | reverse complement strand
GGAAGGTCTCGGGCGAGAGGTCGCCGTCGCGGCTGGCGAGATTGACGACCAGCTCGAAGGGCGCCGAGAGGGTTTCGGTCAGCGTGAAGTCGACCACCGCCAGGTCGAGGTCGTCGGCCCCGGCGAGCGCCAGGGTGAACTGCAGTCCGGTTGCGTTGGCCATCTCAGCTGCCCTCCCCTGTGGCCGAGCCGATCACCATCCCACCGCAGCTCACGGCATGGCCGGTGAGCGCCGCCGGCTTGCCGTCGATCAGGATGCTGCCCGACCCCTCCGCGATGGTACGCGGATGCGTCGAGTGCTTGGGCTTGTCGTGCGGCGCCAGGGGGTCGCCCTGGCGCGCCACCGGCTTTCCGTCGATCGTCACCGTGGGGCTGCCGGCAGTCACCGGCGTGGGGGGGAAGCCATCGTGGTCGGTACCGATGTCCCCCACGAGTACGAGCTTGCGTCCCATCTGTCGTTCTCCTGTGTCGAGTGCCCAGGCCTTAATCCCACTCGGCCGGTGCCTCGAAACTGGCCACGTTCGAGGCATTCACATGCATGCGCTGGAAGCCGGCCTTCTCCAGGCTGCGGATCGCCGCCTCGCAGGCCAACGGCAACCGGGTACGTAGCGGGGTGCCGCTCAGGCTGCGCCGGGCCGCCAGCAGCAGGCGGGCCCCGTGGCCACTGCCCCGCCACTCCGGCTCGATGAAGAAGAAGCGCAGCTGCCAGGCCGCCTCGTCATCCGGTCGGCAGGCCAGCAGCATGCCCAGCGGCGGCCCCTCGCCGTGCTTGAGCACCAGCAGCCGACCCTGCCAATGGGCCACGTGGCTGCCGTCACGCTGCAGCCACAGGCCGCGGTGGGCGGTGAACTCGAGGGCACGCCTGAGCGTCGCCAGGCGGGCCTCGTCGCGCAGCACCCAGGGAGAGTGTCCCCGGGCATCGGCGCGCTGCGCCGCCGCGAGGAAGCGCTCGATCTCCTCTTCCCCGGCCGCGTCCAGGCCATCCGCGGTCGCGGTACTGCCCGTCGCCGGGGTGCTGGGCGCCTCCTCCTTGCGCTTGCCGGGGAGCAGCCGCTTAAATATCGCCAGCATCGAAGCCTCCCTCGGCGTACAGGGCAGTGGGCAGCTGGTAGCCAGCGACCAGCGGGCGCGTGAAGGGGTTGCGCGAGCCGTTGGCGTGCAGCCGATAGCGCATCGAGCCGCCGTCCACGTGGAAGCGCAGCTCCAGGTCGCGCTCGCTGGCGCTGGTGATCTCGGCCTCGTCGAGCAGCCGGAACCAGGCCCAGGCGCCGTCGCGGGTCAGGCTGCGCGGCGAGCGGTTGACCTGGCTCGGCACCAGGGTCACGCGGCTCTCGTTGCCGCCACGCAGGGCATTGGGCCAGATCATCGAGACCCGGTTGCTGGCGCTGTGGGCGTACTCGATCAGCTGGCCATCGACGTTGATCACGCTGCGCCGCTTGTCGGGGCTGAGGCTGAGCGGCTCCAGCGAGAACTCCACGTCGAGCACGCCGTCGCGGCCGAAGTAGGCCTGACGGATGTGCTCGGCACGCTCGATGGCGGTGAGCACGCTGTCACGCAGCAGCGAGTTGCCCTCGGCATCGAGCAGTTGCTCCGGCGCCTCCTCGATGAACGGCCGCAGGTTGTCCTGATAGAAGCTGTCGAGGGTGCCACCGGCGGCGAAGAAGGCCTCGAAGTCGCTCAGGGCCACCTCCCGCGAGGCCTCGCGGGCCAGTGGATAGCGGCCGGCCAGCCGATCCTGGTACGGCGCCACCACCTCATCGAGCCACTGGTGCTCGAGATGCCGAATGGCGCTGGCCATCAGCAGCTGCCAGCTCTGGTCGGCCAGGCTCTCGAGCATCCGGTCCACCGGGGCCGGGGTGTCCTCGGCGATGCGCCTGAGGTTGTGGATGGGGTCGCCGCCGCGTAGCGCCAGGCGGTCACGGGCACTGACGAAGGCCGCACGCCCCGGATCGCTGGCCCCCTGCACCTGACGCAGGTAGTCGCGCAGCTCGGCGATGGCCGTCTTGATCTCGGCGATATCGGCCGGGTTGTCCCCCCGGGCGTCGAGCAAGCCGTTGAGCTCGCCGAAGTTCCGCTCGATCTCGCCGGCCAGGCGGTAGCGAGGCGAGCGCTCCAGCGCCTGTCGGGCCGCCTCGTCGTCGACCGGCAACTCGGGATAGAGGCGGGTATGGTGGGCGATCTCGCCCAGCAGGCGATCCAGCGGCCGGCTGGCGCCGAGCAGGGTGTCCGCCACCACCACGGCCTGGTCGATATCGGGAATCGGCACCAGGTCGATGTCGTCCAGCACCTGGCGCCAGCTCACGTGATAATCGCTGATATAGCGCTCGCGCAGCGCATCGCGCAGCTGACGCTGGTCGGCCTCGCTGAAGGCGATGTCGTCACGCCGTCCCAGCACCCAGAGGTCGATCAGTGCCAGCTCGGTGGCCTGTTCCATCTCCTTGAGGAAATAGCCCTCGAAGCCGTCGCGGGTCACCAGGCTGGGCAGGCGCAGCTTGTCCGGGTCGTCGTTGCGCGCCATGAACACCGCGCTGAAGGCCGGCCCCACGCCCTGGCGAAGGTCCAGCACCGCGCCGCTGCGGCTGTCGCTGTTCGCCTTGAGGGTGGCGTAGACCCGCTCGTCCATGGGCTGGCGCGAGAGCTCCTCCTGGGCGGCCTGGAGGCTGCCGCGCAGCGGGGTCATGGCCAGTTCGGCGTGCCGGTCGCCCGCGGCCACGTGTCCCTCCAGGTCGGTATGGGCCAGGGCGTAGTCGAGGTGGTCGAGCAGACGCTCCTGCACGCTGCCGCGCTGGGGAAACTCGCGCTGCCAACGCCGGGCCATGAAGTCGTGCACCCGCTCGGGCTGGCGACCGCTGGCATCGGACATCATGCGCAGGATGCGCAGCAGCGCCAGCTTCTCGTTGCTGCCCGCTTCGGTGCGGTTCATGTCATCCATGATCCCGACCATCAAGGCGGGCAGGAAATGGTACTCGAGCATGGCCAGATAGGCGCCTTCCACATCGCGGCCCACCGAGCGCCCCTGGTAGAGCCCCATGTCGGCCAGCCACGGCAGTTGGTCACGGTAGTCACCGAACTCGAAGGTGGCGCTGCGCAACCGGTCGAGCGGCTCGAGCAGCGCCTGGCCGGTGGGGTCGTCGCCACGCAGCTCGTCCGGCTGGGCGGTCAGGAAGTCCCGGGCCTTCTCCTCCACGGAGGCGAGTGCGGTGGCGTTCTTCTGGTAGAAGTGGCTCCAGCCGCCGACCAGCACCAGGCCCCCGAGCAGGCAGGCCAGCACGCTGGTCCGCCGCAGGCGTCGGCGCCGGCGTGCGGCGCGGGCATTGTCGCCGGCGAGTCCCGCCTCGGGGTAGATCACCTTGTCGAACAGCTCTTCGGTGAAGTAGAGGGCGCTGCGCGCCGCCCGGTGCGCCGGCTGCACGCTGTCGGCCATGCCGTAGCGACGCGCGGCGGCGTCGACGAAGGGGTCCTCGGGCACCCCCTGCTGGTAGACCGAGGTGAAATAGGTGCCCCGCACCATGGCCGCGGTGGAGAAGCGGTCGCTGGAGAGCGCCTCGCACAGGAAACCAAGCAGCACGTCACGCAGGCCGGCGAGCTGGCGCACGAAGCGGAACACCGACTCGCGCTCCTCGCGGTCGCGGCACTCGGCGAGCAGCGACGGCAGGCTGCGGTTGAGCCGGTCGAGCATGTCGTCGTAGGCGGTGGCGAACTCCTCCTCCCACCGGTCGGGCCTGTCGAGGCTGGCGGGGCTGAAGGTGAAGCCCAGGGGCGCACGCCGCGCGGCCCGGGAGTAGTGGCGGAAGAAGTCGTCGAAGCCGTGCAGCAGGTCCATCTTGCTGAAGGTCACGTAGACCGGCAGCCGCGCGCCGTGACGCTCCATCAGCTCGCGCAGGCGAGCCCGCAGCAGCGAGGCGTAGGCCTTGCGCACCGCCACCCGGGCGTCGCTCAGCCGGGCCAGGTCGAGCACCAGGACGACACCGTCGAGCGGCCGCTGGGGGCGATTGCGCTCCAGCCAGTCGACGAAGTGATCCCACAGTCGGCTCTGCAGCTCCTGGGGCTCGCCGCCCTCCAGTGCCCCCTGGGTCAGCAGCTCGCCGTCCGGGTCGATCAGCACCGCCTTGTCGCCGATCCACCAGTCGAAGCCGAACTGGCCCTTGCGGCCCTGGCCGGACGCCTTCATCACATGGGTCAGGGCGAAGTTCTGGCCGGAGCGGTTGATCAGGCTGGTCTTGCCGGCATTCTCGACGCCCATCACCAGGTACCAGGGCAGCCGGTAGCGCGCCCCCGGGCCACCCCCCAGGTTATCGACCAGCTCATTCAGGGTGACGTCGAGGGACTCCTCCTGCTGCTCGACCTGCACCTGGGCCGGGTCGAGCTGCAGGCGCTCGGCGTGTCGCCGCTCGGCATCCAGTTCACGCAGCCGCCGCGCCAGGCGAATGCCCCACACCAGCGCCACCAGGGTGACCAGCGCCAGGGTCGCCAGCAGCCGGTTGAGCCAGGGCCCCAGCGGCTGGCTGCCGCGCACTTCCCACATCGGCCCCAACCACCAGATCGCCACGACCAGGGCGGCCAGCAGCAGGCACCAGAGCAGGGCCGAGAGCTTGCTCGCCTTCTTGCCGATCCCCCGGGCCTTGTTGCCATGCCCCTTGGCCAGGTTGGCGTTGCCTTGCGCGCGTGAGGCGCCGGGTACCCAGCGACTCAGCCCTGACTTCAAAGCTTTCCACATGAGCCTTATCCCTCGTCCCTGTCGATGGTGTCGTCGAGCACGTTGTCGTGCATGAAGTGGTTCATCCGCCGGATGCCGTTCGTGAATGCCGTCATGTCGCCAGCGAGGCCTCGAGCCGCGACAGCAGCCCCGGCTCCCACTGCGCCAGGTCGATGCCCGCCACGGACTGATGCACCGCCCGGTAGTGCTGGGCGGCCAGCGCGGCCAGCCCCGCCTCGTGCAGCAGGTCGGCACTGGCCAGCCGCCAGTAGGCGGTCTCGCG
>NZ_PNRE01000086.1 GCF_002879645.1 Halomonas heilongjiangensis | reverse complement strand
GGCCATTTCCCGTTAACCTTCGTCACCGAGAATCTCGGCATACTCTCCCTTCAGGCGTTCCACCAACTCGGCACTCTCCTCCGGGCCCCAGTTGTGCACGAACATGCCCATGTCCTGCTGCCGTGTCGTAATCTGCTGGTTCACGGCATCGAACCCCTCCGCCAGCGTCGCCACTATGTCGTCCGGAGTGTCAGCCGGCACCAGCACGCCGCGGTAGATCGCCTCGACCACGTCGTAACCCTCTTCCCGGAAGGTCGGCACGTCTTCCAGAAACGGCAGCCGCTCGTCCCAGGCCACCGCCAGCGCCCGAAAGTGGTCCTGGTTCTGAAACGCCACCGTAGAGTTAGTCATCAATGCGCTGACCGAAATACTCTTCCAGCAGCGGCTGTTGCATGCGGGCAGTGACGTCGATCTCGCCGCCGGGGTTGAAGGAGTTGACGTAGGTCAAGCCCCGTTCGGGGAAGTCGACTGCGGCGGCACTCACGCCGAAGCTCAGGGCCGAGGCAAGGGTCACCCCCAGCGCCATGGTCGACATCTTGCGCAGCTTCACTGGTTTCATAGCGACCTCTCGTCTTGTTGTAGTGACTAGGAAAGTGATGAACAAATCGGTGAGTGGAGTGGAGCGCAAGGCGAACGGGGTGAAGGAGCCGAAGCCTATACGGTAGAGGCTAGGATCCCGAGCATCGCGAAAGGCAGCGATTTTCCCCGCAAGCATTTATGCAGTGTTTCCCTGGTGATTGGTGGGCATGCGGCTTCAAGACGCTTTCTCCATGGCAAGATGATCCTCCTTGATCATGTCTGCTGCCTTTTCAGCAATCATGATGGTGGGTGCATTGGTATTGCCGGAAACGATGATCGGCATGATCGAAGCATCCACGACACGTAGGCCTGTTAACCCATGCACTTGGAGTCGTGGATCGACCACTGCCATGGTATCATTCCCCATCTTGCAGGTACCCGCCGGATGGTAGATGGACTGACTATATTGTCGTGCTGCCTCCAGCAACTCCTCGTCTGAGGTGAACTCCTTGCCGGGGGCATATTCTTTCGTATCCACCTCCGAAAGAGGATTGGCCGCAGCAATCTTACGTGCCACCTTGATAGCATCCACCACCACCCGACGGTCCTCCTCCGCGCTAAGGTAGTTGGGCTGGATCGAGGGATACTGCATGGGATCAGAGCTGGTAATTCGAACGTGTCCACGGCTATGTGGCCGAAGCTGACAGACCGATGAGGTGAACGCTGAAAAGGGGTGCACCCCGTCTGCCGGCTTGTCGGCACTCAGGGGCTGCATATGGAACTGGATATCGGGGCGTTCCAGACCAGGCCTTGACTGGGTAAAGATGCAGACTTGGCTAGCCGCCAGTGTCAGGGGCCCGGTGCGTGAGAACAGGTACTGAGCGCCGACTGCCAGCTTCTTCAAGGGGTGGCGAACCTCATCATTCAGCGTTCGGCAGCGTGTCTTGAACACCAGTCGGACTTGCAAGTGGTCCTGAAGATTTTCGCCCACACCAGGAAGTTCGTGGCGGCACGTGATGCCCACCTTCTGCAGGAGCTTAGAATTACCGATTCCCGAGCATTGCAGAATCTGCGGAGAGCCGATGGCCCCACTGCTCAGGATGACCTCCCGAAGGCTCACTGCCTGCTGTGTTCTGCCATCGACATCATACTCGACCCCTACTACCTGCTTCCCCTCCAGGAGCACTCGCCGACAATGTGCCCGTTTGACGAGCGTCAGGTTCGAGCGACGCAATGCGGGCCTGAGGAAGGCCTTCGCCGTGCTGCATCGCAGGCCTTTGTAGGCGGTTTGCTGAAAATATCCGACTCCTTCCTGGCGCTCGCCATTGACATCCTGGTTTTCGGGTATGCCCACGGCCTTGGCAGCCTCGATGAATCGCTCGGCGATCTCCCGCTTCAGTCGCAGGTCAGATACTTGAAGAGGGCCATCGACACCATGGAAGGCATTCTCACCGCGCGACTGGCATTCCGATTTCTTGAAGTACGGGAGAACGGATTCGTAGTCCCATCCCGTATTTCCCGCCCGGGCCCAGTCGTCGTAGTCCTCACGTTGCCCACGGATATAGAGAAGGCCATTGAGTGAGCTGGAGCCCCCAAGCACCTTACCGCGCGGCCATTGAAGTCGACGACCATTGATACCCTCGTCAGGGTCCGTGAGATAGCACCAGTCCACCGAAGGGTTATGCATGGTCTTGAAATAGCCAACGGGCACATGAATCCAAGGGTTCCAGTCGGAGCCGCCCGCCTCAAGCAGCAGGACCTTCGCGCTAGGATCCTCGCTGAGCCGATTGGCGAGCACACACCCTGCCGAACCGGCCCCCACGACGATATAATCAAAAGCTACTTGCACGCTAGTTGTTGATTTCATGGGAAAACCCACCAAAACGATACATTTTGTCTCATCAATACTGGATCAAGATCTTCTATCAGTCAATAACGAAATTTTTTGTCTCGTTTTGGCTTGCTATCTGAAAGAACCTTGCTTATGTTGATGCCGAGGGTCATCACTTGGGCATGGCGCATGGCAAGCGTCACGCTGGCCCTCATCACAAGTCCAACTACAAAAAAGCGGGAGCCCTGCTCATGAAGCCAATGATTGCTAATGTATCTCGCCGGGATTTTCTGAACATCTCGGGACGTTTCGGCCTGACCTCCACCCTGATTGCTGCCTCAGGGCTCGGTGCCGGCCTCACGGCCAGCACCCTGGCCCGGGCCGCCGATCAAGAGCAGCAACGCCGCTACCAGACCGAACCGAAGCACCGCCTGCGCTTTGGAGCAGCGGGCTTCAACGAGAGAAACCTGGATGTTCAGAAATCGGGGCAGCTGTTCTTCGCACGTGATCTCGAGGAGCGCACCAACGGTGCGATCCGTGTAGAGTTCATGGGGAGTAACGAAGTCTGTAACCAGCTGGACTGTGTCAGCCAGACCCAGCAGGGCATCGTCGACATTTTTTCTGCGTCGACACAGAATTCGGCGGGTGGAGCCCCTTACCTCAATATTCTTGACTTCGCCTACATGTTCCCGACCGTGGCATCCATGTTCCACTTCTTTTACGACCCACGCAGTGAAGCACTATTGAGAGAGCCACTGCGTCAGCGCCATAACCTTCAATTCCTTTTCACGCACTGTGAACTGCGCGGTATCATGTTGGGGGCGAAGTGGGCAGATAAGCCGCTAGTGACCAGTATCGAAGAGCTCGCCGGCACCAGGAATCGGGTCACCGGTACCCAGCTGGGCCGCATCGCGATGGAGCAGCTGAACCTCAACCCTTCTCCTATTGCCTGGGAAGAAACGCTCGACGGTCTACGCCAGGGCCTTCTCGACGGTGCAGAAACCTGGATGAGTGCGGCGGCTTATGCCGGCTTGGCCCCGGTGATCTCTCAGGCCGTTGACCTGCGCTTCTTCGCTGGAAACGATCATACCGCCATGAGCCTGGGTGCCTTCGAGAAATTGGGTAGCGAACTCCAGGATCAAGTCATGGAGTCTGCCTACTGCGCACAGATCTTCACCCAGGGGATGAACGAAGCAGGTCGCTACCAGCTCATTGGCGCTACTGAGCACCCAGCACCTGGTACCGTCTTTGCCGAACACAATGTGCGTTTTGCCCCCTTGTCTGATGAAGAACGTCACAAGACTGAGCAGATGTGCTCGCCTGAATTCAACCCGCAACCTTGGGAGCGCTGGCGTGAACGGCTCAACGGATGGGCAGGCGGTATCGATATCTATAAGGAAATTCATGGTATCGCACGCGAGATTCCTCGCGATATGGCTGCCGTCAACGTCAAACCTCAGCGCTGGTGGCGTGGGTAACCAGAGGGGATCGCTATGTCTTACCCAACTGTGGTAAATGGCACACTGGCCTTGAAGCTGCTCATGCCCTTGAAGTGGCTCAACGAAAATCTGGAGAAGGTCATCATACTGATTTCCTATTCAGGAATGGCAGGCATCATCTTTGTGGAGATCATTCGTCGATTTTTTTTCAACCTACAGGCCCCGTGGAGCACCAGCATACCCGTGCTGCTGTTCCTGTGGCTGACGTGGTTTGGCGCTTCTCTCAATGTAAAGCAACGCAGCCACCTCTCCCTCAATGAGATTCGTATAAGACTGCCCTATACAGGGCAGTTCTTATGCCAAATTCTTGACGCGATATTATGGATCGCCTTCGGCATGCTTGTCATATACTTTACCAGCGAGCAAGTCAAGGTCGCTCACTTTAACTTCGCGATTGTGCCCGGGACAGACAATGTCATGCAGTGGTGGTTCTATCTGGCCACCCCGCTGGCATGGACACTCCTCATCTTCCGTGTCATACAGAACCTGGTTGAGGACTGTCTCCGCTTCAAGAGAAATAAGCCCTTCAATCTCACACCGGCTATCATGGACTAGGGGAGGGTATAATGACTGAGGGCGCTTTGATTGGTCTGGTGACACTGGGTGTCACCTTGTTTTTCCTGCTTGGGGTTCCAGTCTTCCTGGTTCTCGGCTTCTGGGTGGTGGGTGTCAGCATCATCATCGACTTCACCTTGGCCAACATCGGAGTCACTCTGTTCCAGGGGCTGAGTTTCTTTGGTCTTCTCGCACTACCACTATTCATTCTTACTGGCGACCTGATCAATGCAGCGGGGATCGCCAAGCGATTATCGGATTTCGCCTACTCGGTGCTTGGATGGTTACGCGGAGGCATGGGGATGGCGACGCTAGGTGCCTGTGGGCTCTTTGCCGCCATTTCGGGCTCCAACGCCGGGACTACGGCGACTATCGGCTCGATCATGCAGCCAGAGATGAAGAAGAATGGATACGATGAGCGTTTCTCGGCGGCTACCGCAGCCTCTGGAGGTACCGTCGGCATCATCATTCCACCCAGCATTATCTTCATTGTCTATGGCTTCATGATGAATTTGTCGATCAGTGACCTCTTCATCGCGGGCATGATCCCTGGCGCCATGATGGTACTGAGCATGATGATCGCCTGCCATCTGGTGGCACGGCGTCATGGCTGGGGAAAGTTGACTTCCTTCAGCGCCAAGAAGAGTGCCGGCTTTGCGGGTAGGGCTTACCTGGGCTTTGCCACCATTGGCGTCGTGCTATATGGGATCTACTCCGGCAAGTTCTCACCGACAGAAGCCGCAGCCATTACAGTTGGCTTCACCTTGATCGCAGGGCTTCTCATCACCCAGGAGATCAGTATCGTTCGGTTGCCCTTCATCATGTTGCGCTCGGGACAGATCGCTGGCATGCTGGCACCCTTGATCGCTATCTCTGTCGTCATGCAGCAACTTCTTTCCGTGCTTGGCGTCGGCGCCATGTTGAATAACCTGCTAACAGGTCTGGGTGGTTATTATATGGTGCTTCTCGCCTGTATGCTGATCATCCTGATGGCGGGCATGATCCTGGAAAGTCTACCCGTCACTATCATTCTTGCTCCTATCCTGGCACCCATTGCACAGAGTGTCGGTGTCGATCCGATTCACTTCGCTGTGATCTTTCTGGTAGGGGCAGCGATTGGCTTCGTCACCCCTCCCTTCGGACTTAACCTCTATGTGGCTAGCAGCGTGACAGGCATTCCCTACATAAAGCTGGTGCGATTCGTCCTGCCTTATTTCTTCGCGCTGATACTCTGCTGGATCGCGATATCCCTATGGGCGCCACTTTCCATGTTCCTGGTCAACCTCTGACAGCGCTGCGGCGCAGCAGGCCCGTAAGGGTCTGTTGCGCTATCATCGGGTCCAGCATCCTTTGGAAGCTCGTCGTAAGGAAAGCCCATGTCCAAAGACACGTCCACCAACAGCACACTCTCTCGGGCGATCAGCCTGCTCGAGGAGATCGCCACGGCCGAGTACAGCATCAGTGCAGCGGATCTTGACAAGCGGCTGGACATTCCCAAGCCGACGATCCATCGCCTGATCAAGCAGCTTGAAGAACAGCAGCTGATCACACGGGATCTGGACGGACGCCATCTGTTGCCCGGATCCAGGCTGCGTAGAATGGCCATGGGCACGCTGGCCAACGAAAGCCTGAAGGCACCGCGTCACCTGTTACTGGAGCGCCTGGCCAAGGAGGTCGGCGAAACCTGTAACCTGACCGTGCTCGATGGTCATGAACTGCTCTACTACGACCGCGTGGAAACCAACTGGCCGGTGCGCATCCAGCTGCCCCCCGGGTCGCGCCTGCCACTTCACTGCACCGCTAGTGGCAAACTGTTTCTCGCCCTAATGCCTCCCCACCGGCGCCGCGCCCTGCTGTCGAGCCTGTCGCTGGAGGCCCATACTCCCTATACTCTCACCTCCATCTCTGCCTTGGAGGAACAGCTTAGTCAGATCGCCAGGGATCGGCTCAGTACCGATAGTGAGGAATTCATCCAGGGCATGGTCGCCATTGCGGTTCCCATCTACGATCGCGTGGGACATATACAAGCCACCGTGGGAATCCATGCCCCGTGCCTTCGCCATTCCATTGAATCGCTTCTCGAGAGGGCTCCGCTAATGCGGCAAGTTGCTGCTGAGCTCGAAGAAATTCTCTAGCAACGTATCAGGGTGAGGGATCCCGGGCTTTTCTCGGTATTAGCGGTATGTATGCCTCAGCAGACGCCGAGACTGCCCCCCGAGTTTGACAGAGCAACGGTCGACGACTATCGGGCGTTCCTCGATGAAGTCGTGGCCGGCGGGTCACTGCGCAGTGGCCCGCGCGGCCAGCATCATGAGCCTGATCCAGGTCGGCCAAGCTGAATGGCCATGAGCACTATGCCTACCTGAAGGGCGTGCTAGAACAGCTGCCGACCCAGAAGGCCAGCCAGATCCACAAACTGCTACCTCAACACTGGCAGCCGGATGACTGATCACTCGAGAAGGGTGATCGGCGTACGGTTACGAGACATGAGAAAATCCTTGCTGAGAAAAAAGATAGATGAGACTCCTGCTTGAAGATCAGAGACCACCCACGCAGACATACTTGAGTTCGGTGAACTCCTCAAGGCCGTGATGGGAGCCCTCACGGCCCAGACCGGACTCCTTCACGCCCCCAAAAGGAGCCAGCTCGGTAGAGATCAACCCCTCATTGACACCGACCATGCCGTACTGCAGCCTCTCCATGACGTGCCAGATGCGGCGATAGTCGCGGGCATAGAAGTAGGCGGCCAGCCCGAAGGGGGTGTCATTGGCCATGGCAATCGCTTCTTCTTCGTCACGGAAGCGGAACACCGATGCCAACGGGCCAAAGGTCTCTTCCTGAGCAACGCACATCTCAGTGGTCACATCGGCAATCACCGTGGGGGCGTAGAAGCTGTGGCCAAGAGGGTGAGGGTGGCCGCCGCACAGCAGGCGCCCGCCCTTGGCTACGGCGTCATCCACATGGCGCTGCACCTTGTCGACAGCGGCCTGGTTGATCAGCGGACCAATCACCGTGCCCGGCTCACGTCCGTCCCCCACCTGCAGCGATGCGACACGCTCCGCCAACGCCTCGACAAAGGCGTCGTGGATGCCGTCCTGAACCAGGAAGCGATTGGTACAGACGCAGGTCTGGCCGGCATTGCGGTACTTGGAGGCGATGGCCCCGTCCACGGCGGCATCCAGGTCGGCATCGTCGAAGACGATGAAGGGCGCATTGCCGCCCAGCTCCATGGCGGTCTTCTTGACGGTGCTGGCGCACTGGGCCAGCAGCGCCTTGCCCACCGGCGTGGAGCCGGTGAAGGAGACCTTGCGAACCCGCGAATCAGTGGTCAGCACCTCGCCCACGGCCGCGGGGCTGGCCGCGGTCACCACGTTGATCACTCCTTCCGGAATCCCAGCCTCAAGCGCCAGCCGGGCCAGCGCCAGAGCGGTCAGCGGCGTGGCCTCGGCCGGCTTGATGACCACCGTGCAGCCGGCGGCGATGGCCGGGGCACATTTGCGGGTAATCATCGCCATGGGGAAGTTCCAGGGCGTAATGGCTGCGACCACCCCTACCGGCTCACGCAGGACCAGAAGGCGCTTGTCGGCACCGTGAGAAGGCAGCGTTTCGCCGGCCATGCGCTTGGCTTCCTCGGCGAAGAATTCTATGAAACTAGCGCCGTAGACAACCTCGGCACGTGACTCGGCCAGCGGCTTGCCTTGCTCCAGCGTCATCAACTCGGCCAACGCTTCGGAGTGCGCCAGGATGCACTCGAACCAGGCGCGCAGCAGGGAGGCGCGCTCCTTGGCCGTTGTCTTCTTCCAATCGGCACCCGCGGCATGGGCGGCAGCGACAGCCTCACGCGCCTCGTCCGCGCCCAGGTCCACCACTTGAGCAAGCGTCTCCCCCGTGGCCGGGTTGATCACGGGGAAGCGCGCGCTGCCGCTATGCCAACGCCCGCCTACCAGAGCAGCAGCGGTGCCATCAATCAGCAGCGAATCGATCAGCGTCATGGGTCATCTCCTCTTGTTGTTGGTATCGAGGAGCACCCTAACAGCAACCCGGACTGCGCCCTATGGACCAATTTTCAGGCCAACTGGACCAATCCGTAGTGCCGGACCATAATCCAACGCACTTCCTTCATGCCAGTTCGCCCGCCCCATGCCTCCCACTGCCCCTCTTTCACCGCTGCTGGAACGTTTCCATCATCAGCCCGAGCGCCTGGGCAAGAGCGTACGAGTCGAGCAGGCCCTGCGCCTAGCGATCCTCCATGATTGGCCAGACGGCAGCCGGCTGCCCCCCCACCGCACCCTGTGCCGAGAGCTGAGAGTTGCACGCGATACCCTTGCCCAGGCCATGCGGCGCCTTATGGACGAGGGCTACATCGTGACCGGGCAGGGACAGGGCACCTGGACGCACCACCCGACCTCGCGGCCGGACAGCGTCTCTCCCTTGCCGACACCGCGCCTTTCGAAGCGGGCAGAAGCGGTGCTGCACACGCGCAGTGCCAGCCAGATCCAGAGCGGCGCCTTTATGCCCGGCATTCCCGACATCACCCAGTTTCCCATGGCTAAGTGGCGGCAGCTGTATGCCAGCGTCACCGTGCCTCGTAACGCCCTGCTGCTCTCCTACTCCAGCGGCGGCTATGGCCCACTCAAGCGAGCGATCCGCGACTTCCTCTGGCGCTGGCGCCACCTCGACTGCAGCACAGATCAGATCATCATCACCGAAGGGACGCACAACGGCATCGAACTGTGCTCTCTCGCACTGACCGACCCGGGAGACCATGTTCTGATGGAGTCTCCCTGCTACTGGGGAGCCAGAACTATCTTTGCAGCCACAGGCGCCACGGTCGAGTCCATAGCCTGGCACCCTGAGACGGGGCATGCCCCGCGCCGCTCGTCTCACCCCATCCGGCTGGCCTACTTCACCGGCTCACATCACTACCCGCTTAGTATTCCCACCTCGCGTTCGCAGCGGCAGGAGCTCTGTGTTCGCCTACGCCCTGATTTCGTGCTGGAGGATGACTACGAGTTCACCGGCGAGGATGGCGCCAACCTGATGTTCGACAGCCGCTCAGCCCACCATCTGCTGGTCGGCTCCTTCTCCAAGCTGATGTTTCCCGGCCTGCGCCTGGGCTATCTGGTAGCTCCAAAGGCGCTGGTGGCACCGCTCAACCAGCTGCGCAGCGAGGTCTTTCGTGAAGGGCGCCTGCTGGACCAGGCCACCCTGGCCCAGTTCATCGCCAAAGGGGAACTGGATGCCTGGTACCGACACATTCAGCGCGACTATCTGGCCCGCCAGCAGGTGATGCACGATCAGTTGATACAGGTGCCTGGTGTGATTCACGTCTCGCCGCCAAGCCACTCGATCAGCCTCTGCGTGCAGTTCGCACAGGAAGTAGATGACAAGCGCATCGCCAGCAGACTCCTGCAATCCCACCTCATCACCCGTCCGCTGAGCCCGTTCTGTGCCGAGAATGACCCTCGCAGCGGTCTCATTCTTGGAGTCGGCATGCTGTCAGGGCGGACACTGGCAGCAGAAGCCTCACGTCTTCGCGACGTCTTGACTCGCTGCCTGCAGGTCTGCGTATTCCGGCGAACGTGACCGCTCATTCCGACGATCGTGACCGATTTGCTCACTGCTATCTCGTTGGCTTTATAGAGCGACAATTACCCTGTCCAGAGATATAGTCAATTGTTGTGTATGGAGGGCAGAAAGGAGGGGGGTATCCTGCCGATCGCCCCGTCAACGTACTACGAGCACAAGGCCCGAAAAGCCCGGCCTGACCGCGCTCCGCCCCGAGTCCAGCGCGATCGTTGGCTGAGCGCCGAGATCCAGCGCGTCTGGGACGAGAACTTTGGCGTCTATGGCATCCGCAATGTCTGGCGTCAGCTACGTCGAGAAGCCATTCCGGCAGCCCGCTGCACGGTCGAGCGCATGATGCGTTAGATGGGGCTGCGCGGCGTGGTCAGAGGCAAGCGAGTGCGGACGACCCCAACAAGGCCTGCCGGCAGACATAGTTCGACGGCAGTTTCAGCCAGCCCAACCCAACGCGCTGTAGGTGTCGGATTTCACCTACGTCGCGATCTGGCAGGGCTTCGTCTACGTCGCCTTCGTCATCGACGCCTTTGCCCGCTGGATCATCGGCTGGCGAGTCTCCCGCACACCCCGCACCCACAATAGAGGCGTACAATATTTCTCGAAACGCTATACGGAGCGCTTGGGAGATGCTGGCATCGAACCCTCTGTCGGGAGCGTCGGCGACTCGTACGACAACGCGCTGGCCGAGACGGTGATTGGGTTGTTCAAGACGAAGTGATTCGCCAACGCGGGCCATGGCGGCACCTGGAGGCCGTTGAGTTCGCCACCCCGGAATGGGTCCACTTGCAGACTAATGGGCTGGTAATATCGCGCGTCCCAGATTCGGAGGCCATGGTCGCTTTGTTGCGACAGCAATGTCGCCCGAACGCCACATGGGTGAGGGGGCGCCACTTCGCTAGAATAAGGGCCCCCTACACAAGGAGAGTTCCATGTCCCGGCGTCTGCTGTCTCTGCCCATTGCACTGCTGTCTGTCCTGCTGGTGGCCGGTTGCAGCTACCAGCCTGCCCGTATCAAGTCCGAGCCACTGATCGTCATCGATGACGACCGCGGCGGCTACTCCCGTGGTGGCGGCGGTTTCTGCCCCCCAGGCCAGGCCAAGAAGGGACGCTGCTGACCTTGCACGATCTTTCCTTGCTCGGGGCTTGGCGAGGCCCGGGTGGTGGATATACTGATTGAAAACAGTGTTTGTTAAGTAATAAGGCCCGAGTCGCCCCGCCCATAGAGGCAGCCACGGTCGAAGCCCGTGTCGAGAGGCGTGCCGGGCCGGGAACGAAGGGAGCCATGACCCGTTCATTACCTTGCGAGGTATTCGCCATGATGACTCCCATGCGCCTGCTGATGCTCGCCGTGGTGGCCGGCACCCTGACCCTGGCCGGTTGCAGCTATACTCCCGCGCGCGTGCAGTCCCAGCCGCTGATCGAGATCGACGGCTACAGTGGGCATCGTCACTATCGTGGTGACGACCGCCGCTACTACGACCGCCATCGCCATCGTCGCGTGGAGCGGCATTACTACTACGACGATCGTCGCCGCGGCGGCTTCTGTCCGCCGGGGCAGGCCAAGAAGGGCCGCTGTTGAGGCGGACGGTTGCTTTTCGTGCCGCCGGGGTTATGGTAGAGAGTCCATCCCCGGCGGTGCGGACCCCGAGAGCTCCCGATGTCGTTCCTCGATCTTCGAACTCGTACCCTGAGCCGGGAACACGTGGCCCATGCCCACGACCACCACCAGCTGATCCTGGCGACCTGCGGCGTCACCGAGCTCGCCATCGAGGGGCGGGGTGAGCGGATCACCGCCAGCCGCGGCTGCCTGATCCCCAGCACCAGCCGACACGAGTACCAGGGGGACGGCTGCAACCGCACCCTGGTGCTCGACATTCCCCTGTCCAGCCTGCCCGCCCTGCGTGACGGCGAGGCCATCGAGGGGTTGTTCGAGAAGCCCTGCTTCTTCACCGTGTCGCCACGGCTCAAGGCACTCGCCGGTACCCTGATGCAGCAGCTCGGGCAGTGCCCGGCCCTGCACAGCGAGATCGCGGCGCTACTGCTGCGCGCCCTCTACCTGCACCTGAATGACCTGCCGATGGCCGGGCCGGGCGGGCCGTGGCTGACTCGGCGGGCCAGCGAGCGCCTCGATCTGGCGCGGCTGGATGCCTGGATCGACCGCCACCTCGCCGACGAGATCCGGGTCGAGCAGCTCGCCGCCCTCTGCGCCCTGAGCCCCGGCCACTTCCACGCCTGCTTTCGCGAGTTGACCGGCACCACGCCCCTGGCCCATGTGCAGATTCGCCGGCTCGAGCATGCCCGCACCCTGGTCCGGCACAGTGGCCTGAGTCTGGGGCATGTCGCTGCCCTGGTGGGTTTTCGCGACCAGGGCAGCTTCTCGCGCGCCTATCGCCGCCGGTTCCAGGTGGCGCCCTCCCTCGACCGTCGTAGCCGCTGAGCCTCATCTGACGAGCCCCGGGCAAATCTCCCGCAGTCGGGGGCAAGCAGGCCCGTCGCCGGCGTTCTAGGCTCATAGTGAGTAGTCGTCGTCAATCGATCGGCCGGTTCCGGCCCATGGCGATGCCCCGCAAGCCACAAGAACGACAAGAGGTGAGGGATGATGAACAAGACGATGCTGCCCCGCATGGTAGCGCTGGCGGCCCTTCCGCTGGCCGTTGCCAGCACCCAGGCGCAGGCCCAGTCCCACGAGATGGTGATCGCCACGCTGCTCCCCGAGAGCATGACCAACAACGAGATCTACCCGGCGTTGGTGCACTTCAAGAACCTGGTCGAGGGGCGCACCGACGGTGATCTCGAAGTGTCGATCTTCGGTGGGGGGCAACTCGGCTCCGAGGTGGAAACCGGCTCGGAGGTGCAGGCCGGACGCACGCTGCAGTCCACCATCATGTCGACCGGCGCCATGTCCTCCTTCTACCGTGACTACCAGATGGTCACCGCTCCCTTCCTGTTCACCAACTGGCGCCAGGCCTGGGCCTTCTACGACAGCGAATGGTTTGCCGACTTCATGTCCGGCACCATCGAGGCGGCCAACATGCGCTACCTGGGAACCTTCGACGACGGCGGGGGCTTCGTGGCCTTCACCAACAACGTGCGGCCAATCGAGACCATCGAGGACCTCGAGGGACTCAACATCCGCACCGAGGAGAACCCCGCGCATGTGGCGGTCATGCGGGCGCTGGGCGCCTCGGCCACGCCGCTACCCTGGGGAGAGCTGATCACCGCGCTCGAGACCGGGCTGGCCGATGGCCAGTTCAATGCGCCCGTCATCAACACCGCCTTCAACCTGGATGCGGTCACCGACCACACCACCCTGACCGGGCATGTCTACAACAGCGCCCCCTGGATGATCAGCGAGGCCTGGTACCAGGAGCTGCCCGAGGAGTACCAGCAGGTCGTCATCACCTCGGCGCGGGAGGCCATCGAGGTGAGCCACGGCATGTCCGGCGCCCTGGCCACCGCCAGTTGGGTGGAGTCCTGCGAACGCTTCGAGACCTGCTACCTGATGCCCGAAGCGGAGCGTCAGCGCATGGCCGAGATCGCGCGTCCGGCCTGGCAGGAGTGGATCGTCGATGACTTCGGCATGGACGCCGAGCGGGTCGAGGCGCTGCTCGCCGAGGTGGAGCGTGTCGGCAACGAGGTGGCCGACGAGGACTTCCGCATCTACGGTCAGTGAAGCGAAGGGGCAGGGGATGTGCCTCTCCTGCCGCTTTCCGGGCGGCCGGGTCGCGACCCGGCCGGGATCCAGCCGTCACGGGTGTCCTCCATGAGTCCGCTTGCTCCCCTGCGTCGCTTCAGCGATGGCGTCAATCAGGTCGCCATCGTGCTCTGCGTGGTGTGTATCCTGGCCATGCTGGGCATTTCGTTCACCGCCTTCGTCTACAAGCTGGCCACCGGCAGCACCCTGACCTGGACCTACTCCCTGGCCCGGCTCTTCCTGCCCTGGATCGGTTTTCTCTCCATGACGATCTCGCTGCGCTACGGCGAGCACGTGGCCATGACCCTGCTGGTGCGCAGCCTGCCGCGGGTGTTGCTGCAGGTCGCGGCCGGGCTCTGCCTGGCGGTGATCGCGCTCTTCGCGGCGCTGCTGGTGTGGTACGGCTGGGGCTACTTCCTCAATGCCACCCAGGTCTACATGGTCTCCGACCAGATCCAGATTCACAGCAAGTTCACCGCCATCGTGGTACCGCTGTCCGGCGTGATCATCCTGCTGCACCTGGTGCAGGGCTTCGCGCTGCTCGAGCACTTCATCGATGACGAGACGATGATCGACGAGCTCATCGAGACCACCGACCTGGAGGAGCGCTCATGACGCCCGCGATCGTCGCCTTCGTCGTCCTGCTACTGATCGGCGCCCCGGTCGCCGTGGTGATGGCCATGTCCGGCCTGGTGGGGGGCTATACCCTGGGGGGCGAGCGCATGCTCGGCATCATCGCCGATCGCATGTTCTCGGGGGTGTCGGGCTTTCTGCTGATTGCCGTGCCCTACTTCATCTTCACCGCCGAGCTGATGAACCAGGGTGGGCTGACCCAGAAGCTGATCGCCTTCAACAATGCCCTGTTCGGACGCGTCCGCGGTGCCCTGTCACACGTCAACGTCTCGGTGTCGGTGTTCTTCGCCGGCCTCACCGGCGCCGCCATCACCGATACCGTGGCCATCGGCAAGATCATGATTCCGGAGATGAAGAAACAGGGCTACGACGCCGAGTACGCGGCGGCCATCACGGCCTGCTCGTCGATCATCGGTCCTATCATCCCGCCCAGCGTGGTGATGGTGGTCTACGCGACCCTGCTGCGGGACATCTCGGTGATCGACCTCTTCGCCGGCGGCATCATACCCGGGTTGCTGATGGCCGGTGCGCTGCTGGCGGTGAGCTTCTTCCTGGCCTGGAAGCGCGGCTATCCCAAGCAGGCACCGATCCCGTTCAAGATGGCGATCTTCGCCTTCCTGGCGGCGCTGCCGGCGATGCTGGTGCCGCTGATCATCCTCGGCGGGATCCTCTCGGGGCTCACCACCATCACCGAGGCGTCCGGGTTCGCCGCCGTCTATGCCCTGGCCATCGGCGCGCTCTTCTATCGTAGCCTGAGCTGGCACAAGGTGTGGCAGGCGCTGGTGGTGACGGTGCGCTTCTCCGGGGTGGTGTTCTTCCTGCTGGCGACCTCGGCGGTGCTCGGCTGGTTCGTCACCCGCTCCGGCATCGCCCGTGACGCCGCGGGGCTGATCACCACCGTCAGCGACTCCGCCTTCCTGCAGCTGATGCTGGTCTGCGTGCTGCTGATCCTGATCGGCACGGTGATGGACGTGCTGCCGGCGCTGGTGGTGGTGGCGCCGGTGCTGGTGCCGGCCATGATCCAGCTGGGCTTCGACCCGCTGCACTTCGCTATCCTGATGATCGTGGTGCTCAACATCTCCAACGTCACGCCACCGGTGGGGATGACACTGATGACGGCGGCGCGCATCGCCGAGGTGCCCTACGAGCGGGCGATCATCGCCTCGTTGCCGTTCTATTTCGCCTATGTGGCAGTGATCCTGCTGCTGGCGCAGTTTCCGGTACTCTCCACCTGGATTCCCTCGCTGCTGCGCTGAGGCGAGGTCGAACAAGGACGCGATGCGATGAAGCTCTTCTATCACCCCGACCAGGAACGTCATGCGCCGCCCACCTTCCTGCTGCGCGGCCGGGCAGTGGCCTCCCCGGAGGGACCGCTCCGCGCCGAGCTGCTGGCCGACGGCCTCGCCCGCGTGGGGCTCTCGCTGACCCCACCGACCGATGCCGACAGCCCGACCCTGCGGGCCCGGCTGGCGCGGATCCACACGCCGCGTTATCTCGACTTCCTCGAGACCATTCACGCCCGCTGGCGGGAGCTGCCGGATGCCGCCGAGATCGTCGCCCCCAATGTCCACCCCTGTGGAGGCGGGCACCACTACCCCCGCCACCCGGTGGGCCGGGTCGGCTGGCACATGCACGACATGGCCTGTCCCATGACCGCCGACAGCTTCACCGGTATCCTGGCCAGCGCCGCCTCGGCCGAAGCCGCCGCCGAGGCGGTGCTCGCCGGCGACCGTGCGACCTATGCGCTGTGCCGCCCGCCGGGACACCACGCCGGGCCGGAGCGGGCCGGCGGCTTCTGCTTCCTCAACAATTCGGCGCTGGCCGCCACCGTGCTGCGTGAGCGCTTCTCACGGGTGGCGATCCTCGATGTGGACCTGCATCACGGCAACGGCACCCAGGACATCTTCTACCATCGCGGTGACGTCTGGACCGGCTCGTTGCACGCCGACCCGGCCGATTTCTACCCCTTCTTCTGGGGCGGCGCCAACGAGGAGGGGCTGGGCGAGGGGCTCGGCGCCAACGTCAACCTGCCGCTGCCGCTGGGCAGCGGCGGCGAGGTCTTCCTCGAGCATCTCGACCGCCTGATGGTGCGCCTGTCCGATTTCCGTCCCGAGGCGGTGGTCGTGGCCCTCGGCCTGGACGCCCACAAGGCCGACCCGCTGGCCGGCCTGGCGCTGGAGACCGACGACTTCACCCGGGTGGGCCGGCGGCTCGCCGACATCGGCCTGCCCAGCGTGCTGGTGCAGGAGGGGGGCTACCCCACCGCGCACCTGAGCGAGAACCTGGCCGCCCTCATGGGTGGCTTCACCGGTGCCTGACAGGTACCTCGATCCGCAACCCCTGCTTCCGTAACGCCCATCCACTGCAAAGCGAGCAACGCCATGACCGTCAACTATCACGACAGCAACACCCGCATGAGTCAGGCCGCCGTTCACAACGGCACCGTCTACCTCGCCGGCCAGGTGCCGGACGACGCCTCGGCCGACATGCGCGGCCAGACCGAGCAGGTGCTGGCCAAGATCGACCGCCTGCTGGCGGCCGCCGGGAGTTCCAGGGAGCACCTGCTCTCTGCCCAGGTCTGGGTGACCAGCATGGCCGAGTTCGACCAGATGAATACCGCCTGGGACGCCTGGGTGGTGCCGGGGCGTCCGCCGGTGCGGGCCGCCGTCGAAGCCAGGCTGGCCAGGCCCGAGTGGAAGGTCGAGATCATGGTGACGGCGGCGGTGCCGGAGGCCTGACATGCGCATCATCACGGCTGACCAGGTGGCCGCCTCGCTGCCCTGGACGGCGCTGGTCGAGCGCCTGGCGACGACCTTCCGCGAGGGAGTGGAGTCGCCGCCGCGCCATCACCATGCCATGCAGCGCCCCGATGGCGAGGCCACCATGCTGTTGATGCCGGCCTGGGAGCACGCCGGCTATATCGGGGTGAAGATGGTCAACGTCTTCCCCCAGAACGCCGACCACGGCCTTCCGGCCATCTCGGGCGTCTACCTGCTCAGCGAGGGCGCCCACGGGCGTCCCCTGGCCTGCCTCGACGGCAGCGAGCTGACCCGGCGGCGTACCGCGGCGGCCTCGGCGCTGGCCGCCCGGGAACTGGCCCGGGAGGACGCCGCGACCCTGCTGGTGGTGGGCACCGGCAAGCTGGCGCCCATGGTGATCGAGGCCCACGCCGCGGTGCGCCCGATCCGGCGCGTACGCATCTGGGGGCGCCATGCCGAGAAGGCCGAGCGGCTGGCCGCCGACTACGCCGATCGCTTCGACAGCGCCGCGGTGACCGATCTCGAGGCCGCCACCCGTGACGCCGACCTGATCAGCTGCGTGACGCTCTCCAGCGAGCCGCTGATCCTCGGCGACTGGCTCGCCCCCGGCACGCACCTCGACCTGGTCGGGGCCTTCCGGCCGACCATGCGCGAGACCGACGCCGAGTGCCTGCGTCGCGGCGAGGTGTTCGTCGACACCTACGCCGGGGCGCAGGGCGAGGCGGGCGACATCCTGCAGGCGATCGACGAGGGCGCCTTCGCCTTCGACGAGATCCGCGCCGAGCTCGCCGAGCTGCTGCGGGGCGAGCGACCGGGGCGGTCGTCGGCCGAGGCGATCACGGTGTTCAAGTCGGTGGGCGCCTCGCTCGAGGACCTGGCCGCCGCCATCGAGGTCTGGGAGCAACTGGCGGCGCGCTCATGACGGCGGGCCGCACCGGAGCGCCGGCCGCCGGAGCGCCGGCCGCCGGGTTCTTCTGGCATGAGCGCTGCTTCTGGCACGACCCCGGCGCCATCGGGGTCTTCTCGGCGCCGGGGGCGTTCCTCCAGCCCCAGCCCGCCTCGGAGAGTCCCGAGAGCAAGCGGCGGTTGAAGAACCTGCTCGAGGTCTCGGGGCTGATCGACGAGCTCGAGGTGCGCAAGCCGCCCCCGGCCTCGCGCCGGGATCTCGAGCGTTTCCATACGGTGCGCTATCTCGATGCCCTCGAGGCCGGGGACCGGGCGCGCGGTGGCGATGGGGGCGACTGTGCCCCCTACACGCCGGGCAGCCTGGCGGCCGCGCGGCACTCGGCGGGCCTCGCCATCGCCGCGCTGGAGGCGGTGGCGACCGGCGAACTGGCCAATGCCTATGCGCTGTGTCGTCCGCCGGGTCACCACGCCGAGGCCGATCGGGGACGCGGATTCTGCCTGCTGGGCAACATCCCGGTGGCCGTGATGCGTGCCCGAGCGCTGGGCCAGGTCGGACGGGTGGCGATCCTCGACTGGGACGTCCACCACGGCAACGGCCAGCAGGCGGCCTTCTACGACGACCCCGAGGTGTTCACGGTGTCGCTGCACCAGGCCGGCAACTACCCGCTGGACACCGGCGCCTTCGGTGAACAGGGCGAGGGGGCGGGCGAGGGCACCAACCTCAACCTGCCGCTGCCACCTGGCTGCGGCATCGGCGCCTATGACTACGCCATGACCGAGCTGGTGCTGCCGGCGATCGAGGCCTTCGCCCCTGAGCTGATCGTGGTCGCCTGTGGCTACGACGCCTGTGCCAAGGATCCGCTGGGCAAGATGCTGCTCAACAGTGGCGCCTTCGCCGCCATGACGCGGCAGGTCAAGGCGCTCGCGGAGCGGATCTGCCATGGGCGGCTGGTGCTGGTCCACGAGGGCGGCTACTCGGAGGGCTATGCACCGCTGTGTGGCCATGCGGCGATCCAGGTGCTGGCCGAGAGCCGGATCGAGGTGCCCGACCCGCAGAACGACGAGATCGCCGCCTGGGCCTACCAGGACCTGCAGCCCCACCAGCGCCTGCTGATCGACGGCTGGCGCGATGGCTACACGAGGACACGAGCATGACGCCGCTCTACGATCGCGACGGTTGGCTGTGGCACGACGGCGAGTGGCTGGCGTGGCGCGACGCCCGCACCCACCTGCTGACCCACACCCTGCACTACGGCATGGGCTGCTTCGAGGGGGTGCGTGCCTATCACGGGGAACGGGGCACCCACCTGTTCCGGGTGGCCGAGCATACCCGGCGGCTGGCCGACAGCGCCCACGCCCTGGACATGCCCCTCGACTTCAGCGAGGCCGAGCTGATCGAGGCCCAGCGGCTGTGCCTGAAGAAGAACGGCCTGGCCAACGCCTACCTCAAGCCCACGGTGTACTTCGGCGCCGAGGGGCTGGGGCTGCGGGCCAAGGGCCTGACCGTGCACGTGATGATCGCCGCCTGGGACCTGGGCGACTACATCTCCCCAGAGGCCGCGTCGATCGGGCTGCGGGCGTTGACCTCGTCCTGGTCGCGGCACCACGTCAACATCAGCCTGTGCCGGGCCAAGACCAACGGCCACTATGTCAACTCCATGCTGGCGCTCAACACGGCGGTGAAGGCCGGCTTCGACGAGGCGCTGATGCTCGACCCGGAGGGCTACGTGGCCGAGGCCTCGGCGGCCAATGTGTTCCTGCTGCGCGATGGGGTGCTGCATACGCCCGAGATCACCTCCTGCCTGCAGGGGATCACCCGCGACAGCGTGATCCGCCTGGCCCGGGACGCGCTCGGGCTGGAGGTGCGCGAGCGCCGCATCACCCGCGACGAGCTCTACACCGCCGACGAGGCCTTCGTCACCGGCACGGCCGCCGAGCTCCTGCCGCTGCGCGAGCTCGACGGCCGCCATATCGGGGCCCGGGCCGGGGCCCCGCCGCCGGGTCGCCCCATCGCCGAGGGCTCGGTGACCGCACGGCTCCAGCGCCTCTACCGGCGCGTGACCCGCGGCGAGCTGGGCGACGATCTCGTGGCGTTCCGGAACTGGCTGACGCCCGCCTGAGGCCAAGCCTCGCCTCCCCGATGCATGACCGACGGCTTCGTTGACCGCGTCGACGCCCCGGGCGTGGTAGCCTGCTCGCGATCCGGGACGAAAGGGCAACGATGATCATTGCATTCATGGACGGCCTGTTGCGCCTGGCGTTGCTGCTCTGCACCGCCTGGGGAGCGCTGGCATTGGGCCATCGGCTGCCGCTGCCTGCGGTCGGTCGGAGGCTGGTGGTCGCGGGCTGGGTGACGGCAGGCGGCATCTGGCTGCTGCTGGCCTGGAAGGGAGCGAGACTGGCCCCGCTGGCCGGGATGGTCGTGCAGATGGCCGCGCTGTTCGTCTGGTGGCGCGGCCTGCGGCCGGCGAAGGACCTCGACTGGGCAGAGGACGTGGCCCATCTGGCCACCGGCGAGCTCGAGGGCAATCGGCTGACGCTGCACCATGTCCGCCACTTCACCTGGCTGAGCGCGGACGAGGCCGTGGCGAAGTGGGAGAGCCGGCAGTACGACCTGGACCGGCTCGCATCGGTGGATCTCTTCATCTCCAGTTGGGGACGTCCCGGCATCGCCCATGTCCTGATCAGCTTCGGCTTCCTGGGCGAGGAGGGCGGTGACGGCGACTTCGTCGCCTTCTCGGTGGAGGTGCGCCGCGAGCGACACGAGCGCTTCTCGGAGATCGGCGGCTTCTTCAAGCAGTACGAGCTGGCGATCATCGCCGCCGACGAGCGCGATGCGGTGCGCCTGCGCAGTAACGTGCGCGAGGAACGGGTCGCCCTCTACCGTGTCACCCTCTCGCCCGAAGACCGGCGAGAGCTGCTGCTGGCGCTGGTCAAGATGGCCGGCCGGCTCGAGCGCGAACCGCGCTTCTATCACACCATCACCGCCAACTGCACCACCCTGGTGTTCGCCATGATGCGCGGCATCATCGAGGGGCTGCCCATGGACCATCGCCTGCTGCTGACCGGGCTGCTGCCTGGCTATGTCTTCGATCACGGCGGGCTCGTCGAGGGGTACACCCTGGCCGAGCTGCGCCGGCTCGGCGATATCACCGAACGGGCTCGCCGGGCCCATGAGGCCGCGGACTTCTCGCGATGCATCCGTCAGGGCGTGCCGGGTTGGGAGTCGTTCGCTCACCGCGAATAAAAACGCCACGACGGCGAGCGTCGTGGCGGCATGCGGCTCCTCCCTGGGCATCGTCCCGATGCTTCGACCCAGGCCTTCCAGCCCCGGGTCTCCCTCGAGTGCTCCCTGCACCCTCGCATCCCTGGCGTGGGGGTGGCAGTGTCCCTTGCCTCTCCCGCCTGGCGGGTATCTCCTTTATCGCCCAGCAGGATGACAGTTCGATCACCGGCGGATGACATTCCGATGACCGGCGGGATAGGGGGGATCCTCACCGATGAGCCGAGCATTCTGGTAGAATCCGCCGCTTTCGTGCGCTCATAACCCTATTTTCGATGGAAATCTTGCCATGAATGCGGTGATTCTAGCGGTTCTGGTGATGGTCGGGCTGTCGCTGGCCCGGGTGTCGGTGGTCCTGGCCCTGGTGGTGGGCGCCCTGGTCGGGGGGCTGGCCGGTGGACTCTCGGTGGAAGAGACCCTCGCCGCCTTCAACGACGGAGTGGGGGGCGGCGCCAAGGTGGCGCTGGCCTATGCCACCCTGGGGGCCTTTGCGGTAGCGATCTCGCGTTCCGGCCTGCCGGACCTGCTGGCGAGGCGATTGATCGCCCTGCTGGGGCAGGAGGCCTCGGCGAAGCGCCAGGCCGCGGTGAAGATGCTGCTGCTGGGGGCCGTGCTGCTGGTGGCGATCTCGTCGCAGAACCTGATTCCGGTGCATATCGCCTTCATCCCGATCCTGATCCCGCCGCTGCTCAAGGTCATGAACCAGCTGCGTCTCGACCGTCGCGCGGTCGCCTGTGCCCTGACCTTCGGCCTCACCGCCCCCTACATGCTGCTGCCGGTGGGGTTCGGCGCCATCTTCCTCAACGATATCCTGCTGGCCAACATCAACCGCGCCGGCGAGGCGCTGGGCTTGGAGATCGGCCGCGGCCTGGTGCCGCTGGCCATGGGCGTGCCGGTGGCCGGCATGGCGCTGGGCCTGGTAGTGGCACTCTGCTTCAGCTATCGCCGGCCGAGGGACTACGAGGCGCTGGAGGTGATCACCAGCAACGTGCCGCACCACCACCCCGAGCGACACGTCGAGCCGCATGCCCTGGGGCTGGTCATGTCCGGCCTGGCCATCGTCGCCGCCCTGGGCATCCAGCTCTATTCCGGCTCCATGGTACTGGGCGGCCTGGTGGGCTTCGCGCTGCTGTCGCTGGGCGGCATCTTCAAGTGGCGCGAGGCGGACGATCTCTTCACCAGCGGCATGCGCATGATGGCGCTGATCGGCTTCATCATGATCTCGGCCTCGGGGTTCGCCGCGGTGATGACCGCCACCGGCGAGATCGACGCCCTGGTGCGGTCGAGCTTCGGGATCATCGGCGACCATCGCGGCCTGGCGGCCCTGATCATGCTGCTGGTGGGGCTCTTCATCACCCTGGGCATCGGCTCGTCATTCTCGACCATCCCGATCATCGCGGCGATCTTCGTGCCCCTGGCGGTGCAGTTCGGCTTCTCGCCGCTGGCCACGGTGGCCCTGGTCGGCACCGCGGCGGCGCTGGGTGATGCCGGCTCGCCGGCATCGGACTCGACCCTCGGCCCGACCTCGGGGCTGAACGTCGACCGCCAGCACGACCATATCTGGGACAGCGTGGTGCCCACCTTCCTGCACTACAACATCCCGTTGATCGGTTTCGGCTGGCTGGCGGCGATGCTGCTGTGACCCGCATCGACGTGACGAGGTGAGATCGGCGGCCCGGGTGGCCGCCGTTTTCATTTATCCGGCAGGTGACGCTCAAGCGAACCGAGCAGGCCGCGCAGCAGCGAGAGTTCCTTGCGACTGGGGCGGGCGCGGGCGAACAGCGCCTGGAGCTGGGCCTCGGTGCGGGCGTGGGGCTGGGTGAGAAAGCCGCTCGCCTGCATCACCCGGCCCAGATGGTCGTGGAAGTGGCCGAGCTGCTCGCGGGTGGGCTGCCGCTCCCCGGCGGGACGGGCCGGCCGGTAGTCGCTCTCCGGGCGACGACGCCAGGCCTTGAATGCCTCGTAGGCGAGCACCTGTACCGCCTGGGCCAGGTTGAGGATGCCGTAGTCGGGGTTGGCGGGAATGCTCACCTGGTGACTGCAGCAGCGGATCTCGTCGTTGGTCAGGCCGAAGCGCTCGCGCCCGAACACCAGCGCCACCGGGTCATGGGCGGCATGCCCCACCAGCTCGCCGGCCATCGCGTCGGGTTCGTCGAAGTGGGGCAGCGGCAGGCTGCGCAACCGTGCGCTGGCCCCCACCACCTGCACGCAGTCGGCCACGGCCTCCTCGAGGGAGGCCACCACCCGGGCCTGGTCGACCAGGTCCTCGGCCCCGGCGGCCAGGCGCGAGGCCTCGGGGTCGGGGTAGCGGCGCGGATTGACCAGCACCAGGTCCGTCAGGCCCATGGTCTTCATGGCCCGGGCCGAGGCGCCGATGTTGCCGGGGTGGTAGGTCTGGACGAGGACGATACGGATGTTGGAGAGCATAGGGGCAAGGGGACAAGGCAAGTTGAAAGAGCGGCGCTCGGCGCCTGGAGGAGGACATTCTACGCTATCCGGCGTGCTTGCCTCGCCCGTCGCGACGGCGCAAGATGCTAGGCATCCCCTCGGCCGGCCTCTCTGCCCGGATGAACGACTTCATCTCGATCCTTCCCCTGGTGGCGCCGCTCGATCGCGACGGTCTGCGGCGGTTGGCGATCCATGCCTGTCTGACGCTCCACCGGGTCCGCTGGCGGCGCTGTTACCTGGCGGACGACGGCACGCGCATGCTGTGCTGGTACCAGGCCCGGGACGCGGAGTCCGTACGCCTGGTGCTGCGCCAGCAGGGGGCGGCCGGAACCCCGGTCTGGCCGGCGGAGGCGATGGGCGCAGCGGTCACGGAGTCGCCCACCGTTGCTAGCGACCGTGTCCTGGTGGAGCTGTCTCTCGAAGGACTCGCTCTCGATGGGCTCGACCCGAGCGACATCGCGCCGACGACGAGTGCGCTCCTTGACGCCCTGGCAACGGTCGGTGCGGTGGTCATCCGAACTTTCCTGTCCCGACATCATGGCCGGCTGATCTGCCTGGTGGAGGGAGGTGACACCCATGGCGTTACCCAATGCCTGGGAACCGCCGGCATCGTTCCGACAAGCGTCTGGCGGTGCACCGAACTCGATCCCGAACCGCCCGGGCTCTTCGCCTCACAGTCCGCGTCGCGGCCGCCCCAATCCGCGCCGCGCCAGGGGGCCGCGGCCCTGGATGCCGTCATCATCGGGGCCGGCCTGTCGGGCATCTGTGCGTTGGAACGACTCAACCGGATGGGGCTGCGCGCGCGGGTGTACGAGGGCGGCAGCGAGGTGGGGGGCGTCTGGCATTGGAATCGCTATCCCGGCGCGCGGGTCGATTCGGAGATCCATACCTACGGTTTCTCGTTCTCCGATGCCTTGCTCCGGGATTGGGAGTGGCAGGAACTCTTCCCGACCCAGCCCGATATTGCCCGCTACCTTCGCCACGTGGTCGACCGCTTCGGCCTGCGCCGGCACCTACGGCTCGGCACGCCTGTGCTTGCCGCAACGTTTGACGAGGCTGAGGCGCTCTGGCGGATCGAGACCGGCACCGGCGAGCGCGTGACCGCGCGCTACCTGATCGCCGCGACAGGGACCTTGTCGGTGCCACAGCTGCCCGACTACCCGGGGATGAGCGACTTTTCGGGCGAGAGCTTTCATACCGCGAGATGGCCGGCCGGCGTGGAACTGGGCGGCAAGCGCGTCGGGGTCATCGGCACCGGCGCCTCGGGGGTGCAGGTGATCCAGACCATCGCGCCTGACGTCGCACACCTGACGGTATTTCAGCGCACCCCCACCTACTGTATTCCCCAGCGCAATCGGCCGCTGACGGATGCCGACCGCCGCGAGATCCGTCGGGACTGGACACGGATCCTGGCCACCTGCCGCGAGTCCTACGGCGGGTTCATTCACACCTTCGATCCCCGCTCCGGGCTGGCGGTTTCCGCTGCCGAACGGGAAGCCAAGTTCGAGGAGCTCTGGCAGAAGGCCGGCTTCGCGTTCTGGTTCGGCAATTTTGCCGACCTGATGATGAGCTTCGAAGTGAATGAGCACGCCTGCGACTTCCTGCGTCGGAAGATCCTGGCGCGTGTCCACGACCCCGAGACCGCGCGACGGCTGCTACCCAGCCATCCTTTCGGCACGAAGCGCGTGCCGTTGGAGAACGGCTATTACGAAACCTACAACCGCGGCAACGTCGCCCTGGTGGATCTGCGGGAGACGCCCATCGAGTGGATCACGCCGGGAGGCATTCGTACCTCGCGGGATGAGCATCCGCTCGACGTGATCGTCTACGCCACCGGCTTCGATGCCGGTACCGGTTCATTGAGCCGGATCGATATCCGCGGAGCCGGCGGCCTGTCGCTGGCCGAGAAGTGGCAGGCGGGGCCGAAGACGTTCCTCGGTCTGCTCGTCGGCGGTTTTCCCAACCTGTTCATCGTCAACGGCCCGCACAATGCCGCGGCACTCTGTAACGCGGGACGCTGCATCGAGCAGAACGTCGATTGGATCGTGCGTTGCATCGAGTGGATGCGGCGCCAGGGGGCCACGCGCGTCGTGCCGACCCCTGTTGCCGAGGAGGAGTGGACCCGGCATGTCCTTGATGTGGCCGACGCGTCCGTGCTGGCGGCGATGAGGGACTCCTGGTTCTTCGGCGCCAATACCCCGGGCAAGCCGCGCGTTGTCACCATCTACGCGGCCGGAGCGCGCGAGTACCGACAGCACTGCGAGGCGGTGGCCAACGCCGGATTCGCGGGCCTGGAGCTGTCCTGATTCTGCAATAAAAAACCCCCGCCGGTGTCCCGGCGGGGGTCGATCAGGCGCGTGCCTGGTGGGTCAGGGGGCTGGTTACATCATGCCGCCCATGCCACCCATGCCGCCCATGCCGCCCATGTCCGGAGCAGCGTCCTTCTCTTCCGGGTCGTCGGCGATCATGCACTCGGTGGTGATCATCAGACCGGCCACGGAGCCGGCGGACTGCAGCGCAGAGCGGGTCACCTTGGCCGGGTCCAGCACACCCATCTCGAACAGGTCGCCGAACTCGCCGGTCTGGGCGTTGTAGCCGAAGTTGCCTTCACCCGCCTTGACCTCGTTGAGGATCACGGAGGCTTCCTGGCCGGCGTTGGTGACGATCTGACGCAGCGGTGACTCCATGGCGCGCAGCGCGATGGCGATACCGTGGGTCTGGTCCTCGTTGTCGCCCTTGAGGTCCTTGATCTTGGTCAGCACGCGGACCAGGGCGGTACCACCGCCAGGCACCACGCCTTCCTCGACGGCGGCGCGAGTGGAGTGCAGGGCGTCCTCGACGCGGGCCTTCTTCTCCTTCATCTCCACTTCGGTGGCGGCACCGACGCGGATCACGGCGACACCGCCGGCCAGCTTGGCGACACGCTCCTGGAGCTTCTCGCGATCGTAGTCGGAGGAGGTATCTTCGATCTGGGCGCGGATCTGGTTGACGCGGGCTTCGATGTCACCCTCGCCACCGGCACCATCGATGATGGTGGTGTTTTCCTTGGACATGGTGATGCGCTTGGCGCTGCCCAGGTGGTCCAGGGTGGCCTGCTCGAGGGTCAGACCCACTTCCTCGGAGATCACGGTGCCGTTGGTCAGGATGGCGATATCCTGCAGCATGGCCTTGCGACGATCGCCGAAGCCGGGTGCCTTGGCGGCGGCGACCTTGACGATGCCGCGCATGGTGTTGACCACCAGGGTGGCCAGCGCTTCGCCTTCGATGTCTTCGGCGATGATCGCCAGCGGCTTGCCGGCCTTGGCGACGGATTCCAGCACCGGCAGCAGTTCGCGGATGTTGGAGATCTTCTTGTCGACCAGCAGCAGGTAGGGGTCTTCCAGCTCGACCGCCATGGTGTCCTGGTTGGTCACGAAGTAGGGCGACAGGTAGCCGCGGTCGAACTGCATGCCTTCGACCACTTCCAGCTCGTCTTCCAGGCCACGGCCTTCGTCGACGGTGATGACGCCTTCCTTGCCGACCTTCTCCATGGCCTCGGCGATGATCTCGCCGATACGAGAGTCGCCGTTGGCGGAGATGGTGCCGACCTGGGCGATGGACTTGCGCTCGGTGCAGGGCACGGCCAGGTTCTGGATCTCCTTGACCGCGGCGACGACGGCCTGGTCGATGCCGCGCTTCAGGTCCATCGGGTTCATGCCCGCGGTCACGCCCTTCATGCCTTCGGTGACGATGGACTGGGCCAGCACGGTGGCGGTGGTGGTGCCGTCACCGGCGACGTCAGAGGTCTTGGAAGCGACTTCCTTGACCATCTGGGCACCCATGTTCTCGAACTTGTCCTTGAGTTCGATCTCCTTGGCGACGGAGACGCCGTCCTTGGTCACGGTCGGGGCGCCGAAGGATTTCTCGAGCACCACGTTGCGGCCCTTGGGCCCCAGGGTGGCCTTGACGGCATTGGCCAGGATGTCGACACCACGGGCCATGCGCTTGCGGGCGTCGTCGGAGAACTTGACTTGTTTTGCTGCCATTTTCGAAGTCTTCCTATGAGTTCGTGAACGTCAGATTTGAGCGGTATGCGAGCGAGTCTCGGCGTAGCGTCGGGCCGTTCAGCCTTCGACCACGGCCAGGATGTCGGACTCGCTCATGATCAGGACTTCCTCGCCATCGATCTTCTGCTTCTCGACGCCGAAGCCCTCCTTGAAGATCACGGTGTCGCCGGCCTTCACATCCAGCGGACGGACATCGCCGTTGTCGAGAATCCGGCCATTACCGACGGCGAGTACCTCGCCACGAGTCGGTTTTTCCTGGGCGTTACCCGGGAGCACGATGCCGCCAGCGGTTTTCTGTTCTTCTTCCACGCGACGGACGACGACGCGATCGTGCAAGGGACGGATGTTCATTGCTCACGTTCTCCTGATGGTTTGCTGTGCCATGACGTCACTGCCATGGCGGTTCATCATCACCCTCGCGGACGGGCCGCGAGGTGGAGGCGACGAATCGCCTTCCCTGTCGATGGCCCGGGGCTGACCCCGTGCCGAAGCCTGTTGCTGAGCGAGAAGTGGGGGCTGGGCAGGGGCTTTCAAGGGCGCCGAAGAAAAAAAATTCATGCCCGGCGCTCGCTCAACGGTGCCGCTCGTCGCGGCCGATGAAATCGCCTTCCAGCGGTGCCTCCCGGGAGCCGCTGCTGGACGTTGCCTGCTCCTGTCGCGCGGCGTCGTCTCCCCGGCCGGCCTGTTGCCAGTCGGCATCGGGCCCCTGGTCGGGGCGAGCGCCATGGCCGTGCCCCGTGCGGTGCTGCAGGCGGATGCCGAGCCATCCCAGCAGGCGGCCGAGCAGGCGGCGGGCGTTGGGGAGCAGGCAGATGACCCCCAGGGCGTCGGAGAGGAAGCCTGGCGCCATCAGCAGCGCGCCGCCGAAGATCAGTGCCGCCCCGGTGAGCAGTTCGCCGGAGGGTACCTCGCCCCGCGCCATGCGCTCCTGGGCCCGGGCGAAGGTCGCGACCCCCTCGCGGCGTATCAGGTGCAGGCCGATGAAGCCGGTGGCCAGTACCAGGGCCAGGGTCGTCAGCAGGCCGATCTGGCTGCCGACGGAGAACAGGATGACGAAATCGAGCAGGGCGAAGAGAGAGAAGAGAAGCAGAAAGGGCATGACGACTCCGCGGATGACAGTTGCGCTGAGAATGGGGGCGGCAGGAAAAAAATCAAGCGACGGGCCGTCCGACCGATCCTGCTTCGGCGAAGGTGGAATAGGCTTCCATATCCCGATATGGTAATGATGCAGTGCACAACAGTGGTTGAATAGTGGTTGAATAGTGGTTGAATAGTGGCTGAATAGTGGTTGCATAATAACAGGATGAGTGCTCCGCAGGCGTGGCGTTCGGGCTGCTGCCAGGGCCCGCGCAGGCGACACGACCCTTTCCCCTGGAGACGCGTATATGAAGCTCACTGGTTCCATTGTCGCCATCACCGGCGGCGCCCGCGGCCTCGGCCTCGCCATGGCCCATCTGCTGGGGAGCCGGGGGGCGACCCCGGCTCTGCTCGACGTGGATGCCGCCTCCCTCGACCTGGCGGTCACCAGCCTTCACGGCGCCGGCATCGAGGCGCGCGGTTTCGTGGTCAACGTGGCCGACGAGGCATCGGTCAAGCAGGCCTTCGGTGACATCGCGGCCTCCCTGGGCCCGGTCAACGGCCTGGTCAACAATGCCGGTATCCTTCGCGATGGCCTGCTGGTCAAGGCGAAGGAGGGGCGGGTCGAGAAGACCCTGTCGCTGGAGCAGTGGCAGCAGGTGATCGACGTCAACCTGACCGGGGTCTTCCTGTGTGGACGCGAGGCGGCCGCCCAGATGATCGAGGCGGAGTGCCAGGGCGTGATCGTCAATATCTCCAGCATCTCGCGGGCCGGCAACATGGGGCAGAGCAACTATGCCGCGGCCAAGGCCGGGGTGGTGGCGTTGACCACGACCTGGGCGAGGGAGCTGGCGCGCTACGGCATTCGCGTGGGGGCGGTGGCACCGGGCTTCATCGAGACCGACATGACCGCCTCGATGCGCCAGGACATGCTCGACAAGCTCGCCGCCGGGGTGCCGCTGGGCCGACTGGGGCAGCCGGCGGACATCGCCGAGAGCGTGGCCTTCATCATGGAGAACGACTACTTCAGTGGCCGGGTCATCGAGTGCGATGGTGGCTTGCGACTGTGAGGCGGTGTCGCTGAGGGCGGGCCAACGCTGGCCCGCCCGGAGTGGCTAGAACTCCACCTGGTCCTGCAATCCCTCGACGGTGCTGGCACCGATGCCGCTGACGTTCACCAGGTCGTCGGCACTCTCGAAGGGACCATTCGCCTCGCGATACTCGATGATGGCCTCAGCCCGGCTGGGTCCGACCCCCGGGAGCTCGGTGAGCAGTTCGGCGTCGGCGGTGTTGACGTTGATGGGGGCTACCTCCTGGGCCAGTGCCGCCATGGACGATAGGCCCAGCAGCAGCCCGAGCAGCATCGCGGCGACGATCCCTCTGGTCCATTGTGTCATGTCGATTCTCCCTTTCGGTTCCTCTTGGCGTTAGACACCCCGCGGGTGCCTCTATCAAGCTAGCGCGAGCTTCGCGGGTGCAGGGTCGGTCATCGCCGCCAATGGCTGTCGGCCAGTTGCCATGATCGTTGCAGGTTTTCTCCCACATCGGCCGTCCGCCAGGGCTGATATACTGGCGGCATCGTGCTATCTGCCCAATGCCCACCTGCCTGGAGACCGGTCCGTGTCCACCGATTCGCCGCTGATCATCGCCCTCGACTACCCCTCCCTGGATGCCGCCCTGTGCATGGCCGACCAGTTGGACCCCGCGCGCTGCCGGGTCAAGGTGGGCAAGGAGCTGTTCACCCGCAGCGGGCCCGACGTGCTGGAAGCCTTGCACGGGCGCGGGTTCGAAGTGTTCCTGGATCTCAAGTTCCACGACATCCCCAATACCGTGGCCGGTGCGGTGCAGGCCGCCGCCGAGCAGGGCACCTGGATGGTCAATGTCCATGCCGGCGGCGGGCGGCGCATGATGGAGGCCGCCCGCGAGCGACTCGACCGACATGGCCTCTCGACCCACCTGATCGCGGTCACGGTGCTGACCAGCATGGAGGCGGCGGACCTCGCCGAGGTGGGGGTCGCCGCGAGTCCCGCCGAGCAGGTCGAGCGCCTGGCGATGCTGGCCCGCGACAGTGGCATGGACGGCGTGGTCTGCTCGGCCAGGGAATCGGCCCGGCTGCGTACGCTGTGTGGTGATGACTTCCTGAAGGTGACGCCGGGCATTCGCCCGAGCTTTGCGGCTGTCGGCGATCAGCGGCGCATCATGGCACCGAGCGACGCCCTGGCGGCCGGCAGTACCCATCTGGTGGTGGGGCGTCCGGTGACCCAGGCGGAGGACCCCATGGCGGCGCTTTCCGCCATCGAGGCGGAACTGGCCGGGGAGTGAGCGCTACTCGCCCTCGATACCGGTGATCGGTTTGGTGGTGCCCCAGCTGCGACAGCTGGGGCACTGCCAATGCAGCTGCTCGCCGGCGAAGCCGCAGCGCCGGCAGCGGTGGCGGGGCAGGGCGTGGAGCAGGGTGCGGGTGTGGCGCTGGAGCAGCAGGATACGTTCGGCGGGTTGGCCCTGGCCGTCGTGTCGGTAGAGGTCCATCAGGTAGTCCACCGCGCCCAGGCTCGGTTCCCGGTCGAGTTGCTCGCCGACCAGGTCGATGGCGGCCTGCAGGCCCTCGCGCTGGCGCAGCGTCTCGGCGAGCAGGATGATCACGCTGGTGTAGGGCGCGCGTTCGAGCAGCTCTCGCAGGCACTGGATCAGGCCCTCCTCGTCGTCCATCAGGCGATAGGCCCGGGCCAGTGGCTCGAGGATGGTGGGGGCGAAGGCCGGGTCCTGGTCGGGGATGCGCCTGAGGAGGCGGATCTCCTGCTTGTAGTGGCCGGTATCGTGCTCCATGCCGGCCAGCAGCAGGTTGGCGCGCACGCAGCGCTCGTCGGTGGCCAGCGCCTGGCGCAGGTGGCGCCGTGCCAGCGCCGGGCTCGAGGTGTGCCGCTCCTGCTCGGCCAGCTCGCAGAGCCAGTGGGCGGCGGCGCGGCGGATATCGTCGTGCTGGCGCACCATCTGGGGCAGCGCCACGTCGAGAGCCGCCCTCCATTCGCCTTCACGCTCCAGCAGGTCGACCAGCAGTCGCTTGGCCGCCTGGCGGATCTCCTCGTCCGGGGTGTCGCGCACCAGGCTCTGCAGCAACCGTTCGGCGCGATCGAGCAGCCCCAGCTTGAGGAAGTCGCGTGACAGCTCGAGTTGTACGCGGTCGCTTTGCAGGGCGGTGAGGGTCGGGCGGGCGAGCAGGTTCTGGTGGATCTTCACGGCGCGGTCGGCCTCTCCGCGGGTGCGAAAGAGGTTGCCCAGGGTGATGTGGGTCTCGATGGTCTCGCTGTTGACCTCGAGGGCCGTGACGAAGGTCTCGATGGCCCGATCCTGCTGGTCATTGAGCAGATAGTTGAGGCCCACGAAATAATCCCGTGCAAGGGGCGTCGACGGCGCGGGATCGTGGTGTTTTCTGCGTTCGCGGCGGCCTAGCCACCAGCCGATGGCCACCGCTGCCAACAACAGCGCCAGCAGCAGAACATCGGGCATTTAGGGGAGTTCCTTCATCTCCTGGATGCGCAGGCGGTCGAGCTCCTTGCGCTGCTGCTGATTGTGGCGCTGGGCGCGGGTCAGCAGGGTGCGCAGGCGGAGATAGACGCCACTCATGGCCAGCATGCCGAGGAACACGCCGCAGGCCAGGGCCGCCAGCAACCATACCGACAGCGAGGCCGCGGGAAGCTCGATCCAGATCAGGTTGAGGGGCAGCGCCTGCTGGTTGTTGACGGCGAACAGGATGCCGATGAGCAGAACCGCCAGCAGGATGATGGCCAGGATCAGGCCTTTGAGCCAACGCATGAATGTGTCCCCTGTGATGTCAGTCGGTATGACAATGGAAATCGGAACCCGCCAGGTGGAGTGGACCTCAGTAGCCCAGGGCGCGACTGGCATCCACCTGCTCGCGCAGCTCCTTGCCGGGCTTGAAGTGTGGCACGAACTTGCCGCTCAGCGCGACCGGTTCGCCGGTCTTGGGGTTGCGGCCGACCCGGGGCTCGCGATAGTGCAGCGAGAAGCTGCCGAAGCCACGGATCTCCACGCGCCCCCCTTCGGCCAGGGTGTCGGTGATGTCGTCGAGGATCAGTCGCACCGCCGCTTCGACTTCCTTGACCGACAGCTCGGGCTGCCGCATCGCAATCTGCTCGATCAACTCTGACTTGGTCATCGGCTCTCTCCATGCATTCGTGCCTGGGGCCTGTCTGTTCCCAGCGTTGTTGTTTTGTTAAAGCATACTGCGCAAATCGTGATAAAACAACGAACTACGACTATAGAGGTTGGGGCGGTCCCGTGCGGGCCGGTGCATGCTGCTGCCTGGAGGGGGCTCGGGTATACTGGCGCCACATTCATCCGGACTGTCGAGGTCGACGTTGAGCGAACAATCGTCCACGGACGCTGCCCTGCGCAAGCGGCTCTACTGGCACTCCCGCCGCGGCATGTGGGAGCTGGACCTGCTGCTGATTCCCTTCCTCGAACAGCGCTATGACGCCCTGGGCGAGACGGACCAGGCCGCCTACCGAGCGCTGATCGACGAGGAGGACCAGGACCTCTTCGCCTGGCTGATGCGGCGCGAGTGGCCGGAGGAACCGATGCGCCGGCGCATCGTGCAGATGATCGTCGAGCATGCCGAACACCCCGATAGCGCTGCGCATCGTCCCGTCTAGGCTGGCCCTGGCCGTCCATCTGCTGCTGGTGCTGGTCGTGGCCGGGCTGGCGCTGTGGTTCGCCCCGGCATGGGTTGCCTCGCTCGCCATCGTGAGCCTGGCCGGCGTGCTGGTGATCGAGGGGCGTCGCCGGCCGCGGGGGGAGCTTC
>NZ_PNRE01000044.1 GCF_002879645.1 Halomonas heilongjiangensis | reverse complement strand
CGCCCCTCCTCGTTGATGTGCTCGATCAGCTCCATGCCCGATTCCGCCGCCATGCGATCGCGGAAGGCGATCATCTCGCGGAACTTCCAGGTGGTGTTGACGTGCATCAGCGGGAACGGCGGCGGCCCGGGATAGAAGGCCTTGCGCGCCAGGTGCAGCATCACCGAGGAGTCCTTGCCGATGGAGTAGAGCATCACCGGGTTCGAGAACTCGGCCGCCACCTCACGGATGATGTGGATCGACTCGGCCTCGAGCTGCTCGAGATGGGTCAGCCGACGCGGCGTGACGGCGGCAACCGACGCCGCGCCACTGGCCTGGGCGGCCGATTCGCGGATCGGTGCATGACGTGTCGGTGCAACATGAGTGGTCATGGCCCGGCTACCTCGCATGACGTTGGGCGTGAGATCATGCGCCACAGGTTAACGCCGGACCAATAATAACCCAAAAGAATTAATAACTATCTTTTTAGAACGAAACTGGCGTGCCGGCTCAGAGATCCACCCGCTCGACCCAGGTGGTCAGGTCGCCGGCCTCGAGGTCGACGACCCGATAGCCGGGACGCGAGGCCTCGTCGACGGCGAAGGTCTCGGCGCCGGGCAGGAACTGATCGGTGGTCGAGGGACAGCCGTAGACCGCCACCTGCCTCTCTTCAAGCCGCTGAGGGCTCCCCGCCAGCTGCCGATAACCGGTGAAGGCCTGGTGGATATGGCCGCAGAAGATCGCCTTCACCTGCCGAAAGGCCGCCAGGGTCTCCCAGAAGGCCTCGCGATCCTCGAGGCCGATCTCGTCGAGCCAGGCCGAGCCGACGGCCAGGGGCGGATGATGCATCACCAGCAGGGTCGGTCGCTCGTCCTCCGCGAGCCGCTCGGCCAGCCGGCCGAGCCGCTCGGGCCCCAGCTCGCCGTGGGGCTGCCCGCCGACCCGGGTATCGAGCAGCAGCACCCGCCAGGTATCGAGGTCGAGCTCGTCGAGCAGTTCGCGGGTCTCGGCCATCAGCGCCGGCGCGTCGTGGTTTCCCGCCAGCCAGAACCAGGGCGCGCTCAGCTTCGCGAGGGTGCGGGCCGCCAACTGGTAGGAGGCCGCCGTCTCGTCCTGGCTGACGTCACCGGTCACCAGCACCACGTCCGGCCGCTCGCGGTTCACCGCCTCGATCACCGCCTCGAGCTGGCGCAGCGGGAATCCGGCCCGGGAACGGGCCCGGGGGTCGGCGTGCAGGTGGCAGTCACTGATCTGGACCAGTCGCATCGGGGCAGCCTCTCCTCGGCGCAGCTTGTTCAAGGTCACCGGTTCACTTCAAGGCAGCTCGGGCAGGTCGACGGAGTGGCCGTGGGCCAGGCCGTATTCGAGCCACTCGCCGAGGAAGCGGTTGAGCTGCAGCTTCTCGTCGGGCTGGTGCATGCGCGCGTTGGGGTAGCGGTAGCGGCCATGGAAGTGGCGCTGGCGCTGGAAGTCGGTGACCTCGGCCATGCGCACGTCGTGGTAGAGGTGCACGCGCATGCGCGGGGTCTCGATCATCTGGTCGAGTACGCCCTGCTGGGAGACCTGAGCGATGGTGGTGTAGGGGGCCTGCTCGAGCACCTCGATGCACAGCGCCCCCAACCGTCGACCGCCGCGGAGCAGCTCCACCTCGCGGATCTCGCCGGCGTCCAGTTCCCCCAGCAGCCGGGTCAGGCGCAGGTAGTTGGCGGTGCACTCGCCCTGCAGGGTCTTCAGGTCGGTGACATAGGCTGTTCTCGACACGCTACCTCCTTGCTCGCAGTGATGCGCGTTCGCCCGCCAGCCAGTGGAAGGCGATCAGACACATGGCATTGTCGAGTCGCCCGGCCTGGAGGAGTTCCCACGCTCGGGTAAACGGCAACACATGCACGCGGATGTCCTCGTGCTCCTCGTCGAGCCCGTGCACCCCCCCGAGGCCACGGCTGTCGACCAGGCCACAGAACAGGGTGACCCGCTCGTCGCAGGCCCCGGGGCTGGGATAGTAGGTATGCAGCTCGATCAGCTCGCCCACCTCGCAGCCGGCCTCTTCCAGCGTCTCGCGACGGGCGACCTCGGCGACGCTCTCGCCCCGCTCGACGAGTCCCGCCACCACCTCCAGCTTCCAGGGCGACGCGGGGTCGTCGAACGCACCGGCACGGAACTGCTCGATCAATACCACGGTGTCTCGCTCCACATCATAGAGCAGCACGCCCACGGCGTCGTGGCGACGATGCACTTCGCGCACGACCTCGCCGCTCCAGCCGCCCTCGAACAGGCGATGGCGCAGGTGCAGTTCCTCCAGGCGGAAGAAGCCCTGGTGCAGGCAGCGCCGCTCCAGCAGCTCGGCATCGGCGGCCGTGAAGGACACCTGTGCGGTGAGATCCTGATCGTGCGGGTGACGGGGGGCGCTCATGCCGATCTCCGGGTCGCAGGGTGGCGACCATTATCATGACCCGGCGGAAGGATGCCAACCGCCGCGGTGCGCGGCGGCCGGTGGAGGGGCCGTCTCAGAGGCGGGAAAGCAGCGCCCGGGCCTGTTCCCGCAGCGCCTCGTCGGAGGCCTGGCGATCCGCGCGGGCCTGGCCCTCGACGGCACGCCGCGCATGTTCCCGGGCCTCGTCGGCTCGTCCCTCGTCGACGAGGAAGGCAGCGTAGTAGAAATTGACGTCGATGCCCTCGGGGCGGATCTCCAGCGCGCGGCGGAACATGCGCTCGGCGGTGTCGCTGTTGCCGAAGCCCAGCGGCCGCCCGGGGGCACGATGGTAGAGGGCCCCCAGGGTCACGTAGGCCGAGCCGTTGGCGCCCTGCGGGTCGAGTTCGACGGCCTGCTCCAGGGCGTCGCGGGCGCCGCGGGCGCTGCCCAGGGCCCCCAGGCCGCTGCGCTCCCGGGCATGGGAGGCCTCGATGATGCCGTGCCAGACCCGCGGCATCGCCGCGTCGGGATGGGCGTCGGCCAGGCGCTCGGCCTGGGCGGCCAGGGCCTTCAGGGCCTCGCGGCGCTCGCCCTCCGGCAGCTCGGTGGTGACCCGTTCCCAGCGGCTCTTCAGGGCATCGACCTCCGCTTCCCAGGCGAGCAGGTGGGTGAGCGGGGCGATGGCGAGCCCCAGGCCCAGGGTGGTGGCCAGCAGATGGCGTCGAATCATGCGGTATCTCCTCGGTGTCTTGTCGTTGTCCCACCCCCTGAAATGTAACGAACGTTTGAATGATTCTCCAGTGCGAATCTCCCCGGCTTGGCGATGCCGCCATCGATGGCGTATGTTGCCTCTTTCACGTGGAAGGAAGGGTGACGCCGATGAAGGGCCGCAACATGACGCGCTGGCGCGACCCGGCCAAGGACCCGCGCCAGGAACCGAAGAGCAACCTGATCACCGCCGAGGGCGCCGACCGCCTGCGCGGGATTCTCGACCACCTGTCGCGGGTCAAGCGTCCCGCGCTCTCGGCCAAGGTCGGCGAGGCCGCGGCACTCGGCGACCGCAGCGAGAACGCCGACTACACCTACAACAAGAAGGAGCTCAACCGGGTCATCGCCCGGATCCGCTACCTGACCAGGCGCCTCGACGAACTGCAGGTGGTGGATCGGCTCCCCGCGGATACCGACAGGGTCTACTTCGGCGCCTTCGTGACCCTCGAGGACGACGACGGCGAGGAGATGCGTATCCGCCTCGTCGGCCACGACGAGACCGACACGGCGAAACGCTGGATCAGCGTCGACGCCCCCCTGGCCAAGGCCCTGCTCGGCAAGTCGCTGGACGACGAGGCGACCGTCGCCGCCCCCGGCGGCGAGACCACCTATGTGATTACCGAGATCGCCTATCGCGATCCCCAGGCCTGATCAGCGCCAGATCGCGCGGTAGACCCGGAAGCGCCGGTCGTCGGCGAGGATCTCGAAACCGCCGAAGGCGCGCTCGAGCAGGTCCGGGTAGGGCAGGAAGGCGTTGGCGACGATCACCAGCTGGCCGCCGGGCCGCAGGTGGTCGGGCGCCTCGAGGATCAGCCGCGCCGCCGGGCCATAGTCGATGGCCCGCTCCTGGTGGAAGGGCGGGTTGCTGACGATGGCCGCGAAGCACCTCTCGCCGAGCGCGGCATAGACGTCGCCGACCCGCGCCTCGCCGGCCAGGCCATTGGCGGCGAGCGTGCGACGGCTCGCCTCCACGGCGAAGGCGTTGACGTCCACCGCCGTGACCCGGGCCCCGCGCCGGGCCAGCCAGGCGGCCAGGATGCCGTCGCCGCAGCCCATGTCCAGTATCTCCGCCGGCCCTTCCGGCAGCACCGCCGGCAACCGCTCGAGCAGCAGCCGGGTGCCGTCGTCGAGCTTGCCGTGGCCGAACACCCCCGGGTGACTGACCAGGGTCAGCCCCTCGGCCTCGAACGACGACCAGGCCGCCTCGGGGTCGAGGCCGACCCGGCCGAGGCGCGTCTCGAACAGCGAGCAGCGCCGGGCGGTGTCGCGCTTGCGACAGCCCAGCCCCAGCGCCGCCAGCACCTGGAGCACCCGCCGGATGCCCCCCTGGTTCTCGCCGGCGAGTTGCAGCGGCGTGCCCGGCGGCAGCACCGCACAGAGCCACAACAGCCACCACTCGCCCAGCGCATGGCTCTTGGGCCAGAACAGCACGACCCCGGGCACGCCGCCATCGGCGACACCCGGCAGGCCCTCGTCGAAGGGCGAGAAGGCCGGCCGGCTCCGCGCGTGCCAGGCCTCGATCACCGACTGGTCGGCGCTGATCGTGGTGCCCTCCCCGGTCTCCAGCCAGGCGTCCCGCGGCGGGGCCACCCACCACCAGCCGCGGTAGTCCAGGTCCTGGCGTTCCAGCAACTGGCAGACTGGGGTCTCGGCGCTCATGGGAGGGGCTCCTGGGGATGTGTCGGGGACGCTTCGAGGGTGTAGAGCAGGTAGCGGCCCAGCCGCCAGTGGGGATCGACGCGACAGTAGCGCCGCTCGAGGGCGAGCAGGCGGGCCCGGTCGGCAGCGGACGATGGCGGCTGGCGCAGGTAGTCGTGGAAGACGCGGATGCCGGCGACCGCCGAGATCGCCAGCCCGCTCTCGGCCGCCCAGGCCTCGACCTGGCCATGGGTCAGCGGCGAGATCGGCGTCAATCGCCGGCGCTTGCCGGTGCCCTCGAGGCGGTCGGCGAGCGCCTTCTCCAGGTTGCCCTTGACCACGTTGGACATCCGCAGCGCATCGCGGTTGAAGACCATCAGCGAGAGCTGGCCGCCCGGCGCCAGCAGCCCGGCCAGGGTGGCGAGCGCCGAGCGCGGGTCGGCCAGCCACTCGAGCACCGCATGGCAGGCGATCAGCCGCCAGGGGCCGGGGGCGCACTCCGGCAGGGCCTGCAGCGGCGCCTGGAGCAGGCTCACCGGCTGCCCGGCCAGCCGCGCCCTGGCCCGCTCGAGCATCTCGCCGGAGGGCTCGGCCAGTGTCACTGGGTGGCCACGTGCGGCGAACCAGGCGGCCAGTTGGCCGAGGCCGCCCCCCACGTCGAGCACCGGCTGGCCGTCGAGGTCGAGCATCTCCGGCAGCAGCCGGTCGAGCAGCGCCAGGCGCAGCTCGCCGCGGGCCGCGCCGTAGAGGCTGTCGGCAAACTTGTCGGCCAGGCCATCGAAGTGGCGGTCGCCGGCCGGGGACAGGGACGAAGGGGTATCGGGCATGCCGGGCATTCTACCCGGGATCGGCCCGCGACTCACCGTTCGCCGCGCGAGGCAGCCGATGCCCCCAGCCGCTGTCGGCCTCGAGCTCGGCGGCCAGCGCCAGCAGACGACGCTCGTCCCCCATGGGACCGATCGCCTGCACCCCCACCGGCAGGCCGTCCGGCGTGACATGCAGCGGCAGCGACATGGCCGGCTGGCCGGTGAGATTGGCCAGCTGGGTGAAGGGGGTGCGGCATAGCGCATCCCTGGCCAGGCGGTGCAGCATGCCCGCCTTCAGCGCCAGGGGGGCGGCCCCCGGCAAGGCCAGCAGCGACATCAGCCGCTCCTTGCCGGCGTCGGGATAGAGTTCACCCAGGCGCGGCGCCGGGGTCGCCGCCACCGGCATCAGCAGCACGTCGTACCGGCAGTGGAACTCGCCCATGGCCCGCGCCACCCGGTTCCAGTAGCGCTTGGCGAGCTCATAGTCCCGCGCCGACAGCCAACGCCCCAGCCGACCGATGGCTCGGGTCGACGGCTCGATGTCGAGCCGCCTCACCGGCACGCCGGTCTGCTCGCTGATCCAGGCCAGGTCGGCGGCCAGGTGGCCCAGGTAGAGCGTCAGGTAGCTGTCGGCCAGGCGCTCGCCCTCGACCGGCGGATCGCACCACTCCACCCGGTGGCCCATCGCCTCCAGGCGGCGGGCGGCCTGCTCCACCGCGTGTTGCACGTCGGGGGCGAGCCGGGTGCCCAGCGGCGCCCCCAGCGACTCGCCGAGGGAGACGGCGACCCGCAGCCGCGCGGGGGGCCGAGCGATGGCGGCCAGGAAGCCTTCTTCGCGGGGCAGCGGCTGCGGCGCCCCCTCGTCCATGCCATTGGTACGATCGAGCAGTGCCGCGCTGTCGCGTACGCTGCGGGTCAGGGCGTGCTCCACCACCGCCCCCTGCCACACCTCGGCGTACTGCGGGCCCAGCGGCACCCGCCCGCGGGAAGGCTTGAGGCCGAACAACCCACAGTGGCTCGCCGGGATGCGCAGCGAACCACCGCCATCGCCGCCCATGGCCAGGGGCACCAGCCCACCGGCCACCGCCGCGGCGGCCCCGCCGCTGGAACCGCCCGGCGAGTACCCGGCCTTCCAGGGGTTCAGCGGATGGGCAAAGGCCCGCGGCTCGGTGATGCCCATCAGGCCCAGCTCCGGGGTGGCGGTCTGGCCGAGGATCACCAGTCCCGCCTCGCGCAGGCGACGCACCAGCGAGGCGTCCTCCGGCGCCCGCCAATCGACCAGGGCCGCACTGCCGAAGGCGAGCGGCTCGCCGCCGATGGCCATCAGCAGGTCCTTGGTCAGGGTCGGCACCCCGGCGAAGGGCGCTTCGGGATCGACCCGGCGCCCCTCCTGCTCGGCCCGTTCGAAGCGACAGCGCACCACCGCGCCCAGCCGTGGATTCTCCGCTTCGATGGCGGCACAGGCCGCCGCGAAGACCTCCTCCCGGCTCACCTCGCCGCGACGAATCAATGCCGCCAGCCCCAGGCCGTCGTAGGCGCGATACTCGCTCGGCTCCATGGCACTCCCTTCCGCTCGACTCTCGTTCGGATCCCTCGACAGCGCCGGCCGCGGGCCGACGGGTTTATCTCATTCGCTCAAGCGCTTATAATGCGCCGCGTTTCGCCCTCTTAGCTCAGCAGGATAGAGCAGCCGCCTCCTAAGCGGCAGGTCGCAGGTTCGAATCCTGCAGAGGGCGCCACACCCGCTCGCTTTCTTCTCGTCAGCCTACACCCTGGGGCCGGGTCTTCGCCCGGATCCTGCGCTTCCGGCAGTGGTGATCGCCTCGCCCGCTGCCTATGCTTCTCCAAGCCCTGTGCCGGAGAGCACAACGGGGCAGCATGGAAAACGATCGCCGCACCGGAGCCCGTCACATGGCCAAGTTCCGCCTCCTGCCGATCCTGCTGGCGGGCATGATGCTCTCCGTCGCCAGCCTGTCGGATACCGCCCGGGCCGCCGACTACTATGCCGGCAAGACCATCCGCATGATCATCCCCCTCGCCCCCGGGGGCGGCACCGACACCTTCGGCCGCCTGATCGGCCGCCACCTGGGCCGCCATATCCCCGGCCGGCCGACCATCGAGGCCGAGAACATCACCGATGTCGGCGGCCTGCTGGGCAGCAACGAGTTCGCCGAACGCGTCGAGCACGACGGCACCACCCTGCTGGCAAGCTCCGGCCACCTCAACCTGCGCGCCATCCTCGGGCTACGCGGGCTGCGCCTCGACCTCGACGCACTGGAACCCCTGGTCGCCGCCCCCATGGGCCATGTCACCCTCATTGCCGCCCGTGCCGGCATCGCGGAGCCCCGCGAGGTGCTCGACGCCCAGGGTCCGCTGACCAAGGGCATCACCGACCCGATCGGCCTGCTCGAGTCGCTGCTGGCCATGGAGCTGCTCGGGATCGACTACCGGGGCGTGCCCGGCTACGGCAACCGCGGCGACACCCGCATCGCCTTCGAGCGCGGTGTGCTGATGATCAACACCCAGAGCACCGCCTTCTACCTCGACAGGATGGCACCACTGGTCGAGGCGGGCGGCGCCATGCCGCTCTACGCCATCGGCTTCATCGACGAGGAGGGCAACCCGGTGCGCGACCCGGCGGTACCGGACATGATCACCGCCCCCGAGCTCTACGAGCAGATCCACGGCGAGATGCCCTCCGGCATGGCCTGGGAAGCCTTCCGGGTCACGGTTCCGCTGGTGCAGAACACCCGCGGCACCATCTGGGTCCACGCCGACATCCCCGAGCCGGCCATGGAGGCCCTGCGCCAAGGGGTCGCGGCGATGGTCGACGACCCCGAGTTCCAGGCGGCCCGCGACGAGATACTCGGCGACTATGGGGTCATCCAGGGCGACGAGCTCGACTGGGTCAGGGCCACCATGGACGCCATCTCGCCGGAACTGATGAACTACCTGCGCAACCTGCTCGGCACACGCTTCGGCACCGAATTCGAGGGGTGATCCCCGACCAGCAGGCCACGGCACCATGATGCCCATCGAGTCTTGCGGCGGTCAGGCGATCTCGACCTGGTTGCGACCGGCGGCCTTGGCCCGGTAGCTGGCGGCGTCGGCGCGTTCGATGACCGTGATGATCCCCCGGTCGCCCTCCTGGAAGGCGGTGACGCCGATGCTCAGGGTCACCCGGTACTCGCGGCCGCGATGCACCACGAAGACATCGGCGACGGCCTCGCGCAGCGTCTCGGCGATACTCTGGGCCTGGGCGAGGGTGCAGCTCGGCAGCAGCACCCCGAATTCGTCGCCGCCCTGGCGGGCCACGTGGTCGCTGCGCCGCACCTCCCAGGCCACCACCTGGGCGATGCGCCGGAGCATCTCGTCGCCCAGCGCATGCCCCCCCTCGTCGTTGACCGGCTTGAAACGGTCGAGATCGAACAGCATCAGCGCCGAGGGCGTGCCGGCCTTGTGCCACTCGGCCAGCGCCTCCTCCAGGCGACGCTCGAAGCCGCGCCGGTTGAGCAGGCCGGTGAGGGGATCGTGCTCGGCTTCCCAGCGGCGCAGGGCCTCCTCCTGATGGTGCTCGGTGATGTCCTTGACCGTACCCACGAAGCCGATGGTCCGGCCGTCGATGGCCACCTGGCTGGCATGCACCTCGAGCCACAGCAGGTCACCATCGGCGCGAACGTAGCGGAACTGCCTGAGGAAGTCGTCACCGGTCTCGAGGCTGTGTTGCCAGAGGTCGATGGCCGACTGGCGGTCCGCGGCGTGGATGAACGTCACCCACGCCGCTTCGTCCCGGGCGGAGAAGGCATGGCCGGTCAGCTCCGTCAACGCGGGATTCATGTAGCGGATGATGCCGACCGTGTCGGTGACGAACATGCCCAGCGGCGACGACGACAGCACGCTCTCGAGGAACGCCTCACGATCCTGCAGTCGTTCGAGGGCCGTGCTGCGCTCCTCCTCCACCCGATTGAAGGTACCGGCCAGCCGGCTGATCTCGTGCATCCGGGTATCGAGCGTCACCCGGCTGCGCCGCCCCTCGCCCACCTCGTCGATCTGCGTCTCGAGCCGGTGCAGGGGGCTCAGGGCATGGCGCACGAGCCACCACATCAGCGGCAGCAGCAGCATGGCGAAGGCGACGCCGAACCACCAGAGCCGGCGAAACAGCGATTGCAGCGGCGCATTCACCTGCTCCGCGGGCAGGAAGACCCCGGCCACCCAGTCGGCCGGCCAGACCTGGGCGAAGGACTGGTAGGCCTCGCCGCCACCGATCAAGCGTGCCACGGTCTCGCCCTGCCAGCCGTCCAGCGCCTGGTGCAGCATGGCGTTCTCATCGACCGTGGGCACCGGCTGCAGCACCAGCGAGGGATCGGGATGGTAGAGGATGGTCCCCGAGGCCGTGGCCACGGCGGCGAAGCCGCCGGAACCGAGACGCAGCCGGTGCAGCCGCTGGAACAGGCCGCCGGAGTGAATGTTGACGAAGCCGCCGACGAAACCGTCGAACTCGCCGTCATGGCGTCGCGGCACCACGAACAGCACCAGCGGCATGTCGCTGGCCCGACCGACGAAGGGTTCGCTCACGTAGGGGCGGCGCACGGCCGCGACGAAGCGGAAATACTCGGTCTCGGCCGTCGACAGGCCCACCCGCCCCACCACGACCGGCCAGTCGGCCAGTACCGTGCCATCGGCGTCCGCCACCACCAGGCCGTCGAACCACTCGAGCAGGGAATCGTTGTGCTTGAGCTCGCTGCGCAGAACCTCCTCGCCGGGCTGGCCATCACCCTCTCGATGGAGTTGCTGGTCGAGCCTGGCGGCCAGCCGCTCCAGGGCGCCCAGGCGATCGTTGACCTGGGCCGTGATCTCGTCGGCGATCAGCCGTGACTCATAGCTCAGATGCGCGAAGTTGGTCTCGCGCACCAGTTGCAGCCCCGCCAGCCTGCCGCTGCCCATCAACAGCAAGGCCACCACCACCCAGGTGACGGCCAGGCCGATCATCAGCCGCCCCTGGAGGGAGAGAGCCGACTGGAAGAGAAACCGGAGTCGAGATAGCAAACGCCGCTCCCGGGTGAGTTAGCGATTACCGATTTGCCTGGCTATCGGACCCTAAATGGTAGCGCAGGTCAAGCGCCGCCAAGGCGCGAATAGCCAGGCTCGATGACCCCTTTCCCGCCTCGCCCTGCATTGTCTCGACACCCGCCCACGAGAAAGCCGGCCCTCGAGGGGCCGGCTTCGGTGTTGCAGCCGTGTCGCTACTTCGATGGGCGCGGGGCCGATCAGAAGTGGTAGCGAACGCCGGTCAGCCAGTAGACGCTGTCGCGGGTGTCGCGCAGGTTGCCGCTGAGGTCGCTGCCAGTGGTGTCACGGTCAAAGATGGTGTCCTGATCGGCCTCATGCACCTCGGCGAAGACGTCGAAGTTGCTGGAGACCTTGTAGTAGGCACCGGCCGCCCAGGAGTGGCGAGTGGTGTCGGCACCCTCGGCCTGCCGCGCTTCCTTGTTCTCGCCGTCGGCACGGATGTTGTAGTAGTCCAGGTTGAACGCCCAGTCAGCGACGGCATAGCTCATGCCCACACCGATCCTGCGCTCGTTGTCCTCATGGGACTCGTAGCCCAGACGGCCGGAGAAGCCGGGCACGAACTCATAGGAGGCGGAGCCGCCGTAGATGTTCTCGCCGGTGCCAGCACCGTCCTTCGCCACAATGGCATCGTCGTCCTTGTCCTGGGCGAAACCCAGGGCCAGGCGCAGCGGGCCGGTCTCGTAGACGGCACCACCGGCGGCGTTGATCTTGGAGGAGTTGCTGCCCTCGGAGCCGACCTCAGCACCGTTACCGGTGTAGTGCTTGCCCATCAGGAAGACCTGGAAGCCGGCCAGGTTCGGGGTGATATAGCCGACGGAGTCGCCGCGGGCGCGGTGGCTACCGCCGGTGAACTCGAGGCCGCGATCGAGGTAGACATCGAAGGGCGCGGAGACGGTATTCAGGTAGAAGCTGTCGAAGTTACCGGCCTGGATGGTACCGAAGCTGTTGCTGCGCAGGCCCAGGTAGCTGTTGCGCACCTGCTGGCCACCGCGGTTCACTTCGTCCAGCTGCGGGCGCAGCTCGAAGTTACCGAAGGCGGTCAGGTCGGAGTTGATCTGCTGGGTGCCGCGCAGGCCGAAGCGGGAGTAGACGTCGCGGAATTCGGAGCCATTTCTCTTGACTTGGCCAATCTGCTCGCCAGTATCCTCGTCCACGATCGGATCATTCGGACCTCCGCCGGAGACACCCAGGGCGATACGGCCGTAGAGGTCGAGACGGGTGCCATCCTGGTCGTAGACGGTCGCGGCCTGAGCGGCAGCGGATGCGCCCAGGGCGCCGGCGATAGCAGTCGCTAACAGTGTCTTTTTCATCGCGATAGTTCCTTTGACTAGCTTACTGTTTCGATCGTTACTGCACGCTTCACCGAAGTGAATGCAGCCGGCTTGCCGGGCATGCTCATTTGCCTTTCCTGCTCGGCTCCCTCCCGGGAGGATGGCAGGTGGCGCGGCACCACCTCAGCGAAGCCTTGTTATAGTCCAATGCTCGCAAGGGGAACTCTATACCGGGATTTTCGGGAACGCAACAAGAAAAAACACTGTTTTCCTTCAGAGCGCGCCTTCCCTGCGGAACTTTCCCTTGCGCTGGCGGTCGGCGAGCCCTCCCGGCTGGCCGGCCGCCGCTGCCGGCTGGCCGAGGTGAATCGACCGAATACAGCCCAGGCAGCGATGAGCGCGTTCATGATGCCCTGCGAATATGACGATGGCAAGTCAACGGTCGCTGCCAGCCCCGACCGCGACCGTCGCGTCGGGTCAGTGGCCGTTGTGCTTGGCCAGCAGGGCGGAGAGCTTCTCTTCCAGGGTGGCCGGTGACGGGGCGGCGGTAGCGTCGCCGGCCGATTCACCGGCGCGGGAAGCCCGCTTCCCCGCCGGCGCCTGGCTACCCGGGGGGCGGCCCTCGGCCCGCTCCCGGTGCCGTTGCGGCTTGCCCTGGGGCTTGCGGCGGTTGGCCTGCAGCCGCTCGAGCTTCTTGCGGGCGTGCTCGGCGGCCTCGGCATCGACACGCCCGGCGGCCTGGCCGTCGAGGTCGATGCGCGCGGCGTCCTCGCGCACCGACTTGAGGTAGCGGGGCAGGTTGACGTAGCAGGCCAGCGCGCGGCGCACCAGCTTCTCCGGCCAGGGTTCGCGGGCGGCGAGCTCCTCGTGGATGCCGACCTTGAGCGGGCGGGTATGCCCCTTGAAGAAGGTCGAACCGTAGCGCTGGTACCACTCGCCGAGCAGCGCCTGGGGCGACGGCGCCTCGCCGATCGGCAGGTCGCTCTGGGGGTTTCCGGCCGGCTCGGCCTGCGCCGGTGGTCCGGCCTCCGGCGGGTCGGTCGCGACCCGGGCCGCCGCCCCCTTCGGGCGATGGCCAATGAGCGCCGAGAGGCCCTGGGCGCGGCGGGCCGGCAACGGGAAGCCGCCGGCCGGCTCGCCGGCGGCGAGCTTGTCGTGCAGGTGGCGGTTGTGCGCCTCCAGCTCGCGGTTCTGCTCGTCGAGCTCACGGTTCTCCTCAAGCAGCTCCAGGCGGTTCGCCTCGAGCTCGGCGAGGCGAGATTCGAGCTCGTCGTTGCGCTGCGCCAGGCCACGCTGGCTGGCCAGGGCCTCCTCGGCGCGGGCGACGAGCTCGGCATTGTGCGCCTCGAGCTCGCTGCGGCGGCGTTCCAACTCGGCCAGCCGGGCCTGCATGGCCACCTGCTGTACACGGGCCTCGTGCAGGGTGCCCAGCAGGCTCTCGGCACGACGCTCCAGTGCCTCCAGCAGACGGGTTGAGCGTTCCTCGATCAAACCGATTCCCTCCAACACGAGCCCTTCACGACGAGGCATTAACCCCCAAGTCTGTGCCAGAAGCCGCAGCATGACAAATGTCGCCGGATGGAGACCCTCGACGCCCTCTCACCCGCTCGCCAGCGGCCCGCTGGCCGTGCCGTCGGCGAGCCGCCGGCGGTAGTGCACGAAACTGTAGGCCGGCTGGCCCTCGGCGGGCTCGCCGGGCACCCGCTGCACCACCTCCCACTCGGCCATGTCGAGCTCGGGGAAGCGGGCGTCGCCCTCCACCTCGATATCGACCTCGGTGAGGTAGAGCCGCGAGGCCAGCGGCAGCGCCTGGGCATAGATCTGGGCGCCGCCCATCACCATGAGCTCGTCGCAGGCGTCGATGGTGGCCTGCTGGTCGGCCAGCGCCAGGGCAGAAGCAAGATCATGGCAGACCCGCACGCCCTCGTGGTGGAAGGCGGGATCACGGGTCACCACGATATTCAGGCGGCCGGGCAGCGGACGCCCGATCGACTCGAAGGTCTTGCGCCCCATCACCAGCGGCTTGGCCTGGGTCATGCGCTTGAAGAACCTGAGGTCCTCGGGCAGGTACCAGGGCAGCCGGTTGTCGACGCCGATCACCCGGTTGCGGGCCAGGGCGGCGATCATCGCGACGGGCACCAGGGTTTCCTCTTGCGTCCTTTCGCTCATACGGCGACCTCGGCCTTGATATGGGGGTGCGCCTCGTAGCCCTCGATGGCGATATCCTCGAAGCGAAACGCGAAGAGGTCGCGGACCTCGGGGTTGAGCCACAGCCGCGGCGGCGCCAGGGGCGTGCGCGAGAGCTGCAGCTCGGCCTGCTCCAGATGGTTCAGGTAGAGGTGCGCATCGCCCAGGGTGTGGACGAAGTCGCCGGGCTCAAGCCCGCTGACCCGGGCGATCATCTGCGTCAGCAGCGCGTAGCTGGCGATATTGAAGGGCACGCCGAGGAAGATGTCGGCACTGCGCTGGTAGAGCTGGCAGGAGAGCCGCCCCTCGGCCACGTAGAACTGGAACAGGCAGTGGCACGGCGGCAGCGCCATCTCGTCGACCAGCGCCGGGTTCCAGGCCGAGACGATCAGCCGCCGCGACCGGGGGTTCGCGCGGATCTGCTCGAGCAGCCTGGCGATCTGGTCGACGTGGCCGCCGCGCGGGTCGGGCCAGCTGCGCCACTGGTAGCCGTACACCGGGCCGAGATCGCCGTTCTCGTCGGCCCACTCGTCCCAGATGCGCACCCCGTGCTCCTTGAGGTAGGCGATGTTGGTGTCGCCACGCAGGAACCACAGCAGCTCATGGATGATCGAGCGCAGGTGCAGCTTCTTGGTGGTCACCAGCGGGAAGCCCCGCGAGAGGTCGAAGCGCATCTGGTGGCCGAACAGCGAACGGGTGCCGACCCCGGTGCGATCGCCGCGCTCCACGCCATGCTCGAGCACGGCGCGCATCAGGTCCAGATAGGGTTGCTCAAGAGCGGGGGGCTCGAGGGCGGGCTGGGTATCGTCGGTCACGGCGTTCATCTGGGCTGATAAGTGGGTCAGCCATTCTACAGGCTGGAAGCTGGAAGCTGGAAGCCAGTCCAGAGCCGATGACCTGGGTTTTTCTTCCAGCGTCAGGCTTAAGCCCGCGAAGCGGGCGTTCTTCCAGCTCCCGGCGAAGCCGGGCTCGCCGTCAGGGGATCGGCTGGCGGCGCGACCAGAGGATCAGCAGGAGGCCGATGGCGATCATCGGCAGGGTCAGCAGCATGCCCATGGTCACCCAGCCGAAGGCGATGAAGCCGAGATGGGCATCGGGCAGGCGCACGAACTCCACCGCGCCGCGGAACACCCCATAGAGCAGCAGGAAGAGACCGGAGACCAGCCCGCGCCGCCGCGGCGTGGCCGAGACCCACCACAGCGCCGCGAACAGCACGGCGCCCTCGAGCAGCGCCTCGTACAGCGCCGAGGGGTGGCGCGGCTCGGGTCCCATACCGGGAAACGGCATGCCCCAGGGCAGCTCGGTCACCCGGCCGGGCAGCTCGCGATTGATGAAGTTGCCGATGCGCCCGGCCCCCAGGCCGATCGGCACCAGGGGGGCGACGAAGTCGGTGAGGGTGAAGAAGGCCAGCCGCTTCTTGCTGGCGAACCAGAGCGCCGCCAGCAGCACCCCGGCCAGGCCGCCGTGGAAACTCATGCCACCATCCCAGATGCGGAAGATCCAGAGTGGGTCGGCCAGCCACTGGCCCATGCCATAGAAGAGTGCATAGCCCAGCCGGCCGCCCAGCACCACGCCGAGGGCGGCATAGAACAGCAGGTCGCCCACGTCGTCATGGGTCAGGCCGATGCGGGCGGCACGCCGCCTGCCCAGCCACCAGGCGGCGACGAAGCCGATCACGTACATCAGGCCATACCAGTGGACCTGGAGCGGCCCCAGGGAGATGGCGACCGGGTCGATGTCGGGATAGCGGAGCATGGATGTCCTCTGGAGCCGTGAGCCGCGACACTACCAGCCGGTGTGCCATGGGCAATGGTTTGTCTTGTCGCTATAAAAGAAATCGCAACCCCACCAGCGCCAGCAGGGCGGCGAAGGCGAGGCGCAGGGTACGAGCCGGCAGGCGGTGTGCCAGGTGCACGCCGAGGCGCGCGAAGGGCACGCTGGCCAGCACGATACCGAGAAATGCCGGCCACATCACGAAGCCGGTGGCACCGGCAGGCAACAGCGGATGGCCCCAGCCCACCACCATGAAGGTGGCCGCCCCGAACAGCGCGATGGGCAGGCCACAGGCCGACGAGGTGCCCACGGCCCGGGTCATGGTGACGCCACAACGGGTCAGCCAGGGCACGCAGAGCATGCCGCCACCGATGCCGAACAGCGCCGAGATACCGCCGATCACGACACCGGCCAGCCCCATGCCGAGCCTGCCCGGCGTGGCGCTGCCCGGCCTCGGGCCACGTGCCAGCGCCATTCTCAGCGCCATCAGCAGCACGAAGACGCCGAACAGGGTACCGAGCAGGCCGCCGGAGAGACGCCCGGCGACGAAGACGCCACCGATGGCGCCGAGCATCAGGCCGGGCAACAGGGCCAGAAACCACCGCCGCTGGATGCTGCCGCGCCGGTGATGCCCCCAGGCCGAGGAGGCCCCGGTGATGACGATGGTCGCGAGCGACGTCCCCACGGCCAGGTGCATCGCGACCTCCGGGGCGACCCCCTGGAGTCCGAAGGCGACCACCAGGGCCGGCACGATGACCAGCCCGCCGCCGACGCCGAACACCCCCGCCATGGTACCGGCGGCGGCGCCCAGCAGCAGGTAGACGAGCAGCATCGCGAGAACGCTCACGGCGACCCGGTGTCCTCATGTGCCTCCGGCAACCACCGCTGCACCAGGTCGATCAACGCCTGGGGCCGATAGGGCTTGGCCAGATAGTCGTCCATCTCGGCCTCGCGGAAGCGCTGTCGGTCGGCATCGCTGGCATTGGCGGTCAGGGCCACCAGGACACTGCGACGGCCCTCGACCCGACCGGCCTCCTGTTCGCGCCAGCGCAGACTGGCCTCCACCCCGTCCATGTCGGGCATGAAGATATCCATCAATACCAGGTCGAAGGACTGCCGGGCCTGGCACTCCAGTGCCTGTGCCCCGGAGGTGGCGGTCTCCACGCTATAGCCCTGCCCCTCGAGCACCTGCTGGGCCAGCATCAGGTTGACCGGTCCGTCATCGACGATCAGTACCCGCGCGGGTCCGCTGGCGGGCGCCCCGGCGCCCTGGGCCTGCGGTTCATCGGTCAGGTTGGCCAGTAGCACCGAGATGTCGGCCAGCCTCTCGCGCAGCTCCAGCACGGACCGACGACCGGCGGCATCGCGGCGTACCAGGGCCGCCTCCTGGTCCAGCACCTCGCCCAGCGAGACCATCAGCGGTTTCAGCTCCCGCCGCAGGTGGCTCAGGTAGCCTGACTTGAGTCGCGACTCCTCCCGGGCCCGCTGACGCCCGACCAGCAACTGGTCGAGGCGACGCTCCCGCTGCTCGAGGTCGTCGAGCAGCACCAGCGCATGGCCCCGATCGTCCTCCAGCCGCATCTGCAACCACCGGGACGCCGGCCTGGTGGCGCCCACGGGGCGCACCACGCACCGCTCGAGGTCGCTCTGCGACTCGTCGACCGGCAGGAGCTGACTCACCGCCAGGCCACGCAGCTCGCCCTGGCCCAGCAGTTCCTCCATGGCCGTGTTGGCGACCAGCACGCGGTCTCGCGTGGCCAGCAATGCCGGCCGGCCGCTGGCCGCCAGCATGCCCTCGAGGTGCGGGGCCCTGGCCTGCTCATCGAGCAGTGCAGCCACACCGTCGAGCAGCCGCGACAGGCGGCGAACGGGATCGCCTTCGCTGGCGGTGTCTTCCACCGCGGCGATCGGCACCGACCGGCCGGGACGGGGTTGGGCCAGGTATCGTTCGCCGATGACCAGCTGGTCGTCGAGGGCCGCCTCGCAGGTCGCCAGGCGCTGACGCAGCAGGGTCAGGAAGACGAGCACGTTGGCACTGCTGCCCACCAACAAGGCCAGCATCAGCCAGAAGGTGGCACTCCAGGAGGCATGGGAGGGCACCATCCACCACAGCAGCACGCCGACGACCAGACAGAGCGCCACCAGGACTCCCTGCGCCAGCAGCACTGGCCAGAGGATGGGTTGGATCAGTCGTGACCAGAGGCGTTCCTTGCTCGACTCGACTCGCATTGTCTTCCCTGAACCGGTGCGAAGATGATCCGAGTTTACGCCGCCCTGCCGCCCCTGTCATGGCACGCGCCTGGCGCCTTCCCCCCGACGTGGCGGCACGCTAAGCTGCCGTCATGTGCCTGATCGCCTTCGACCATCGTCCCGCCAGTATCTGCCTGTTGCGTCTGGTGGCCAATCGTGACGAGTTTCACGCCCGCCCCACCGCGCCGCTGGCCGCCTGGCGCGATGCCCCCGACATCGTCGGAGGACGCGACCTGGAGGCCGGGGGAACCTGGCTGGCCGTGCATCGTCGCGGCCGCTTCGCCGCCGTCACCAATGTCCGCGCCCCGTCCCTCAAGGTGCCGGCCGGCGCCCCCAGCCGCGGCGCCCTGGTGCGCGGGGCCCTCGAGTGCGACGACCTGCCGGCCTGGCTCGACCGGCTCGCCTCGGGCGATGCCCGGCATTATGCGGGGTTCAACCTGCTGGCCGGCGACGGCGAGCGACTCTGGCATCTTCATCGCGGCGCTGACGACCTCTCGCTGAAGACGACACCGCCGGGCCTGCACGGGCTCTCCAATGCCAGCCTGAACACGCCCTGGCCCAAGCTGATCGCCGCCCGCCAGGGGCTCGCCACCAGCGTGCGCCGCGGCCACTGGCCAGGCGACGCCCTGGCGGCGCTGGGCGACCCGCACCCGGCCGACGACGACCAGTTGCCGGAGACCGGGGTGGGGCTGGAGCTGGAGCGCCGGCTCTCCTCCCCCTTCATCGTCGGCCAGGACTACGGCACCCGGGCCACGACCTGGCTCGCCTGGTACGCCGATGGGCGGATCGAGATCGGCGAGCGGCGGTTCGGGCCGAACGGGGTGATGCAGGGGGAGAACGAACTGCGGATCGCGACCGACCGTAAGCCGATGTAGGAGCCACGCTCCGCGGGGCGATTGCGGCGCGTAGCGGCGTGGGTGGTCTACCGCACCATCGGCGATGAGCGCCGAGCTCCACGGCAGCCTCCCGGATGCCGACTCAATCCCTCGGTGGCAACAGGTGCGCCAGCTGCCACTCGCCCAGCCGCTCGTTCAGGTGGCGGCGCACCGCGGCGGGGCTGTCCAGGCGCAGGGTCTCCTCGACCAGCTGGCGAGCGGCCTCCAGCGGCACCCGACGAATCGCAGCACGCACCCGCGGCAGGCTGGGGGCGTTCATCGACAGCGAATTGAATCCCATGCCCATCAGCAACAGGGCACCGGCCGGGTCGCCGGCCAGCTCGCCGCACACCGAGATCGGCATCCGCAGCGCGGCCGACTCCTCGGCGAGTCGCGCCATGGCCGACAGCACGGCCGGGTGGCAGGCGTCGTAGAGCCCGGCGACCCGCGGATTGTTGCGGTCCACCGCCAGCAGGTACTGGGTCAGGTCGTTGCTGCCCACCGAGAAGAAGTCGACGCGCTCGGCCAGGGCGTCGAGCTGGTAGAGGGTCGCCGGCACTTCCAGCATCACTCCCACCCTGGGGCGATTGACCGTGACCCCCTCCTCGCCCAGCTCGAGAATGGCCCGATCGAGCAGTTTCAGGGCGTCGTCGACCTCGTCGACATTGGTGACCATGGGCAACAACACCTGAAGGTTGTCGAGCCCCTGGGAGGCACGCAGCATGGCGCGCAGTTGCACCATCAGCACCTCGGGATGGTCCAGGGTGACACGGATGCCGCGCCAGCCGAGGAAGGGGTTGGCCTCCTCGATGGGAAAATAGGGCAGGTCCTTGTCGCCGCCGATGTCCAGGGTGCGCATCACCACCGGCAGCGGTGCGAAGCTCTCGAGCTGCTCGCGGTAGAGCCGGGTCTGCTCCTGCTCGCCGGGAAAGCGTTCGGTGATCATGAACGGCACTTCGGTGCGATAGAGCCCCACCCCGCCGATGCGACTCTTCAGCGATGCCGCGGCCTCCACCGCCAGGCCGGTGTTGACCATCAACGGCATGTCATGGCCGTCCGGGGTGCGGCTCGGCAGGTCCTGCTCGTGCTCGAGCACCTCGGCCAGCGCCCGCTCCTCGTCGATCAGGCTCTGATAGTGGCTTTCCAGCTCGGCGCCGGGGCTCACGAAGAGCCGCCCGCGATGCCCGTCGAGCACCACCCGGGCACCGCCCAGCCGCGGCAGCGGCAGGTCGACCATGCCGAGCACCGTGGGAATGCCCATGGCCCGGGCGATGATCGCCACGTGGGAGGTGCTCGAGCCGCTCACCGAGACCAGCCCGGCCAGCTTGTCGCGGGGCACCTCGCCGAGCATCGCCACGCTGATCTCGTCGCCGACCAGGATGGTACTGTCCGGATAGACGTCGGGGGTCTGGGGCGTCTCCTCCTGGAGGTGCGCCAGCACCCGGCGCCCCAGGTCGCGCACGTCGGCGGCCCGTTCGCGGAGATAGTCGTCGTCGACCCGCTCGAGGTACTGCACATGGCGGCGCACCACATCGGCCAGCGCGCCGGGCGCCCACTGCCCCTCGCGGATGCGCTTGACCACCTCCTGGGAGAGCGCCGCCTCGCCCAGCATCTGCTGGTAGACCTCGAACAGCGCCAGCTCCTGGGCCGAGATGCGGTTGGCCAGGCGTTCACCGGCGGCGCGGATCTCCTCGCGAACCCGGCCGATGGCCTCCCTGAGCCGGGTGATCTCGTAGTCGACATCGGTGGGAATCAGATCCGGCACGCTGTTCAGGTCGGCGGGCGGGGCGATCACCACCGCCTCGCCTATCGCCATCCCCGGCGAGGAGGCCACCCCGGTGAACATCGCCTGGCCATCGAGGCTCGGCCGGGTGAGGCTGCCGGTGGCCAGGGCGTGGGCCAGCACCCCGGCCAGCTGCGCCGCCATGGTGACCAGGAAGGCCTCGTCCTCCTCGTCGTAGCGGCGCTTCTCGGCCTGCTGCACCACCAGCACGCCGAGTGTGCGGCGCTGATGGATGATCGGCACCCCGAGGAAGCTGGAGTAGCGCTCCTCGCCGGTGGCCTCGAAATAGCGGAACTGGGGATGCGCCTGGGCGTCCTCCAGGTTGAGCGGCTCCTCGCGGCTCGCCACCAGGCCCACCAGCCCTTCGCCCCTCGGCAGGGTCACATGCCCCACCGCCTGGGTACGCAGGCCGATGGTCTCCATCAGCACCAGTTGGTCGAGCTCGGCGTCGTGAAGATAGAAGGAGCAGACATCGGTACGCATCGCCTTGCGGATGCGGCGCACCATCGTCGACAGGGCCACGTCCAGGTTGCGAGCCCCGTTGACCTCCTGAATGATGCGGCGCAAAACCTCGAGCATCGGCGTCCTGGTGTCCATTCGTTGTTCTCTCTCGCCTTGCCGGGGAGTTCACTGACCTTGTCAGACCCCGGCTGCCGCCACGGTGTTCCTAACCATGGCCAAGAGCCAGCCGCTGGGCCCGCGGGGACAACTCCCGCAGGGCACGCCGGTAGACTTCCCGCTTGAAGGGTACCACCTGTCCGAGGGGGTACCAGTAACTGACCCAGCGCCAGCCGTCGAATTCCGGCTTGGGAGAGCCATCCATGCAGATCCGGTGCTCCTGGCAACGAATCCGCAGCAGGAACCACTTCTGTTTCTGGCCGATGCAGACCGGCCGTGAGTTGGTGCGAATCATGCGTCGCGGCAGGCGGTAGCGCAGCCAGCCCCGGGTGCAGGCAAGGATCTCGACGTCATCGGCGGTGAGGCCGATTTCCTCGTGCAGCTCACGAAAAAGTGCCTGTTGCGGTGTCTCGTTCGCCTTGATGCCTCCCTGGGGAAACTGCCACGCATTCTGCCCTACCCGACGCGCCCAAAGCAGCTGCCCCTGTTCATTGGCAATGATGATGCCAACGTTGGGGCGAAAGCCGTCAGCGTCGATCACGGGCTTCACCTTATGAATCCACAATTGGAACCATTCTTCCACAAGGCCACGAAGCGCATCAATACGCTCTGCGTCGCATGCGGGACGACTCGCGGCCGGAGACCGCTTCTGCCATAATCGCCGGCTTTCGCACTTGACCGATACCGACTTGTCGATAATCAATGGGGAGTTGCCGTGAGCCTGGCCATCTTCGACCTGGACAACACGCTGCTGTCGATCGACAGCGACCATGCCTGGGGCGAGTTTCTGCTGGAACAGGGCGCCGTGGACCCGGTGGCCTACCGGGAAGCCAATGATCGTTTCCTGGCCGACTACGAGGCCGGCACCCTGGACATCCACGCCTTCCTCGAGGTGGCCCTGAGGCCCCTCGCCGAGCACAGCCCAGAGCAGCTCGCCGCCTGGCACCAGCAGTTCATGGCCAGCAAGATCGAGCCGCACATCCTGCCCAGGGGCGAGGAACTGGTGGCCCGCCACCGCACCCGTGGCGACACCCTGATGATCATCACCGCCACCAACCGCTTCATCACCGGCCCCATCGCCGAACGCCTGGGGGTGGACGAGCTGATCGCCGTGGAGCCCGAGATCGTCGATGGCCGCTATACCGGCAGGGTCAGCGGCGTCCCCAGCTATCGGGAAGGCAAGGTCGAGCGCCTCGAGCAGTGGCTGGTCGACAAGGAGCTGACCCTCGACGGCGCCTGGTTCTACAGCGACTCCCACAACGACCTGGCGCTGCTGGAACTGGTCGACCACCCGGTGGCGGTGGATCCGGATCCCACCCTGCGCGAGGTGGCCGAGCAGAAAGGCTGGAAGATCATCAGCCTGCGGGACTGATCCGGGCTTCGCCCGGCTCAGAGCTGGAAGCCGGAAGCTTAAAGAGCGGCGCTTCGCGCCTGGCAGCTGGAAGGTCCGGCTTCGCCGAGGCCTGGTAAGCGCCCACATATGAAGAAACCCCGCTCAGGGTGAACTGAGCGGGGTTTCGTTCTTCCAGCTTCCAGCTTCAGGCTTCGAGCTTACCCAAGCAGATGCTCGACGGCGGCGCGCTCCTGGCGCAGCTCGTCTTCGGTGGCCTTCATCTTCTGCTTGCTGAAGTCGTCGAGCGCGAGGCCCTGGACGATCTCGTAGGCGCCGTTCCTGCACACCACCGGGTAGGAGTAGATGATGCCCGGCTCGATGCCGTAGCTGCCGTCGGCCGAGATCGCCATGCTGACGACGCCGCTGCTGCCCAGCGCCCAGTCACGCATATGGTCGATCGCGGAGGAAGCCGCAGACGCTGCAGAAGACGCACCACGGGCCTTGATGATGGCGGCGCCGCGCTGCTGCACGTCGGGGATGAAGGTGGTCTCGTACCAGTCACGCTCGACCAGCTCGGCGGCGGGCGTGCCGGCGACCTTGCAGTGGGCGATGTCGGGGTACTGGGTGGCGCTGTGGTTGCCCCAGATGATCATGCCTTCCACGTCGGTGACGTGCTTGCCGGTCTTCTGGGCCAACTGGGTCAGCGCACGGTTGTGGTCCAGGCGGGTCATGGCGGTGAACTGGCCCGGGTTCAGGTCCGGCGCATTGCAGGAGGCGATCAGGGCGTTGGTGTTGGCCGGGTTGCCGACCACCAGCACCTTGACGTCGCGGCTGGCGTTGTCGTTCAGGGCCTTGCCCTGGACGGAGAAGATCGCCGCGTTGGCTTCCAGCAGGTCCTTGCGCTCCATGCCCGGGCCGCGCGGACGGGCACCGACCAGCAGGGCGTAGTCGGCATCCTTGAAGGCGACGTTGGCGTCGTCGGTGGCGACGATGTCCTGTACCAGCGGGAAGGCGCAGTCGTTGAGCTCCATCACCACGCCGTTCAGGGCCTCCAGCGCCGGGGTGATCTCGAGCAGTTGCAGGATCACCGGCTGGTCCTTGCCGAGCATGTCGCCGGAGGCGATGCGGAAGGCCAGCGAGTAGCTGATGTTGCCGGCAGCGCCGGTGATGGCAATACGGACGGGCTGTTTCATGGGTGCTCCTTCGGTTGTCGCCGTGAGGATGAGCCTGGCGGGAGCGGTGCCCGCCCCGGCCGGGATTCGAACCGCCAAGATGGTATGCCTGCAGTGCACAAAACTCAATGCGACGTGCGACTAGGGCGGCCCGGCGGCCTCGCGCCCCCCGGCTCGAGACACCCCCACCGCCACTGAGCTATCCTGTGTCGATTCTCCACGCCATCGCCACCCGAACATCGTGCCGAACCAGGGAAGGTCCGAATGTCTCGCCGTCTCCCTCCGCTTTCCGTGCTGCTGGCCATCGGCCTGGTACTGCTGCTGCTGCTGTGGCTCGCGCTGGGCGACCAGGAGCGGTTCCGTGAAACCGCGCCCCCCGCCGAGGAGGCCGAGGCGGTGGCGCCGCCACGGGTCGAAGTGGTCGAACGCCGGGCCGAGGAGCACTCCCCGCGACTCGTGGTACAGGGCCAGCTCGAGGCCCACCGCGAGCTGGAGCTGCGCGCCCGCCAGGCCGGGCGGGTGGCGGCACTGCCCGTGGCCCTGGGCAGCCAGGTCGAGCGTGGCGAGGTGCTCCTCGAGGTCGCCGGGGACGAGCTGCCCGAGCGGCTCGAGCAGGCCGAGGCGGAGCTCGCCCTGGCCCGGGCGGAGCTGGCCGGGGCCGAGGACCTGCGCCGGCGCGAACTGATATCGAACATCGACTACCTGCGCCTGCAGAGTGGCGCCGCCCGCGCCGTGGCCGAGGTGGCCGCCCTGCGCCGCCAGCTCGACGAGACCCGCCCGGTCGCCCCCTTCGATGGCGTGCTCGACCGCCTCGACGTGGAGCCCGGCGACCTGTTGCAGGTCGGCGAGAGTTGGGGGCGCCTGGTCGACGACACCCGCCTGATCGCCAGCGGCTGGGTCCCCCAGCGGCAGGCCCCGGGCCTCGCGCCGGGGCTGGCCACCGAGGTGCGCCTGCTCGACGGCTCGCACCTCCCGGGCGAGCTGACCCATGTGGCCAGCCGTGCCGACGAGAGCACCCGCAGCTTCCGCATCGAGGTCGCGACGGACAACCCCGAGCGACGCCGCCTGGCCGGCGCCAGCGCCAGCCTGATCGTCACCCTGCCCGAGCGCCGGGTCCACCGCCTCTCACCGGCCCTGCTCGAACTCGACGAGCAGGGCCGGCTGGCGGTCAAGCATCTCGACGATGACGACCGCGTGCGGCGCGATCGCGTCGAGCTGGTCGACGCGGATACCCGTGAGGCGCGGGTCGCCGGCCTGCCCGAGCGGGTGCGGCTGATCACCCTGGGCGGCGGCTTCGTCGCCCCCGGCGACCGGGTCACACCGGCCCCCGCCGAGACGATGCCGGAAGCGGAAAGCCCCCTCGCCCCCCCGGAGCCACGCTGACATGCGCGGGTTGATCGAGGCGGCACTGGACCGCTCGCGTACCACCCTGCTGCTGCTCGCCGCGCTGCTGCTCGCCGGCCTGGCGGCCTGGCAGGCCGTGCCCAAGGAGGCCAATCCCGACGTTCCCATCCCGCTCATCTACGTCTCCCTGACGCTCGAGGGGGTGAGCCCGGAGGATGGCGAACGCCTGCTGGTGCGCCCCATGGAGCAGGAACTGCGCTCCATCGAGGGGCTGCGCAAGTTGACCTCCCAGTCGAGCGAGGGCCACGCCTCGGTGATGCTGGAGTTCGATGCCGGCTTCGACCCCGACCAGGCGCTCACGGACGTCCGTGAGCAGGTCGACATCGCCCGGGCCGAGCTCCCCGGCGAAGCCGACGAACCGCGGGTGAGGGAGATCAACGTAGGGCTCTTCCCGGTGCTCTCCCTCGGCCTCTCGGGCCCCCTGGAAGAGTCGCAGCGGCTGGCCGTGGCACGCCGCCTCGAGGAGGAGATCGAAGGCATCGCCGGGGTGCTCGAGGTCGAGATCGGCGGAGAGCGCGAGGACCTGCTGGAGATCGTCGTCGACCCCCTGGTGCTCGACAGCTACGGGGTCGACTTCGACACCCTGTTCAACATGGTCAACCGCAACAACCGCCTGGTGGCGGCGGGCAGCCTCGACACCGGGGCCGGCCGCCTGGCGCTCAAGGTGCCCGGGGTGATCGAAAGCCTCGAGGACGTCATGGGCATGCCGGTGAAGGTCGACGGCGACCGGGTGGTGACCTTCGGCGACGTGGCCTGGATCCGCCCCACCCTCAAGGATCCCGAGGGCTTCGCCCGCATCGACGACCAGCCGGCCCTGGTGCTGGAGATCACCAAGCGCGCCGGTGCCAATATCATCGCCACCATCGACCAGGTGCGCGACCTGCTCGACGAGGCCACCGCCCTGATCCCCGGCGAGCTCGAGATCACCACCATCATGGACCAGTCCGAGACCGTCGAGCAGATGCTCTCGGAGCTGCTAAACAACGTGCTCACCGCGGTGGCGCTGGTGCTGGTGGTGATACTGGCCGCCATGGGAGTTCGCTCGGCGCTGATGGTGGGGCTGACCATCCCCGGCGCCTTCCTCACCGGCATCCTGCTGATCTGGGCGATCGGCTATACCCTCAACATCGTGGTGCTGTTCTCGCTGATCCTGGTCGCCGGCATGCTGGTCGACGGCGCCATCGTGGTCAGCGAGCTGGCCGACCGCCACCTGCGCCAGGGCCAGGCCCCACGGGATGCCTGGGTCAACGCCGCCGCGCGCATGAGCTGGCCGGTGGCCGCCTCCACCGCCACCACCCTGGCGGTGTTCGTGCCGCTGCTGTTCTGGCCCGGCGTGGTGGGCGAGTTCATGAAGTATCTGCCGGCCACCGTGATCCTCTGCCTGCTCGCCTCGCTGGCCATGGCGCTGGTGTTCCTGCCCACCCTGGGAGGGGTGTTCGGCGTCCGGGCCTCGCGGGCGGTCCGCGACGACGAGATGGTCACCGCCGGCGGCCGGCTCTACCGCCACCTGCTGGCCCGGTTGCTGGCCAGGCCGGGGCTGACCCTGCTGATCGCGCTGCTGCTGATGGCACTGATCTACACGGCCTATGCGCGCTTCAACCACGGGGTCGAGTTCTTTCCCAGCGTCGAGCCCGACAATGCCCAGGTGCTGGTTCGCTCCCGCGGCGACTTCTCCGCCGCCGAGAAGGATGCCGTGGTACGGCGGGTCGAGACCCGACTCGCCGGCATGAGCGAGGTCGAGGCCCTCTATGCTCGCTCCTTCTCGGCGCCCGACGAGCAGCTCGGTGCCGATGTGATCGGGGTGGTGCAGTTCCAGCTGGTCGACTGGCAGGAGCGCCGGCCCGCCGCCACCATCCTCGCCGAGATGGCCGAGCGTACCCGGGGCCTGCCCGGGGTGGTGCTGGAGTTCCGCGAGCAGGAGATGGGGCCGGCCGCCGGCAAGCCGATCGTGCTCGAACTGAGCGCCCACGATCCGGCCCTGGCGAGCCAGGCCGTGGAGGCACTGCGCGACACCATGATCGAGCTGGGCGGCTTCCGCGACATCGGGGACAACCGCAGCCTCCCCGGGGTCGAGTGGCGAGTGCGGGTCGACCGGGAGGCCGCGGCGCGTTTCGGCACCGACGTGACCACCATCGGCAGCGCCGTGCAGCTGATCACCACCGGCCTGCAGGTGGCGAGCTATCGCCCCGCCGGCGTCAACGACGAAGTCGATATCCGGGTGCGCCTGCCGCAGGGCTCACGCTCGCTGGACCAGCTCGGCCGGCTGACGCTCAACACCAGCCGCGGGCAGGTCCCGATCTCCCACTTCGTGACCCTGGAGCCGGCGCCCAAGGTGGGCACCCTGCACCGCATCGACGGCCGCCGGGCGATCACCCTGGAGGCCGACGTGGAAGAGGGGTATCGCCCCGACGAGCGCCTGCGCGCCCTGCTCGATGCCATGGGATCGCCGCCCGAGGGGGTCATCGTCAACGTGGCCGGCGAGCAGGAGGACCAGCAGGAAGCGATGCAGTTCCTGATCACCGCCTTCCTGGTGGCCATCTGCCTGATGGCGCTGATCCTGGTCACCCAGTTCAACAGCCTCTACCAGGCGGCACTGGTGCTCTCGGCCATCGTCTTTTCCACCGCGGGGGTGCTGCTGGGCCTGCTGGCCAATGCCCAGCCCTTCGGCATCGTCATGGTGGGGATGGGTATCATCGCCCTGGCGGGAATCGTCGTGAACAACAACATCGTGCTGATCGATACCTACAACCAGCTGCGCGGCGAGGGGCTTCCCCCCTTCGAGGCGGCGCTGGAGGCCGGCGGCCTGCGCCTGCGTCCGGTGCTGTTGACCGCGATCACCACGGTGCTGGGGCTGATGCCCATGGTGCTCGAGGTCAACGTCAACCTCTTCGCCCCCAGCCTGGGCATCGGCGCCCCCTCGACCCAGTGGTGGACCCAGCTCTCCAGCGCCATCGCCGGCGGCCTGACCTTCGCCACCGGGCTGACGCTGCTGCTCACCCCCTGCATGCTGGTGCTGGGCGCCCGGTTTCACCGGTAGCTGGAAGGCAGCATAAGCTTGCCTCATCCCATAGCAAACACCCCCGTAGCACTGCTACGGGGGTGTTTTTTTCAAGCTTCAAGCTTATGGCTTACTGCTCCCGGCGGAGCCGGGTCAGACCCGGGTCTGGGCCCTGGCCTCGCCGCGGGCGGCATCCGGGGCATGGGCCGCATGCAGGCGGGCGATCAGTTGATCCTCCAGGACGAAGCGCTCGGTGAGCCCCTTCACCAGGCGATCGATCCAGGCCGGGAGCCGCGCCAGGTTCTGCTGGCACCGTACCGGGCTCTCGTAGTCGGCATCGAAGGCCAGTACCAGCTCGGTGGACATGTCCAGCCGCTCCAGCAGCTTGTCGGCGATGCCCAGCGCCTCATCGTCATCGAAGGCCCTGGCCTCTTCGCGCAGTTGGGGATAGATCTCGAAGTGACCCGCACTGATGTAGTCCATCAGCAGCTCGCTGAAGGTGTCGATGCGCGACTTGCTCACCGCCTCGAGCTCGACATCGCAGGCCTCCTTGAGGTCGAGGAAGTTGACCAGCAGCTCGCGCCGCTCGTCCAGCCAGCGGTCGATCAGCTCGTGCACACCCCCCCAGCGCTCGAGCGCGGTCTTGCAGTCTTCCAGCATGGGCGCCTCCCTAGCTCGATGATGCCGATGGCGTCGTCCGCCCGGCCGTCGAATCCACAGACTCACCCCTGCCGGGGCCGCTGTCAATCCTGTTCCTCGTAGTACCCGGTCGCCGGACGGAACTCATCCCCATGCGACGCCATGCGGCGCCGATGGCCCAGTCGGTCGGGATATACTTCAAGCTTGAAATTTCATACTTGAACTATCCACGAGGCGCGCCTAGGCTGCAAGACAGGCACCAGAACAACAACCTCACCTGCGGATGATCACGCCCATGAGGATAGCCTGTCTCGGTGGAGGCCCCGCGGGTCTCTACTTCGCCATCAGCATGAAGTGCCATGATCCTGCCCACGAGATCGTGGTGATCGAGCGCAACCGCCCCGACGACACCTTCGGCTGGGGGGTGGTGCTTTCCGACGAGACCCTCGACAACCTGACGCGCAACGACGCGCCGAGCGCCGAACGGATCCGCGAGCACTTCGCCTACTGGGACGACATCGCGGTGATCCACCAGGGGGTCAGGACGGTCTCCACCGGTCACGGCTTCTGCGGCATCGGCCGCCGCCAGCTGCTGATCCTGCTCCAGCAGCGCGCCCGGGAACTCGGCGTCGAGCTGCGCTTCGAGACCGACATGCCGGCGGAGGCCATCGACGACCTGCGCCACGAGTTCGACCTGGTGCTGGCCGCCGATGGCCTCAACTCGCGCACCCGCCAGGTCTATGCGCAGCACTTCGAGCCCGACATCGAGGTGCGTGCCTGCAAGTTCGTCTGGCTAGGCACCCACCAGACCTTCAACGATGCCTTCACCTTCATCTTCGAGAAGACCGAGCATGGCTGGGTGTGGGCCCACGCCTACCAGTTCGATGCCGACACCGCGACCTTCATCGTCGAGTGCAGCGAGCCCACCTGGCGGGCCTTCGGCTTCGACGCGATGAGCCAGCAGGCGTCCATCGCCGTCTGCGAGCGCATCTTCGCCGACCATCTCGGCGGCCACGCGCTGATGAGCAACGCCCGCCATATCCGCGGCTCGGCGTGGATCAACTTTCCGCGGGTGCTCTGCGCGCGCTGGAGTCACGAGAACGTGGTGCTGATGGGCGACGCCGCCGCCACCGCCCACTTCTCCATCGGCTCTGGCACCAAGCTCGCCCTGGAGAGCGCCATCGCGCTCGCCGACTACCTGCACAGCGAGCCCGACATGGCCGCCGCCGTCGCCCGCTACGAGGAGGAGCGCCGCCTCGAGGTGCTGCGCCTGCAGTCGGCGGCACGCAACTCCACCGAGTGGTTCGAGCAGGTCGAGCGCTACCTGGACCTGGACCCGGTACAGTTCAACTACTCGCTGTTGACCCGCTCGCAACGCATCAGCCACGAGAACCTGCGCCTGCGCGACCCGGCGTGGCTCGCGAGCGCCGAGCGCTGGTTCCAGGCCCGGGCCGGCAATGAGGGCTCGCGCCGAGCGCCGATGTTCGCCCCTTTCCAGCTGCGCGGACTGACCCTGGCCAACCGGGTCGTGGTCTCGCCCATGGCCCAGTACAAGGCCGTGGACGGCTGCCCCACCGACTGGCACTTCGTGCACTACGCCGAGCGGGCCAAGGGCGGCGCCGGCCTGGTCTACACCGAGATGACCTGCGTGTCGCCCGAGGGGCGCATCACCCCCGGCTGCACCGGCTTCTATGCCCCCGCCCACGAGGCCGCCTGGCAGCGGCTGTGCGATTTCGTCCACGCCGAGACACCGGCGAAGCTCTGCGCCCAGATCGGCCACTCGGGCCCCAAGGGCTCGACCCAGCTCGGCTGGCAGGAGATGGACGCGCCGCTGGCCGACGGCAACTGGCCGGTGATGGCCGCCTCCGCGGTGCCCTGGTCGCCGCGCAACCAGGTACCGAGGGCGATGGACCGCGCCGACATGGACCGGGTACGCGACGAGTTCGTCGCCGCCGCGCAAATGGCCGAGCGGGCCGGCTTCGACATGCTCGAGGTCCACGCCGCCCACGGCTACCTGCTGTCGTCGTTCATCACCCCGCTGACCAACCGCCGCGACGACGACTACGGCGGGTCGCTCGACAACCGCCTGCGCTTCCCGTTGGAGGTGATCCGCGCGGTGCGCGAGGCCTGGCCCGCGGAGAAGCCGCTGTCGGTGCGTATCTCGGCCACCGACTGGGTCGGCGACGAGGGGGTGACGCCCGATGAGGCGGTGGCGATCGCCCGGCTGTTGAAGGGCGCCGACGTCGATATCGTCGACGTCTCCGCCGGCCAGACCTCGACCCGGGCCGAGCCGGTCTACGGGCGCATGTTCCAGACCCCCTTCTCGGATCGCATCCGCAACGAGACCGGCATGGCGACCATGGCGGTGGGCAACATCTACCAGGCCGACCACGTCAACTCGATCCTGATGGCCGGGCGCGCCGACCTGGTCTGCCTGGCCAGGCCCCACCTCGCCGATCCCTACTGGACGCTGCATGCCGCCGCCGGCCTCGGCGACGGTGAGTGCCACTGGCCGGCACCCTACCGCGCCGGCCGCGACCAGCTCCAGCGCCTGGCCGAGCGCGGCGAGGGCTGGACATGAGCAATGACATGAACGCGAGCGAGATGCAGGGCAAGCGCGTGGTGATCACCGGCGGCGGCAGCGGCATCGGCGCCGACATGGCGCTGGCCTTCGCCCGCGCCGGCGCCGAGGTCGTCATTACCGGGCGCCGCGACGCCCCGCTCGCGGCCACCGCGGCGCACCATCCATCCATCCACCCGGCCGTGGTCGACGTCACCGACGAGGCCGCCATGGTGGCGCTGTTCGAGGGCCTCGGCGAGGTCGACATCGTGATCGCCAACGCCGGGGCCGCCGAGAGCGGCCCGCTGGCTCGCACCGATCTCGAGCAGTGGCAGCGCCTGCTCGACGTCAACCTCACCGGCGTGTTCCTGACCCTGCGCGAAGGGCTCAGGCACCTGCGCGACGGCGGCCGGCTGCTCGCCGTGGCTTCCACCGCCGGGCTCAAGGGCTACGCCTACGTGGCGCCCTACTGCGCCGCCAAGCACGGCGTGGTCGGCCTGGTGCGCGCCCTGGCCCAGGAGACCGCCGGGCGCGACCTCACCGTCAATGCCCTCTGCCCCGGCTTCACCGACACCCCGCTGCTCGCCGCCAGCGTCGAGACCATCGTCGCGCGCACGGGCCAGTCGGCCGAACAGGCGCGGGCCCATTTCCAGTCCACCAACCCCGCCGGCCGCCTGATCCAGCCCGCCGAGGTGACCGCCACGGCGCTGTGGCTCTGCGGCCCCCACAGCGGCGCCATCAACGGCCAGGCGATCTCGATCTCGGGAGGCGAGACATGACGGTCCCGTTGCCGAAACAGGAAGCCTCGAGCAAGGAGCGCCTGCGCCTGTGGCTGCGGATGCTGCGGGTGACCCGCCAGGTCGAGGCCGAGCTGCGCGAGCGGCTGCGCCTGGAGTACGACTCCACCCTGCCGCGCTTCGACGTCATGGCCGCGCTGCAGCGCGACCCCGACGGCCTGAAGATGAACGAGCTGTCGCGGCGCCTGCGGGTCTCCAACGGCAACGTCACCGGCATCGTCGAGCGACTGGTCGACGACGGCGCCGTCGAGCGTATCGCCCTCGAGGGCGACCGCCGCGCCACCCTGGTCCGCCTGACCGCGGCCGGGCGCCGGGCCTTCGCCGAGATGGCCACGGCCCACGAGGGCTGGATCAACGCCCTGCTCGATGGGGTCTCCGAAGACGATGCCCATCACATCGGCGAGCTGCTGCACCGCTTGCCGGCCGACACGGGAGAGACGACATGAACCTGGCCGACCTGGCGCCCCGCCACTTTCTCTGGCGCATGGAGGGCGACGTGGCGATCATTCGCCTGAACCGCCCCGAGCGCAAGAACCCGCTGACCTTCGACAGCTATGCCGAGTTGCGCGACACCTTTCGCGACCTGGTCTACGCCGAGGACGTCAAGGCGGTGGTGATCGCTTCCAACGGCGGCAACTTCTGCTCCGGCGGCGACGTGCACGAGATCATCGCCCCGCTGGTCGGGCGCGACATGAAGGGGCTGCTGGAATTCACCCGCATGACCGGCGACCTGGTCAAGGCGATGCTCCAGTGCACCAAGCCGGTGATCAGCGCCGTGGACGGCGTCTGCGTCGGCGCCGGGGCGATCATCGCCATGGCCTCGGACATCCGTTTCGCCACGCCCCGGGCCAGTACCGCCTTCCTCTTCACCCGGGTGGGGCTTGCCGGCTGCGACATGGGCGCCTGCGCCATCCTGCCGCGCCTGATCGGTCAGGGCCGCGCCGCCGACCTGCTCTACAGCGGCCGCAGCATGAGTGCCGAGGAGGGCCATCAATGGGGCTTCTACAATCGCCTGGTCGAGGCCGAGAGCCTCGAGGCCGAAGCCATCGCCTATGCCACCCGCCTGGCCCGGGGGCCCACCTTCGCCCACGGCATCACCAAGACCCAGCTCAACCAGGAGTGGTCGATGAGCCTGGAACAGGCCATCGAGGCCGAGGCCCAGGCCCAGGCGATCTGCATGCAGACCCGCGACTTCGAGCGCGCCTACCGCGCCTTCGCCGCCAAACAGAAGCCGGTCTTCGAGGGGGATTGATGAGCGACACGAGTTTTCTCGACTGGCCCTTCCTCGAGGCGCGCCACCGCGAACTGGCCGATGAACTCGAGGCCTGGTGCACCGCCGAGCTGCCCCGCGACCACGGCGACGTCGACGCCGCCTGCATCCGCCTGGTGCGGGACCTGGGGCATGCCGGCTTTCTCGAGTTGACCGCCGGCGACGCCATCGACGTGCGCAGTTTGTGCCTCGCCCGCGAGACCCTCGCCCGCCACGACGGCCTGGCCGACTTCGCCTTCGCCATGCAGGGGCTCGGCACCGGCGCCATCAGCCTCTTCGGCACTCCCGAGCAGAAGCAGTGGCTGGCGCGCACCCGACGCGGCGAGGCACTGGCCGCCTTCGCGCTCAGCGAGCCGCGCTCCGGCTCCGACGTGGCCCAGCTCGACACTTTGGCCGAGCGCGACGGCGACGGCTACCGCCTCAACGGCGAGAAGACCTGGATCTCCAACGGCGGCATCGCCGATCTCTATACCGTGTTCGCGCGCACGGGTGAGGGGCCCGGCGCCAAGGGGCTCTCCTGTTTCCTGGTGCCGGCCGATACCCCGGGCCTCGAGATACGCGAGCGGCTGGAGACGATCTCCCCTCACCCGCTGGCGCGGCTCGGCTTCAACGACCTGCGCCTGCCGAGAAGCGCCCTGATCGGCGAGCCTGGCCAGGGGTTCCGGATCGCCATGGCGGTGCTCGACGTCTTCCGCGCCACGGTAGGCGCCGCTGCGTTGGGCTTCGCCCGCCGTGCGTTGGACGAATCTCTCGACCGCGCCAGAAACCGCGAGCTGTTCGGGGCGAGCCTGGCCGAGCTGCAGATGGTCCAGGGCCACCTGGCCGACATGGCGCTGGACGTGGACGCCGCCGCCCTGCTGGTCTATCGCGCCGCCTGGACCAAGGACCAGGGGGCGGCGCGGATCACCCGCGAGGCGGCCATGGCCAAGCTCTACGCCACCGACCGCGCCCAGGAGGTGATCGACAAGGCGGTGCAGCTCCACGGCGGCGACGGGGTGCGCAAGGGGCATATCGTCGAGAGCCTCTATCGCGAGATTCGCGCACTGCGCATCTACGAGGGCGCCTCGGACGTGCAGAAGGTCGTCATCGCCCGCCGCTGTCTAGCCGAATAGGAAACCACAACGACACGCCAGATACCGTAATCCCCTGTCGACGCCACCGGCGCCGAACAACAACGACAGTACGGAGAATGGTCATGAACAGCCCATCGGCCCATGCCGATACCTTCGCCCGGGACCGCCTGCCACCCCCCGAGCAACAGCCCGATTTCCTGCTCGAGGGCTTCGACTACCCGGCACGGCTCAACGCCGCGGTGGAGCTCTGCGACCGCCTGGTCGAGCAGGGCCACGGCGAGCGCGTGGCCCTGGTCGGCAACGGCCGCAGCCGCACCTACCGGGAACTCGTCGAGTGGACCAATCGCCTCGCCCACGCCCTGGTCGAGGAGCTCGGCGTGCGCCCGGGCCACCGGGTGCTGATCCGCTCGGCCAACAACCCGGCGCTGGTGGCCTGCTGGCTCGCCGCCACCAAGGCCGGCGCCGTGGTGATCAATACCATGCCGATGCTGCGCGCCGGAGAGCTCGCCAGGATCGTCGACAAGGCCCAGGTGTCGCTCGCCCTGTGCGACAGCCGCCTGCTCGAGGAACTGGAGCCGTGTGCGGCGGACAGCGACGTCCTGAAGCGGGTGGTCGCCTTCGACGGCAGCGCCAACCACGACGCCGAACTCGACCGCCTGGCGCTGGACAAGTCGGCATCGTTCACGGCGGTGCCGACCGCCGCCGACGACGTGGCGCTGCTCGGCTTCACCTCCGGCACCACCGGCAAGCCTAAGGCCACCGTGCACTACCACCGCGACCTGCTGATCATCGCCGATGGCTATGCCCGCGAGGTACTGCGGGTCACGCCGGACGACGTCTTCGTCGGTTCACCGCCGCTGGCCTTCACCTTCGGCCTCGGCGGCCTGGCGATCTTCCCGCTGCGCTTCGGCGCCACCGCGGTGCTGCTCGAGCACGCCACCCCGCCCAACATGATGGCGATCATCCGCGAACACCGCGCCACCGTGGTGCTTACCGCCCCCACCGCCTACCGGGCCATGCTCTCCCACCTGGAGGAGGGCCCGCCGCTGGACAGCCTGCGGGTGGCGGTCTCGGCCGGCGAGACCCTGCCGCCGCCGATCTACCACGACTGGATCCGTTCTACCGGCACCCCGATCCTCGACGGCATCGGCGCCACCGAGATGCTGCACATCTTCATCTCCAACCGGCTCGACGACCACCGCCCCGGCTGCACCGGCCGGCCAGTCACCGGCTACCAGGCCAAGGTGGTCGACGAGGCGATGCGGGAACTTCCCCGTGGCGAGGTCGGCCGGCTCGCGGTGCGCGGCCCTACCGGTTGTCGCTATCTGGCCGATCCTCGCCAGCGGAACTACGTGCGTGACGGCTGGAACATCACCGGCGACGCCTTCACCCAGGACGACGAGGGGTACTTCCATTTCGCCGCCCGCAGCGACGACATGATCGTCTCCGCCGGTTACAACATCGCCGGTCCCGAGGTCGAGGCCGCCCTGCTGGCCCACGAGTCGGTTCAGGAGTGTGCGGTGATCGGGGCACCGAATGGGGAGCGTGGGCAGATCGTCGAGGCCTTCGTGGTACTGTCTCCCGGGGTCGAACCGGACGAGGATTGCGCGCATCGCTTGCAGGAGTTCGTCAAGCAGACCATTGCGCCCTACAAGTATCCTCGCTCGATCCGCTTCGTCGAGGCGCTGCCCAAGACCGCCACCGGCAAGATCCAGCGCTTCCGGCTGCGTCAGGAGCACTATCCCGACCCATGACGCGCCAACGCGGGTAGCCGACCACGCCGCAGGCGACGGGTCCACGGTGCAGATCAACCACAACAAGCAACGCTATGCAGAGAGGGTAACCCCATGAAGAACCTTGCCAGTTTCGGTCTCGGCCTGCTGATGACCTCCGCCATGGCGGCGGCCCAGGCCGACGATGTCAAGATCGGCATGATCACCACCCTGTCCGGCGGCGGCTCCCACCTGGGCGTCGACGTGCGCGATGGCTTCATGCTCGCCATCGAGCAGTCGGGGCGTGACGACATCGAGGTGCTGATCCAGGACGACGCCAACCGCCCGGACCTGGCCAAGAGCCTCTCCGACGAATTCATGCAGCGCGACAACGTCGATATCCTCACCGGCATCATCTGGTCCAACCTGGCCATGGCGGTGGTGCCCTCGGCGGTGCGCCAGGGGGTCTTCTACCTCTCGCCCAACGCCGGCCCCTCGGCACTCGCCGGTCGCCAGTGCCACGAAAACTACTTCAACGTCGCCTGGCAGAACGACAACCTGCACGAGGCCATGGGCGCCTACATGAAGGGAGAGGGCTTCGAGCGCCCGATCCTGCTCGCGCCGAACTACCCTGCCGGCACCGACGCCCTGGCCGGCTTCAAGCACCGCTATGAGGGCGAGGTGGTCGACGAGATCTATACCCAGATGGGCCAGACGGACTACGCCGCCGAGATCGCCCAGATCCGCGCCAGCGGTGCCGACAGCCTGTTCTTCTTCCTGCCCGGCGGGATGGGCATCTCCTTCATGAAGCAGTACGAGAGCTCGGGGGTCGAGCTGCCGCTCTTCGGTGCCGCCTTCTCCTTCGACGAGATCATCATCCAGGCCGTGGGCAGCGCCGCCCTGGGGACGATGAACACCTCCCAGTGGGCCTACGACCTCGACAACGATGCCAACCGCGCCTTCGTCGAGCGCTTCCGCGAGGCCTACGAGCGCACCCCGACGCTCTACGCCTCACAGGGCTACGACACCGCCAACCTGATCCTCAGCGCCCTCGACAAGGCCCACCCCAGCGACCAGGACGCCTTCCGCGAGGCGCTGCGCGAGGCCGATTTCGCGTCGGTGCGCGGCAAGTTCCGTTTCGGCGCCAACCAGCATCCGATCCAGGACATCCATGTCCGCGAGGTGGTCGCCGGCGACAACGGCCAGCCCACCAATCGCCTGGTCGGCCTGGCCATCGAGGACATCCAGGACGTCTACGCCGCCGACTGCCAGATGTAACGCCAGGCGTGCCGGGCCCCGCGGGGTCCGGCTATCCTCCATCTACTGACACGGGATGTGTGTCGTGACCCTTACCCTGTTTCTCGAGCAGCTCATCAACGGCCTGCAACTGGGTACCATGCTGTTCCTGATGGCCAGCGGCCTGACCCTGGTGTTCGGCGTGATGGGGCTGATCAACCTGGCCCACGGCTCCTTCTACATGGTCGGGGCCTACGTCACCGCCCTGGTCACCGTCTCCACCGGCTCCTTCCTGCTGGGCCTCACGGCCGGCGTGCTGGCGGCGGCCGGCGTCGGTGCCCTGGTCGAACTGATCGTGATCCGCCGCCTCTATCACCGCCCCCACCTCGACCAGGTATTGGCCACCTTCGCGCTGATCCTGATCTTTTCCGAGGGCACCCGCTGGCTGTTCGGCTCCTCGCCGCTGTGGCTCAGCCCACCGCAGATGCTGACCGGCTTCGTCACCCTGCCCGGCGGCGCCCGCTACCCGCTCTACCGCCTGGTGATCATCGCCGTGGGCATCCTGGTTGCCGTCGGGCTCTACCTGCTGATTTCACGCACTCGCCTGGGAATGCGCATCCGTGCCGGCGAGAGCGACCGCGAGATGATCGGCGCGCTGGGCGTCAACATCGCCCGACTCTATACCCTGATCTTCGCCATGGGCGCGGCGCTGGCCGGCCTGGCCGGGGCCATGGTCGGCGCGTTGCAGTCGGTCCAGGTGGGGATGGGCGAACCGGTGCTGATCCTCGCCTTCGTGGTGATCGTCATCGGCGGCATCGGCTCGATCAAGGGGGCGTTGTGCGGCGCCATCCTGGTCGGGGTGGTGGACACCATGGGACGGGTCTTCCTGCCGGCCTTCTTCCGCCAGTTCATGAGTCCGGCCGAGGCCGCCGGCGTGGGCTCCGCCCTGGCCGCCATGCTGGTCTACATCCTCATGGCCATCATTCTCGCGTTCAAGCCGAAGGGGTTGTTTGCCGCCCATGGATAAGCTCAAGAATGACTCCGCCCCGCCCGGCCTGCCGGCCATCCCGGCCACCTGGTTCGACCGCAAGGGCCTGGTACAGATCGGCCTGCTGGCGCTGCTGCTGCTGGCACCGCTGGCCGCCTACCTGCTGGGGCATGTCTACTACGTCAACCTCGGCTCGCGCATCACCTTGATCGCCATGGCCGCGGTGGGGCTGAACCTGGCGATCGGCTACGGCGGCATGGTGAGCTTCGGCCACGCCGCCTATTTCGGCCTGGGCGGCTACGTCGCCGGCATCAGCGCCTACCACGCCTTCGACTACAGCCCGTTCCTGAGCTGGCCGATCGCCATTCCCGGCAGCGACAGCATGCTGGTGATCTGGCTGGCGACCATCCTGCTGTGCGGCCTGCTGGCGCTGGCCATCGGCGCCATCTCGCTGCGCACGACGGGGGTCTATTTCATCATGATCACCCTCGCCTTCGCCCAGATGGTGTACTACTTCGCCAACTCCTGGCCCTCCTACGGCGGCGAGGACGGCCTGCCGATCTACCTGCGCAATACCCTGCCGCTGGTCGATACCGGCCGGCCGCTGACCTTCTTCCTGCTCTGTTTCGCGGGCCTGCTGCTGGCCATGGCGATCACCTCGCGCATGATGAAATCGCGCTTCGGCGCCGCCCTGACCATGGCGCGGCTCAACGACACGCGACTGGCCACCGCCGGCATCTCCCCCTACCCCGTGCGCCTGGTGGCCTTCGTCGTCTCGGCGATGATCACCGGGCTGGCCGGCGCGCTCTACGCCGACCTCAACGGCTTCGTCAGCCCCACCCTGCTCAGCTGGCACATGTCCGGGGAACTGATGGTGATCGTCATCCTCGGCGGTGTCGGGCGGCTCTACGGGCCACTGGCCGGGGCCCTCCTGTTCGTGATGATGGAGACCCTGCTCGGCGGGCTGACCGAGTACTGGAAGCTGTTCCTGGGCCTGGTGCTGCTGTTCGTGGTGCTGTTCGCCAAGCATGGATTGATGGGCTGGCTGGCCGGGAGGGAGCCTCATGTCTGAGACCGTGCTGTCGCTGAACGACCTGCACAAGCGTTTCGGTGCGCTGCAGGCCACCCGGGGCGTCTCCCTGGACCTGCAAGAGGGCGAGATCCATGCCTTGATCGGCCCCAACGGCGCCGGCAAGTCGACCCTGATCGGCCAGATCGCCGGCAGCCTGGCCCCCGACCAGGGTAGCGTGCACCTGGCCGGCCGCGAGATCACCCGGCTCAGCGTCGCCCAGCGCGCCCGACTGGGACTCGGCCGCAGCTTCCAGGTCTCGTCGCTCGCCGAACCCCTGTCGGTGATGCGCAACGTCATGATCGGCGTCCAGGCACTGCAGGGGCACAGCTTCCGCTTCTGGAAGCCCGTGTACCGCGACGAGAGCCTGCTGGCACCGGCCCGGGAAGCGCTGGAGCGCATGCAACTGCTGCATCGCGCCGACACCCCGGTCTCCGAGCTCTCCCATGGCGAGCGCCGCCAGGTCGAGGTGGCGTGCGCCCTGGCGCTCAAGCCTCGCGCGCTGCTGCTCGACGAGCCCATGGCGGGCCTGGGACCGGAAGGCACGGCCCGTCTCACCGAACTGCTGGAAGCCCTCAAGCTCGAGGTCCCGATCCTGTTGATCGAGCATGACATGGAGGCGGTGTTCCGGCTCGCCGACCGCATCTCGGTGCTGGTCGCGGGCAGCATCATCGCCCATGGCGACAGCGTCACGATCCGCCAGGACCCTCAAGTGCGCGAAGCCTACCTGGGAGACTGAGATGCTCACCGTCACCGACATCGAAACCTTCTACGGCCCCTCCCAGGCGCTGTTCGGCGTGAACCTCAGCGTGCAGGCCGGCGAGCTGGTGGCGCTGATGGGCCGCAACGGCATGGGCAAGACCACCACCATCCGCTCGATCTTCGGTCTTACCCCTGCCCGCCGCGGCAGCATCGAATTCGAGGCGAAGGATCTGCGCCGCCTGCCGGCCTATCGCATCGCCCAGGCCGGGCTGGGGCTGGTCCCCGAAGGGCGGCGCTGCTTTCCCAACCTCTCGGTACGGGAGAACCTGGTGGCGACCGCTCGGCCGGGCTACTGGAGCCTGGCGAGGGTGGAGCAGCTCTTCCCGCGCCTCGCCGAGCGACGCCACCAGATGGCGAACACCCTGTCGGGCGGCGAGCAGCAGATGCTGGCCATCGGCCGCGCGCTGATGACCAACCCGCGGCTGCTGGTGCTCGACGAGGCCACCGAGGGCCTCGCCCCGGTGATCCGTCAGGAGATATGGTCGGCCATCCGCCTGCTCAAGGAGCAGGGGCAGTCGACCCTGATCGTCGACAAGTCACTGAGCGAACTGATGCCGGTCGCCGACCGCTGCACCATCCTCGAGAAGGGCCGCACGGTCTGGGACGGCCACCCCGAGGCCCTCGACGACGATATCCGCGACCGTTACCTCGGCGTCTGAGGGAACCACGATGCCATTCACCACCCGACACAAGGTACGTTTCCAGCACTGCGACCCGGCGGGCATCGTCTTCTACCCGCGCTACTTCGAGATGATCAATGCCGTGGTGGAAGACTGGTTCGCCGAGGTCGTCGGGCACGACTTCAGCACGCTGCACGTCGCCTCGCGCACCGGTGTTCCCACCGCCAGCCTCGAGACCGACTTCCACGCCCCCAGCCGGCTGGGGGAAACGCTGACGTTCGAGCTGGCGGTACGTGCCGTCGGGCGTACCAGCCTGGCGCTGCGGATCGTCGCCCGCTGTGGCGATCAGCCGCGCCTGACCTGCGACTCCACGCTGGTCTTCGTCGACCTGGAGACCGGCCGTCCCCTGCCCTGGCCCGAAACCATGCGCCACCTCTTCGTCATCGACTGCCCACGAGGATGCCCAGATGAATGATGCCCCCGTACTCGAGCAGCTTCACCCCGCCCACTGGAAGGCCGCCGTCGGCTATGCCAACGGCATCGCCGCCGCCGGCCGCCTGATCTTCGTCGGCGGCCAGATCGGCTGGAACGGCGACCAGGTGTTCGAGAGCGACGACTTCGTGGCCCAGATCCACCAGGCGCTGGACAATATCGTGACGGTGCTCGGGGAAGCCGGAGCGGGTCCCGAGCATGTGGTGCGCCTGACCTGGTACGTCACCGACAAGCGGGAGTACCTCGCCCGGCTCAAGGAGGTCGGGGCCGCCTATCGCGAAGTCATGGGCAAGCACTTCCCGGCCATGACCATGGTCCAGGTCGCCGACCTGATCGAGGACCGGGCCAGGGTCGAGATCGAGGCCACGGCGGTGCTGCCCGACGCCTGACGCATCTCGCCCCGGCGCCGCCGGCACGAGTCGTGCCGGCCTCTGTCGCTGCAGGGCTAGCGATGAAAGTGCAGGGCTATCGATGAAAGGCGCGGATGGCGTCGACGAAACGCCCGCCCTGGCGATAGTGGTCGAGAATCGAGAAGTGGTTGTCGCCGGCCAGCAGCTCGCCGGAGACCTCGACGCCCTGGGCCGCCAGGTGCTCGGCGTGGGCGCGCATCTGCCGCTCGAACTCGCTCGACTCCTCGCCACCGGCCACCAGGCGCACCGTCGCCGACACCCGGCACGGCAGGAACAGCGGACTGTAGGCGGCGACGTCGCGGCCGGTGAGCTGCAGCTTGGGCTGCAGCCATGACCAGGGGAAGGGACGCAGGTCGTAGAGCCCGCTGATGGCCAACGCCCCACGGATCGGGTCATCGGGCAGGCCGTAGACCCCCTGCCAGTCGGTGGCCAGCAGCATGGCGCAGAGATGGCCGCCGGCCGAATGCCCCGACACGCTCAGTTGCTGCGGGTCGACGCCGTGGGACCCGCCATGGCGATGCCACCAGGCCACCGCGGCCTGGCTCTGGCGCACCACCTCGCCGAAGGGCACCGTGGGACAGAGCGCATAGTTGACCACCACCACCGTGATGCCGGCCTCGACCAGACCGTCGACGACGAAGCCGAACTCCTTGTGGCCGAGCGAGCGCCAGTAGCCGCCGTGGAAGAAGAGGTGGACCGGCGCCCGCTCGTCTCCGGCGTGGAAGACATCCATGCGCTCGGCCAGCGAGGGGCCGAAGGCGACATCCTCCGTCACCCGGAGGCGCTGGCGGGTGGCCCGGCTGCTGTCGCGCCAGCCGGCGACCAGGGCGGCCAGATCACGCCCCCGCGAGGGGTCGTACTCACGATCGATCTCTTCCTGGGTGGCGTAGTCGCGATAGAGCATGGGCTGTCCCCGTTGTTATTTTGGCGACGTTGTCATGGCGACGCTGTCATGGCGTCTCGACCGGCGCCTCCACCCGCGGCCGCTCCCGACAGGCGTTGAGCAGCACCCCCAGGGGCGCCAGCGCCAGGACCAGGAAGCCGATCAGGGTCCAGCCGGGCAGTGAGAGGCCGAGCAGCAGGAAGTCGACCTCGGCACACTCACCGGACCCCGAGAGCACCATGGAGACCACGTCGCGCAGCGGCAGGATATCCATCATGTAGTCGAGCCCGGGACCGCAGCTGGGCACCTCGTCGGCGGGCAGCGACTGCAGCCAGAGGTGGCGCCAGGCCACGGCGATGCCGCCGCTCACGGCGGCCAGCGAGAGCCCCCCGTACAAGGTGGCGCCGAGGCGACCGCGCGGATTGTGGATGGCGGCAACGGTGAACACCACCGCCGCGGCGAGCACCGCCACCCGCTGGAAGATGCACAGCGGGCAGGGCTCGAGCCCGCCGATGTGCTCGAGCCCCAGGGCGACGGCCATCATCAGGCCACAGAAGGCGAGCCCCGCCAGGCTCCACTGGCGCACGGAGAGATGCGAGAGGGCGTGTGTCACGAAGCTTCCTCGTTGCTGAGCCGGGACTCCCGGGCGCGGGTGAAATAGTGGGCCAGGAAGTCGTCGAAGCCCTCGGTGTCGGCGGCCTCGATGTCGCCCTGCTGCTGGTGAGAGGTCGCGACCAGCTGGTCGAACAGCGCCTCGCGGGCGGCATCCATGGGCTCCTCGCGCAGCCGTTCCCCCTGTTCCCGGGCGATCACCAGCATGGCATCGCTGAACTCCTCGCCGCGCTCGCGCAGGCGGTCGAGCAGCGCGCCGGACGGGGTGAGCGACGGGTCGTCGAGGCGCGGCCGCATGGCGCGCACGGCCTCTCCGTGGGGGCTGCCCTCCTCGAGCAGGTCGAGCAGGTCGGCGACCTGGCCGACCTCATCGAGGATCTCGCCCCCCCAATCGGCGATCGAGCGCTGCCGGCCATGGTGGGTCAGGCGCAGCTCGGGATCACGCCCACGCTCGACCACCAGGCGGCGGTTGTCGTCGAGGCGGTCGCACTCCTCGTCGGGTATCCAGGGGCTCTCGGAGAGCAGGCACCACATCAGGAAGGCGTCGAGAAAGCGGATCTGCTGCTCGTCGATGCCCAGGGTCAGCAGCGGATTGAGGTCGAGGCAGCGTACCTCGATGTACTCCACCCCTCGGGCTTCCAGGGCCTGGCTGGGGGTCTCGCCGTGGCGCGCCACCCGCTTGGGGCGGATGTCGCTGTAGTACTCGTTCTCGATCTGCAGGATGTTGGCGTTGAGCTGGCGCCACTCGCCCCCCTCGTGCACCCCCAGCGCCTGGTAGGCCGGCCAGGGGGTGGAGATGGCATGGCGCAGGGTGTTGACGTAGTTGGAGAGCGAGTTGAAACAGATCTTCAACTGGGCCTGGACCTTGTTCTGGTAGCCCAGGTCGGACATGCGCAGGCTGGTGGCATAGGGCGAGACCAGGGTCTCGTCACCGAGGGCCTCGAACCGGTCGGGCGCCTCGCCGCCGGCCAGGAAGCTGCGGTCCAGGGCCGGCGAGGCGCCGAACAGGTAGAGCAACAGCCAGCTGTGGCGACGGAAGTTGCGGATCAGCCCGAAGTAGCGTGCCGAACGGTAGTCGCTCAGCGGCGTATCGATGGCGCCGTCGAGTTCGCGCAACCGTTGCCAGAAGTCGTCGGGCAGCGAGACGTTGTAGTGCACCCCGGCGATGGCCTGCATGATCCGTCCATAGCGCACGTCGAGTCCGCGGCGGTAGACGTGCTTCATGGTGCCCACGTTGGAGGCGCCGTAGTCGGCGATGGTCACGCTGTCGTTGCCGTCGAGCCGTGCCGGCATGCTCGCCGGCCAGATCAGCTCACTGCCCAGGTGGCGATAGCTGAAGCGATGCAGGTCGGCGAGGAACGCCATGGCATCGGCCGGCCGACTGTAGACCGGCGTGATGTACTCCAGCAGCGCCTCGGAGTAGTCGGTGGTGATGTGCGGATGGGTGAGCTTGGACCCCAGCGCGGCCGGGTGCGGCGTGGACGCGATGCGCCCCGCCGGGTCGACGCGCAGCCCCTCCTTCTCGATGCCGCGGCGCAGGCGACCGATCAGCCCCCGTCGGGCGGGTTCCGTGAGACGCTCGATGAGGGTAGCGAGTGAGTCGGACAAGAGAGAACACCCCATGTCGTGGAAGCCGGCCGGAGGGGCACGCTTCACGGTTCGCAATCGTTGCGGGTGCCCGACGGCCTGCCGGGTGCCCATGAAACGTCAGATTATGGTGCCGCCAGGCGGCGATTCAAGGTTAGCCTGCTTCGGATTTTCAGCGCCCCTTCTTCGCCTTGAGCAGGGCGGCCCCCAGGGCGCCCATCTGACCACCCGGTTGTCCGGTCGGTTCCGCGGGCTGCCCCCCCTTGCGCGGCGCCGTGCCCTGGCCGTGGCGGCGGTCGTCGCCCCCACGGCGCGGCTTGCCGCCCCGGCCCTCGCTGCCCTCCCCGCCGGGCTGGTCGTCGAGGCGCATGGAGAGCCCGATGCGCGAACGTTCCAGATCCACGTTCATCACCTTGACCTTGACGATATCGCCGGCCTTGACCACCGAGCGGGGATCCTCGACGAACCTGTCCGACAGTGCCGAGATATGCACCAGGCCGTCCTGGTGCACCCCGATGTCGACGAAGGCGCCGAAGTGGGTGACGTTGGTGACGCTGCCTTCGAGGACCATCCCCGGCTCGAGGTCCTTGAGGGTCTCCACCCCCTCGCGGAACTCGGCGGCCTTGAACTCGGGTCGCGGATCGCGACCGGGCTTGTCGAGCTCGGCGAGGATGTCGCTGATGGTCGGCACGCCGAAGCGCTCGTCGGCGAAGTCGGCGGGCCTGACCGCCTTGAGGGTGGCGCTGTCGCCGATCAGGCTGGCGAGCTCCCGGCCGCTGCGCGCGGCGATGCGCTCCACCAGCGGATAGGCCTCGGGGTGCACGGCGCTGCCGTCGAGCGGGTTGGCGCCGTTCATGATGCGCAGGAAGCCCGCGCACTGCTCGAAGGTCCTGGGCCCCAGGCGGCTCACCTCGAGCAGCTGCTTGCGGCTGGTGAAGGCACCCTCGGCGTTGCGGCGGGCGACGATGTTCTCGGCCAGGGCCGGGTTGAGGCCGGCGACCCGCGAGAGCAGCGCGCTCGACGCCATGTTGAGGTCCACCCCTACGGCGTTGACGCAATCCTCGATCACCGCCTCGAGGCTCTTCGAGAGCTGCAGCTGAGAGACGTCGTGCTGGTACTGGCCGACGCCGATCGACTTGGGTTCGATCTTGACCAGCTCGGCCAGCGGGTCCTGCAGGCGCCGGGCGATGGAGACCGCCCCGCGGATGGTGACGTCAAGCTCCGGCAGCTCCCGGGAGGCGTATTCCGAGGCGGAGTAGACCGAGGCGCCGGCCTCGCTGACCATCACCTTGGCAAGCTGACGCCGGCCCCGCCCTTGAGACGAAGAGAAGGCCTTGACCAGGTCGCCGGCGAGGCGGTCGGTCTCGCGACTGGCGGTGCCGTTGCCGACGGCGATCAGCGCCACATCGTGCTTCTCGACCAGCCTGGCGAGCTCGGCAAGGGAGGCATCCCAGGCGTTACGGGGAGCATGGGGATAGATGGTCGCGTGCTCGAGGAACTGGCCGGTGGCGTCCACCACCGCCACCTTGCAGCCGGTACGCAGGCCGGGGTCGATGGCCAGCGTCGCCTTGGGCCCGGCCGGGGCGGCCAGCAGCAGGTCCTTGAGGTTGGCGGCGAAGACCTCGATGGCCTCCAGCTCGGCGCGCTCGCGCAGTCGGCCCAGCAGTTCGGTCTCCAGGTGCGTGTAGAGCTTGACCCGCCAGGTCCAGCGCACCACGTCACGCAGCCACTTGTCGGCGGGCCGGCCCTCGTCGCGGATGTCGAAGTGCCCGGCGATGGCCACCTGGGCCGGGTGGATCGGCGCCTCCTCCTCGCCCGGCAGGCGAATGGCCAGGGTCAGGACCCCTTCGTTGCGGCCGCGGAACATCGCCAGCGCCCGGTGCGACGGGGTCTTCGCCAGCTTCTCGTCGTGCTCGAAGTAGTCGGAGAACTTGGCGCCCTCGCGCTCCTTGCCGGCGATCAGGCGCGCACTGAGCTCCCCCTCGCTCCACAACCGCTCGCGCAGCCGGCCGACCAGTTCGGGGTCCTCGGCGAAGCGCTCCATGAGGATCTGCCTCGCCCCATCCAGGGCCGCCTTGGTGTCCTCGACGGCCGGAATATCGCCTTCCGCGGCGCGCAGGTAGTGCACCGCCGCGCGTTCCGGGTCGAGGGTCGGATCGGCCAGCAGCGCATCGGCCAGCGGCTCGAGGCCGGCCTCGCGGGCGATCTGTGCCTTGGTGCGGCGCTTCTTCTTGTACGGCAGGTAGAGGTCTTCGAGGCGCTGCTTGGTGTCGGCGGCCTGGATCAGCCCGGCGAGCTCGTCGGTGAGCTTGCCCTGCTCGTCGATGGCAGCGAGCACGGCGATCCGGCGCTCCTCCAGCTCGCGCAGGTAGCCGAGGCGCTCGTGAAGGTTGCGCAGCTGGGTGTCGTCGAGCCCGCCGGTGACCTCCTTGCGGTAGCGGGCGATGAAGGGCACGGTGGCCCCGCCGTCGAGCAGTTCCACCGTGGCCGTGACCTGCTGCGGACGAACGGAAAGCTCCTCGGCGAGGCGCGTGATGATGCGGTTGGTGGCGTCCATGTAACCCCTTCGCGAATGCACGAGAACGAATCGCGACAAGGTACCACAATCGCCACGGTGCCGCCGCAGCCTCCCTCAGCGCCGCCAGCCGATGTCGTCCCAGAACGGCCGGCGCGCTTCGCGCATGGCCTCCCGGCGGGTCAGGCCGATATCCCGCAGCAGGCTGTCGCTGAGCTCTCCCAGTTGGCGGCGTTCGTGGCGCAGCTGCATCTGGTGGTTCATGCGGCGTATCCAGCGCCACAGTAGCGAGGTGAATGGCCAGACTCCCTCGGCGCTGTCAGACGCAGCGCAGGATGACGAATCGTTGCAGGCAGGGGCTCTCATGGCTGACTTCCTCCGGATCATGTCGGGCGATGGAGAAAGTCTCGAGGAGCCACTAGAATCAATCCAACGAATACTTCTGATGACCAGCATCACCATACGTGATGGAAATCGACCATGCTCCAGACCATCGATCATGAACTGTTGCGCACCTTCGTCGCCATCGTCGACCACGGCGGCTTCACCCGTGCGGCCCAGGCGGTCAACCGCACCCAGTCGGCGGTCAGCATGCAGATCAAGCGGCTCGAGGAGGACGTGATCCAGCGCCCGCTGTTCGAGCGCCAGGGGCGCCAGATGCATCTGACCAGCGAGGGCACCACGCTGCTCGACTATGCCCGCCGCATCCTCGCCCTGCAGGGCGAAGCCCTGAACAAGCTGCGCAAGCCGGAGATGGTCGGGCGGGTGCGGATCGGCGTGCCCGACGATTTCGTCATGCGCTTCTTGCCCGGGATCCTCAAGTCCTTCTCCCAGACCTGGCCGCTGGTCGACGTCGAGGTGCAGTGCGCGCCCTCCTCGGAGCTGCTCGGCCGCCAGCAGGGCAGCCTCGACCTTAGCATCGTGACTCGCGAGGTGGGCCAGGAGATCGGCACCATCCTGCGCCGCGAGGAGACCGTCTGGGTGGTGGCGGAGAGTCATGCCGTCCATCGCCAGTCGCCGCTGCCGCTGGCACTGTTCGAGGAGCCCTGCTTCTGCCGCCGCCACGCCTGCAACGCCCTGACCCGCGCCGGACGGCAGTACCGCATCGCTTACTCGAGCCCCAGCCTCGCCACCCTGCAGGCGGTGGTCGGCGCCGGGCTTGCCGTCTCGGCGCTGATGAAGAGCCTGGTCACGCCGGGCATGCGCATCCTCGATGAGGAGGACGGTTTTCCCCCACTGCCCGACGGCTCGATCGTGCTGCTGCGCGCGCCAGAGGCGACGTCACCGGTGGTGGAGGGACTGGCGCAACATATCGTCGAGGGCTTCCGGCACTAGGCACTGCCTGAATGCCTAAGCGGGTACGAAGCGCAGTGCCAGGCCGTTGTTGCACCAGCGCAGCCCGGTGGGCTCGGGGCCATCTTCGAACACGTGGCCCTGGTGACCGCCGCAGCGGGCACAGTGGTACTCGGTGCGCGGCCAGATCAGGCCGAAATCGAGCTGACTCAGCAGGTGCCCCTCGACGTGCTCGAAGAAGCTCGGCCAGCCGGTGCCGGAGTCGTACTTCATGGCACTGGTGAACAGCAGCAGGTCGCAGCCGGCGCAGTGGTACTCGCCCTCGCCCCACTGCTTGTCCAGGGGACTGGAGAAGGCCGGCTCGGTGCCGTGGCCACGCAGGATCTCGTACTGCTCGTCGGTCAGGCGCTCGCGCCACTCGGCGTCACTGAGCTCGAGGCGCTCGAGCCCCTCCGCCGGTTCCAGCTCCAGGCGCGGGAAGCCGAAGGAGACGCCCGGCAACAGGCCCGCCGCGCCGGTGACGCCCAGCAGCCCCAGAAAATGCCGTCTTTTCATGATCACCCTCCGTCGATGGCTTGCCTCAGGCCCGCGCATCGAAGTGGGAGCACAACGAAACGGGGGAAGGGCCTCGGCCCTTCCCCCGTTCAGACCGCCGGCGTCACCGGCGGTTCGCTGCCGGGACCGCCTCAGGCCAGGCTCGGTCCGGCCTCGACGATGGCCTCGTTGACACCCTCGAACTTCTTGAAGTTGTCGACGAACTTGGTGGCCAGCGCGTTCAGCTGTCGGTCGTAGGCGGCGCGATCTTCCCAGGTCTCGCGCGGGTCGAGCAGGCGGGAGTCGACGCCCGGCACGGCGACCGGCACCTCGAGGTTCAGGCCGTCGATGTGCCTGGTCTCGACGTCACGCAGCACGCCGGACTGGATGGCGCCGATGATGGCGCGGGTGGTCGGGATCGAGAAGCGCGAGCCGCCCTCGCCGTAGGCGCCGCCGGTCCAGCCGGTGTTGACCAGGTAGACCTGGGCGTCCTTGGCCGCCACGCGCTTGATCAGCAGATCGGCGTACTCGCGCGCCGGGCGCGGGAAGAAGGGGGCACCGAAGCAGGTGGAGAAGGTCGCCTCGAGACCGGCGGAGGAGCCCATCTCGGTGGAGCCGACCTTGGCCGTGTAGCCGGACAGGAAGTGATAGGCCGCGGCCTCCTTGGAGAGCACCGAGACCGGCGGCAGCACGCCGCTCATGTCGCAGGTCAGGAAGACGATGGCATTGGGTTCGCCGGCGCGGTTCTCGGCCACGCGCTTCTCGACGTGCTCCAGCGGGTAGGCGGCGCGGGAGTTCTGGGTCAGGCTGTCGTCGGCATAGTCGGGCACGCGGCGATCGTCGAGGACCACGTTCTCGAGCACGGTGCCGAAGCGGATGGCATCCCAGATGATCGGCTCGTTCTTCTCGGAGAGGTCGATGCACTTGGCGTAGCAGCCGCCCTCGATGTTGAACACGGTGCCCTCGCCCCAGCCGTGCTCGTCGTCACCGATCAGGAAACGCGCCGGGTCGGCGGAGAGGGTGGTCTTGCCGGTGCCCGAGAGGCCGAAGAACAGCGTGGTCTCGCCATCCTCGCCGACGTTGGCGGAGCAGTGCATGGGCAGCACGTCGGCGGCCGGCAGCAGGAAGTTCTGCACCGAGAACATCGCCTTCTTCATCTCGCCGGCGTAGCGCATGCCGGCGATCAGCACCTTCTTCTGGGCGAAGTTGAGGATCACGCAGCCGTCGGAGTTGGTGCCGTCACGGGCCGGGTCGCACTCGAAGAAGGGAGCGTTGAGGATGGTCCACTCCTCCTTGGCGGCGGGGTTGAACGCCTCGGGGCGCACGAACATGGTGCGACCGAAGAGGTTGTGCCAGGCCGTCTCGGTGGTCACCCGCACCGGCAGGTAGTGAGCCGGATCGCTGCCCACGTGCAGCTCGGAAACGAAACGCTCGCCGCCGCTCAGGTACGCCTCGACGCGCGCCCAGAGGGCATCGAACTTGCCGCTGTCGAAGCGCTGGTTGACGCTGCCCCAGTCGATCTGCGCACTGGTGGACGGCTCGTCGACGATGAAGCGGTCCTTGGGCGAGCGGCCGGTACGCACACCGGTGTTCACCACCAGGGCACCGTTGGCAGCCAGGCGGCCTTCGCCACGGGCCACGGCACACTCGATCAGCTCGGCGCTGCTGAGGTTGACGTAGGCCTGGGCGGTGGCGGCTTGCTGCGCATTGGCAGCCTGGGAAGCGGCTTGGGTCGTGGTCATGTCGATTCCTGGGCCTTGCGGCCGATTCTCTCTCGTTTTCCGGGCGTCGATGACGCAGCGGGCGTCGTGCCAGCGATCGCCCGGTGCGGGTATTCCCGTCTCGTTGGTGAGGCGATCGTGCCGATGAAAAGCGGCGCCATTATGGCAAAAAGATGGCCGGTGGGAAACGCTGCTGTTGGCCGAATTTCATGTAGTTTTTCTACTACATCAGGGCCGTTCGCCACAAAGTCGATTGTGCCATGCAGCATCGCCCTCCGATCTCGCCGACGCGGTTTCAGTGCAGGGTAGGCGGCGGGGCATCCGGCGAGGCGAGCAGCGCCTCGATCTCGGCGGCCGGGAAATGGTAGCGGGTATGGCAGAAGTGGCACTGGGTGTCGATGCTGCCGTGCTCGGCCAGCACCCCGCGCAGCTCGGCCTCGCCCAGGGTCAGCAGGGAGTCGCCGATGCGCTCGCGAGAGCAGGTGCAGCCGAAGTGCAGCGCCTTGGGGTCGAAGACCCGCACGGTCTCCTCATGGTAGAGCCGGTAGAGCACCTCGAGTGGCTCGAGCCCCAGCAGCTCTTCGCCTTTCAGGGTCGCGGCGAGCTGCAGGGTGCGCTCCCAGGCATCGGCGTCCTGGTTCATCGACTCATCGGGCAGGCGCTGCAGCAGCAGGCCGCCGGCCCGGGCGCCGTCGGCCGCCAGCCACAGCCGGGTCGGCAACTGCTCCGACTGGGTGAAGTAGGCGGCGAGGCACTCCGCCAGGCTCTCCTGGTCGAGCGCCACGATGCCCTGGTAGCGGTGCCCTTCCTTCGGATCCAGGGTGATCATGATCTGGCCCTGGCCGAGCAGTTCGCGAAAACCGACATCATCGCCGGGGGGCGGCGCCCCGTCGGCCAGGCGGGCGATGGCACGCAGCTCCCCGCCGGGGTTGGACTCGGCCATCAGCAGCGCGAGCGCGCCCTGGCCGCGCACCTCGATGCTCAGGGTGCCGTCGAGCTTGACGGTATCGGTGAGCAGGGCCACCGCGCACAGCAGCTCGCCGAGCAGGCGATCGACCACCGGAGGATAGTCGTGGCGCTCGAGCACCTCGGCGTAGGCCCGCTCGAGGGTGACGATCTCGCCACGCACGTTGGTCTTGTCGAAGAGGAAACGCTGGATCTGATCATTCATGACGCTGGGTGCCTGGATGGTGGGAACGATGGTAGAAAGAAGAGGGAAGAGGGAAGAATGTCCCCGCATCGCTTATCCCTTCATTCTTCGTCCTGCTGTCGCTGGAAGCGGTGGATCTCGCGGCGCTGCTTCTTGTCGGGGCGCCTGGGGGGATGCTGCATCGCCTGGTTGGTCAGCCGGCGGGCCTCGGCTTCGCGCTCGCGCCGCGCGACGCTTTCCGCGGTCTCGCGGTAGAGCTCACGGGCCTCGGGCGCGCCGCGGCGCTGGTCGGAGAGCGCCAGCACCTCGACCTCCATCAGGTCCCAGCCCTGGGGCACGCGGATCAGGGCGCCGAGTTCGACGCTCTTGCTGGTCTTCGCGCGGGTGCCGTTGTAGTGCACCTTGCCACCTTCGATGGCCTTCTTGGCGAGCGCCCGGGTCTTGAAGAAACGCGCCGCCCACAGCCACTTGTCGAGCCGTACGCTATCCATGGCCGCTCTCCCCTTCTGCCGTCGGCGGGAGGTTGCCGGGCAGGATGGCGGCGAAGCGCGCCAGGGCGATGAACTCCTCGAGCTCCTTCTCGGGGCGGGTACTGTCGGGCTGCTTGATGCCCAGCAGATGGCGGATGCCGTACTCGCGGGCGCTCTCCAGCACCGAGGGATTGTCGTCGATGAACAGGGTACGCTCGGGATCGAAGGGCTCGACCTCCTGCAGCGCGAACCAGAACTCCTGAGCCTCCTTGGGCACGCCGAGGTCCGCCGAGGAGACGATGGCATCGAGATAGGCCTCCAACCCGGTGAGCGGCAGCTTGAGCTCGAGGCTCTCGCGGTCGGCATTGGTGGCCAGCACCACCCGGGGGTGGGCCTGCCTGAGCCACTGGAGGAAATCCAGGGCATCGCCCCGCAGGCCGATCAGGTGCTGTATCTCGCGCTTGAGCGCAACGATGTCGACGTCCAGCTCGCGGCTCCAGTAGGCCAGGCTGTACCAGTTCAGGGTGCCCCTCTCGCGGAGGATCCGCGAGCGCACTTCCTCCTGGGTGGCCTCATCCAGCCGGTGCAGCTCCACATAGCGCCGCGGCAGGTGTTCCAGCCAGAAGTGGCTGTCGAAGTGCAGGTCGAGCAGGGTGCCGTCCATGTCCAGCAGGACGGTATCGATGGCGCGCCAGTCGATCATCGCGGCTCCGGATGGCGTCGGTGGTGGCGGAAGGCGTGATATTGTACCCAATCGATGCCGACGGCGCATTCCACCCCCGATGACCCGATGAATGGGAGAGCCCATGCCTGATTCCCCCGGCCCGAACAGCACCGATGTCGGAACCCCTTGGCCCGAGAAGCCCAGCGTACTGTCGCGCCAGTCGGTGGCGAGGAGCCGCCTGTTCCACGTCGAGGCACTGGAACTGCGCTTCTCCAACGGCGAGGAGCGCACCTTCGAGCGCCTCGCCGGCAGCGATCAGGGGGCGGTGATGATCGTCGCCATGCCCGACCCCGACCACGTGCTGCTGATCCGCGAGTACGCCGCCGGCTTCGAGGACTATGTGCTGACCCTGCCCAAGGGGCTGGTCGACCCGGGGGAAGACATCGTCAGCGCCGCCAATCGCGAGTTGATGGAAGAGTGCGGCTTCGGCGCCCACCGCATCGAGCCGCTGGTGGAGCTGTCGCTGGCGCCCAACTACATGCGCCATCGCATGCAGGTGCTGCTGGCCACCGACCTCTATCCGCGACGGCTGCCCGGCGACGAACCGGAACCCCTGATCGTCGAGACCCACGCCCTCGACGAGCTCCCGGCATTGCTGGCCCGGGAGGACTTTCACGAGGCCCGAGCCATCGCCGCCCTGTTCATCGCCCGGGAGCGGCTGCGCAACGAGGCCGACTCCCCGACGTTCTGGTAGCGCCCCCTGACGCAGGGGGCCGCCGGCGCTCAGTGGGCGTGGAGCCGTTTCCTGAGCCCGTTGCTCTCCTTCAGCTTCATCCAGCGCCCCTGACGATAGCTGTCGAGGCCGGCCTCGAGCAGCGTCATCACCTCGAGGGCCTCGTCGACGCTCACCGGCGGCGGCGTGCCGTGGAGCAGCGCCTCGGCGATGCCGGCGTAGTAGACCGGGTAATCGCCGGGAAGGCCCGCATGTTCGCGGCTGACCAGCTCCGGCTCCCCGCCGTCTCGCAGGGTCAGGCATCCGGGAAGCGGGTCCTCGCCCCAGCCGGGCGCCGGGGTCCGGCCCGCCTTGAGCCAGGCTTCCTGGGGGTCGAGCCCGTACTTCACATAGCTCCCCCGGGTGCCGTGCACCGCGAAACGGGGCGTCGGCGCGGCCACCAGCGAACTCGCCTGCAGGGTCACCCGCAGGCCCTCGTACTCCAGCAACGCCAGGAAATCGTCGTCGACCTCGGCCCCCTCCCGCGAGGTGGCCAGCTCCAGCAGGATCGCCTTGGGCATGCCGAACAGCGCCCGGGCCTGGTCGAGCAGATGCGGCCCCAGGTCATACCAGATGCCGCCCCCCGGCCGGTGGTGCTCCCGCCAGCGGTCGGTGACCTCGGGGCGAAAACGGTCGAAGCGCGATTCCAGCGCGACCACCCGGCCCAGGGTGCCGGCCTGGAGCAACGCCTCGAGGGTCAGGAAGTCGCTGTCCCAGCGGCGATTGTGGAAGACGCTGAGCAGTCGCTCCCCCTCGTCGGCCAGTGACTTGAGCAGCCGTGCCTCGGAAAGGGTGATGGAGAAGGGCTTGTCGACTACCACATGCTTGCCGGCGCCGAGCGCCGCCTTGGCCAGCGGGAAGTGGGTGTCGTTGGGGGTGGCGATCACCACCAGGTCGATGTCGGGCCGGGCAAACAGCGCCGGCGCCCTGGACAGCACCTCGACATCGGGGAGGTCGGCCCGGACCCGTTCGGCGTCGCGGCTGACCACGGTGGTCAGTTCGAGCCCGGGCGCCGCCTGGATCAGCGGCGCATGGAAGGTCCGGCCGGCCATGCCGTAGCCGACGAGGCCGACGTTCAGGGTCTGCGTCTTCATGGCATCGGCGTCCTTGCAGGTTGACGGGAAGGGGGATGTCCGCCCCGGCACCCGGCCGGGGCGGAATCGCGTCACTCAGTCGAGCTTGGTCAGATCGCGCACCGCGCCCTTGTCGGCGGAGGTGGCGAGCAGCGCGTAGGCCTTGAGCGCCGCCGAGACCTGGCGGTCACGCTGGATGCTGGGCTTCCAGGCATTGGTGCCCTTCGCCTCCATGGCCTCGCGACGTGTCGCCAGCTCGGCGTCGGTCAGCTTGACGTCGATGCGCCGGTTGGGGATATCGATCTGGATGATGTCGCCGTTCTCGACCAGGCCGATGGCACCGCCCGCCGCGGCCTCCGGTGAGACGTGGCCGATGGAGAGCCCCGAGGTGCCGCCGGAGAAGCGACCGTCGGTCATCAGCGCACACGCCTTGCCCAGTCCCTTGGACTTCAGGTAGGAGGTGGGATAGAGCATCTCCTGCATGCCCGGCCCGCCCCTGGGGCCCTCGTAGCGGATCACCACCACCTCGCCGGGCTGCACCCGCCCGCCCAGCACGTGTTCCACCGCCTGGTCCTGGGATTCGACCACATGGGCCGGCCCCTCGAAGACCAGGATGGAGTCATCGACGCCGGCGGTCTTCACCACGCAACCGTCCAGCGCGATATTGCCGAACAGCACCGCCAGGCCACCCTCCCGGGAGAAGGCGTGTTCGAGATCGCGGATGCAGCCGGTGGCGCGGTCGCCGTCGAGGCTCGGCCAGCGGGCACTCTGGGAGAATGCCACCTGGGTCGGCACACCGCCGGGGCCGGCCTTGAAGAACTCCACCACCTCGGGGCTGGGGCTTCTCATGATGTCCCACTCGTCGAGGGCGTCCTTGAGGGTGTCCCCATAGACGGTGGGCACCCGGGTATCGAGCACCCCGGCGCGATCGAGCTCGCCGAGGATCGCCATGATACCGCCGGCGCGGTGCACGTCCTCGATATGGTACTTCTGGGTGTTGGGCGCCACCTTGCACAGCTGTGGCACCTCCCGCGAGAGGCGGTCGATGTCGGCCAGGGTGAAGTCGACCTCGGCCTCCTGGGCGGCGGCCAGCAGGTGCAGGATGGTGTTGGTCGAGCCGCCCATGGCGATGTCCAGGGTCATGGCGTTCCTGAACGCCGCCCTGGAGCCGATGGCACGGGGCAGCAGGTGCGCCTCGTCACCCTCGTAGTAGCGCTTGGCCAGCTCGACGATGCGATGCCCGGCGGTCTCGAACAGCCGGCGACGGTCGGCGTGGGTGGCCAGCACCGTGCCGTTACCCGGCAGCGCCAGGCCCAGGGCCTCGGTGAGACAGTTCATGGAGTTGGCAGTGAACATGCCGGAGCAGCTGCCACAGGTGGGGCAGGCACTGCGCTCGACCTCGGCCAGGGTGGCGTCGTCCACCGAGTCGTCTGCGGCCATCACCATGGCATCGACCAGGTCGAGGCCGTGGTCGAGCAGCTTGGTCTTGCCGGCCTCCATGGGGCCACCGGAGACGAAGATCACCGGGATGTTGAGGCGCATCGCGGCGTTGAGCATCCCGGGGGTGATCTTGTCGCAGTTGGAGATGCACACCAGGGCGTCGGCGCAGTGGGCGTTGACCATGTACTCGACGCTGTCGGCGATCAGGTCGCGGCTCGGCAGCGAGTAGAGCATGCCGTCGTGGCCCATGGCGATGCCGTCGTCCACGGCGATGGTGTTGAACTCCTTGGCCACCCCACCGGCCTTCTCGATCTCGCGGGCCACCAGTTGGCCCATGTCCTTCAGGTGCACGTGACCGGGCACGAACTGGGTGAAGGAGTTGGCCACGGCGATGATCGGCTTGTGGAAGTCGTCGTCCTTCATGCCGGTGGCGCGCCACAGGGCGCGGGCGCCGGCCATGTTGCGGCCGGCGGTGGTGGTGCGGGAACGATACTCGGGCATGGTGTCCTCTATGCGATTCGCGCCGTCTCGAGTCGCCGTGGCGGCGATGACGGTCTCGGTGTCCGGGTCAACCCAGGATTCTGGCACGAGCGGCGCGGGCATGCCAGGCACAGACACGCGGCTTTCCCGGCGACAGGCCTTCGCGGAGGCGCTGTGAATCCTCCCTGGACGCTACATTCGCCCTGCTTCGCTCTCGCATCCCGCTTCGCTTGCAGGACCGGTGCTGGCCATCCATGGCCAGCCCGTTCGGAGCAGTGCTCCTCACCCCTGGCGAATGACCTCCGCTTCGGCCTGTCCCCGGCGCCGCTCGCATCGGCAATCGCCCGCTGGAATCAAGCGAGGCGTTCTCAGCCAAACACCACCTTCGCCACGTCAGGGTAGCGGCCGGCGAAGTGTACCGTCATGCCCTCCTTGAGGAAGTCGGGCAGCTCGTCGAAGTCGCGACGGTTGGCCTCGGGCAGGATCACCTCGAAGATGTCGCTTCGGCGGGCGGCGATGATCTTCTCGCGGATGCCGCCCACCGGGAGCACCTGGCCGGTCAGCGTCAGCTCGCCGGTCATCGCCAGCGACCGTTCGATGGCGCGGTGCTTCGCCAGCGAGAGCAGCGCCGTGGTCATGGTCACCCCGGCCGAGGGGCCGTCCTTGGGCGTGGCGCCTTCCGGGACGTGCAGGTGCACGAAGGCCGAATCGAAGAAGTCGGCGTCGGCGCCGAACTCGCTCAGGTGGCCGAGCACGTAGCTGTAGGCGATGTTGGCCGACTCCTGCATCACCTCGCCGAGCTTGCCGGTGAGCTTGAAGCCGCGATCGAGCGCATGCACCTTGCCGGCCTCGATGGGCAGGGTCGCCCCGCCCATGGCGGTCCAGGCCAGGCCGGTGACCACGCCCTCGCCCTGGAGCACCTGCTCCTTGCGGAACAGGGGCGCGCCGAGAAACGCCTCCAGATTGTTCACCGAGACCCGCACCGACTGCTGGCCGTTCTCGAGCAGCTTCACCGCCGCCTTGCGCACGATGCGGTGGAGCTGCTTCTCGAGCTGGCGCACCCCGGCCTCGCGGGCATAGCCCTCGATCACCTGCTTGAGCGCCGCCTCGGTGAGGTTGATGCGCTTCCTGGGGATGCGGTCGCGCTTGAGCAGCTTGGGCCAGAGGTGGTGCCGGGCGATCGCCAGCTTCTCCTCGGCGATATAGCCGGAGAGGCGGATCTGCTCCATGCGGTCGAGCAGGGGGCCGGGGATCGAGTCCAGGGTGTTGGCGGTGCAGACGAACAGCACCTTGGAGAGGTCGAGGCGCACGTCGAGGTAGTGGTCGAGGAAGTCGACGTTCTGCTCGGGATCGAGCACCTCGAGCAGCGCCGAGGCCGGGTCGCCCTGGAAGGACTGCCCCAGCTTGTCGATCTCGTCGAGCATGATCACCGGGTTCTCGACCTCGACCTCCTTGAGCGCCTGCACCAGCTTGCCGGGCATGGCACCGATATAGGTGCGCCGGTGGCCCTTGATCTCGGCCTCGTCGCGCATGCCGCCCACCGAGAAGCGATAGAACTCGCGCCCCAGCGCCTCGGCGATGGAGCGCCCCACGGAGGTCTTGCCCACCCCGGGCGGGCCGACGAGCAACAGGATCGAGCCGCCCACGTCGCCCTTGAAGGTGCCCTCGGCGAGGAACTCGATGATCCGCTCCTTGACGTCCTTGAGGCCGTCGTGGTCGCGGTCGAGCACCTGGCGTGCGTGGGCCAGGTCGAGCTTGTCCTGGCTGCGCACGCCCCAGGGCATCGAGGTCAGCCAGTCGAGGTAGTTGCGGGTGGTGCCGTACTCGGGCGAGCCAGTCTCGAGCACCGAGAGCTTGTCGAGCTCCTCCTCGATACGGGTCAGCACCTTGGGCGGCACCACCAGGCTCTCGAGGCGGTCGCGGAAGGTGTCGACGTCGTTCTCCCGGTCGTCCTTGGAGATGCCCAGCTCGCGCTGGATCACCTTGAGCTGCTCGCGCAGGAAGAACTCGCGCTGGCGCTCCTGCATCTGGGCGTTGACCTGCTCGCTGATCTCGCTCTGCAGCTGGGCGACGTCGATCTCCTTGCGCAGCAGCGGCAGCACCTTCTGCATCCGGGCCACCACCGGCAGGGTCGCCAGGACATCCTGCAGCAGGTGCCCCTTGGCCGAGGTGATGGCGGCGGCGAAGTCGGTCAGCGGCCCCGGCTCGTGGGGGCTGAAGCGGTTGAGGTAGTGCTTGAGCTCCTCGCCATAGAGCGGATTGATCGGCAGCAGTTCCTTGATGCCGTTGATCAGCGCCATGGCATAGGCGCGCGCCTCGTCGTCCTCCGCGTCCACCGGTTCGCGGGGGTAGCTCACCTCCACCAGGTAGGGCGGGGTCTTCGACAGCCAGCGCTGGATCCTGAAGCGCTGCACCCCCTGGGCGATGAACTGGATCTGCTGGTCCTCGCCCTGCAGCTTGTGGACCTTGACCGCGGTGCCGACCTCGGGAAAGTGCTCGTGCCCGAGCTCCTCCACCGCGGTTTCGCCGACGAACGCCAGCCCCACGGTGTGGTGCGGCGTATTGCCGACCCGGCGCATGGTCTCCTCCCAGCGCTCGCGGTTGATCACCAGCGGCTGTACCTGGGCGGGAAAGAACGGGCGGTTGTGGATTGGCAGCAGGTAGATGCGCTCGGGCAGGGTCTCCCGGGCGGGGACCATGGCGCTGCCGCGTCCCTGCGCCTCCTCGTCGGAGGGCGGCTCGTCAGCGTCATGGTACGTCTCATGAGTCCAGCCGTGGGCCTCCGGGTCGCCGGGGCGATCGTGATCGTCGCTCATAGGGTGTGTCGTCCTGATCCGGGTTGTGTACGCAAGCAGACTGGATAGGGGAATGCGGGCGGCACGCACCGACTTCAAGTCGCGCGGGGCACAGGATGGCGACGGGATCAGCGCCAGAGCGGCGGCATGGGCCGCCCATTCACGCGAACGGTGCCGCGGACCACGTCGATCTCCAGCGTCCGGGTATCCAGCGGCAGGCCGAGCCACAGGGCCACCACCGTGGGCACGTCGTGCCAGGTGAAGTCGCCGTCCAGCCGTGACAGCCAGCGCGAGCGCTGCCGCTCGTCATCCAGCTCGAGCAGGCTCAGCTCATCGAGGCGACGGGCATCGAAGAACAGCGCACCCTCGCCGCGAGCCGCCAGGCCGAGCATGGGGCTGTCCAGCTCCACCGTGGTGACATCGAGGCGCGGCGAGTCCTGCAGCATGGCGATCAGCCCCGGCTCCAGCCTGGCGAGCAGCTCATGCCCTTCCCGGGCACCGTCGCCCCGGGAGGCCTCGTCACGCAGCTCGGCCAGCACGCCACGCAGGGCATCGGCGTTGATGCGGGAGAGCCCCATCCCGATCCGGCCGGTGAGCAACACCTGATCGGCGGCCTGCACCTCGGTCAGGGTCAGTTCGCCATCGACACGCAACTCCCGGTCGTCCAGGTGCATCAGGCTCTGGTAGATCAGGTCCCGCGCCTCCAGCTCCAGGCTCGGCTGCTGCCAGGCGAGGTTCTCGATGTGCAGCTGGTCGTGCTGGGTGAAGTGATGGGCACCGGCGGTGTAGGCATAGCGGCTCTCGAGGACGACCGGGCCCGCCTCGAGGGTGGCGCGCCCATCGCTCAGGTGCAGCGGCTCGAGGCGGGCCTGCAGCCGCCAGTCGCCGTGCTGGCCATCGAAGCGGATCTCGCCGCCGGCGAAGTCGAGCTCACGCTCTCCCTGCCGGGCGATGAAGGGCGCCAACTGGATGCTGCCGTCCAGGGTACCGCCGAGGGTGTGATAGCGCGCATGCCAGCGAGGCGGCGTGGAGGGCAGCGCATCGCCGAACAGGCGCTCCTGATAGGGGCCGAGGTAGGGCATCGTCTCGCCGTCGATCCGGGTACTGAGCACCCCGTGGCGCGCCTTGTAGCTCAGTTCCAGCTGCCAGGCATCGCCCAGCAGTGGCGCCAGCCGGATGGTGCCGCTGGAGGTCAGCCAGCCCCGCTCGATGTCGGTACGCTCCACCACCAGTTCACCCCGTGCCTCGAGATCGTCGAGGCCCCGGGCAAGCTCCCGTTCGAACAGCAGGCCGGCGACGAACTGGGCCACCGCCCAGACCACCGCCAGCCCCACCACCACCGGGGCGATCAGTCGTTCCTTGCGCATAGCGGCCTCCCTCCCCTGGATGCCGTCACCGGCAGCCTCCCAACCGCGGCCTAGTCCCTCGAAAGGCCCCGAGGCATGTCACGGACCACCCGCACGCGAATGGCACCCTGTATCGACATGTCATCGGTGCGTGTCGTCAGTGTAACCATAACCACAGGTGCATCGTGCTCCAGGCGTAGATGCCGGCGAGCACATCGTCGATCATGATGCCGAAGCCTCCGGCCACGCGCCGATCCGCCCAGCGGATCGGCCAGGGCTTGAAGACGTCGAAGATGCGAAAGACGATGAACCCCCACAAGGCCGCTTCCCAGGAGAAGGGCACCGCGGCCATGGTGATCCAGTAGCCGACGAACTCGTCCCAGACGATGCCGGAGTGATCGTGGACCCCCAGGTCGCGGGAGGTCTTGTCGCAGATCCATACGCCCCAGACGAAGGCCACCGCCACCAGCGCCAGGTACCAGGTCAGGGGCAGTTCGGAGATCAGCCAGTAGAAGGGAATGGCCGCCAGGGTGCCGAAGGTGCCCGGTGCCCAGGGCACCGCGCCACTGCCGAACCCGAAGGCGAGGAAATGGGTCGGACGGTGCCAGACGCTGGCGGGAGAGCGGTTCATGGCTGCCCTCCCCTGTCGGGCAGCCCCTGGAAGTGCTGCCAGCCACCGAGGGCGCCGGCTTCCACCCCGACCACCCCCGGCGCCTCGGTGATCCGGCCGATCGCGGTGAGCGGCAGATCGAGCGCCGCCAGGCGCCCGCGCGCCTCGTCCAGCCGCTCGGCGGGCAGTGTCAGCAGCAGCTCGTAGTCATCGCCGCCGCCGAGTGCCGCCTGCCGGGCCGGTTCCTCGCCCAGCGCCGCCACCAGCCCCTCGGCCAGCGGCAGGGCGTCGCGGTCGAGCTCCGCGCCCACCCCGGACGCCTCGAGGACGTGGCCGAGGTCGGCCAGCAGGCCATCGGAGACATCGATGGCCGCCGTGGCCAGCCCCAGCAGGGCCTCGCCGGCGGCCAGCCGCGGCAGGGGTCGCAGATAGCGTACGAGCAGCGGATGGGCGGGGTCGCGCTCGCCCCGCTGCCACAGCGCCAGCCCGCCGGCCCCACCGCCCAGGGTGCCGGTCACGGCGATGAGGTCACCGGCTCGCGCGCCGCCGCGGGTCAGGGCGACCCGGGGATCGACCTCGCCCATCACGGTCACCCCGATGGCGGTGGCACCGCGGGTCACGTCGCCCCCCACCAGGGCGGTACCGCTGGCCTCGCACAGGGCCCGGAAGCCACGGGAAAAGCCCTCCAGCCAGGCATCATCGGCCTCGGCAAGGGTCAGCGCCATCAGGCACCAGCGGGCACGGGCCCCCATCGCCGCCAGATCGCTGAGGCTCACTGCCAGCGCCCGGTGGCCGATCGCCTCGGCCGGCGCCTCGTCGGGGAAGTGCACGCCGGCCACCGAGGTGTCGACGCTGACCGCCAGGCGTCGCCCCGGGGTGGGAGCGAGCAGGGTGCAGTCGTCGCCGACGCCCAGGGCCACCCCGGCCTCGGGACCGGGAGGCGCGGGGGTGAAGTAGCGGGCAATCAGTTCGAATTCGCTGTGCATCCGGTGGCAACCTTCAGCGGCGACGGGCAGCGACCTCGGCGGCACGCAGCCGTCCGGCGAGCTTGTCGAGGATACCGTTGACGTACTTGTGACCGTCGGTGGCGCCGAAGGACTTGGCCAACTCGACCCCCTCGTTGATCACCACCCGGTACGGCACCTCGAGGCGTCGGGAGAGCTCGTAGGCGCCCAAGCGCAGAATGGCCAGCTCGATGGGGTCGAGGTCCTCGAGCCGACGGTCGAGCAGCGGCGAAATGGCGACGTCCAGCTCCGCCTTGAAACGTACCACGTTGTGCAGCAGCTCATGGAACAGCGCCAGGTCGGCGATCTCCATGACCTTGTGCCAGTTCTCGTGGTCGTCGAGGTCGTCGTCGGCCACCTGGCTCCTGAACTCGGCTTCCACCGCGGTGATCGACTTGCCGGTCATCTGCCACTGGTAGAGGCCCTGTACCGCCAGCTCGCGGGCGGCACGACGGGCCAGCTGCGCCGCCGAGGGCGCGCGCGGGTGCTCGCCGCTCATGCCTCACCCCCGTCGTCACCGTCGAAGCAACGCAGCAGCGATACCATCTCCATGGCCGCCATGGCCGCCTCGGCGCCCTTGTTGCCGGCCTTGGTGCCGGAGCGCTCGATGGCCTGCTCGATGGAGTTGACGGTGAGCACGCCATTGGCGATGGGGGTATCGAACTCGAGCTGCAGGTTGCCGAGTGCCGCATTGCAGCCGCCGGCCACGTACTCGAAGTGCGGCGTGCCACCGCGGATCACCGCGCCCAGGGCGATCACCGCATCGGGGCGCGCCACCTTGAGCACTCGCTTCACCGCCAGCGGCAGTTCCCAGGCCCCGGGAACATGGACGATATCGATGTTCTCGCCGTCGACGCCGTGGCGCACCAGGATGTCCACGGCGCCCTCGACCAGGCTGTCGACCACGTGATGGTTGAAGCGGCCCACTACGATCACGTAACGGCCTTCGACGTCGACGAAGCTGCCTTCGACTTGGGAAATCGGTTGCATGGTTCCAGGTTCCTCGTGAATCCAGTCCGGCTGAATCCGTGGCACGGCCGCGGCCGTGCCGTTGATGTTCGCTGCCACCGCCTCAGGCGTCGGTGGCGCTGTCGTCGTCCGCGCAATCCTCGGGGCCGAGCCGTTCGACCACTTCCAGGTCGAAGCCGGAGAGCGCCGAGAACTTCCACGGCGAGCTGAGCAGCCGCATGCGACCCACCCCCAGGTGGCGGAGGATCTGCGAGCCGGTGCCGATGGTCAGGTAGTTGCCGGCGCCGTCGGAGTCGCTGGTGCGTGGCGGGCGGCGGCGCTCCAGGAACACCTCGAGATAGTCGAGGAAATCCTGGCGCGGCCGGCCATCGTCGAGCAGCACGAAGACACCGTGATCGGCGCGGGCGACCTCCTCGAGGGCGGCATGGGTCGTCCAGTGCCCCCCCTCGCCCTTCTGCAGGCCGAGCAGGTCGCGCATGACGTCGGCCAGGTGCACGCGCACCGTGGTCAGGGTCTCGGGGCTCGGTCGCCCCTTGACCAGCGCCAGGTGGTGGGCGCCCTGGATGCTGTCGCGAAAGACATGCAGGGTCAACTCGCCGAAGGCGGTGTGCACCGGCGTGGCCTCCACCGGCGCCACGGTCTGCTCGTTGTGGATGCGGTAGTGGATCAGGTCGGCGATGGTGCCCATCTTCAGGTCATGCTCGGCGGCGAAGCGCTCGAGCTCCGGACGGCGCGCCATGCTGCCGTCGTCGTTCATGATCTCGCAGATCACGCCGCTGGGATCGAGACCGGCCAGGGCCGCCAGGTCACAGGCCGCCTCGGTATGGCCGGCCCGGCGCAGCACGCCGCCGGGCTCGGCCATCAGCGGGAAGATGTGGCCGGGCTGGACGATGTCCTCGGCCCGGGCGTCACGGTCCACCGCGGCCTGCACGGTGCGCGCGCGGTCGGCGGCGGAGATGCCGGTGGTCACCCCCTCGGCGGCCTCGATGGAGAGGGTGAACTTGGTGCCGAAGCCCGAGCCGTTGTCGCGCACCATCAGCGGCAGCCGGAGCCGCTCGCAGCGCTCGCGGGTCATCGGCAGGCAGATCAGGCCACGGGCGTGACGCGCCATGAAGTTGATGTGCTCGGCCTCGACCTTCTCGGCGGCCATGATGATGTCGCCTTCGTTCTCGCGGTCCTCGTCGTCCATGAGGATCACCATCTTGCCCTGACGGATGTCCTCGATCAGGTCTTCGATGGGGGCCAGGCCCCCGGAGGAGGAGTGCACCATGGGATCTCCAGAAATTCAGCGTGGCGGTTGTCGCGACACGGCGACGCTCGGGTCGCCGGCAGGCAACGTCCCGCCTCGAAACGGCGTCAGGGTACCGTGGCGCGGCGTCGGGCGCCAGTAGTGAGCATCCGTGGCGCGGCGTCGGGCGCCAGTTCTGGCTTCGGGCGCCTAACGGTCTCCGTCTTATCGGGCTGGCTACCAACCGCTCGCAGCTCGTGGCTCGCCTAGCGCGGCCGGGCGGTGATGCGCCAGTCGCGTCCCACGGCACGAATGTCGAGGATGTCGAGCGGGCGCTGCTGGGCCATGGTCTCGATGCCGGCGAGCTGGAACAGCGGCCGGGCCTCACCGCCGAGCAGGGTCGGCGCCACGAACAGCTGCATCTCGTCGACCAGGCCGGCATCAAGCATGGCGCCGGCGAGCGTCGCGCCGGTCTCGAGCAGCACCTCGTTGGTCTGCTCCACATCGGCCAGGTGGCGCAGCAGGGCCTGGAGGTCGACCCGGCCGTCGGCCGCCGCGGGCATCACCGCCACCTCGGCGCCGGCCGCCTCGATGCGCTCGCGCCGCTCGGGATCGTGGCCGGTGCAGGTCGCCACCAGGGTGCGGCCGGGCTCGCGCAGGCAGGCCGCGGCCTGGGGCAGGCGTAGCTGGCTGTCGACCACCACCCGCAGCGGCTGGCGGCCGGCGACGAGTTCCACCTCGTCGAGCTCGGCCTGGGCCGGGCGCACGGTGAGCCGCGAGTTGTCGAAGATGATCGACTCCACGCCGGTGAGGACGGCGCTGGATCGAGCCCGCAGGCGCTGCACCTCGCGCCGCGCCGGGGCGCCGGTGATCCACTGGGACTCGCCCGAGCGCATCGCGGTGCGCCCGTCGAGGCTCATGGCCATCTTCAGCCGCACGAAGGGCCGACCATGGTCCATGCGCATGATGAAGCCCGGATTCAGCGCCCTCGCTTGATCCTCCAGGATACCCACTTCGACGTCGATGCCGGCCTCGCGCAGCATGGCGATGCCGCGGCCGGCCACGGCGGGGTTGGGGTCGGCCATGGCCACCACCACCGCCTTCACCCCGGCCTCGATCAGCGCCACGGCACAGGGGCCGGTGCGACCCTGGTGCGAGCAGGGCTCGAGGGTGACGTAGGCGGTGGCGCCGCGGGCCGCGTCACCGGCCTGGCGCAGGGCATGCACCTCGGCGTGGGGCTCGCCGGCACGCTCGTGAAACCCCTCGCCGACCAGGCGATGGTTCCTGACCAGCACGCAGCCGACGCGGGGATTGGGGTCGGTGGTATAGAGGCCGCGACGGGCCAGTTCCACGGCCCGGGCCATCCAGGCTTCGGGGGTCTGCTTGGCCATGGCGCTCCTTGGTGGATGACGAATGAGGAGAGAGGCTCAGTCCCGCGGCTCGTCGGGCCGGAACGTCGGCTCCTGGGACAGGCGATCGATCTCGGCGCGGAACTCGTCGATGTCCTGGAAACGGCGGTAGACCGAGGCGAAACGGATGTAGGCGACCTGGTCGAGACGTTTCAGGGCGTGCATCACCTCCTCGCCGATGTCGCGCGCATGGATCTCGCGCTCGCCGCGGGCCCGCAGGGTCTGGCGAATGCGCTCCACCGCGGCCTCGATCGACTCGGCACTGACCGGACGCTTCTCCAGGGCACGCAGCATGCCGGCGCGCAGCTTGGTCTCGTCGAAGGTTTCCCGGGAACCGTCGCCCTTGACCACCCGCGGCATCACCAGCTCGGCGGTCTCGTAGGTGGTGAAGCGCTCGCCGCAGGCCACGCACTGGCGGCGACGGCGCACCTGGTCGCCCTCGGCCACCAGCCGGGAGTCGGTCACCTTGGTGTCATGGGTTCCGCAGAAGGGACAGTGCATCGATGGATTCCGGGGTCGGCGTGAGAGGGAGCGATGTTGCATTGTAGCGGCTCGAGGGGTCAGCGCCCAGCGTGTCCCCGGCTGGCACATGGCATGCAAGGAAATGCCATGACCCATTGCAGCGCTCACCCTTCCGGCCACTCGAGGGCATTCCCATGACCCCATCCCGCTCGCTCTCCCGCCCCCTGGACGATATCGCCTTCATCGACCGGGCCCGCGATCGCCTGACCTTCCTCTACGGCCCCCGCGCCGAGGAGGTGCTGCGGCGCCTGCTGACCCTGCTCTCGCACCGGCGTGGTGCAATGCCGGTTCATGACGGCAGCGAACCGGTGCCGCTGTGGAGCGAGCGCGACCAGTGGCTGATCACCTACGGCGACAGCCTGCTCGATGGCGACCGGCCGCCACTGGAGGCGCTCGAGGCCTTCCTCGAGGCGCGCCTGCCGGACTCCTTCAGCGGCATCCACCTGCTGCCCTTCTTTCCCTGGAGCAGCGACGACGGCTTCTCGGTCATCCACTATCGCGAGGTCGACCCGGCACTCGGTGACTGGTCGCATATCCGGCGGCTCGGCGAACGCCGGGACCTGATGGTCGACCTGGTGCTCAACCACGTCTCCCGGGAGTCGCTGTGGTTCGTCGACTACCTGAGCGGCAGCCTGCCGGGACGCGACTTCTTCATCGAGATGGATCCGGCCACCGACCTCTCGGCGGTGGTGCGCCCGCGCAGCAGTCCGCTGCTGGTGCCGGTGTCGACCCGACGCGGCACCCGCCACCTCTGGGCGACCTTCTCCGAGGACCAGATCGACCTGAACTTCGCCAACCCCGACGTGCTGCTGGAGTTCGTCGGCATCCTGCTCTTCTACCTGGAACAGGGCGCCCGGATCATCCGCCTGGACGCCATCGCCTACCTGTGGAAGGAGGCCGGCACCCCCTGCATCCATCTGCCCCAGACCCATGAGGTGGTGCGGCTGCTGCGCGCCATCGTCGATCACATGGCGCCGGGCACCCTGTTGCTCACCGAGACCAATGTCCCCCATCGCGAGAACCTCGGCTACTTCGGTCTTGATCGTCTTTCGGACGGGGGTCTCGATCGTCTCCCCTCTCCCCCCGACGAGGCCCATCTGGTCTACCAGTTCCCCCTGCCACCGCTGCTGCTGCATACCCTGACCAGCGGCGAGGCCGGCACCCTGGCCCGCTGGCTCGAGAGCCTTCCCGCCCTGCCCCCTGGCTGTAGCTACCTCAACTTCACCGCCAGCCACGACGGCATCGGCGTACGGCCGCTGGAGGGCTGGCTACCGCCCCACGAGATCGAGGCACTGCTGGAGCTGATGCACCGCTTCGGAGGCTTCGTCAGCATGCGCGCCGCCCCCGACGGCAGCGACAGCCCCTACGAGATCAACATCACCTGGTTCGAGGCGATGAAGGGCACGCGCCGCGGCCCGGACCCCTGGCAGGTGGAGCGATTCCTGTGCAGCCAGCACCTGATGCTGGCGCTGCAGGGCATTCCGGCGCTCTACCTGCACTCGCTGACCGGCACCCTCAACGACCACGAGGGCGTCGAACGCAGCGGGCGACTGCGCTCGATCAACCGCCGCCACTGGCAACGCGACGAGCTGGACGAGCTGCTCGACAGTCGCAACACCCCGACCCGCGAGGTCTTCCTGGCCCTCAAGCGACGCCTGGCGGTGCGCCGAGAGGAGCCCTGCTTCCATCCCGACGCCCCGCAGCGGGTGGTGCCTTCGCCCCCCGAGCTGCTGGTACTGGAGCGGGGCCCGCTGGCCGAAGGCCGCCGGCTGCTGGCGATCCACAACGTCAGCGACCGACGCCAGCCACTGGAGCTCGCCATGCTCGGCCGGCACCGCTGGTTCGACCTGCTGGAGAACACGCCCTGGGAGCGCTGCGAGAGCCTCGCCCCCTACCGCAGCCTGTGGCTGGTGCTGCCCGGCGATACCACCATCGATGACGGGTGAATACGCTGCGCTGGCCCGAAGAAAAGGGGCGGCCTCAAGTGAGGAACGGGGATGACGGCATGCTACTGTCAGCGGGACGCCCTGCCCACGACTGGAAGGACTCCGACATGCGCACCATCCCCCCCGCCCTGCTCACCGGCCTGCTGGCATTCGCCGCGGCGCCCCCGATGCTGGCCGATGGCCACTGGCCGGCCCCGGTCCGGGCGCTGGCCGACCAGGGCCTGGACATCCATGCCGAGTTCGCGGCCCCCGGCGGCCTCACCGGCTACGCCGCCAGCGCCCAGGGCCGCGAACTCGCCATCTACGTCACCGCCGACGGCGAGCATGCGGTGGTCGGTACCCTGGTGGACGCCGCGGGCAACGACCTCTCCAGCGAACCGCTCGACGAACACGTGCGCAGTGCCCGGGATGCCGAGGCGTGGGAGCGGCTCGAACGCAGCCACTGGATCCTCGACGGCGACCCGACGGCCCCGCGGGTGCTCTATACCTTCACCGACCCCAACTGCCCCTACTGCCGCCGGCTCTGGCACGAGGCCAGACCCTGGATCGACGCCGGTGAGGTGCAGTTGCGCCATATCATGGTCGGCATCCTGGCACAGGACAGCCCGGCCAAGGCCGCGGCCCTGCTGGGCGCCGACGACCCGGCCACCGCCCTGCACGAGCACAAGAGCGGCACATCGATCGCCCCCTCGGCCCAGCCCCGGGAGATCGAGGAGCAGGTCTACACCAACAACCAGCTGTTCGAGGAGTTCGGCCTGATCGCCACCCCGACCACCCTGGCGCGTGACGATGGTCGCCTGGTACGCGTCCAGGGCATGCCCGACGACGGACAACTGGTCGAGTTGATGGGTAGTGTGGCGCCTTGAGCGCCACGCCCGTCAGGCGAGCATCAGTCCCGGGCGGGAATCGCCCGGGCCACGAACCAGCCGGCGATCATCGCCATCAGCATGGCAAGCAGCGGCGCCGTCAGCCCACCAAGGGAGGCGAAGGCGGGGCCAGGACAGTAGCCCGACAGCCCCCAGCCGATGCCGAACAGGGCCGCGCCACCGATCAGCCGGGCGTCCAGGTCCTGGCGAGTCGGCAGCTGGAAGGCCTCGGCGTAGATCGGGTTGGGGCGACGAAAGACCAGCCGGTAGCCGATGAAGTTGGTCACCACGGCGCCGCCCAGCACGAACAGCAGCGTCGGGTCCCAGGCGCCGAGGAGGTCCAGGAAGCCCAGCACCCGCGCCGGGTCGGTCATGCCCGAGATGCCCAGGCCCAGGCCGAACAGCAGGCCGGCGACATAGCCCATCACGCTCCTCATGGTCTCGGTCTTCATGCCCCACCTCCGATCAGGTGCCGCACCACGAAGACGGTGACGATGGCGGTGGCCAGGAAGGTCAGGGTCGCCGCCAGGGAGCGCACCGACAGCCGCGCCAGGCCGCAGACGCCGTGGCCGCTGGTGCAGCCGCTGCCGAGCCCGGTGCCCGCCCCCACCAGCAGGCCGGCGAACAGCATCAGCACCACGCCACCGGCCGGCCGGCCGACCACCTCGCCCGGGCTGCCGGCCACGTTGCCCAGCCCGCCACCGAGCAGCATCAGCACGATAGGGCCGCTGATCAGGCCGAGCAGGAAGGTCAGCCGCCAGGCGCTGTCGCCTTTCGGCCTGGCGGTGATCAGGTTGCCGATGATGCCGCTGATGCCGGCGATGCGGCCCAGGGTGGCCATCAGCCAGGTGGCCGAGAGGCCGATCAGCACGCCGCCGATCAGCCCATGCAGGCTCGCTGTCACATCCACGATGCGTTTCCTCCGATGCGCAGTGTCATGGGTGGGCTGCCGGCGGGTCGCCGGTCGGCCCTCAGAACCGGTTGATCGGCACCTTGAGGTAGACCTGGCCGTTGTCCTCGGGCGGCGGCAGGCGACCGGCGCGCATGTTGACCTGCACCGAGGGGATGATCAGCGTCGGCATGTCGAGGGTGGCGTCGCGCTCGGTGCGCATCCTGACGAACTCCTCCTCGCTGACCCCTTCGTGGACGTGCACGTTGTGGGCACGCTGCTCGACCACGCTGGTCTCGTGCTGGTACTCCTCGCGACCCGTCGCCTTGTAGTCGTGACACAGGAACAGCCGGGTCTCGTCCGGCAGCGCCAGCACCTTCTGGATGGAGCGATAGAGGGTGCGCGCATCGCCACCGGGGAAGTCGCAGCGGGCGGTGCCGTAGTCGGGCATGAACAGGGTGTCGCCGACGAAGGCGGCATCGCCGATCACGTAGGTCAGGCAGGCCGGCGTATGCCCCGGCGTATGCAGCACCCGCCCTTCCAGCTTGCCGATGGCGAAGGTATCGCCCTCCTCGAAGAGGCGGTCGAACTGACTGCCGTCGCGGGCGAACTCGGTACCCGCGTTGAAGGCCTTGCCGAAGACATCCTGCACCACGGTGATCCTGGCGCCGATGCCGGTCTTGCCGCCCAGCTTCTCGTGGAGGTAGGGGGCGGCGGAGAGGTGGTCGGCGTGGACGTGGGTCTCGAGGATCCACTCGACCTTCAACCCCTCGCGCTGGATATAGTCGATGATCGCGTCGGCAGAACGCACGTCGGTCCTGCCGGCGGCGTAGTCGAAGTCGAGCACCGAATCGAGGATCGCGCAGGCGTTACCGTCGGGATCTCTCACCACATAGCTGAAGGTGTTGGTCGGCTCATCGAAGAAGTGGGTCACGATCGGCCTGGACATGGGAAGCACCTCCTGAATGTCGTTGCCTCACGAGATGGCGACAGCATGGATGAAAAACAAGATCTAAACTTAGTCCATTTTTTTATAAAAAGACGAAGTCAGATCTCTATGCGATCGCCATAGGCAGGAACCTCGGCCTCGATGCCGCTTTCGGCCAGGGCGGCCTTGAGCACCTGCTGGATACCCGGCTCGCCGTGGACCAGGTAGAAGCGGGGGCCGTTACGGAAGGCGCCGGCCCAACCGATCAACTGAGTCTGGCCGGCGTGGGCCGAGAAACCACCGATGGTGTGCACCCTGGCCTTCACCGCCAGGTCCTGACCGAGCACCCGCACCCGCTCGGCGCCGTCGACGAGCTGGCGGCCCAGGGTGCCGGCGGCCTGGAAGCCGACGATCACCAGGCGGGTATTGGGCTTCTCGAGGTTATAGCGGAAGTGGTGAACGATGCGGCCACCGGTGCACATGCCTGCCCCGGCGATGATGATCGCCCCGCCGTGGATGCGGTTGATGGCCATGGATTCCTCCACCGTACGGGTCAGGCGCAGGATAGGCAGGTACCGGCTGGTGTCGCCGCTGGCGGCGATGTTGAGCACCTTGAGGTCCTCGGGATCGAGCGACTTGCGCGCCCGATGGTAGAGCTCGGTGACCCGTATCGCCATGGGACTGTCGAGGAACACCAGTTGCTGGCGCAGCCGTCCCTCGTGGTAGAGCACGCTGAGGTGGTAGAGGATCTCCTGGGTGCGGCCCACGGCGAAGGCGGGGATCAACACGTTCCCGCCATCGGCATGGGCCTCCGCCAGCACCCGGGCGAACTCCTCGAGGGTCTCGTCCAGGGGGCGATGGTCACGGTCGCCGTAGGTGCTCTCCATCAGCACCAGGTCGGCGTCATGGAGCCTCTCGGGATCCTTCATCAGTACCGAACCGGGGTTGCCCAGGTCACCCGAGAACACCAGGCGCTTGATCTGGCCGCCGGAGGGGATGCCGAGCTCGACGATGGCCGAGCCGAGGATATGGCCGGCATCACGGAACACCAGGGTCGCGCCGCCGGGCAGGTTCACCGGCTGGCCGTAGCCATGGGACTCGCAGAGCGCTAGGGTGCGCTCCACGTCCTCGAGCTCGTAGAGGGGCTCGACCGGCGGCTTGTCGTTGCGCTTGCGCCACTTGTTCTCCCACTCGATGTCCTTGGCCATGACGAAGGCGGCGTCACGCAGCATGATATCGAGCAGGTCGCGGGTACCACGGGTGCAGTGGATCGGCCCTCGGTAGCCCTCGCGCACCAGCTTGGGCAGCAGCCCCGAGTGATCCAGGTGGCCGTGGGAGAGCACCACTGCCTCGAGCTGTCCGGCCAGGGCGCCGAAGGGCCTGGCATTGGCCGCATCGGCATCGCCTCCCCCCTGGTGCAGGCCGCACTCGAGCAACAGCCGGTGGGCGCCGCCGTCGCCGTCCACCTCGATTAGATAGCGCGACCCGGTGACCTCGCCGACCGCCCCCTGGAAAGTCAGTGTCGACATGGCGTCTCGATCCTTTCCCCGCGAAACCCTGCCTTCAGCATACTGGATCAGGACGGCTCGCGCGCTGCCCGATGCGGACCCGGTGGTGGGGGCTTGCGCTGGATCACACCTGGCCGGCGTTGTCGCGTTCCACGGCCTCGGCCAGGCGTTCCGGCAGATCGGGAATCGCCGCCTTGACCCGGTTCCAGCTGGGGATGAAGGGTCGCTCGCCGGGGTTGTCGAGGAAGGCACTGCCCGCCTCGAGCAGGTTGGCGGCGAACAGTTCCACCGCGCGCTCCTCGCCGTGGCGATCGAGGCTCAGGCCGTTCATCACCGCGTCGTGGTCGTAGGCCTCGATCAGATCCAGCGCCAGGCGGTAGTAGGTGGCCTTGAGGGTACGGAAACCCTCGGCGCTGAAGGTCACGCCCTGGGTCGCCAGCTTGCGGTAGAGCGCCTTGGCGATGTCCAGGCTCATGCGATTCAGCCCGCTCGAGGCGTCCTCCTCCGAGACCGGCTGATGCTTGTGATCGTAGGCGTCGGCCAGGTCGACCTGGCAGAGCCGCTTGGTCGAATAGTTGCGGTGCACCTCGGAGAGCACGCCGATCTCCAGGCCCCAGTCGGCGGGGATGCGGATACCGTCGAGCACCTCGGCACGCATGGAGAACTCGCCGGAGAGGGGATAGCGGTAGCTGTCGAGGTACTCCAGGTAGGGCAACGGACCGTGCATCTTCTTGAGCGCCCGCAGCAGCGGCGTGACCATCAGCCGCGAGACCCGGCCGTTGAGCCGCCCCTCGGCGATGCGCGGGTAGTAGCCCTTGCAGAACTCGTAGTTGAAGTGCGGATGGGCCACCGGGAAGAACAGCCGCGCCAGCATCCCGCGATCGTAGGTGAGGATGTCGCAGTCGTGCAGGGCGACCACGGCACCGCGGTGCGAGGCCTGCACATAGCCGGCACAGTACCAGACGTTGCGACCCTTGCCGGGCTGCTGGGGGGCCAGCCCCTGGGCCTCCAGCTCGGCATCCAGGGCGCGCAGCCGGGGGCCGTCGTTCCACAGGATGCGGTGGTGCTGGGGCAACGCCGAGAAGAACTCCCGGGCGTGGAGGAACTGGCCACGGTCGGCGCGATCGAGCCCGATCACCACCTCGGCGAGATAGGGTACCCGGGCGATCTCGTCGACGATGTGCGCCAGCGCCGGCCCCTCGAGCTCCGAGAACAGCGACGGCAGGATCAGGCTCATGGGCCGGCGTGCCGAGAACCGCACCAGGTCGTCCTCGAGCTCGACGAGGGGGCGGCGGGTCAGGTTGTGGAAGTCGGTGACGATGCCGTTCTGGTGGAAGTCGCTCATGCCGCCTCCCCCGGGGCTTCATGCCCGACGCGCCGATGGGTTGCTGGAGCCTCCGCCGGTATCACCCGGCGGTCGGCTCGCCCCCACCAGTAGGCCACCCCCTCGGCCCAGCCGGCAGGCCCGGTCGCCTCGCTGCGGTAGAGCGCCGGCTGCTTCGGCGACACCTCGAGCCCATGACAGCCCCGGATCACCACCGCCTGATCGACGCTCTCGAGCATGGCGATATCGTTGGGCCCGTCGCCGAGTCCCAGGCTCAGGGGGCGGCTGCCGCGCAGCGCCTGGAAGCGCTCGATCAGCCAACTCACGGCGCTGCCCTTGTGGGACTCGCCGGTGACATGCCAGAAGCGCCCACCGCGGACCAGGCGCAGGCCATCGCCCTCGAGCCCTTCCCGGAAGGCCACGAGGCCGTCGTCGTCATCGGCCCAGATCAGCGGTTCGCTGCCTTCGCGCATCCGCGCCAGTCGCGCCTCGGGTTCCGCCAGGCCGGTGAAGTCGGTCAGCTCCTCCAGCGACATCTCGCTCATGGTGGTGAAGGCGACATCGAGCCGTTCACGCCACACCGCGAGCCGCTTGCGGATGAAGCCGATGTCCACCCCCAGGGTCTTGATCACCAGGCCGTCGGGGCCGGGGCCGCGATCCAGCCGGGCGTGGCACCAGGCCGGCGGCAGCCCGGCCACGGCGCCGTTCTCGGCGATGAAGGGGGTGTCCGCCAGGCCCATGGCCCGGCGCAGCGGCACGATCTCGCTGCGGGTCTTGCTGGTCACCGGGATCACCGGCACCCCGAGCCGCTTGAGCCGGGCGAGCCAGGGCCGTGCGGGCGACCAGTCGTAGCTGTGGTGATCGAGCAGCGAACCGTCCAGATCGGTGAAGAGCAGGCGCGGGCGCAGGGCGGGGTCCTGGGTGACCGAGTCACGGGAAGCGTGCTGGGGCATGGCGTGTCCGGCTCCATGGTGGTGAACTCCCCATATTCGATGCAGGGAGCGTGCCAGTCATGGGCAATCTCGCCATGCGGTCTTGTCATGGCGGCCAGCCATTCGCCCCATGCCTGGGCACTCTCGCCCCCGACATCGAGACCCTGCGGAGGAATCCGGCACGCTACGCACCACGACGGTGCATGAAGATGAGCCAGAAGCGAGCGCAGGTTGACGCCTGCCAGCCCCACAAGCGTATCTGGATAGAAAAAATAATTTGCGAAATCCACACTTTTGGTAAATAAATGTAACTCGACGGAGTGCCGCGATGCCTTCCCATCCGGTCCAGGCCGGCAGGATCGCGGTGATCATCGCCGTCAGCGCCGGACAGCAACGCCAAACCTGCAGCGATGCAGGGACGGAAAGCCACGGGTCTCTCCCTCCTCTCGAGACAGCCGGGTTGCCTGAGCAGGGCGCCTTGAAGAACCAGAAGAACCCACAAGGCGGCGGACAGGTAACCGTGCAACGGCATGGTACCCCCTGTTCCTCCAGGGAAACAGCAGGCAATCGAGGGTCGCGAGATGACAACGTTCACGGAATTCCTGAATGGCACCGAGCTGGACAGCCAGGGTGTCTTTTCCAAGCACTACACGGCCTGGCTGGGCACGGTCGTACTCGCCGATGAGGCGGTGGGCACTTGGCTGGAGGGGCAACTCGGCGAGGAGATGCTGGAGGCCTATCAGAGCGGGGCGTTCTCGGTTCAGCTCAACCAGAACAGCGACAACGACAGCGAACTGAATGCCCCCTACCTGGACTTCGGTGGCCTGGGGCGCTTCTACCTGACCGACCTGTTCGAGGGTAGCAAGGACTCCTTCACCTGGAAACAGGGCCGGGCGGAGCAGGAACGCTGGTACTACGACGAGTATACGGCACCGGGCGGTTCCACCGAGAACCAGGCGCCTACCGATATCCGCCTGGAGATCGACCCGACGTTCGCCGACAGCCTCAAGGGGTCAAGCCCCCAGGCCTCGACGGCAGCGGGCGCCACCCTTGGCACGCTGACGGCATTCGACCCCGATGCGGGAGACACCCATACCTTCTCGATCACCGATGCAGAGAGTCGCTTCGAAATCGTGGATGGCAATGTCCTGAAGCTGAAGGAGGGGCAAGTCATCGCGGAAGGCGACGGTACCTTCACCGTGACGATCGAAGTCACCGATAGCGCCGATAACACCTATCACGAGACGTTCACCTTCAAGGCCGGTGCGACCGGCAACCCAGCACCTGGCGATCACCTCCTGGGCACCGAGGCATCCGGCGATGGCACCCTCGAGAACCCGGTGGTTGGAGACGATATCCTCTTCGGTTTCAGAGGACAGGACACCCTCAACGGTGACGGCGACACCGTCTTCGGCTCCAGCGGCGATGATGTCCTGTTCGGTGGCCAGGGCAACGACACCCTGTATGGTGGAGCCGGCAACGACCAGCTGTTCGGCGGCAACGGCGCCGACATCCTCGTCGGTGGCGCGGACGACGATATCCTCTGGGGCGGCGCTGGCGCCGATACCTTCCAGTGGATGCTGGGCGACCAGGGCACCATAGAAGTCCCGGCCGTCGACCGAATCATGGACTTCAGCGAGGCCGAGGGTGACAGCATCGACCTCAAGGACCTGCTCGGTGACGATGCCGCGCTGCTCTTCACCGAAGTGGACGGCCAGGCCGAACTGCATATCGATACCCAGGGCAACGGCGTCGACCAGAAGATCGTTTTCGACAATGCTTCCCTTGCCGACCTGCAGCTGGCCTTCGATGCCTCCGATGCGACCGACCTGGTAACCAAGATGGTCGCTAGCGGCAGCCTGATCATCGAATAGTCCAACGTTTGCCGGCGTCGGGCCCGCCACGCGTCGACGCGTGGCGGGCCTTGCGTCGTCATGGAAGCGGGTTCACCGCTCTTGACCCCGTTGGCATGCACGCTGGAAAAGCTCATTCCCTCATGTGGATTCCCTGAGATGACGAGTGTGGATTCTTTGGGGTGGCTCCTCCCCTGGAAAGTATCTAGTTTGTAACGAAACGCATCTTGTCATTCACAGTCGAGGACTGTCATGTCTCCGTTAGACGGTTCAGACGATAAACACCGTGTGGAAAACACGACCGTGTATTTCCAGCATGGCAGCGACGACTATGCCGGGGTGGTGGATACCTATCTGCACGAGACCCAACCGCGGGCCAACAGGTCATCGTCGAAAACGCTCACCGTCGACAGCGAAGAGCGCCGTGGCGAGGTGCAGGCGCTGCTGCGCTTCGACGATATCTTCGGCAGCGGTGCCGGGCAGATCCCGCCGGGCGCCATCATCCTCTCTGCCACCCTGGAACTGCAGACGACCACCTCGGGCGACGGGGCCAGGCTCCACCGCATGCTGCAGCCCTGGAGCGACGGCGCGACCTGGGACAGCCTCGAGAGCGGCATCCAGGCCGACGGCACCGAGGCGATGCGCGAGAGCGACCTCGAGACCGGCTTTCTCGAGGTCGGCACCAGCCGGCTCGACGTCACCTCGAGCCTTCAGGCCTGGGCCGACGGCCAAGCGAACCATGGCTGGGCCCTTCTGCCCCTCGGCCCAGATGGCTGGAGCTTCGACTCGGCGGAAGGCGCGGTCCCGCCCAGGCTGATCGTCGAGTACAGCCTGCCGGGTGACAGCGAACCAACCAGCGATGCCGACACGCCCCTATCCACCCAGGGGATGGCCGCCCCGGTCGAGGAGTCTACCGATGGCAGCGACCCGGCAGGCGAGCCCGACGGCGACGAGACTCTGACGACATCGCATGAGGACCCCGATGGCCAGAGGTCGAACACCTCGGGCACGGACGATTCGCAGGACACCATGGCCGACGACGATGTGGCCCTCCTCGACGACAATGTCTTCACCTTCAGCACCCAGGACGATGGCCTGACCAGCGAGTCGACATCGCTGAGCATGACCACCAGCACGACGAGCGAGCCCGTCATCGCCACGAGCCAGTTCCAGCAGGGTAGCAACGGCTATGCGGGGGTAGTGGACACCTTCCTCTACGAGGGGCAGCCCCGAGCGAACCGGGGGTCCCAGAAAACGCTCACCGTCGACAGCGAAGACCGGCGCGGCGAGGTGCAGGCGCTGGTGCGCTTCGACGACATCTTCGGCAGTGGTGCCGGTCAGATCCCGCTGGGGGCCACCATCCTCTCCGCCACGCTGGAGTTGCAGACGACCACCTCGGGTGACGGGGCCAGGCTGCACCGCATGCTCCAGTCCTGGAGCGACAGCTCGACCTGGGACAGCCTCGGCAACGGCATCCAGGCCGACGGCGTAGAGGCCATGGTGCAGAGTGACCTGAATACCGGTTTCGTCGCGGCCGGCACCACCCAGCTCGACGTGACGACCAGCCTGCAGGCGTGGGCCAATGGCCAGGCGAACCACGGCTGGGCCTTCCTGCCCCTCGGCCCCGATGGCTGGAGTTTCGACTCGGCCGAGGGATCCGTCCCGCCCAAGCTGATCATCGAGTACAGCTTCGAGGGTGGCGAGCCGGTCAACAACCCCCCGGTCGCCAACGACGACAGCGCCTCGACCCTGGAAGGCACCGCCGTGCAGATCGCCGTGCTCGCCAACGACAGCGACCCGGACGGCGATCCGCTGACCATCGGCTCGGTCACCCAGCCCGCGAACGGCAGCGTCACCATCAACCCGGACGGCACCCTCACCTACACGCCGAACGAAGAGTTCGTCGGCAGCGACAGCTTCACCTATCGCGCCTCCG
>NZ_PNRE01000076.1 GCF_002879645.1 Halomonas heilongjiangensis | reverse complement strand
GCTTCACCTATCGCGCCTCCGACGGCGAGCTGCTCAGCGATCCCGCCACCGTCAGCATCACCGTCGAGCCGGCCGACGAGCCACCGCCGGCCAGCACGACCGTGCAGTTCCAGCACGGTAGCGGCGGCTACCTGGGAGGGGTGGACACCTATCTGCACCAGGCGCAGCCCGGGACGAGCCGAGCGACCTCGACCACCCTGATCGTCGACAGCGTCGACCAGGGCGGCGCGGTGCAGACGCTGCTGCGCTTCGACGCCATCTTCGGCAGCGGCAGCGGGCAGATTCCGCTGGGCGCCACCATTCTCTCCGCCACGCTGGTCGTTCAGACCACCAGCAAGGGAGACGGGGCGACGCTCCATCGCATGCTGCTGCCCTGGAGCGACACCGCGACCTGGACCAGCCTCGACAACGGCATCCAGGCCGACGGCATCGAGGCCATGATCGCGAGCGACCTGAATACCGGCTTCATCCCGGCAGGCACCACCCAGCTCGACGTCACAGCCAGCCTGCAGGCGTGGGCCAGCGGCCAGGCGAACCACGGCTGGGCCTTCCTGCCCCTCGGCTCCGACGGCTGGGACTTCAACTCGGCGGAAGGCCAGACCCCGCCCCGACTGATCGTCGAGTACACCATCGAGGGCGGTGAGCCGGTCAACAACCCGCCGGTCGCCAACAACGACAGCGCCACGACCCCCCAGGGGATCGCCGTGCAGATCGCCGTGCTCGCCAACGACAGCGACCCGGACGGCGACCCGCTGACGGTGGGCTCCGCCACGCAACCCGCGAACGGCACCATCACCATCAATGCCAACGGCACCATCACCTACACGCCGAACCATGGCTTCCATGGCAGCGACGGCTTCACCTACCGCGCCTACGATGGGCAACTGCTGAGCGACCCCGCCACGGTCAGCCTCACCGTCACCCAGTCGGATGATCCGCCGCCCCCGCCGCTGGACACCTCCTATATCGCCACGGCGTTCAACACCAGCGACACTCGCAACTTCGAACACACCAACGCCACCAAGAGCTTCTATCACGCCGGCGCCTGGTGGGGGGTGCTGCCGGAACAGTCGGGCTGGCATGTCTACCGTTTCGACGGCACGCTCCCCGACCCCGGCACCATGGGGGGCTGGGTCAAGTCGAGCCCCACCATGTTGACCAGCGGCCGTCGTGCCGACATCGCCTGGGACGATGCGACCGATACCCTCTACGTCCTCAACTTCGGGCCGAGCGAGACACAGCCGCGGCTGTTCAAGCTGGCCTACAACCAGCAGACCCAGGCATTCGAGATCGACGCCAATATCCAGCTCGCCGGGTCCGGCGGCAAGCTGACGGGCGCCGAATGGCAGAGGAACACCGAGATGGCGCTCGGCCTCGACCAGAACGGCAACCCGGTCGTCTCCCTCATCGGCCCCTCGGCGGCCGGAGGCGAAAAGGGGTTGAAGCTGGCCTATCCCACGTCCAGCGACCTGGGCACCTGGGCGACGTCCACCATCGACAGCGGCCCGAGCACCACCTCGGGCAGCAACGGCGACAACAAGGTCGACTTCGTGGCCTTTCAGCTAAATGGCGTCGACCATGTCGGGCTGGTCTATGGCGACGATGCCACCGGGCTGTGGAAGTTCGCCTTCAAGGAGACGCTGTCGTCGCCCGCCGGCTATGGCAGCGGCTGGACGATCGAGACCATCACCGGCGAGGTGAAACTGGACAACCACCTGGCGGCTCTGTGGGACGGAAACGCCATCATCATGACCATGAAGGACGACAAGGATGCGCTCTGGGCCATCAAGGGCTTGCCCGGCAACTGGCAGGACCCCGTGCTGGTCCATGCTGCTACGCACAGCGCCAGTCGGCCAACCCTGGCCTATGACGAGGACAACGAGATGGTGTTCATCTTCTACCAGGAGAACACCTCGAGACCATATGGAGATATCCACTACAAGGTGTCTTACTCCGCTGAACTGCTCTTCGATGCCAGCGATCCGGGTACTCGGTTCATCACGAGCACGCGGCCCGACGAGAACATGAGCGACCCGCAGATGCCGACGCATTCCGTGGGCTCGGCAACAGACAGCATGTTCTTCGTCTTCGCACGCAATCATGAGGCACGAGAGATCTGGTACAACGACTTCCTGCTCTCTGATGACCTGTTCATTGCCTGAAGGACGACGCGGTAAACGCCGCGCTCACTCCTCCCTGATGGCCCGGGCGAACATGTCGCTGATCGGCTTGATGAGATAGCTGGCGAAGGTGCGCTCACCGGTGCGGATCATCACCTCGGCGGGCATCCCGGAGAGCAGCTGCATCTGCTCGGACATCTTCTTGCGTCCGTCGTCGGTCACCCTGAGGCGTACCCGGTAGAAGCGTGCGCCCGTGGCCTCGTCCACCTGGCTGTCGGCGCTGACGAAGATCACCTCGGCGGCGATCACGTTGGTCAGCCGCTGGTTGAAGGCGGTGAAGCGGATCTCTGCCGGCTGACCGGGATAGAGGTGGTCGACATCACGATTGGGCACCCGTGCCTCGACCAGGAAGCCGTCACCGACAGGCACCAGATCCAGCAGCGGGTCACCGGCGCGCACCACGTCGCCCACCGAGTGGACCCGGCGCTCCACCACGGTGCCCTCCACCGGCGCCGTGACCGTGGTGCGACTCACCTGATCGGCCAGCGAGGTGATGCGCTCCTCGGCCTCGGAGACGCGGGCCTGGACTTCGCGAAGCTGCTCACCCACCTCCTTGTGGAACTCCTGCACACGGATCTCGCGCTGCATGCGGTTCTCGCTGATCTGGGAGCCGAGCCGGCCGATCTCGGCTCGGCGACTGGCGATCTCGCCCGAGAGTTCCAGCTGATCGCGCTCCACCTCCCTCAGTCGCTGGTTATTGACCATGCCCTTGCTGAACAGACCGCGCAGATCCGCCTCCTCGGCGCGCAGCGAGGCGACGTGGCGGTCGCCCAGGCGGACCATCTCCTCGAGCCCCTCGATCTGGCGCTGCAGCTGCACGACCTGCTCATCCAGCGCCTGCAGGGCCCCCCGGTGAGACTGGCGGCGGGCGACGAACAGCGCCTGCTGCACGGCCAGTACCTCCTGTACCCGTGGCAGGTCGCTTTCCGACAGATCGACGGGGATATCGTAATGCTCGGCGCCCTGCTGTTCGGCCTGCAGGCGCAGCTCGGTGGCACGCCCCGTCAGGTACTGGGTGCGCGCGATCTGCAGTTGGGTACGGGCCTGGGTGTCGTCGATCACCACCAGCGGCTGCCCCGCCACGACCTGATCGCCATCGGCTACCAGGATCTCGCGCACGATGCCCCCTTCGAGGTGCTGGACCGTACGCCGGAAGGACTCCGCCGCCACATGGCCCGACGCCACCACCGATACCGCCAGGCTGGCCGTGAGGGCCCAGCCGCCGAAGCCGCCCAGACCCAGCACCAGCACCAGCATGCCCAGGTGCCGATAGCCCCGGTCGCTGACCGGCACCCGCTCGACGTACTCCCCCTCCAGCGCCGGATGCCAGGCGGTGGTGTCCCGCTCCCCGCGGCACTCGAGGGGAGACCCGCTCGCTTCATGCCCGGTTTTCATCGTTGCCCTCTCCGCCCAGGGCCTTGCCGCCTTCCTTGCCACGGCCCTCGGTCCTCGTGGCCGCCTGCCCCTGGCCGGTCCTGCCCACAACGCTGGGGGATACCGGCTTGACGGCAAAGCTCCCCATCACCTCCTCGCGGGAGCCGAACAACTGTATCTGCCCCTCACGCATCACCAGCAACTTGTCCATGCCCTGCAGCACGCTGACGCGGTGACTGATCACGAACAGGGTCACCCCTTCGCGCTTGAGGGCAGCCATGGCGGCGCGCAGCGCCTGCTCACCGCGATCGTCGAGGCTGGCATTGGGCTCGTCGAGCACCACCAGCACCGGGTCGCCGTAGAGGGCCCGGGCCAGGGCGATACGCTGACGCTGACCGCCGGAGAGACCGCCACCGGCCCCGATGACGGTGTCATAGCCCTCGGCCAGCGCCAGGATCATCTCGTGCACCCCTGCCTTGCGGGCCGCCGCCACCACCTTGCCCGCCTCCACTTCGCCGAAGCGGGCGATATTCTCGGCAATGCTGCCGTCGAACAGCTCGATGTCCTGGGGCAGGTAGCCGATGTGCGGCCCGAGCTCCTCGCGGTTCCAGCGGCTGATGTCGGCACCGTCGAGGCGCACCGTGCCGGCCAGCGGCGGCCAGATGCCCAGCAGCACCCGGGCCAGGGTCGACTTGCCGGCGGCACTGGGACCGATGATGCCGACATGCTCGCCGGCGGGTACCGCGAACTGGATGCCACGCAGCGTCGGCACCAGCCCCCCCGGCGGGGCCGCGGCCACGCCCTCGGCACTGATCTCCCCCCGTGGCGGGGGCAACGACATCCTCTCGGCGTCCTCAGGTGTATGCTCCAGCAGTTCATCGAGCCGGCCATAGGCGCCACGGGCGGCGACGACTCCCTTCCAGGTGCCGATCAGGCGGTCGATGGGTGCCAGCGCCCGGCCCATGATGATGGAGCCGGCGATCATCATGCCCGGGCTCAGCTCGGCTCGCAGTACCAACCAGGCCCCCAGGCCGAGGATCAGCGACTGGGCCAGCAGGCGCAGCACGCGGGAGGTGTTGCCGAGGGTCTCGCCACGATCGCTGGCCCGGGACTGGCCGGCCAGGTAGTGGTGGTGGCACCGGGACCAGCGCCCCATGATGCCCGGCAGCATGCCCATGGCGTGCAGCACCTCGGCGTTGCGCAGGTTGGAGGCGGCCAGTTCCTGGGCCTTGATGTATTCCGAATTGGCCTCGGCCAGCAGCGGTTGGGTGATCTTCTCGCTGACCACCGCCAGCACCAGCAACACGAGGCCGGCACCGGTGGCGAAGAACCCGAGCCAGGGGTGGAAGAGGAACAGCACCGCCAGGTAGACCGGCACCCAGGGGGCATCGAAGAAGGTCAGCAGGCCGTTGCCGGAGAGGAACTGCCGCAGGGTGGCGAGATCACTCAACGGCTGTGCCGACTGACGCCCCTCGGTGAACAGGCTGCGACGGAACATCGCCCGGTAGAGCCGGCCATTGATCATGGTGTCGAGGCGATTGCCGATACGCACCAGCATGCGGTATCGCACCAGATCCAGCAGCCCCATCACCACGAACAGGAAGACCACCACCAGGGTGAGCATCAGCAGTGTCTCGACGCTCTGGGTGGTGAGCACCCGGTCGTAGATCTGCAACATGTAGATCGCCGGCACCAGCATCAGCAGGTTGACGAACAGGCTGAAGAAGCCCACCGAGGCGAAAGCTCCCCGGCAAGCGCGCAGGGCGCACTGCAGGTCCGTAGCTTCCTGTTTCCTGGCCATCGATGGTCACCGTGGCAAGCCCTGGCTCGAGTACGGGATTGATTACGAAAGGTTACATGTTGTCTTGTTTCACGTTAGCACGGCACGACAGGGGGCCAGGGATGAAAAACGTCATACATGACACGCCCCGCGCCGTGAAGCACGGCGCGGGGCGTGAGGGAGCGTTGCGGACGCTTGGAGACGCGATCAGCGATAGACGGGGAAGCGGTCGCAGACGGCCTCGACCTTCTCCTTCACCTCGGCCTCGATGGCGGCGGTATCATCGCCGTCAGCCATGACGTCGAGGACGTCGCAGATCCAGCCGGCGAGCTCGCGGCATTCGGCCTCGCCGAAGCCGCGGGTGGTGACCGCCGGGGTGCCGATACGCAGGCCCGAGGTGACGAAGGGGCTCTGGGGATCGCCCGGCACGGCGTTCTTGTTGACGGTGATGTGGGCGCGGCCCAGGGCGGCGTCCGCGTCCTTGCCGGTCAGCCCCTGCTTGATCAGCGAGAGCAGGAAGAGGTGGTCCTCGGTGCCGCCGGAGACGATGTCGAAGCCACGCTCGATGAACACCCCGGCCATGGTCTGGGCGTTCTTGACCACCTGCTGCTGGTAGGCCTTGAAGTCCGCTGCCATGGCCTCCTTGAAGCACACCGCCTTGGCGGCGATGACATGCTCCAGGGGACCGCCCTGGATGCCCGGGAAGACCGCAGACTGCAGCTTCTTCTCGATGTCGGCGTCGCCCTCACTGGACAGGATCAGGCCGCCGCGCGGGCCGCGCAGGGTCTTGTGGGTGGTGGTGGTGACCACGTGGGCGTGGGGCAGCGGGGTCGGGTAGACACCGGCGGCCACCAGGCCGGCCACGTGGGCCATGTCGACCAGCAGATAGGCGCCCACCTCGTCGGCGATCTCGCGGAACTTCGCCCAGTCGATGATCTGGGAGTAGGCGGAGAAGCCGGCGATGATCATCTTCGGCCGGTGCTCGCGGGCGAGCCTGGCGACCTCGTCGTAGTCGATGCGACCGTTCTCGTCGATGCCGTACTGCACGGCGTGGTAGTGCTTGCCGGAGAAGTTGGGTTTGGCGCCGTGGGTCAGGTGGCCGCCGGCGTCGAGGCTCATGCCCAGCACGGTGTCGCCCGGCTTGACCAGCGCCTGGAAGACGGCGCCGTTGGCCTGGGAGCCGGAATGGGGCTGGACATTGGCGTAGGTCGCACCGAACAGCTGCTTGGCGTAGTCGATGGCAAGCTGCTCGACGATGTCGACGTACTCGCAGCCGCCATAGTAGCGCTTGCCGGGATAGCCTTCCGCGTACTTGTTGGTCAGCTGGCTGCCCTGGGCCTCCATCACCCGGGGACTGGCGTAGTTCTCGGAGGCGATCAGCTCGATGTGCGCTTCCTGACGCGCGCTTTCCTTCTGCATCGCATCGAACAGAGCATCATCGAAACCGGCAATCTGCATGTCACGGCTGAACATCGGCGGGTAACCTCGCATCAGGGGAGAAATCTGAGCTCCGCATGATACCCCAGCCCATGACGGCTTTCACTTGAAAGGCCGTCATGGGCAGCACCATCTTTTCTCATGCAGGCTTTAGCCAGGCTACAGCGTCAGTGGGTCTCGACGCTCATCGACAGCTTGTCGGGCACGCCCATGGGATCGCCGCTCCAGGTCGCCAGGTTGCTCTCCGCCGGCAGGGCGATGTCGATCGCCAGTTCGCTGGCGCTGCCCTCGAGCAGATCGACCAGCCCCATCAGGATCGACTGCACCTGGGCGCCGAACATCATGCCGAACCCCTGGGCCTGGGTGCGTAGCTGCTCGATGTACTGGGCCTCCGTCACCCCCTCCATGGCGGCGCCCAGGGTGGCCAGGCGGGCGAACAGCCCCTGGTCGGCGAGCGTCAGATGGATCTCGCCGCCCAGCAGCGTGGCCGCCTCGAGCAGCTCGCTATCGGCGAAGACATCGGCCGGGGCGACGCCGTCGGGCAGCACCATGGGCAACTCGATGTCGAAGTGCAGGCGCAGGGCATCATGGGCGGTGACATGGCTGTCGCTGCTCAGGATGCTGCGACCGCCCTCCTCTTCCCAGTTGCCGAGGATGGCGGCATCCAGCCGCAGCTCACCGCTGCCGTCGGTGAGCACGTTGCTGGCCATGCGCAGTCGGGTCCGCTCCTCTTCCGGGGCGAGTGCGATCATGCGGGCCAGATCGACACGGAAATCCTCGAGGCTCAGGCCGCCCGAGCCATCGCCGAAGTCTCCATCGAGATCCAGTGCCACCAGCGTGCCCACCAGACGGTCCGACGCGATGTCGAGGTCACGCAGGGCCAGCAGGGCCAGGCTCTCCTCCTGGTCGCCATCCAGCCCGGCCAGCCCCTCCAGGCGCAGGGAGCCGAGGGTGAAGGAGCCGGCCCCCAGGTCGCCCAGGTCCTGCCCGGTGCCGGCCACGTCGGTGATCTCCAGCATACCGATGGCGTCGTGGGCCAGCGACTCGCCGCGCACCCTGGCGATGGTCAGGCGGCCCTCGCTCCCGCGGAAAGCCGCCCCCTGGAAGAGCTCCTCGGCGAGTTCCGAGGCCAGGTCGATGACGAGGTCATCGATGGCCAGGCTGCCGAAGCTCACGTCTTCCGGCACCAGGTCGCCATACAGCGGGAAGACCGCCCGGGACGGCTCGCCGAGCACGATGCGCTCGGCACTCATCAGCGGCAGCTCGGTCAGGCTGTCCTCGATCCGCAGCCCCTCGAGGATCACCTCGTGCGGGCTATCGTAGTCGCCATTGACGATGTAGCGGGCGAGACGCAGGCGCTCGCCCTCGTCGGTCTCGAAGACCAGGTCCTCGGCGGTGGCACGGCTGCGCAACAGCGCCCCGGAGACCTCGCCGAGCTCGACACTGCCGTGACCGCCGAACATGGCACGCAGGTCGGCCTCCAGGCGCTCGGGATCGTCGGCCAGCGCCGATGCTGCGGCCAGCAGCAGGGAGGCCCCGGCGATCAGGGGCCAGCGGGAATCGGGCACGGAACACCTCCGGTGTGAGCGGTTCATCTGGTTGAGTCTAACCCGAGAGCCCGAGCCCCGCCCCGTGTCGATGCGGGGGGCGTCGGTTCAGGTCTCGCCGAGCAGCCCCAGGCTCGCCGCCGGCGCCTGCCGACGCAGGCTTCGGGAGAGCAGGTGGCCGATGGTGCCGATCGCGAGCGCCCCGCCCAGCGGCAGCACCAGCCACAGCCAGCCGTGCAGCCGCGGCGTCAGGTCGAACCAGGCCAGGTAGATGGCGGCCGTGGCGAGCTCGGCCAGCAGCGCCCCCATCAGGCCGCTGGCCAGCCCCAGGATGGCGAATTCGGCCCCCTGGGCCCGGGAGAGCAAGCGGTTGCCGGCGCCGAACACCCGCAGCAGGCCGCTCTCGTGGGCACGCACCGGCCGGCTGGCGGTCAGGGCGGCATAGAGCACGCTGACGCCGGCCAGCAACACGAAGCCGAGCACCAGCTCCACCGCTCGGGTCACCTGGGTCAACACCTCGCGCACCTGGCCGAGGATGGCATCGATATTGAGCAGCGAGACTCCCGGGAACTCCCGCACCAGGCGGCGCAGGGTGTCGCTGTCGTCGCCGTCCAGGTGGAAGGCGGTGATATAGCTGTGGCCGAAGCGCTCCAGCACCCCCGGGGGGAAGATCACGTAGAAGTTGGGCCGGAAGCTGTCCCAGTCCAGGTCGCGCAGGCTGGTCAGTTCACCGACGACCTCGGCCCCACCGATGGTGAAGGTGAGGGTGTCACCGAGCCCGAGCCCGAAGCGTTCGGCCAGGCCGTCCTCCATGGAGATCGGCACCCGCTCGGTCGTGGTACCTGAACGGGGCTCGGCGTCCACCGCATCGAACCAGCCGGCGGCCTCACCGCTCGCCCCCTCCCCGGCAACTCCGTCGAACCACCGCCCCGCCACCAGGCGGTTGCCCTCGGGGAGGGTCTCGCGCCAGGTGAGGTTGAGCTCGCGACGCAGGGCGTTGTCACCGCGGGACTCCGCCGGCACCACCTCCCGGGGCGGCCGGTCGTTGATGGCGGTGATGCGCCCGCGCACCATGGGGTAGAGGGCACTGCGCGCATCGGCGGCGTCGCCCAGGGCACCCTCGAAGGCCTCGCGTTCGGCGGGCTGGATGTTGATGGCGAAGTAGTTGGGGGTCTCCTCGGGCAGCTGGTCCTGCCAGGTGGTCAACAGGTCGCCCCGCACCAGGGCGATCATCGCCATGGCGAAGAAGGTCACCGAGAAGGCGAGCAACTGGCCGAGGCTGGCACGCCGCCGGCGGGCGAGCTGCTGGCCGCCCAGGCGCAGGGCCTGGGCGATGCCCCCGTCCTGGCCGCCCCGGCGAGGGAGTCGTGCGGCGAGCCGCAGCACCGCCGACAGCAGCAGCGCACCGAGGCCCCACAGCACCACCAGCATCACCAGGCCACCGAGGAGCAGGCCGATGGAGAGACCGAGGTCGCCGGAGTAGAGCCACAGCAGGCCACCGAACACCAGGGCCGCCACGGCCACCACCAGCCAGGCGGAGGCCGGCATCGGGTCGAGCTCGCGACGCAGCACCTTGAGCGCGCTGACTCGCTTGAGCCGCAGCAGGGTCGGACCGGCGAAGCCCACCAGCACCGCCAGGGCGGTGAACACGCCCAGCCACAGCGGCAAGGCTCCCGGCGGCGGGAGCGTGAGCGGCAGGAAGGTGGTCAACAGGCGCAGCAATGCCGCCTGGCCAGCCAGCCCCAGTACGGCCCCCAGCGCCGAGGCCACCAGCGCCAGCCACAGCAGTTGCAGCGCGAACAGGCGGGTCAGCTCGGCCTGGGTGGCACCGAAGCAGCGCAGCAGGGCCGCGGTATCCAGATGACGGTCGACATAGCGTCGGGTCGCCATGGCCACCGCCACCCCGGCCAGCAACACGGCGGCGAGCCCCGCCAGGCTCAGGTAGCGCTCGGCCCGCTCCAGGGCATTGCCGAGCTGGGGCCGGTCGCGGCGCACGTCGCGGACCTCGACCCCGTCGCGACGCAGACGCTCGAGCAACGGCGCGAGTCGCTCCACCGCCTCCACCGGGCCGGCGGCGAGCAGTTCGAAGGAGACCCTCGAGCCATCCTGTACCAGGCTCGTCGCCGCCAGGTCATCGGTATGCATCATCAGCCGCGGATTGAAGTTGCCGAAGCCGCCTTGCTGGTCGGGCTCGCGCTCGACCAGGCCGCTCACGACGAGCTCGGTCTCGCCAAGGCGCACCCGGTCGCCAAGCTCCGCCTCCAGCAGCAACGCCAGCCGCGGCGCCAGCCAGGCCTCGCCGGGCGCCGGCCCGTGGGCGATCGTCTCGCGCCCCTGACCACGATCGACCTGGACCTCGCCATAGAGGGGGTAGTGCCGGTCCACCACCTTGAGGCTGGCAGGCTGAAAGGCATCGTCGTGGCTGACCATGGAGACCATGCCGATCTGGTCGCTCAGGGTCAGGCCCGCTGCCTCCAGGTCCCGGCGCAGCGCGGCGTCGAAGGGGCGACTCTGCTCCAGCACCAGATCGCCGCCGAGCAACTGCCCCGCCTGACGAGTCAGGCCGCGATCGAGGCGGTCGAGGAAGAAGCCGATCATGGTGGACGCGGCCACGGCCAGGGTCAGGGCCACGAACAGGGCGCGCACGTCGGCGGCACGCAGGTCACGGGCCAGCCCGCGGGCCGAGAGCCGCAGCACCCGCGTCGCGCCGGCCAGGGGAGAGATGGCCCGGGAGGCGATGCCGCTCATGCGTCCACCTCGTCGCGGGTCATTTCCACCAGCCTGCCCTGCTCCAGGCGCAGGCAGCGATCGCAGCGCCGGGCGAGCGCATGGTCATGGGTGACCAGCACCAGGGTGGTGCCGGCCTCGTGGTTGAGCGCGAAGAGCGCCTCGATGATGCGTTCGCCGGTGGCCGGGTCCAGATTGCCGGTCGGCTCGTCGGCGAACACCAGCTCGGCACCGGTGACGAAGGCTCGCGCCAGGGCGACCCGCTGCTGCTCGCCGCCCGAGAGCTGCTTGGGCAGGTGGTCGAGCCGCTCGCCCAGGCCCACCCGGGTCAGCCAGTCGCGGGCGCGCGCCTCGGCGTCGGGTTGCGGCGTCAGCTCCAGCGGCAACAACACGTTCTCGAGTGCGGTCAGGGTCGGCAGCAGCTGGAAGTTCTGGAACACGAAGCCCACCCGGCCGGCGCGCAGTCGCGCCCGACCGTCCTCGTCCAGCGCCGAGAGCGGCTGGCCGAACAGCTCGAGCTCGCCACCGGTGGGTGCATCGAGCCCGGCCAGCAGTCCCAGCAGGGTCGACTTGCCGGCCCCGCTCTGGCCAAGGATCGCCACGCTCTCGCCGGGGAACACCGTGAGCCGCAGGTCACTCAGAATGGTGAGCCGCCGCTCGCCGCTCTGAACCTGCTTGATCAGGTGATCTGTGTGTAGAATCGGTGAGGCATGCGCTCGCGAGGTAATGGACATGGTAAAGGGGTTCCCTGGTTTGCTGGTACGCGCTGTTCCGGTACCGGCTGGTCTGATTCGCACCGCTCTGTCTCGAGGTCATGCGTGGCGCCCCGCCGGCCCGGTGCGGCGGCTCGCGTTCGCCTGGCTGGCCCTGTTGCTCGCCCTGGCTTGCGCCCCGGCGCTGGCGGCGGAACGCCCGGTGCTGCTGGTGATGGGTGACAGCCTGAGCGCGGCCTACGGCATCGAACGGCACGAGGGTTGGGTCAGTCTGCTCGCGGAACGCCTGGACGGGAAGGCGCAAGTGGTCAACGCCAGCATCAGCGGGGAGACCAGCAGTGGCGGTGCCAACCGGCTTCCCGAGCTCCTCGGACAGCACGCGCCGGACATCGTTCTGCTCGAGCTGGGCGGCAACGACGGCCTGCGCGGCCTACCGCCGGGCCAGTTCGAGGCCAACCTGACGGACATGATCGAGGCCAGCCGGGAGGCCGGCGCCGAGGTGCTGCTGCTCGGCATCGACATCCCGCCCAACTACGGCCAGGCCTACCGGGACGCCTTCACCGGGGTCTTCCTCCGGCTCGCCGAGGCGTATGAGCTTGCGCTGGTGCCCTTCCTGCTCGAGGGCGTGGCGCTGGAAGATGGCCTGATGCAGGACGACGGTATCCACCCCACCGCGGACGCCCAGCCGATCATCCTCGACACCGTCTGGCCCGAGCTCGAGCCGCTGCTCGAGGAAAACGGCGCGGAGGCGGCCACCCTCTCCGGTGCCCCTGCCGATCAGGATTGAGCCGCCGGCGCGGGACTTTTCTGCCACTGCTGCAGCCCCAGGCCACCGAGGATCAGCACCAGGCCGACCAGGGTCGACGGCAGGATCGGCTCGCCGACGATGAAGAAGAGCAGCACCAGCGAGACCGGCGGCGAGAGGAAGATCAGGTTGGCGACCCTGGCCGTGCGCGAGATCCGGTGCACCGCCAGTTGCCACAGCACGAAGGCGATGCCCATCTCGAAGAGCCCCACGTAGACCCCGGCCCCCAGGCCCGCCCAGCCGTGCCACTGCAGGCCCGGCCCGGCCAGCAGCAGCACCGTGAGTACCGGCACCCCGATGCTGAAGTTCTGCCACTGGGCCACCAGCGGCGGACGGTGATCGCGGGCGTTGAGCAGCCAGTAGAGCGCCCAGAGCAGGGTCGAGGCCAGCGCCAGACCGACCCCCAGCGGGTCGGCGAAGGCGACGTCGAACACCGCGCCGCGGGTGGCGATCACCCACACCCCGGAGTAGGCCACCAGCCCGGCGAGCACGTCGATGCGGGTCAGCCGCTGGCCGAGGATCGGCACGGCGAGGAAGGCCATGGCCAGCGCCCAGGTGTAGTTGAGGGCCATGGCCTCCTGGCCGGGTAGCCGGTCGTAGGCGGCGAACAGCACCAGGTAGTAGGCCACCGGGTTCATCAGCCCGGCCCAGGCGGCGGTGCGCCAGCCCCGGCCGAGCGCCTCGCCCAGCAACCCCTGGCGGACCACCAGCCCGCCGATCAGCGCCCAGGAGACCAGCGAGGCGATCCACATCAGCTCCAGCGGCGACATGTAGGAGAGTGCCACCTTGAAGGCGGTGGCCACCGTCGACCAGAGCGCCACCGCGCCCAGTCCGAACAGCATGGCCTGACGTTCCTGTGTCATGGTGCTTCCCCAGTATCTGGCGCCCGTAGCCCGTAGCCCGTAGCCCGTAGCCCGTAGCCCGTAGCCATGATGCCTTATCGATCGATATGTCCCAGGCTGCGATCCGGGTCGAGACGATCGCGTACCGCCTGCTTCAGGGCCTTGATATCGGGGAAGCCACCATCGCGCTTGCGCTCCCACAGAGAAACGTCGTCGAGGAACATCTCGAAATAGCCGCCATGGGAGGGCACCAGGGCCACCTCCTCGAGGTCCTCGCCGAAGGTCGAGAGCAGCTCCTGGGCGTACCAGGCACTGCGCAGCAGCCACTGGCACTGGGTGCAGTAGTGGATGCGAATACGTGACATGTCACCTCTCCGTCGCAACAAATGGATGTCGGCGATGATACCAGCCGGGGAGCCTCCATGGCCGAACGCACGATCGATATCGTCTCGACGAACGCCACACCGGCGAGACGACGGGCGTACCGTGCGTTGAAATCCCGGTCGTGGCTGGCCATGATGGTGACAACCCAATGCTCCCCGGTGGCGTCGTCCTGGCGCTCGGAACGGGAACCGCGACAGGAACCCTGCATGAAACGATCCCCCTTGATCAGCCCGGACCTGCTGGAGCGCATCGTCGATGCCTCGGCAGACGGCATCGTGGTCGCCGAGCAGGAGGGCGACGAGCACATTCTGATCTACGTCAACCAGGGTTTCGAGCGCCTGACCGGTTACAGCGCCGACGAGATCCTCTACCGCGACTGCCGCTTCCTGCAGAACGGGGATCGCGATCAGCCGGGGCTGGACGTGCTCCGCAAGGCGTTGCGGGAGGGGCGCCCCTGCCGCGAGGTGCTGCGCAACTACCGCAAGGACGGCACCCTGTTCTGGAACGAACTCTCGATCACCCCCGTCTACGACAAGGACGACAACCTCACCTATTACATCGGCGTACAGAAGGACGTCACCGAGCGGGTCGAGGCGCAGCAGGAACTGGCGCGTCTCAAGGCCGAGTACGGCCTTTAGCGGCCCCCTCCCCGATACCCGGCGATGCGCACCGGCAAAAAAAGTCGCCGCAGGGTATTGCCCTGCGCCGCCGGTGGCGATATATAGCCAGCAGGCAACCGCCGTTGCCGGCTGGCGCTTCAGGGTCCGCGCATTCGGACGAGAAGCGATTCCGAATGGCACTGGGTCATGGGAGGGCATTGCATGAGCCGTGAACCCCTGGTCAACGACGCGCTCGACGACGAGCAGGACTATCAAGAGGCGGTCAACGACGACGACTATGGTCGCTCACGCCCCGCCAGCCGCGCCGACACCCTGCGCGCCCGCCGCCGCGTCGAGTCGCTGCTCGAAGAGCGCCGCCTGCAGCGTGCCATCGAGGACGACTGGATGCTCGACGACGACGACGAAGAGGAGTAACGCCCTCCCCGTAGCGGTCGGGTCGTACGCTGCGACCCGCCATCGGTCGCGGCCGCTCCGCCGGATGGAGCCGACAGCCGACTCGCCCGAGTCGCGGCTGGCCTTTCCCCGGCCCGGCCACTATCATCGTGGCCACTGAAATCCTCCAACCAAGTGGCATTCCATGGCGCAATACGTCTACACCATGAATCGGGTGGGCAAGGTCGTGCCCCCCAAGCGCGAGATCCTCAAGGACATCTCGCTCTCCTTCTTCCCGGGCGCGAAGATCGGCGTGCTGGGCCTCAACGGCGCCGGCAAGTCGACCCTGCTGCGGATCATGGCCGGGGTCGACACCGAGTACAACGGCGAGGCCCGGCCGATGCCGGGCATCAACGTCGGCTACCTGCCCCAGGAGCCGCAGCTCGACGACGACAAGAACGTCCGCGAGACCGTGGAAGAGGCGCTGGGTGCCATCAAGGAGGCCCAGGAGAAGCTCGACGCCGTCTATGCCGCCTATGCCGAGCCGGATGCCGACTTCGACGCCCTGGCCAGCGAGCAGGCCAGGCTCGAGAACATCATCGAGGCCGCCGACGCCCACAACATCGAGCGCAAGCTCGAGGTGGCCGCCGAGGCCCTGCGCCTGCCACCCTGGGAGGCCCGGGTCGGGCACCTCTCCGGCGGCGAGCGGCGCCGCGTGGCGCTGTGCCGGCTGCTGCTCTCCAGCCCCGACATGCTGCTGCTCGACGAGCCCACCAACCACCTGGATGCCGAGTCCGTGGCCTGGCTCGAGCGCTTCCTGCACGACTACTCGGGCACCGTGGTGGCGATCACCCACGACCGCTACTTCCTCGACAACGTGGCCGGCTGGATCCTCGAGCTCGACCGCGGCCAGGGCATCCCCTTCGAGGGCAACTACTCCGACTGGCTCGAAGCCAAGGAGAAGCGCCTGGGGCAGGAGGCCAAGCAGGAGGCCTCGCGCCAGAAGGCGATCAAGCAGGAACTGGAGTGGGTGCGCAGCAACGCCAAGGGCCGCCAGGCCAAGAGCAAGGCGCGCCTCAACCGCTTCGAGGAGATGCAGTCCGGCGACTTCCAGAAGCGCAACGAGACCAACGAGATCTACATTCCGCCCGGCCCGCGCCTGGGCGACAAGGTGATCGAGTTCCACGGTGTCACCAAGGCCTTCGATGACAAGCTGCTCTACGAGGACCTCTCCTTCACCGTGCCCAAGGGGGCCATCGTCGGCATCGTCGGCGGCAACGGTGCCGGCAAGTCGACGCTGTTCAAGCTGATCAAGGCCGCGGAGCAGCCGGACGGCGGCGAGGTGGTACTCGGCGACACCGTCGACATCGCCTACGTCGAGCAGCTGCGCGATGCCCTCGACGACAAGCAGACGGTATGGCAGGCGGTCTCCGACGGCCAGGACATCCTCAACATCAACGGCTACGAGGTGTCGTCACGGGCCTACGTGGGGCGCTTCAACTTCAAGGGCAACGACCAGCAGAAGTTCCTCAAGGACCTCTCCGGCGGCGAGCGCGGCCGCCTGCAACTGGCCCAGACCCTCAAGCAGGGCGCCAACGTGCTGCTGCTCGACGAGCCGTCCAACGACCTCGACATCGAGACGCTGCGCGCCCTCGAGGAGGCGCTGCTGGCCTTCCCCGGCTGCGCCATGATCATCTCCCACGATCGCTGGTTCCTCGACCGCGTCGCCACCCATATCCTCGCCTTCGAGGGCGATTCCCGGGTGGTGTTCTTCGAGGGCAACTACCAGGAGTACGAGGAGGATCACCGCCAGCGCGTGGGCAACGACACTCCCCACCGCATGAAATACAAGCGCATCGACGCCTGAGTCGACGACGGTCACGCGCATGCCCGAAGGCCCCCCCCCCGGTGGGGCCTTCGTCATTCCGGTGAACGGCAGTCTACCTCGGGAGGGTGGTTCGGGTGTCGGGCGACGTCAGCGCCGCCCGCGGATCAGCGACACCACGAACAGGATCAGGAACAGCACGAAGAGAATCTGGGCGATCCAGGCGGCGGCCCCGGCGATTCCGGAGAACCCCAGAACAGCGGCGACGATCGCAATGATCAGGAACAGCATGGCGTTGCCAAGCATATGGAACCTCCTTTTCCGGTGGCGTTTCCGGCCGCCTAAGGGCAAGGAATTCGCCCGGCGGTCCCTTCAGGCTTGTCGCCTCGCCCCGAAGTTGCAAGTTACCGAAGGTTACGCCTTGTGACGCCCGTCACCGGTCAATAGAACCCCGGCTCGCCCTCCGGGCGCGTCTTGAAGCGCCGGTGGAGCCACAGGTACTGCTCCGGATGCTTGCGAATCGCGCCCTCGATGAAGGCGTTCACCCGCGCCGCATCCGCCACCTCGTCGCCGCTGGGGAAGTCCTCCAGCGGCGGCAGGTACTCCAGGGTGTAGGTGCGGTCGTCCGGGTTGCGGTGAAAGATCAGCGGGATCACAGGCGCCCCGGTCATGCGAGCGATCTTGGCGGTGAGCTTGATGGTCGCCGCCTCGATGCCGAAGAAGGGCGCGAAGACACTGGCATGGCGGCCGAAGTCCTGGTCCGGCGAGTACCAGACGCAGTGGCCGGCCTTGATCCGCCGCACCACCCCGCGCAGGTCGTGGCGATCGATGGCGGTGCCGAAGATGCGGTTGCGGGCGCGGGTCATGAAGCGCTCGAAGAGCGGGTTGTTGTGGGGCCGGTAGACCGCATCCGCCCGGAAGAACAGCGAATGCAGGGCCCCGCCCAGGTCGAGGGTCGAGAAGTGCACACCGATGATCAGCGCGCCCTTGCCCTCGGCCTGTAACCGGGCCATGTGCTCCTGCCCCTTGAAGACGACCCGATGGCGCAGGTGCTCGGGATCGCGGCACCAGCCGGTCGCCGTCTCGAGGATACCGATGCCGTTGGCGATGAAGGTCTCGCGCACCTGCCGGTGATGCTGCTCGTCATCCAGTTCCGGGAAGCACAACCGCAGATTGGTCTCGACGATATGCCGGCGGCGCGGCACCAGTCGCCATACCAGCAGCCCGATGGCCTTGCCGAGCCACAGCTTGAGGCGCCACGGCAGCCAGGCGGCGGCATACATGGCACCGATGGCGAGCCAGACGGGCCAGTAGCGGGGATGCGCGAAGGAGCGTGGGTAGTCTTTCCGTGACATGCCATTGTCCGTCAGCCAAAACCGCCATGATACCGCCTCGGCACCCGGGGTAGCACCCCGGTGAGCAGGGTATAGCTGATGGTGTCACAGTACCGTGCCACCTCGTCCACCGGCAGCACCTCACCGTTGGCCGCCCGCCCCCAGAGCACCACCTCGCTGCCGATCTCGGCATCGGGGATATCGGTGATATCCACCGTCAGCATGTCCATGGAGACCTTGCCGGCGATGGCGGTGCGCCGGCCCTCGACCAGCACCGGAGTGCCGTCGACGGCGTGCCGGTCATAGCCGTCGCCGTAGCCTGCCGCCACCACGCCGATCCGCGACGGCCGCGGCGCTCGCCAGCGGCCGGCATAGCCCACCGGCTCGCCGGCGGCAAGCTCACGCACGGCGATGAGCCGCGACCGTAGCGTCATCACCGGCTTCAGCCGTCGGCTCGCCTCGCTGGAGGCTTCCAGGGGATCACCACCGTAGAGCATCACGCCGGGCCGGTTCCAGGCACCGTGGGCCTCTGGCCAGGCCAGGGTGGCCGGCGAGTTGGCCAGGCAGGTGGGCGCGCCCAGGCGTTCCGCCAATGCCTCCAGCAACGCCAGTTGGTGCTGGAAGTAGCTCGGATCCAGGGCGTCGGCAGTGGCGAAATGGCTCATCAGGTGCAGGTCGCAGGCCTGCGCCGGCGCCGTGACGAGGCGCTTCCAGACCGCCTCGACCCGCTCGGGGGGAAAACCGAGCCGGTGCATGCCCGAATCCACCTTGAGCCAGACCGGGATCGGCCGGGCCGGGCGATGGGCCAGCAGGGCGTCGAGTTGCCAGTCGCTGTGCACCACCATCCACAGCCCCAGCGCCTCGACACGTTCGAGCTCGCGGGCCTCGAAGACCCCCTCGAGCAGCATGATCGGGGTAACGATGCCCGCCTCGCGCAGGGTCTCCGCCTCCTCGAGGCAGGCCACGGCGAAGGCCGGCGCCAGCCCCTCCAGCGCCCGGGCACAGGCCACCGCACCATGGCCATAGGCGTCGGCCTTGAGCACAGCGAGCGCTCGGCTGTGGGGGGCCAGGTCGCGGGCGAGGCGGTAGTTGTGGCGCAGGGCGTCGAGATCGATGTCGGCAAGCAGCGGCCGGGCCATGGCGGATTCCTGAAACGGCTGTCGGAGAATAAAGAATTATCCTCCAGACTCATGGGCATTTCATGGAAAAAACCACCAAATTAATGGTGGATTCCCGTCATCCTGATCGAAAGAAACCGTATCGACAGCAGGATCTCATGCAGTCACTGTTCATTCGGGCGGCTGGGGACGCTCGCCGATGTTCATCACCGGGTCGGGGTTCGCCTCGTCCGGCAGGTCGAGGGAGACCGCCTGCTCGCTGCGCAGCCAGGCATTCACCGCCTGGATCGACTCGGCATCGAGCAAGCCCGCCTGCTGCTGCAGGCGCAGCAGGCCCAGCACGTAGTCATAGCGAGCCTCGGCGTGGTCGGCCACGGCATTGAACAGGTTCTGCTCGGCGTTGAGCACGTCGACGATGTTGCGGGTGCCCACCTCGTAGCCCGAGCGCGTGGCCTCCAGGGCACTCTGGTTGGAGACGATGGCCTGGGCCCGCGCGTCCACGGTCTCCACGTCGTTGCTGACCCGGGTGAACAGCGAACGCACCTGCTGGACGGTATCGCGACGCTGGGCCTCGAAGTCGTACTGGCTCACCTCCAGGGAGAAGCCGCTCTGGCGGATCTGCGCCCGGGTGGTACCGCCGGTGTAGAGCGGCAGGCTCGCCCGCAGGCCGAGCTGGCTCGAGGAGTTGTAGCCCGAGACACCGCTGCGATCGTTGTCGGCATAGTTGTAGGCGGCGAAGGCCTCCACCGTCGGCAGCTGGCCGGCGCGAGAGACCTCGAGTTCGCTGCGCGCCACCTCGACGCCGGCCTCGGCCATCTGGAGTACCGGGCTGTTGGACATGGCGAGCGAGACCCAGTCGTCGCGACCGAGCGGCTCGGGGGGTTCGATGGGGATGTCCGCGGCCAGCCCGTCGATGCTCTCATAGCGCTGGCCGGTGAGCCGCTCCAGGGCCTCGAAGCTGACCTGCATGGCACTCTCGGCGGCGACGCGCTGGGCCCGAGCCAGGTCGAAGGAGGCCTGGGCCTCGTGGACTTCGGTGATGGCGATCAGGCCCACCTCGAAGCGCTCGCGGGCCTGCTCCAACTGGCGACTGATGGCGGTCTCCTGGGAGCGCCGGGCGGAGAGGATGTCGTGGGCCCGCAGGATCTCGAAATAGGCCTCGGCCACGTCGAATAGCAACTGCTGCTCGGTGGCGGCCAGCGACAGCGCCTCGCGGTCGATCTGCCGCTCGGCCGTCTCCAGTCGGGCACGCCGGGTGGCATCGAACACCGACTGGCTGGCTTCCAGGTTGAGGCCGAGGCCGTTGTAGTTCTCCTCGTCCGGGATACCGAAGCCAGCGCCATCGGGGAGCTCCCGCTGGAACCCGTTGCCCTGGCTCGCGTAGATCCGCTCATGGGTCAGGCGACCCCCGGCCGAGAGCTGGGGCAGCAGGGAGCCGCGCTGGATGTCGCGCCCCGCCTCCACCGCCGAGAAACCCGAGCGGGCAGAGGCCAGGCCGGCGTCGTTGTCGAGGGCATCGCGGGTGACGGTCCAGAGATCGGCGGCCTGGGCCGAACCGGCCACGGCCAGCCCCATCAACAGGGCCAGGCCGTGGCGAACCAGGCGAGGGGGGGGCGAAGGAGGCATGGTGCGAAATTCCTGGTGAGAGTCAGAGCATGCTGCCGTGTTCCGTCATGGTCGATCATCACTTGGCAGAACATCGGTACGCCGGCGGATGATCGGCACCGACGCACCGCCCTGCCGGCACCCGCTCACTCGAAGATGGCATCCAGCGAGAGCCCCTGCTTGTCGAGCAGGCGGCGCAGTTTCTTCAGCGCTTCCACCTGGATCTGGCGTACCCGCTCGCGGGTCAGCCCGATCTCCTCGCCCACCTGCTCCAGTGTCGCCGCCTCGTGACCGCGCAGGCCGAAGCGGCGCACCACCACCTCCATCTGCTTGTCGGTCAGCTCGGCCAGCCACTCGTCGACGTGCTGCTTGACGTCGCCATCGACCAGCGAGGACTCCGGCCCCTGGTCGTTGTCGTCGGCCAGGGTCTCGATCAACGGCTTGTCGCTCTCGCCGCCCATGGGATAGTCGACCGAGGAGACCCGCTCGTTGAGCCCCATCATCTTCTTGACCGTCTCCACCGGCTTGTCGAGGTAGTCGGCAATCTCCTCGGCGGTGGCCTCGTGGTCGAGCTTCTGGGTCAGCTCACGGGCCGCCCGCAGGTAGATGTTGAGCTCCTTGACCACATGGATCGGCAGGCGGATGGTGCGGGTCTGGTTCATCAGCGCCCGTTCGATGGTCTGGCGGATCCACCAGGTGGCGTAGGTGGAGAAACGGAAGCCGCGCTCGGGATCGAACTTCTCCACCGCACGGATCAGGCCCAGGTTGCCCTCCTCGATCAGGTCGAGCAGCGACAGGCCGCGATTGAGATAGCGACGCGCGATCTTGACCACCAGGCGCAGGTTGGACTCGATCATCCGCGAGCGCCCCATGGGGTCGCCCTTGCGGGCCAGGCGGCCGAAGTGGACCTCCTCCTCGGGGGTCAGCAGCGGCGAGAAGCCGATCTCGTTGAGATAGATCTGGGTGGCGTCGAGGCTGTGATGGTAATTGCGGTCCTCACGGCTCAGCGCCTTCTCGAAGGCCTCGTCATCGCTGGTGGTATCCTCATCGCTATCGACCACCTCCCCCACTTCCTCGATGCCCTCGACGTCCGAGCCTTCGTCCGACTCGAGATTCACATCCTGAAGGTCCCGTTCAAGCATGCTCATCGGTTGCTACCCCATGGTTGCGACTTGTCGCCGTATGGCTCCTGACAGCAGGAGCGGCGCTTGCGGTTATTATTGTGTTACGTCCCAGTGGCAATGCATGCAGCATTCCGCCCGACGAACCGCCGCGGTCAACGCGGCGGCAGGAATTCCAGGGGATCCTGAGGCTGGCCGTCCTTGCGCACCTCGAAGTGCAACCTGACGTCCTCGGCATCGCTGTCGCCCATGGTGGCGATCACCTCTCCGGCTTCGACCACGTCGTTCTCGCTCACCCGCAGGCTGTCGTTGTGGGCATAGGCACTCAGGAACTGGTCGTTGTGCTTGAGCAGGATCAGGTTGCCGTAGCCCCTCACCCCGCTGCCGGCGTAGACCACGATCCCGGGCCCGGCTGCCCTGACAGGTTGCCCCTTTTGCCCGGCGATATCAATGCCGGCGGTGATGGTCGACCCCTCGCCGAAACGCCCAACGATCTCGCCGTCCACCGGCCACCGCCAGGCCACCTCGTCGACCGGTGTGTAACTGCGCCCGTCGCGGTCCTGGCTCGGCTCGCTGGCCCCGGCCACCGCCGTGCCGGCATCGGGGCCGGGAGGCGCTTCCTCCTGGCGCCGTTCGGGTTCGGGCTCCGGCTCGTCCCGGGCCAGCTCGCGGCTCGGCGCCTCCACCGGCTCGGCGGGCTGCTCGGCAGACTCCCTCGGCTCCGGCTGGCGCTCAGCCTGCTCCTGCGCGGCGCGGCGCTCGGCCAGGTCCCGCCCGCTGAGCGAACCATCGGCACCGGGGCTGTCGTAGTCGTATACCGGGCCGGGGCCCTGACCCGATCCGGTCACGCCGGCGGCACTCTCCATGGCCACCTCGCTGGGGCCATCGATCCCTCCCTCGTCTTCCAGGCGCTCGGCGGTCAGGCGACGGTTGCGTTCGATGGCCTCCTCATCCGGCAGCAGCCACTCCATGTTGGTCCCTGGCTCGGCGGACACCTGCTGGCCACCGAGCCCGGTGGCCACCACGCCGCGATCGCCGGCGGTCTCGCCGGTAGACGCCCGCGCCGCGGCTTCGCCCTCGCGGGTCAACGCCAGTTGCTGGCCGGGCTGGATCTGGTAGGGAGGGCTGATCTGGTTGAGCCGCGCCAGGTCGCGGTAATCCATGCTGTGGCGCCAGGCGATACCATAGAGGGTGTCACCGGCCTCCACCGTATAGGTACCGGCCGCCGTGCTCTCGCGGCTGGCGGAGAGATCCCGGACCTGTACCTGGGGAGCCTGGCCCTGCTGGGCGGCACAACCCGCCACCGCCAGGGCCAGGCCGGAAATCAGCAATACCTTACGCATCGGAGCCTTCCTCCTTGTTGTCTGACCGATGAGAAGTGCCGGGCTCACGGGAAGCGCCGGGCTCACGGGAATCAGGGGATACCGGCGCTGCCGGCGGGGTACGTCGTCCGGTGCGACCGAGCAGCAGCACCAGCGCCGCCCCGGCCAGCATCAGCGCCACCACTCCCGGGAGTTGCGCGGCGTCGCCGGTCAACTGGGCATAGCCGCCCGGGGTCAGGTAACGAAAGTCCAGCGGGATCATCTGCCCTTCCGGGCCGAGTTGATAGCGTACCAGCTCACGCCAGGGCCAGAGTACCGGCAGCGACCCCACGATGAAGCCGACCAGCAGCTGCAGGGTGGCGGTGTGATGGTGGCGCAGCAACCAGGAGAGCAGGCGCGAGAAGAAGAACAGGCCGATCAGGCAGCCCAGCCCGAAGATCGCGATCAGGCCCAGGTCGAAGCTGCGGATGCCCTGCATCACGGTGCCGTAGAGGCCCATGGTCAGCAACAGGAAGCTCCCCGACACCCCCGGCAGCAACAGCGCACTGATCGCGATGGCGCCACCCACCACCAGCATCAGGTTGGCGCTGCCGAGCTGGGTGATCAACGGCATCAGTGCCGGCAGCCAGTGGGCCAGCAGTAAGCCGGCCACCAGCGGCAGCAGGTGCCACCACTTCCAGTCGGCGGGATGGCGACTGACCACCAGCGCCGACGCCGCCACCAGGCCGAAGAAGAAGCCATTGAGCAGCAGCGGATGGTCGTCCATCAGCCATACCACCAGGTGGGCCACACTGACCAGGCTGGCGAGGATCCCGGCCAGCAGTGGCAACACGAAGGCGAGGTTGAGGTGGGCCGCCAGCATCGGCAGGCCACCGCGGCGCCAGGCGACGAAGGCACTGGGGCCGAACTGCTTGATGGAGTGGATCAGCTCCTCGTAGATGCCGGTGACGAAGGCGATGGTCCCGCCGGAGACGCCGGGCACGGCGTCGGCGGCCCCCATGCCGGCGCCCCTGAGAAAGATACCCAGATGTCGCTTCAACGAATGACTCCTTCCAGCAGCGGCACGAAGCGTACCGACTCCAGCCGCTGTTGCTCGAACTGGCTACCCTGGCGCTGCACCCGGGTCAGCCATTGGCGCCCCCGGGCATCGGCCAGGGGCGTGATCAGTACTCCCTCCTCGCCGAGCTGGGCCAGCAGCGGCGCGGGCAGTTCCGAGGCGCAGGCGGTCAGCAGGATGACATCGAAGGGGGCCGCTTCCGGCCAGCCATGGCCGCCGTCGGCCAGCCGCAGCCGCGCCTGGTGGGCGCCCAACTGCCGCAGCCGCTGTCCCGCACGACGGTGCAGGGCATTGATCCGTTCCACCGACCAGAGTTCCGATACCAGCCGCGACAGCACCAGGGTCTGGTAGCCGGAGCCGGTGCCGATCTCCAGCACCCGGGCCGGCCGCTCCTGGATCACCAGCTCGGTCATGCGCGCCACCATCCACGGCTGGGAGAGCGTCTGGCCGTGACCGATGGGCAGCGCCGTGTCCTCGTAGGCGCGGTGGGCCAGCGCCTCGTCGAGGAACAGGTGACGCGGCTCGCGGGCCATCACCTCCAGCACCCTGGGATCGCGGATGCCCTGGTCGGCCAGGCGGGCGACCATCCGGTCACGGGTTCGCTGCGATGTCATGCCGACCCCTTGCAGCAGATCGGGGCGTAGATCAGGTGAGTGCATCCAGCCAGCCCTGCACGTCGTCGAGCGCTGCATGCCGGGTCAGGTCGGTCTGCAGCGGAGTGATGGAAACGAAACCCGCCTCCACGGCGGCGAAATCGGTATCCGGCCCGTCGTCGGCGTTCTCGCCGACGGCCGCGATCCAGTAACGCACGCGGCCACGGGGGTCGCGCACCTCCAGCGGACGAGCCGCCGGCCCGCGATACCCCAGGCGGGTGACCCGGAAGCCCTGGATCTCGTCCCAGGGAAGGTCGGGCACGTTGACGTTGAGCAGGCTGCGCGGCGGCAGCGAGAGCTGGTCGGCCGCCCCCACCAGGCTGGCCGCCACCCGGCCGGCGGTGTCGAAGTGACGCGCCCCGACCAGCGACATGGCGATCGCCGCCATGCCCAGGTTGCGCCCCTCCATGGCCGCGGCCACGGTCCCCGAATAGAGCACGTCGTCGCCCAGGTTGCCACCGTGATTGATCCCGGAGATCACCAGGTCGGGCTTCTCGTCCCAGACCCCGTTGACCCCCAGGTAGACACAGTCCGCCGGGGTGCCGTCGACGCTGTAGAAGCCGTTGTCGAGGGCGGAGAGCGCCAGCGGCCGGCTCAGGGTCAGGGAGTTGCTCGCCCCGCTCTTGTCGCGATCCGGTGCCACCACGCGCAGCCTGGCGTGGCGGACGAGGGCATCATGCAGGGCGCGCAGCCCCGGCGCATGCACCCCGTCATCGTTGGAGAGCAGCAGTCGTCGCATCGTCGTTCCTCGTTTGCCTCGTTCCCGGTCACAGACCGGGGTGCATGATCAATTCCCGCAGCACCGCGGTGGCGAAGGCGCCCCGCGGCAGCGCAAACGACAGCCATAGCTCGCCGTCTCCACGTTCGAGGGCCGGGTCGGCCAGGCGCAGGCGCAGCGCCCGGCGGGCCAGGCGCACCCCGGCCCGCTCGAGACCACCGCACAGCGCCGGATAACGCTCGGGCAGTGCCGCCTCGAAGGCGCTGGCCTCGCCACCGGCCACCGAGCCGCCGCTGCCCCAGAGCACGCCGCTGGGGTGCAGGTCGAGGCGCTCGGCCCGGGCCGACAGCTCGGCGTCGGGCGCCTCGACGGAGAACTGGCTGGCGGTGCCGTCGAGCATCACCACCTCACCGGGCAGTGGCGTCGCCCAGCTACCCGCGCGAATGCGTGCCGCCAGCAGCTCGTTGAACAGGAAACTGCGCGCCGCCGAGAGCAGCATGCCGTCGCGGTCGTCGCGCTTGCGCCAGCCGCGGGCCAGCAGCGCCCGGGCACGCAGCAGGTTACGCCCGTCGGGGCCGAAGCGCTGGGGGCCGAAATAGTTGGCCACGCCGTGGCGGCAGAGCCGCTCCCAGCGCGCCGTGAACCCCGGGTCCTCGACCGCCGCCCCGGTGAGCCGCAGACGGAAGCGGTTGGCGCGATGCACGCCGCGCTTGAGCTTGCGCGGATGACGCCCCTGGTCGAGCACCCGGATGCCGAGGGCGGCGAGACGCTCGACCAGCGCCGTGGGTGCCTCGCGGCCGGGCAGCTGGACCGAGAACCACTGGCGGGTCACGGCGATGCGATCCTTCATCCCGGAATAGCCGACCTCCCGGGGCGACGCCTCGCAGAGCCGTGCCAGTTCGCGGGCCACCATCGCCGTGGTCAGGTCACGCTTCTCGATCCACAGCCAGAGGTGCTCGCCTTCGCCCTGCGGGGCGAAGTCGAGGCACTCCTCGACCGCGAAGTCTTCGGGACAGGCCCGGTAGTCGCCGGCGGCCGGCGGGCCGCACTCGCCATCCAGCACCCGGGGCCAGGCCGGCGGCCAGGCGATGGGGTCATGCATCGGTTCAGTCACCCGCCGTCCCCCGCTGCATCAGCAGGACCACCGCCTCGGCGGCGATCCCCTCGCCGCGACCGGTGAAGCCGAGCCGTTCGCTGGTGGTGGCCTTGACGTTGACGGCAGAGGCCCCGACACCGAGGTCCTCGGCGATGATCGCCACCATGGTGGCGATATGCGGGGCCAACTTCGGCGCCTGGGCGATCACCGTGGCGTCCAGGTTGCCGACCCGGTAGCCGGCCTCCCCGACCAGCCCCGCCACGTGGCGCAGCAACACGCGACTGTCGGCGCCGGCCCAGGCCGGGTCGGTGTCGGGGAAATGGCGGCCGATGTCGCCCAGGGCACAGGCGCCGAGCAGGGCATCGCAGACGGCATGCAGCAGCACGTCGCCATCGGAGTGGGCGACGAAGCCGTGGCCGAAGGGCAGCCGAACGCCACCGATCATCAGGTGGTCGCCCTCGCCGAAGCGATGGACGTCGAAGCCGTGGCCGATTCGCAGCATGCTGTTCTCACCCACTCGGGTCGACTCCTCGGTGATGGGACGGCGAGGCCGCCTGGGCGGCCAGCACCAGCGCGGCCAGGCCCAGGTCCTCGGGATGCGTGATCTTGAGATTGTCGCGACGCCCGGCCACCAGCCGCGGCGCCTGCCCCAGGGCCTCCACCGCCGAGGCCTCGTCGGTCACCGCGAGGCCACGCGCCCGTGCCTCGCGCAGGGCCCGGCACAGCAGGCCGTAGCGGAATCCCTGGGGGGTCAGGGCGTGCCAGAGGCCCTCCCGGGGCTCGGTGGCGCTGACCCGCCCGGCGCCGTCGTCGCGCTTCATGGTGTCGGCCGCCGGCGCGGCGAGCAGGCCGCCCACCGGGTCATCGGCGAGGGCGGCGTGGAGGCGCACCAGGTCGTCGACGGTGACGCAGGGGCGGGCCACGTCGTGGACCAGCACCAGGTCGCGCTCGCCGGCAGTGCCGGCGATGGCCTCCAGGGCATTGGTCACCGAATCGACCCGTTCGGCCCCGCCGGGCACCCGGCGCCAGTCGGCGAAGGGCACCCAGGCGGGGTCGAAGTGACGATCGTCGACATCCAGGCAGAGGCAGAGCCGGGCCGCGGGGAAGGCCTGGTACAGCCGTGCCAGGGTATGCGCCAGCACCGGCCGGCCCTGCAGCTCCAGGTACTGCTTGGGCCGATCGGCGCCCATGCGCCGGCCCCGCCCCGCGGCGGGCACCACCAGCCAGGGGACCTCGCTCATCGGCTCGCCTCCGTGGGCCGCGGCGCGCTCTCGGCCAGGCCGGCGCCGACCTCCCGCCGGGTCGCCTCGACCGCCACGCCCGGCACCCAGAAGAACTGCTCGTCGGCGCGTACCATGCCGATGTCGCTGCGCCCGCGCTCCTCGATGGCATCGAGGCCGGTCTTGAGGTCGACCACCTCGGCGGCGAGCCGGGCATTACGGTCGCGCAGCGGCTTGTTCTCCGCCTCCAGGGCGGCGACCCGCTCGCGCACCAGGGCGAGGTCGCGGATGCCCCCCTCCCCCAGCCACAGGCGATACTGCAGCAGGGCGAGCAGGACGATCAGCACGATGGCCAGCCACTTGAGCATCCGGGAATTCCGTCTCGACACGACAATGGCAGGCATTATGCCACCTTAGTCCGCCGCCCTCACGCCCGAAACGGCAGTGCCTGCTCCGCCGCCCGGCGATAGGCGTCGACGTGAACGCGCTCCTCGGCGCAGAAGCGCGCGATGGCCGCGCGCAGCCCGGGGTCGGCGATGTGATGCAGCGAGCGCAGCCGGCGCGGCGCGAAGCCCCGGGCCAATTTGTGCTCGCCCTGGGTGCCGGGATCGAAGATGGTCAGCCCCGTCGCCAGGCAGTGCTCGATGCCCTGGTAGTAGCAGGCCTCGAAGTGCAGGCAGTCGGCCATCACCTCGCTGCCCCAGTAGCGGCCATAGAGGGTGCGGGCCCCCTGCAGGCAGAGCGCCGCCGCCACCGGCCGGCCGTGGAGGCGTGCCTGGATCAGCACCAGGGCCTCGGGCAGGGTACGGCGCAGGCGCTCGAAGAAGTCGAGGTTGAGGTAGCCGTGCCGGCCCCGCTCCAGGTAGGTGATCTCGTAGCAGCGGAAGAAGTGGGCCATGGCGCCAGCGTCGATCTCGCCCCCCTCCAGTCGCTGCAGGGTCAGGCCCTGCTCGGCCACCAGGCGACGCTCGCGGCGAATCGCCTTGCGCCGCTTCGAGGTCAGCGCGGCGAGAAAACCGTCGAAGTCGCCATAGCCGCGATCCCGCCACTGGAACTGCACGCCGTGGCGCACCAGCAGCCCGGGACGGGCCTCCCGCCAGGCCTCCACCTCGCGCTCCTCGGCGAACAGCAGGTGCCAGCTGGAGAGCGCACTCGCTTCCCAGGCAGGTGCCAGCATCGCCCTGGCCTCGCCCGGGTCGACGCCCTCGGCCAGCGCCAGCCGCGGCCCCGGCGCCGGGGTGAAGGGGATGGCGCTGAGCCCCTTGGGGTAGTAGCGCCCGCCGGCGCGCTCCCAGGCCTCGGCCCAGGCCCAGTCGAAGACATACTCACCGTAGGAGTGGTGCTTGTGGTAGTGGGGCATGAGGCCGACCAGTGCCTCGCCCCGCCACAGGGTGAGGTGGCGCGGCACCCAGCCGGTGGCCGGCCCCACCGCGCCGCTGGCCTCCAGCGCATGCAGGAACTCGTGGCGCAGGAAGGGATGATCGTCGCCCACCAGGGCATTCCACCGCGCGGGCGGTACCGCCTCGATGGCGGGCAGCTCTTGCAGCACAAGCTTGGGCATGGCGGCTCCAGAACATGTGAGTCCATAGCGAGGGGCGCCGCGGGCAGGCCGAAGAGGAGGTCCGATTCCAGGGGTGAGGAGCATTGCTCCGAACGGGCTGGCCATGGATGGCCAGCACCGGCCCTGCAAGCGGCGCAGGACGCGAGAGCGCCGCAGGGAATCGGTAGCGCCCAGGGATGGGTCTACAGCGCCTCATCGCAGGCCTGCCGACGGATCAGGCCCGAGCGATGCCACCGCTCCGGCAGCTGACAAGCGACCGGTCGAAGGCCTACATTGTGCGCAGACCTTGCCGCCCGTTCCACTACCGGTTCTTTCCACATGCCAAGGGAGATGCGCATGGCCAACGCCCGTGACCTGCCGGCACGCCTGGACGAACAGCGCCGCGCCTTCGCCGCCGAGCGCTTTCCGTCGCTGGCGACCCGGCGCGACCGTCTCGCCCGCCTGGCGACCATGACCCGCCACCACCGCGACGAGATCGCCCTGGCGATCCGCCAGGACTTCGGCCACCGTGCCGAGGCCGAGACCCGCCTCGCGGAGGTCGCCACCGTGCTGCAGGCCGTGCGCCACGCTCGTCGCCACCTCAGGCGCTGGATGCGCCCCAGGCGTGCCGCGATGCCGCTGCGACTGTGGCCGGCCCGCGCTCGGGTCCATCGCCAGCCGCTGGGGGTGGTGGGCATCGTCGCCCCCGCCAACTACCCCTGGAACCTGGCCCTGCTGCCGGCGGTGGATGCCCTGGCCGCCGGCAACCGGGTAATGATCAAGCCCAGCGAACAGACCCCCACCACCAGCGAGCTGATGGCGAGGCTCGCGGCGCGTTATTTCGCTGATGACGAGCTCTGCGTGGTGACCGGCGATGCCGACACCGCCCGCACCTTCGCCGCCCTGCCCTTCGACCACCTGCTGTTCACCGGCAGTGCCCGCGTCGGCCGCGAGGTGGCCCGGGCCGCCGCCGCCAACCTCACGCCGGTGACCCTGGAGCTCGGCGGCAAGACCCCGGCCATCGTCGCCGACGACGCCGACCTGGAACACGCCGCCCGGCGCATCGCCTTCGGCAAGTGGCTCAACGCCGGCCAGACCTGCATCGCCCCGGACTATGTGCTGATCGACGAGCCGCGCCTCGGCGCCTTCGTGGAGGCCCTGACCCGGACGGTCAAGCGGTTCCACCCCCGCGGCACCGCCGGCGACGACTACACCGCCATCCTCGGCGAGCGGCACCGCGAGCGCCTGGATGCCATGCTGGAGGAGGCGCGGGATCACGGCTGCCGGGTGATCCCGCTGGGCGAGCCGGTCGAGCTGCGCGAAGGGGCCAAGCTGCCCCCGACCCTGGTGATCGACCCCCACGAAGGGCTTATGCTGATGCATGAGGAGATCTTCGGGCCCTGGCTGCCGATCCTCGGCGTGCGTGACCTGGAGGCCGCCCTGGCCTTCGTCCAGCGCCGGCCGCATCCGCTGGCGCTGTACGCCTTCACCGACGATCCGGCACGGCGCCAGCGCATCCTGCGCGAGACCCACTCCGGCGGCGTGGTGTTCAACGACACCCTGTGGCACAACGCCGTGCCCGCCCTGCCCTTCGGTGGCGTGGGCGAGAGCGGCATGGGCGCCTACCACGGCGAGGCCGGCTTCCGGCGCTTCAGCCATGAGCGCGGCGTCTTCCAGCAGGCCAGGCGCAACGCGGCGGGGCTGCTCGACCCGCCCTACCGGCGCTGGCTGCTGCGGCTGCTGGGTCTCTGAGCCGGAGAGTACGACGAAAATCGCAGTAATAAAACTACAAATGCGCCCGAACACGACGTAGAATTGGCAAAGATCCGGATCAATTTTTGGTAAGTTTACCAAATAGCCAACACTCGATTCCGAGGTGCCCCATGGCCAGCACGACCCCCGCCCTCAACGACACCGTCGCCGACGTCACCCGCCGCATCCGCGAGCGCTCCAGTGAACGCCGCGCCCTCTACGAGAGCCGCATGGCGGACCAGCACCGGCGCGGCGTGCACCGGGGCGAGCTCTCCTGCGGCAACCTCGCCCACGGCTTCGCCGCCTGCGGTGCCGAGGACAAGAACTCGCTCAAGCTGATGAACGCCGCCAACCTGGGGATCATCTCGTCCTACAACGACATGCTCTCGGCCCACCAGCCGCTGGAGACCTTCCCCGAGACCATCAAGGCCGCCGCCCGCGCCATGGGCTCCACCGCCCAGTTCGCCGGCGGGGTGCCGGCCATGTGCGACGGCGTGACCCAGGGCCAGCCGGGCATGGAGCTGTCGCTGTTCTCCCGCGACGTGATCGCCATGGCCACCGCCGTGGGGCTATCGCACAACATGTTCGATGCCGTCCTCTATCTCGGCGTGTGCGACAAGATCGTCCCGGGGCTGTTCATCGCCGCGGCGCGCTTCGGCCATCTGCCGGCGATGTTCGTGCCCGCCGGGCCCATGCCCAGCGGCCTGCCCAACAAGGAGAAGGCGCGCATCCGTCAGCTGTTCGCCGAGGGCAAGGCGAGCCGCGAGGACCTGCTGGAGGCCGAGTCCGCCTCCTACCACAGCCCCGGCACCTGCACCTTCTACGGCACCGCCAACTCCAACCAGCTGATGATGGAGATGATGGGCCTGCACCTGCCCGGCACCTCCTTCGTCAACCCCGGCACCGAGATGCGCGAGGCGCTGACCCGCTTCGCCACCGAGCAGACGATCCGCAACACCGAACCCGGCGGCGACTACCGCCCCTTCTACCGGCAGATCGACGAACGGGCCATCGTCAACGCCATCGTCGGCCTGCTCGCTTCGGGTGGCTCCACCAACCACACCCTGCACCTGGTGGCCATGGCCGCCGCCGCCGGCCTGACCATCACCTGGGAGGACTTCACCGACCTCTCCGCGGTGACCCCGAGCCTGATGCAGGTCTATCCCAACGGCCAGGCCGACATCAACCACTTCCAGGCCGCCGGCGGCATGAGCCTGCTGATCCGCGAGCTGATCGGGGCCGGCCTGATCCATACCGACATCCCCACGGTGTTCGGCACCGACATGACCGCCTATACCCAGGAACCCTTCCTCGAGGACGGCCAGCTGATCTGGCGCGAGGGACCCACCGAGAGCCTCGACCCCGAGGTGCTGCGCCCGGTGGCCGAGCCCTTCGCCCCCACCGGCGGGCTCACCGTGCTGAACGGCAACCTCGGCCGCGGGGTGATCAAGGTCTCGGCGGTCAAGCCCGAGCACCGGCTTGTCGAGGCGCCGATCAAGATCTTCGAGGACCAGAACGACCTCAAGGCGGCCTTCGAGGCCGGCGAACTCGACCGCGACGTGATCGCCGTGGTGCGCTTCCAGGGGCCCAAGGCCAACGGCATGCCCGAACTGCACAAGCTGACCCCCTACCTGGGCGTGCTGCAGGACCGCGGCTACAAGGTGGCGCTGGTCACCGACGGCCGCATGTCCGGCGCCTCGGGCAAGGTGCCGGCGGCGATCCACATCAGCCCCGAGGCCCTGGACGGCGGACCGCTGGCCAAGCTCAAGGATGGCGACATCGTGCGCCTGGACGCCGACAGGGGCAGCCTCGAGGTCAAGGTCGACGCCCATGAGTGGGCCGAGCGCGCGCTGCGCATCGGCGACCTCGACCACTACCACGTGGGCCTGGGCCGCGAGCTGTTCGGCGGCTTCCGCCACCTGGCGATGCGCGGCGAGGAGGGCGCCGGGGTGTTCGGCGGCTTCGAGGCCGACGACCTGGCCCGCCAGGAGGGCCAGATCCACGAAGACGACGCCTGAGTCACTGCCAGAACAGGGCTACCGCAGTTGCACAGCGAGAAGCGTCGGGGACAGGTCGGAGAGGGGGTCCTACACCAGGGGTGAGGAGGATTCCTCCGAACGGGCTGGCCAGGGATGGCCAGCACCGGCCCTGCAAGCGGAGTAGGACGCGAGAGCGCCGCAGGGCGTCGATAGCGCCCAGGGAGGGGTTCACAGCGCCTCCTCGTAGGCCTGTCACCGGAACAGCTTCGAGCGATTGCCATCTGCAACAGCCCTGACGGCCAGAAGGGACGAATTGACGATGACAAGACCCGCACTGATCGGCGATATCGGGGGTACCAATGCGCGCCTTGCCCTGGTGACCCCGGGCGCCTTCGAGCCCCATGACATCCTGAGCCTGCCCTGCGCCGACTACCCCGGGCTGGTCGAGGCGGTCAACGACTACCTGGGCCGGGTCGGCGCCACGGGGGAGAGCGCCCCCCGCGAGGCCTGCCTGGCCTTCGCCTGCCCGGTCCGCGGCGACCGGGTGAAGATGACCAACAACCACTGGACCTTCTCGCGCCGCGAAGTGCAGCAGGCCCTGAACCTCGAGCTGTTCAAGACGATCAACGACTTCACCGCCCAGGCATTGGGCGTGCCCCATGTGGCCGACGACGCGCTGGTCGAGGTGCAGCCCGGCGAGGCGCTTCCCCACACCGCCCGACTGGTGATCGGGCCCGGTACCGGGCTCGGCGTGGCCGGCCTTTTCCCCGGCCGCCACGCCTGGATACCGCTGCCCGCCGAGGGCGGCCACGTCACCTTCGCCCCCACCGACGAACGCGAGCAGAACCTGCTGCGCCACTTCCGCAACCGCTACGGCCGGGTCAGCGTCGAGCGCATCCTCTGTGGCCAGGGGCTGCTCGACCTCTACCTGGCCCACTGCTCGCTCAAGGGGGCACCACCGCGCTACGCGACCCCCGCCGAGGTCACCGAGGGCGCCTCGGCCGGCGACCCGGTGGCCCGTGATACCCTGCTGCGGTTCCTGAAGATCCTCGGCGACGTCTGTGGCGATGCCGTCCTGACGCTCGGCGCCCGCGGCGGGGTCTACCTGTGCGGCGGCATCCTGCCGCGGCTGCTCGACTGGCTACCCCGGAGCCGCTTCCGCGAGGCCTTCACCGACAAGGGACGCATGAGCGCCTATACGGCGGCCGTGCCCGTCCGCGTGGTGACCGCCCCCTGGACCGGCCTGCTGGGTGCCGCCGAGGCCCTGCACAACGAAGAAGTCGAGTGACCCGAGGGGTCGCCTGACCGAGGAGGTCGAATGATTCCCGCAAGCCTGCGAGCACTGCTCGACGAGACCCGCGGCCAGCGCCGCGCCGAATGGCAAGGCCGTGAGCTGTGGCTGGCCAACGAGCCCTGGGGCGAGCTGGCGGTCTCGCTGCAGGGCGCCCAGCCCCTGCACTTTCTACCTGCGCCCGAAGCCGCGCGAGTCGCTGACGCTCCGGACGCGCCCGACACCGCACCAGCCACCGCCGAGGCCCCGGAGGAGATGGTGGCCGGCGGCTGGCTGTGGGTAACACCCACGCCCCAGGCGCTGCCCGGGGCGATCCGCGGCGGCATCCCGCTGTGCTGGCCCTGGTTCGCCGACGAGCACACCGCCGACGAGACGCCGGACCGCAATGGCCCGCTGCATGGCCCGGCGCGCAGGGCCCAGTGGCGACTCGACGCCGTGGACGAGCACGAGGGCGGCGTGGAGCTGCACCTTTCACCGCTGGAGCGCCTGCATACCCAGTTGGCTCCCCGTGCGGTGATCCAGGCCAACGGCCGGCGCCTGCACGTGGAGCTGATCACCGAGCACGTCGGCGAGACGCCGGTAAAGATGAGCGGCGCCCTGCACAGCTACCTGGCGGTGGTCGACGCCCATGCCTGCCGGGTCGAGGGGCTGGCCGGCGCCCGTTACCTGGACAAGCTGGCCGGCTTCGCCGAGCGCGAGCAGCAGGGCGAACTGGGGGTCCGCGGGGCGCTCGACCGCATCTATCACAGCAATGCCGAGCTCGTTCTCGACGACGGCAGCCGCCGCCTGCGTATCGCCCGCCAGGGCAGCGACTCGGCGGTGGTCTGGCATCCGGCCGAGGCCCCTCCCGACGACACCTCGATCGAGGCGGCCCGCCGCTTCCTCTGCGTGGAGTCGGCCAATACCCGCCTCGACCCGGTATGGCTGGTGCCCGGCGCCCAGCACCTGCTGGGCACCACACTCTCCCTCGATGACGGCGCCCGCGGGACCGACGCATGAGCGCCACGACGACCTTCGAGGCACCCTTCCTGCTGGGCATGATGCGGCTGCACGAGGAACCGGCGCTGCATGCCCCGGCGCGGCTGGCCGACTGGATCGAGGCCCGCCTCGACGAGGGGCTCGACTGGTTCGATCACGCCGACATCTATGGCGACCGCCAGGGCGAGGCGCTGTTCGGCGCGGCGCTCGGGCGCAGGCCCGACCTGGCCAAGCGGGTGCGCGTCGTCACCAAGGCGAGCATCGTCACCCCGGAGCGCGACGCGTCTCCCCATCGGGTCAAGCACTACGACAGCTCGCCGGCCTATCTGGCGCGTGCCATCGACGACTCGCTGGCACGGCTCGGCGTGACACGGCTCGACCACTTCCTGCTCCATCGCCCCGACCCGCTGATGGATGTCGAGGCCACCGGGCGGGTGCTGGACGACGCCATCGCCGCCGGCAAGATCGGCGCCGCCGGGGTCTCCAACTTCCTGCCCGAGCAGTGGCGACGGCTGCAGGGGGCCATGCACCGGCGGCTGGCGGCCCACCAGCTGCAGCTCTCGCTGGATCACCCCGCCCCGCTGTTCGACGGCAGTTTCGATGCCCTGGTGGCCGACGGCCTGGCACCGATGGTCTGGTCGCCGCTGGGCGGCGGCCGGGTGCTCCAGGGCCCGGCGC
>NZ_PNRE01000003.1 GCF_002879645.1 Halomonas heilongjiangensis | reverse complement strand
TCCTCGCCGGTGCCGGCCTGGTGAATGACGTCGCCGGAGGGGCCGACCACGATGGAGCGACCGTTGCCGATGGCGCCGGCACCGTTGATGTCGAAGAAGTAGCACTGGTTGACCGCCGCATTGGTCCGCGCGATGGACAGCTCGATGTCGCGGTCGATGGTGTCGGTCATGGTCGGGTGCAGGATCACCTCGGCGCCCATGGCAGCGAGCGTGCGGGTGGTCTCGGGGAACCACATGTCATAGCAGATCGACACCCCGAAGCGGCCGACGTTGGGCACGTCGAAGGTGACGAACTCGCCGCCGCTCTCCACCCCGGCCTCGTAGGGACAGAAGGGAAACATCTTGCGGTAGCGGGCCACCACCTGGCCGTGAGGGTTGATCACTGAGAGAGTGTTGTAGACCCGGTCGTCCACCTGCTCGAACATCGAGCCGGGAATCAACCAGATGCGGTGCTGCTCGGCGATCTGGCAGAACAGCGCCTCGGCGTTGCTGGGCATCGGTTCTGCATGGTGCGGCGAGGCGCCCATGGGCATCAGCTCGCTGAAGACTACCATCTGCACCTGGGGGAAACGGCTCATCAGCACGTCGACCCGGTGGCGCATGGCCTCGGTGTTGTCGCCGTGGTGCAGGGCATGCATCTGGACACCGGCAATCGTGAAGTAGGACATGGCAGTCTCTCTGTGTCGAGCGATCTCGAATCATTCAGGGCTAAGTCCAACCAGCCGGCGCCACCTGATTCAACGCCGGAGGGATCGCCCGGCAGTGGTGAGTCATGGCCTCACCACGCGTCAAGTTTATCCCATTCCCGTTCATAAAAATCAACACTGAGAGTCCGCAGCCGAACGGCCATGCTTTAGTCGGACACGAACTCAACCGGAACATGAGATTTCCGTTATAAGCCTTTGAATCACACCGGGGGATTCGGGGCGACCGCATCGGGCCGCCCCGGCTCGGTCACTCGGTCGTCGCCAGCAGGCTGGCGTTGCCGCCCGCGGCGGTGGTGTCGATGCACAGATGGCGTTCCACCACGTAGCGCTCCGGCGCGATGGTCTGGGTCTCGAGCGACACGATGGCACCGTCGCGCTCGGCGAGTGCGAGGCGCAGTTCGCGGGTCCAGTCGCTGGCGCCGGCCGCGGCCACCGCCGCGATACCCTTGACCGCGCTCAGCGTCTCGGCCGAGACGCTGCCGTCGAGCGCGGCGACGGGCGCCCCGGCATCGATCAGCGGACGCACGGACTGCTTCGCGTCTGGCGCGACGAGCACCGCTGCACAGCCCGCACCGAGCGCCTGCGCTGCCTGGGCAACGGCGATATCGAGGGTGGGCCCGAGGCAGAGTACCGGTCCCTTCGGATACAGCGACAAGCGGTTGCTTTCTCCCGTCGGTCCTGGAAGCGTCTGCGGTGTCATGTCCAGGGCCGCGGTCTCGTTGAGCGCCTTGCGGGTCAGGCCACTCTTGCCGGAGAGCGCCTTGCGCAGCACCTCGACCCGATCGGGTCGCGCCGCCCAGTTGCGTGCGTCAAGACCGTCGAGGGCCGACTGGAGGTCGCCGAGTTGCACGGCATTCCCCCGGGGCGGTTCGTGGCGCTCCGCGGCGGCGGTGCGGCGGAAGCGGGTGACATAGAGGGGGCCGCCGGCCTTGGGCCCGGTGCCCGAAAGGCCCTCGCCCCCGAAGGGCTGGGAGCCGACGATGGCGCCGATCTGGTTGCGGTTGACGTAGATGTTGCCGACATGGATACGCTCAACGATCTGCTGCACACGGTCGTCGATCCGGGTATGCAGGCCGAAGGTCAGCCCGTATCCCCTGTCGTTGATCGCGTCGACCACCCTGTCGATGTCTCGCGCCTTGAAGGTAGCGACGTGCAGGATCGGGCCGAAGATCTCGCGCTCGAGATCTTCGATGCCCCCGACCTGGACCACGGCCGGGCTGACGAAGGTGCCTACGTCCGGCGCGGGCAGCTTCTTCAGCACCTTGCCGGCCTTTTCCTGCGCCGCCACATAGGCGCTGATGTCGGCCTGGGCCTCGGCGTCGATCACCGGCGAGACGTCGGTGTCGGTATTCCAGGGATCGCCGATGGTGAGCGCGTCCATCGCGCCGTCGAGCATCGTCAGCAGCCGCTCGCGCGCCTCTTCCTGGACATAGAGCATCCTGAGCGCCGAACAGCGCTGGCCGGCCGACTGGAAGGACGAGATCAGGATGTCGCGCACCGCCTGCTCGGTCAGCGCCGTCGAGTCCACGATCATGGCGTTCAGCCCGCCGGTCTCGGCGATCAGCACCGCATCCGGTCCCGCATTCTGCGCCAAGGCCTTGTGGATGATCTGCGCCACCGGGGTCGAGCCGGTGAAGCACACCCCGGCAATCCGCGGATCGCTGGTCAGCGGCCCGCCCACCGTCGGGCCGTCGCCGGGCAGCAGCTGCAGCGCCGCCTCCGGCAGGCCGGCCTCGCGCATCAGCTCGACGGCACGGGCGGCGATGAGGGGCGTCTGCTCGGCGGGTTTGGCGAGCACCGCGTTGCCCGCCGCCAGCGCCGCGGCGATCTGACCGGTGAAGATGGCCAGCGGGAAGTTCCAGGGGCTGATGCAGACGAAGACGCCGCGGGCACTGCCGGGCTCCTCCGCCTCCAGCCGCTCGCCCTCGTTGGCGTAGTAGCGCAGGAAATCCACCGCCTCGCGCACCTCGGCGATGCCATCGAACATCATCTTGCCGGCCTCGCGCGTGGTGATCACGGTCAGCTCGGCGATGTGCTGCTCGTAGAGATCGGCGGTCCGGCGCAGCACCTCGGCCCGTTCGGCCACCGGCCGCGCCGACCAGTCGCGGAAGCCGTCGTGGGCGGCGTCGAGCGCGGCCGCCACCTCGGCCGGGGTCGCCTCATGCACCCTGCCGACCACGTGCGAGCCGTCGGCGGGGGACACGGCATCGCGGGCCGGCCCCTGCGGAGCCGGGCTTCCCGCCAGCATGGGCCCGGCGGTCCAGGTCGTGTCGGCAAACGCCTCGCGCGCTGCCAGCAATGGCAGGATCGAGGCGGGTTCGTTGATCCGGTAGCCGCGGGAGTTCTTGCGCTCGGGAGCGAAGAGCTCGCCGGGCTCGCGTATCGACGGGCTGGGGATGGCGTCGCCCAGGCGCCGCATCTCGGCCACCGGGTCGCGCGAGACCTCGCTCGTGGGAATCGACTTGTCCACCACCTGGTTCACGAACGAGGAGTTCGCCCCGTTCTCGAGCAGACGGCGCACCAGATAGGCCAGCAGGTCACGATGCGCGCCGACCGGGGCGTAGATACGGCATCGCGTACCCTCCGACTGCTTGACGATGTGGTGCAATGACTCGCCCATGCCGTGCAGGCGCTGGAACTCGAAGCTGTCCTTGTCGTCGCCCGCCATGGCCACCACGGCGGCACAGGTATGGGCGTTGTGGGTGGCGAACTGCGGATAGATGCGGTCGCGCCGGTCGAGCAGCAGCTGCGCGCAGGCCATGTAGCTGACATCGGTGTTGACCTTGCGGGTGAAGACCGGGAAGGTCTCGACGCCCATCTCCTGGGCCAGCTTGATCTCGGTGTCCCAGTAGGCGCCCTTCACCAGCCGCACCATGATCCTGCGGTCGAGCCGCTCGGCGAGGTCGTAGAGGGTCTCGATCACCGGCGCGGCACGACGCCCGTAGGCCTGCACCACGACCCCGAAGCCGTCCCAGCCGGCGAGGCCGGGGTCGGACAGCAGCGCCTCGATCACGTCGAGCGACAGGTCCAGCCGGTCCTGTTCCTCGGCGTCGATGTTGAAGCCGATATTGGCCTTGGCCGCCTGACGGGCCAGTTCCAGCGCGCGCGGCACGAGCTCGGCCATCACCGTGTCGCGGTGGGTGTATTCATAGCGCGGATGCAGCGCCGAGAGTTTTACCGAGATGCCAGGGCTTGAGCGCACGTCGCCCTTGGCCTGCTTGGCGATCGCGGCGATCGCCTTGGCGTAGGCCTCGTGATAGCGCACCGCATCGGCGTCGGTACGCGCCGCCTCGCCCAGCATGTCGTAGGAATAGGTGTAGCCCTGCTTCTCGAGTTCGCGGGCATTCTTCATGCCCTCCTCGATGGTCTGGCCGAGTACGAACTGGCGTCCGAGGATCTTCATCGACTGCCCGACCGCGGTGCGCACCACCGGTTCGCCCATGCGGCGCACCAGGCCGCGCAGCGCCCGCACCGGGCCCTTGGGATCCTCTTCCAGCACCTTGCCGGTCAGCATCAGCGCCCAGGTCGAGGCGTTGACCATCGACGACGAGGACTTGCCCAGGTGCGCGCCCCAGTCGGACGGCTCGATCTTGTCGTGGATCAGATCGTCGATGGTCTCCGCGTCGGGCACGCGCAGCAGCGCCTCGGCCAGGCACATCAGGCCGACACCCTCGGCGGTCGAGAGCCCGTATTGGGCCAGGAACGCCTCCATCATCGAGGGCGACGTCTCCTTGCGCACGCGTTCCACATAGTGGGCGCCGACGGCGGCCACCTTCCGGCGGTCCTCCTCCGACAGCTTGATACGTTCGACCAGCCCGTGCAGCACCGCTGCCTCGTCGGCCGCATAGTTGGCGCGGACGCGTGCCCGCGATTCGCTCACGGCGCCATGGTGGCGCATGGAAACTTCACTCATCGTCGATCCCCTTGTCACCGGACACGCAGCGTCGATGCGCCGGCTCGGATGCTGTCGTTCTCGTCGAAAGGCCATTATGTAGATTAGGCGTCCCGGCTCAGGTGGCGCCACCGATCTCCAGCGCCAGGATGGCGGCACCGAGATCCTGGGTGGCAATGCCCACGCCCTTGAACGGGGTGATCTCGTCCTTGGCTTCGCGTCCGGAGAAGTCAGCCAGGGCCTCCCGAGGTAGCGCCTCGGTCACTTGCTCGGCATCGAGATTCATGTCAACCTCGTTTCAACGTTGTTGACATGCCAGTCTAGGCAGAGCATCGATCGGACTCTTGACCCAGACTCCTGAGCCGTTGCTCGAGACTCCGCACTCTTGCTGCCCGAGGAAGGCCCATGTCCCAGACCCTGGCTCGCTGCAACCGCATTGCACGCCGCTCAATCGAGCATTGTCATCCCTATCCCCAATTGCTGCTGGGTTGGCGCGGTGTCCTGGACATTGAGTTCAGCCCCGGCGGAGAGCATCTCGAATTGGGTCTGGCGGCGATCCTGCCGCCCAGCGAGCGCCATCTCTTCCGAGGAGGCGACGATAGCTGCGAGATCCTGGTCATCGATCTCGACACCGATGACCCCTGCCTGACGGCACTGGAGCAGAGCTGCACCCTGCAGTTGCGCGAGTCACTGTTCGCGACGCCCAAGACCCTCAGCCTGCCGCCCTCCTTGATCCCCATGGTGGAGCTGGCCACCCGCCAGCTGAAGGCTGACAAGTCCACGGCGCAGTCCGCCCTCCTCAACCATCAACTGGCCATCCTGTTCGTCAGCCAGCTAAGTGAGCTACTGGTGTTGGGTCATACGGATACCCGAGGCCTAGGGCGCCTATCCGCGACACTTCTCGATAGCTTGATCGACGAGCGCCTGACGTCTCCCCCCGACAATCATCTGCTGGCCGATGCCTGCCATCTCAGCCAGAGCCAGCTTCACCTGCGCTGCCTGCGCGATTTCGGCGTCACTCCGCAGCAATATGTCATGAACCGCCGTTTACGCTGGGCGCGTTTCTGGTTACGCGAGACGCAGCGCACGGTGAGTGAAATCGCCTTCGACCTGGGCTTTTCCGGGGTGTCGAGCTTTTCACGGGCCTATCGGTGCAGGATGGGCTGCTCACCAAGCGAGGAGCGAAAGGTCGAAAGGCGCGGTGCTCAAGCCGGAGTGGACACGCTTTCAGGTCACAACCACTAGTCTCCCCGGGGGCCGATGAACGGCGCCCTCTCGCCATGCTGGCGTCGACAACATGGCGGAACGATCAGCTTCCGAGGCATTGCCACCGTCCCGTTATCCCAGCTCCGGCAATACCGCCTCGGCCTCGATCTCGATCAGCCACTCCGGCTCGGAGAGGTGGACCCGATAGCCACCCTTGACGATCACCGCCTGGCTGAAACCGTAGCGCAGAGTATCCGGGAGCCCGGCGGGGTTGATGACTTCGCGCTGGATCTGGTGCATTGCCTCAGTCTCCTTCCTTGGTGAATGGGTACGGAATCATGCCAACGGCTACGACACGGAGGGCACGGCCCTGTCCTGCGGCTCGGCGGCGTCGCCGTTGATATCGAGCCCCAGGAAGCCGCCGGACTGGCGGCGCCACAGGGCGGCGTAGAGGCCGTCGCGGGCCAGCAGTTCCCGGTGGGTGCCGGTCTCGACGATGCGCCCCTCGTCGATCACCACCAGCCGGTCGAGCATGGCGATGGTGGAGAGCCGGTGGGCGATGGCGATCACCGTCTTGCCCTCCATCAGCGTATAGAGCTGCTCCTGGATCGCCGCCTCCACCTCGGAGTCGAGCGCCGAGGTGGCCTCGTCGAGCACCAGGATCGGCGCGTTCTTGAGCAGCACCCGGGCGATGGCGATGCGCTGGCGCTGGCCGCCGGAGAGCTTGACCCCACGCTCGCCGACGTGGGCATCGAGGCCGCGGCGCCCCTTGATGTCCACCAGGTCGTCGATGAAGGTGTCGGCATGGGCCCGGCGCACCGCCTCCCATATCTCGTCCTCGCTGGCCTCCGGGCTGCCGTAGCGGATGTTGTCGCGCAGCGAACGGTGCAGCAGCGAGGTGTCCTGGGTGACCATGCCGATCCGCTGGCGCAGCGACTCCTGGGTCACTTCGGCGATGTCCTGGCCATCGATCAGGATGCGCCCGCCCTCGAGGTCGTAGAAGCGCAACAGCAGGTTGGCCAGCGTCGACTTGCCGGCCCCGGAGCGGCCGATCACCCCGACCTTCTCGCCGGGCGCGATGCTCAGGCTCATGCCGTCGAACACGCGAACCCCCTCGCCGTCTGGCCGCTCGTAGCCGAAGCGCAGCGCCTCGAAGCGGATCTCGCCATGCGGCACGGCGAGTTCCCCGGCCCCGGGGCGATCCTTGACTGCCGGCTCCCGGGCGATGGTATTGATGCCGTCCTGCACCGTGCCGATGTTCTCGAACAGCCCCGCCACTTCCCAGAGGATCCAGTTGGACATGAAGCGGATGCGCATCACCAGGGCGATGGCCACGGCGATGACGCCCAGGGATACCGCCTGCAGGTACCAGGCGCCGATGGCCATGGCGGCGACGCTCGCCAGCAGCAGCGAGTTGAGCAGCGTCAGGCTTACCGTCAGCTTGGTGGCCAGGCGCATCTGGCGGTGTACGGTGACCATGAACTTCTCCATGGCATCGCGGGCGTAGGCCTGCTCGCGGCGGGTGTCGGCGAACAGCTTGATGGTCTGGATGTTGCTGTAGCTGTCGACGATACGCCCGGTCATCCGCGCCCGGGCGTCGGCCTGGTCCATGGAGACCCGGCGTAACCGCGGCACGAAGATCCACATGATCGCCACATAGCCGGCGAGCCAACCCACCAGCGGCAGCATCAGCCAGGGTTCGGCGCTGCCCATCAGCAGCATGGCACCGGCGAAGTAGACGATCACGTAGACCAGCAGGTCCATCAGCTTCATCACCGTCTCGCGAATGGCGAGCGCCGTCTGCATCACCTTCTGCGACACCCGGCCGGCGAACTCGTCCTGATAGAAGGCCATGCTCTGGCCGAGCATGTGGCGGTGGGCCAGCCAGCGGCCGATCATCGGGTAGTTGCCGAAGATGCTCTGGTGGGTGACCAGCGACTGCAGCAGGGTCAGCAGCGGCAGGCCGATCACCACCAGCGCCGCCATGCCCGCCAGGCGCCAGCCATACTCGGCGAAGAACCCCTCCCGCTCGGCGCCGGACAGCCAGTCCACCAGCTCGCCCATGTAGCTGAAGAACAGCACCTCGGCGGCCGACACCAGCGCCGTGAACAGCGACATGGCCACCAGCAGCGGCAACACCGGGCGAGAGAAGTGCAGAATGAAGGGGAAGAGGCCTCTGGGCGGCGTCTCTGGCGTCCCCGAGGGGTAGGGGTCCACCAGGGTTTCGAAGTAACGGAACATGGCATCACCGATCATCAAGGAAGCGTCGGGACGCGCCATGGGCTTGCCCCGGTTCAGGCCTGCAGGGTAAAACCTGAAGTTAAGTAGAGGTCAAGAAAGTGCCGACAAGAAAATTCGCCGGCAGCGACGTATCGAAGCGCATGCGAACGACTCGGAACGAGTAAAAACAGTACCGGAAAGAGTAACGTTACAAGCCATGCGTCGACATGGGAAATGAAGAATCCTCGTTCGATTGATCATGAAACCTGATCGTCGGGACGAAACACCAGCGTGAACAGCCAATATATATAACGGTTGGTTTTATATGACGACTCCGGCAGGCGAAACTTGCCACCTACCGCACCAACGGGATACAACCTCACGCACCGTCGAGACGAGGGAGACACACATGACCGCGCGCCTCCACCGGGAACTCAGCGTCGGCGAGGTCGCCACGCGCAGTGGCCTGGCGATCTCGGCCATTCACTTCTACGAAGCCAAGGGGCTGATCAGGAGCCGTCGCAACGCCGGCAACCAGCGCCGCTTCAGTCGCGATGTGTTGCGTCGCGTCGCCATCATCAAGGTCGCCCAGCGCACCGGCATCTCACTCGCCGAGATCCGTGACGCCTTCGACACCCTGCCCGCGTCCCACGCCCCCACCGCGGCCGACTGGCGGCGCCTCTCGGCCAGCTGGCGCCAGGCCCTCGACGAGCGCATCACCCGCCTGACCCGGTTGCGCGACCAGCTCGACCACTGCATCGGCTGCGGCTGCCTGTCGATGGACGACTGCCCCCTGCGCAACCCGGCGGACGAACTGGCCGAAGAGGGCACGGGGCCGCGGCTGCTCGACCCCGACTGAACACGCGCTCACGCCTTGCCTTCCTTTTCACGCACCCGGGGCGACAGGCGCTGCTCGGAGGTTCGCACCCAGCGAGCATGTTCGCTCGAGACATGCTCCTCCACCCGCTCGGCGAGCAACCGCAATGCCTCCGCCCGGTCCAGGTCACGATAGGGGCCGGCTGCCGCGAGCAGGAGGAACTTCTCGTGCTTCAGGTGTTCGGCGGTGGCCCGGTACTGAATCCACAGCGGGCCGAACTGATTGATCTGCTCGGTGGCCTCGAGCACCGCGATCGATGCCCCCAGGAGAGCCGTCAACCAGCGGGCCAGCGGAGGGTTCGCCAGCGAGAGCACCGGGATGGCGGCGGCGAATGTCACCTGCACCAGGCGCAGGCGCTTGTGCCAGCGTCGGCAGTAGCGGCTGCGCTGCCCATACCAGGCGAGCTGGTCCTCCAGCCGGCGCCACTCGGCACGCCGTGACAGGGTGTCGTCCGGCAAGAGACCGTCGACGGCCGGTGAATCGCGGTGCTCCTCGGGCTCGGTGTCGTCCACGCTCCCCTCCGGCGGCAATCGGCCCCGGGCCGGCAGAGGCGGCGACGCCCTCGTTCGGCCCATCGAGAGGCCCCTTCGACCAAGGATAGCAGCCTGGTGCCTGCGACATGGCGCACGTGGAGGCATGTGGTGCAATACTGTGCAGGAGAAGGCTCGAAAGCGCGCCTCGAGCAGGTTCCACCGACTCATCCACGATGGCGGCGGCGGTTCGTCGCGGACGGGGCCCACCACCCAACGGGAGGCCGACCATGGCGGCTTCGATATCGGGGATCCTACGCCGGCTGTCCGTGCTGCTGCTGCTGGGGCTGTTCCTGCTCGGCGGTTGCCAGACCACCAGTACCGGCGAGGGAGTCGGCACAGGCTTGGGTGCCCTCATCGGTGCCGGGCTGGGTTCACAGGTGGGGAGCGGTTCCGGGCGGACCGCCGCCATGCTGGTCGGTGCGGGGCTGGGCGCCTGGCTCGGCAGGGAGATCGGCATCCGGATGACCCGTGGGGATCAGCGGGCGATGAACACCGCGCTCGATCGCACGCCCGACGGCGCATCGGAGAGTTGGCGCAACCCCCAGACCGGTCACGAATTCACGGTGACGCCCCAGGAGACCTTCCCCCGAGGAGACCAGCAGTGTCGCCACTTCGAGATGGAGGTCCTGGTCGACGGCGAGCCCCGCAGCACCACTGGCACGGCCTGCCGACGCCCCGAGGATCAGGCGTGGACCACGGTGTAGGTGAGCCATCATGAACAACGTCGGCCCGGGGCATCGGCGATGGAAGCGGTTTCTTGGCTGCCTGCTGGCCGGCGTGCTGGCGGCCGCTCCCCTGGCGTCGACCCACGCCAGTAGCCACGACGACGTCGACTACTATGACGATTACGACAGCCAGGACGATACCGGCACCACCAGGGAACCGACGGGTAATGGCGGTAGCGACTGGACGGTACCGGCCATCGTGGCCGGCGCCGCAGCCACCGTGTTGGTGGTGCGCTGGCTGCGGAACCGCCAACAGGCAGGCCGCCAGCAAGCGTCCGCGGGCGAGGACGACATGCTGACGCGGCTGCGGCAGCATGGCCCCGAGTTCGCCCCCGCGTACAACGCCAGCGCCTTCGCCGCCGTCGGCATGGTACGCGGCGGCTGGCCGTTCGTGATGGACTTCACCCATGAGCGGCCGGTCATGGTCACGCTACGCCTCAGCGCCCGGGGACTACCGGATATCTACACCCTGCGGCTTCCCTTCGGCGCGGGAGAGACGGGGTCGCATCGCCTGCAGTTCACCTTGCCGCCGGAGTTCGGCGACAGCGAGCGTCCCGCCGCCATTGCCGTGACCGCGACCGACATGAGCGGCGAACGCCCGGAGCCCTCGTTCCGGATCCAGGCGCTCGGCTGCGGCCCGCGCGCCGTGGGCTCGGTGGCCATCGAGGAGGTATCGTTCCTGCCGCGCCTGATCCGTGCCCAGGCCCGCGAGCAGGCCTCCTACCGTTTCTTTTCTCACTCCGACTTTCCCAGTGCCGTGGCCGAGTTCATGCGCGTGGAACCGGCCGATGACGGTGAGCGCCACTTCTTCGTCAACGAGGCACCGATCGCCGGCGGCGTGGTCGCCGGGCGCAGCATCGCCCCGCGACAGTGGGACGGGCGCGACGCCGGGCAGCGCCTCTCCACGGGGACGCATCGCCTCAAGATACGTGCCTGGGCGCCGACGGAAGGCTGGGTCACCGCCTGGTCGGCTGCCCGCGTCAGTGTCTCGCCCTGAGGCCTGCGCGGCGTCACTCCGCCACCCCGGCCGGGTCGGTCATGAGCTGCCGCCAGGCCTCCGCCGGCAGGACCACCACTTCGCCCGCCGCGGTCAGGCGCGTGCCGGTCAACACCTGCTGTCGATGCACCGGCCGGGCCGGCGAGGCCTCGAACGGCGGCAGCTGCCACAGGGTGACGCGGTCGCCCGCGGCGACCAGTAGCCGGCTCGCCGTCGCCTCGAAGTCGCCATCGACCGCCGACAGGACACGCCCCGCGCCGCGCAGCACCGGGGTCAATGAGTGACCGCTGACGGCATCCCAGAGATGTACGCTTCCCCCGGCCTGCCAGCTGAGCACGCGCTCCCCGTCCGACACGAAGATCGCGCCGACGACCTCGCCCTCGTGAGCCAGGGAGGCGAGCAGCGTGGCGGTCTCCGCCTCCCAGGTGCGCACGCTACCGCCTCCCCAGCTCAGGATCCGGCCGGTGTCGACATGCAGCCGAGCCCCCTGGACGGCATCGTGGTACAGGGCGAGGGGGGCGTCGGCGTTCTGCCAGGCGACGAGGTCGAGGACACCGTCGCCGCGCGTGACCAGCAAGCGAGGCCCGTCGACCTCGGCGTCGCGGACCAGCGCACCCTCCAGGAGGGTCTGTCGCAGTGTCGGGTCGCGCGCTTCGACGTCCCACAGTCGCAGCCGCCGGTCCTCTCCCCAGGTCGCCAGGAGCCCGCTCCCGTCGTCGGCGAAGACCGCGCCACGCAGCCGACACTCCGCCACCTCGGCATCCGGCGCGATCGGCACCGCGCGAGCACTGCCGACGCGCCACAGCCAGGCGGTGCACCCCCGCTCCCCCCAGAACAGCAGGCGGTCGGCGTCGGGGCTCCATACCACGCCGGCCACGGGGCCCTCGCCCGCGGTATCCCCCGGCGATGCCAGGGCCCGGAAGGCGGCCTCCTCCCAGCTCCAGAGCCGCACGTCGCCCCGGGCGCCCGCGGTCAGCAGGCGATCGCCGCCGGGGGCAAAGGCCGCGAGCACGGCCTGGGGATCCAGCAGGCGTCGCTCCGGTTCATCGTCGCGGGTCGTCGACCAGGCATGGACATGCCCATCGAGGGTGACGACCCGGACCATCGGCTCGTTTGCCACCAGGGCGGCATCGAGCACCTCGGCCGGGAACCGCTGTGTCGCCATGGCCTCCGCGGGCGGCGCCTGCCACCACCTCAGGCTGCCGTCGCTCCCCCGGCTGAGCAGGTACCGTCCGTCCTCGCTGGCCGTCACCTCCCTGACCGCCGCCCCATGCCGCAGCGGCAGGCCCAGCGGCTCACCGGTACGACTCGACCAGAGCCGGGCTTCGTTGCCGCCCCAGGTCAGCAGGAGACCGCCGGGGACCAGGCGGCCCCCCGTCACGGGGGTCTCCAGGTCGGCCACCGGCTCACCGGTCGCCCCGTGCCAGAGTCGGGCCGGCCCACGGCCCGGACTCCAGGTCAGGATGCGGTCGCCCCGCACCAGCGGCGGGACGATCTCGTCGGCGTGGCGCACCACGGGACCCACGGGCCGCCGCGCCTCGAGATCCCACAGGCGTGCGGCCCCGCAGGCGCCATGGTTCCAGACCAGCAGGCGGCGGGCGTCGTCGAGCAGCCGCGCCCCGATGGCCCTCGGGCTGCAGCGCCCGCCCTCCGCCGGAAGCGGCTCGAAATCCGGCAGCGCGGGCAGCCACAGGCGACCCTCGCGGCTCCAGAGCACCAGCTCGTGCGCCCGCCGGCCCAGGGCGCCACCGATGATGTCGCCGGCATGGTGCGCCACCACCCCGGCGGCGGCGACGCTCCAGACCACCGCCTCGCCGTTGCGGGCCCACAGCAGCAGCCAGGCACCGTCCGGCGAGATGGCCGCGCCCGCCACCCCGTCCGCATGACGCCACTCGCCCAGCGGCTCGCCGCTCGTCAGGTCCCATATCCGGGCGTCACCGCCACGGTGCACGCTCACCGCCGTGGTCTCGTCGTCGCCCCCGATCCAGACGCCCTCCACCGGCTCCGGGAGCGTGACCAGCAGGGCACCGCTGCGGCGGTCACGAATCTCGGTGGCCCGACCGTCACCATGGAGGACGATCCGGTGCGTCCACGGCTGCCCCCCGGCTGAGACGCTCTGCAACCCGCGCCCTCCCGGGGCGAGGATCGGCGGCGCGGCATCGTCGCCCCACGCCCAGGCCTGGCTGCCGCCAGCGCCGTCCCATAGCCGCAGCATGCCATCGGCGGCATCGAGGGCGGCGGTCAACAAGGACGGGCCGAGGTCCGCCGTCCCCGCCAGGGCCGGCCCGCTGCCCAGCCGGACGCCGGCCCAGTGGGCACTCGCGGCACGTGACGGGTCGAGCGCCAGCTCCGCGGCCTGCATGAAGTGGTGACTCGCCTCGAGCAGGCGGCCATCGCGGTCGCGGGCGCTCACTCCGCTGGCCCAGTGCAGATCGGCCAGGCCCTGCCGGGTGATCTGCTCCTGCCGGTGCAGCGACCAGGCGAGCCAGGACAGCCCGATGACGCCCAGCACCAGCGACAGCCAGGTGGCGGTGATCCAGCCGCGTCTCACCCGCTCCCGCCAGCGGCACGCCTGCAGGTAGCCCCGCTCCGTCTCGTCGAGCGTGAAGGTATCCGCCGACGTGAGCGCCTGCGCCGCCTCCAGGCGGTTGCCACGGTGGACCAGCAGCTCGGCGGGACGCCCGCCGCCGTCCCACTCGACGGCGGCGCGGCGCAGGCCGTCGCGCACCCGCAGCGCCTCGCGATTGTCCTCCAACCAGCGATTGAGTCGGCGCCAGACCCGGAACAGCGACTCATGGGCCACTTCCAGGGTGCGCTCTCCCTGGTGGCTGCCGGCGATCAGCAGGTGCGCCTGGATGAAGCGCTCGAGCAACGGATGGCTGACCGCCGGCAAGGCTTCCCAACGCACCGCCTGGCGGGTGTAGCGCCCCTCCTCGTCGAGTCGCACCAGGTCAAACAGGGCGGCGCGCAGCGCCTGCCACTGCGCCGGGGTGGGCACGGCGGCATCGAGTACCGCCTCGGCCGACCTGGCCACCGAGCCGTGCAGCCCGCCGAGGCCGTGGTACTCGGCCAGGGTGAGGCGTCCATCGGCGCCTCCCGCCTCCCACAGTTCGCGCAGCGTGAAGGCGAGCAGCGGCAGCGCATCCTGGGTCGCGGTATCCGCCACCATGGCGCGCACCAGGCCGGGTTCAAGCTCGAGTCCTGCAAGCTCCGCCGGCCCCTCGATGACCGCCGCGAAGCCCTCCACCGACAGCGGCTCCACGGTCAGCGGCACCAGCGGGACGTCACGCCAGGCGGGGTGCTCCTGGAGGGCACCGAGAAAATCGGAACGCAGGGTGGCGATGACGAGCACGGGGGCGCCGGTATCCTGCAACACGGGGCGCAGGAGCTGCATGAACTGCTCGGCCTGGGCCGAGCCCGACAGCAACTCCTCGAGCTGGTCGATGACCAGCACCAGGGTCGAGTGCGCCTTGCCGGGCTGCCGCTGCAGCTCGCGCTGCATCCTCGTCAGCGCCGCAGGTTCCGATTCGGCACCGGACGCGAGCGCCGCCACCGCGTCGTCGCCGAGCGCGGCACGGAGCTGCGCCCTGAACTCATCCAGGGGCCGGTCGCGGGGTCGCACCGGACCGATCAGCGTCCAGGCGTCGGGGAGGACCCGCAGCCGCGGCATGATGCCGGCGCGAACCAGCGACGACTTGCCGCTGCCCGAGGCCCCCAGGAACAGCAGCAGCCGTGGGCCGCCGAAGTGTCTCAGCTGCTGAAGACGGTCCAGGGCCTGCTGGCTCTCGACCTCGCGGCCGAAGAAGATGGCGGCGTCCACCTCCTCGAAGGCCATCAGCCCGGGATAGGGCGGGCGGCGGCGGTCCCAGTCGAAGACCCCGATCAACCCCTGACGCAGCCGCTCGTAGCCCGCCTGCGGCTCCTTGACCAGGTCGATCAGCTGCAGTTCCGCGAGCTGGGGGCGTAGCCGGCAGGGCGCGATGCGCACCGGGAAGATCCGCTTGCCGAGGGCCCGGGCGTGGCTCAACTCGGCGAGGCACCAGCACGAGGCCATGGCGGAGTCGCTGCACAACACGATCAGCGCCTGGCAGGCGCGCAGCCGGCGGTAGAGCTCGGCCTCCCAGTCGCGCCCGGGGGGAATGCCATGCTCGGGATCGAAGTCCAGGAACAGCGAATGGTGGCCTTGCCGTTGCAGCCAGTCGGCCATCTCGCGAGCCGCCTCGCTGTCGGTGCTGCTGTGGCTGATGAAGAGCGTGCTCATCACCCGGCCCCCGTGTCAGCCAGGGGCGCTCCTCCCGACTCCGGCCCAGGCGTCATCGGCCACGGCCGTCGCGATGGCGAAGCAGGCCTGCACCAGCGGTCCCGACCCGATGCCCCACCGCCGGCAACGGGGACTCCTCTTGCCTCAGCCCTCGAACGGCCGCGACCAGAACTCATCCGGTCCATGGCGCCGCAGGATCTCTTCCGCTTCGGGCTTCGAGGTGTCCGGGATGATCACCTTGACCTGGTTGGTCTCCTTGTCGAGGTACAGCTTCTCGCGTGGAAACCCCTCGGACACCAGTTCATCGTACGCATTGGTGGCCTTCATGGCGCTGCCATAGGCAGCCGTGACGGTCTGTGTCATGACGTCCTCCAGAGACGGCGACGGCTCGCAGGTGCGCACCGGCGCCGCGACAAGCAGCGGGAGGGCCGGCCCCCCGCTTCACCCTCCTCAGTATAGTGACTCCCGCTCGGCCAGCCGGGTCTGCTCGCGTCGCCAGGTAGCCGGGGGCAGGCCGGTCTCCCGCCGGAAGGCGCGACTGAACGCGGCCTCCGACTCGTAGCCGACCTCCAGGGCGATCGAGGCCACCGAGGCGCTCGACTGGCGCAGCAGCCCGGCGGCCACCTGCATGCGCCACTTGGCCAGGTAGTGCATCGGCGCATGGCCGGTGAAGCGCGCGAAGCGTTCGTGCAGGGCCGAGCGCGACAGGCCGACGTAGTCGGCGAGCTTGTCGATCGTCCAGGCCTCTCCCGGGCGCTGATGCAGCAGCGCCAGGGCGCGGCCCACGTGGCGATCGCGCAGTCCGGCGAACCAGTTCGACTGCTCTTCCGGCATCGCCTCGAGATAGCGGCGCATCAGTTCGACGAACATCGCCTCGCTGAGCCGCTCGAGCAGCGCTTCGCCGCCGGGCCGCTTGTCGGTCGACTCCGAGAGCGCAAAGCGGATGAAGTGAGCGATCCAGTCGTCATCGGCGCCGGCCCTGGCGGGTACATGGAGCAGGTGCGGCAGGCTGGCGAGCAGCGGGTTGAAGGGATTCGCATCGCAGCCGAAGAAGCCGCATACCAGGGTCGCAGCGTGCCGCTCGCTCTCGCGATCGAGGCGCGACATCGACAGGGACTCGCCCTGCCGGCTGGCGAAGAACGGCAGCTGCTCCGGTCGCGGCAACCCGTAAGGCGTCAGGTCCACCGTCCCGCGCATGCCCGGTTCGCTCGACATGACGTGTGGGTCGCCCCGCGGGAAGATCACCACGTCACCCTCGCGCAGGGCCACCGGTGAGTCACCGATCACCGCGGCCCAGCATTCGCCGTGGGTGAGGACATGGTAGGCCATCACGTGCTCGACCCCCGGCATGATCAGCGCGGCGACCTCGGCGGCCGGGGGCGACTCGCTCACCCAACGGGTACTGCCCTCGACGTGATAGAACACCGCCCCTCGCAGGCGGACGCTGCGCAGCACCTGAGACAAGGTGTCCTGGCTCATGTCCGCCTCGCGAGTGGTGGGGAAGGGGCATGCATCCCTGCCAGAACCAGTATTGCGGACGATCCATCGTGCCGCCATGACAAACCGGATTCCCGATCAAGTGCCGAGGAGTTCCGGTCAGTCAGGATGGCGCCCGACTCCCCATACTGCACTTCGCAGCATCACTCCCCCATCCGTTGCGAGCATGATCGACAAGGAGAACCCCATGCAACACCTGACCTATCAGACCCTCGACGGCAGCCGCGCCGCGCTGTCGCCCGATGAACTCGATGCACTCGCCCAGGGCATTCGTGGCGGCATACTCACCGCCGCCGATGCGGACTACGAGCAGGCGCGTCGCGTCTGGAACGGCATGGTCGACCGCCACCCGGCGCTCATCGCCCGCTGCCTCGGGGCCCAGGACGTGCGCCATGCGGTCGACTTCGCCCGGACCCACCGCATGCTGCTGAGCGTGCGCAGTGGCGGCCACCACATCGCCGGCAACGCCGTCGCCGACGGCGCCCTGATGATCGACCTGTCGCTCATGCGCACCGTGCGCGTCGACCCGGAGCAGCGCACGGCGCGGGTCGGCGCCGGCGCGCTGCTCGGCGACCTCGACCACGAGGCCCAGGGCGTCGGGCTGGCGACGCCGCTCGGCATCAACTCCACGACCGGGGTGGCCGGCCTGTGCCTGGGCGGCGGCTTCGGCTGGCTGACCCGCAAGTACGGCATGACCATCGACAACCTGCTCTCCGCCGACGTGGTGACCGCCGACGGCCAACTGCGGGTCGTCTCGGCCACCGAGGAGCCCGAGTTGTTCTGGGCCATTCGCGGCGGCGGCGGCAACTTCGGCGTGGTGACCTCCTTCGAGTTCCGGCTCCACCCCGTGGGGCCCCAGGTCTACGCCGGCCTGGTCGTCTACCCCTTCGCCCAGGCGCGACGGGTATTGCAGGCCTGGCGCGACTTCGCCGCCGGCGCCCCCCGGGAACTCAGCGTCTGGACGGTACTGCGCCAGGCCCCGCCCCTGCCCTTCCTGCCCGAATCGATCCATGGCAAGGAAGTCGTGGTCTTCGCGCTGGTCCACAACGGCGACCCCGACGAGGGCGAGCGCCTGGCGGCCAGGGTGCTCGAATTCGGCGAGCCGGTCGGCAGCATGCTCGGCACGCAGCCCTATGCCGGCTTCCAGACCGCCTTCGACCCGCTGCTGACCCCCGGCGCGCGCAACTACTGGAAGTCCCATAACTTCGCCGAGATCGGCGATGAGCTGATCGACGCGCTGATCCACGGCGCCTCGAACCTGCCCGGCCCCGAGTGCGAGGCCTTCATCGCCCAGCTCGGCGGCGCAATGGGCGAGGTCGCGGAGACGGACACCGCCTACGCCGGACGCGACGCCAACTTCGTGATGAACGTCCACGGCCGCTGGCAGGATGCCGCCGACGATGACAAGGTGCGCGACTGGGCCCGCGGGGTCTTCCGCGACACCGCGCCATTCGCCACCGGCGGCGGCTACGTCAACTTCCTGACCGAGGACGAGGAGAGCCGCGTCGACAGCGCCTATGCCCAGAACTACGCCAGGCTCCAGCAGCTCAAGCAGCGCTTCGACCCCGACAACCTGTTCCGCATGAACCAGAACATCGCCCCCGCGGCGCTGGCCAGGACGGCGTGACGACAGAGGGCCCGTCCGCTCGGGACGGGCCCTCTCCTTCAGGATGGCATCGCCAGGTCGCCGAGCGCTTTCCGTTGTCCGGAGTTTCCTGTAGGGCGTCTCGCCCGCCGCCTTCCCGGCCTATGCTCAAGGGCAGGCCCCACGATGCAGGTAGCGGCGATGCGAACTCCTCGACGACTGTGGCTCGCGGCCCTCTGCTGCAGCGCCCTGATGACCGCCGGCAACGCCGGTGCCGAGAGTGCCACGCCGCCGCCCGACTCCCCGCTGGCGGCCTATGTCGCGACCCCCGACGACAGCTTCGCCTGGCGGGTGGAGCGGCAGGCGAAGCTGCTCGGCACCGACACCACCCTGATACGACTGGTCTCCCAGCGCTGGCGCGACACGGAGTGGCGACACCAGCTATGGCTCATCGACCCCACCGGCGGTCGGGGCGCCTCGCAGGCCCTGCTGTTCATCGGCAGCGGCACCTGGCCCCGGGAGGGCGAACCGTCCCACGACCCACCCCGGGAAGCCCCGCTGTTCGTCGCCCTGGCGCGGGCACTGGATACCCCGGTGGCGGTGCTGCGCCAGGTGCCCTTCCAGCCGCTGTTCGACGGCCTGAGCGAGGACGCCCTGATCGCCCTGAGCTTCTCGCGCTTCCTGGAGGATCCCGACGACAGCGACTGGCCGCTGCTGCTGCCCATGGTCAACAGCGCCGTGCGCGCCATGGACGCGCTGCAGTCGCTCAGCCACGGCTGGGAACAGCCCATCGAGGCCTTCACCGTCACCGGCGCCTCCAAGCGTGGCTGGACCACCTGGCTGACCGCCGCGGTGGATGCACGCGTCACGGCGCTGGCCCCGATGGTCTTCGACATCCTCGACATGGAGCCCCAGCTCGACCACCAGCGCGCGGTATGGGGCGAACTCTCCCCGCAACTGGCCGACTACACCGAGCGAGGCCTCGACCGGCAGCTGGCCAGCGCGGCCGGCCGCCGTCTCCAGGCCCTGGTCGACCCCTACCACTACCGCGACGCCCTCACCCAGCCCAAGCTGCTGGTGCTCGCCACCAACGACGCCTACTGGCCGGTCGATGCCCTGAACCTCTACTGGACGGCGCTGCCCGAGCCGCGCTACGTGCTCTACCTGCCCAACCAGGGCCACCGGGCCCGCGACGTCGGCCGGCTGGTGCCGACCCTGAGCGCCCTCCACCGGCACGCGGCCCAGGGCCGGCCGCTGCCCGACCTGCAGTGGGACTATCACCACGAGGGGGATGACGTCACGCTGCGGGTCACCGCGAGTCCCGCCCCCGCCCAGGCCCGGGCCTGGGTCGCCCGGGCGCCCGAGCGTGACTTCCGCGAGGCACGCTGGGAGCCCCGGCCGATGCAGCCGGATGGCGATGCCTTCACGATCACCCTGCCACGACCGAACGAGGGCTACGCCGCGCTGTTCGGCGAACTGGAGTTCGCCCAGGATGAAGGCGGCCCGATGACGCTGTCGACCACGGTACAGGTCGTCGCCGGCGAGGGGGAGCCGCCTCCCTGAGCGGGGCCACCAGCTCATCGAAGAAACGCCGCGCGAGCCGGTAGCCACCCATCAGACGATTGCAGCCGGTGGCGCCGGCGACGCACCCGTGCCGAAGTCGGTCAGTCCTCCCACTCATGCAGCCGCCAGTCGTTGTCGGTGAGCGGCACGCCTCCCTCGGGCGTGACCCGTACGGTATCGCTCAGGCCGATGCCCCACTCGCCCGGCAGGCGCAGGCAGAGCGGCAGGTGGAAGACCATGTCGGCCGCGAACTCGCGGTGCTGGCCCCGGGCGATGTAGCCGGTGCCCTCGACCCAGCTGGGCGGGAACTGGGCGCCCACCGCATAGCCGAACACCCCGGAGTGGAACACCCGGGCGGCGTGGGGCGCCAGCACCGCCTCGGCGGCCCGGGCGGCGGCGTCGAAGCTAGTGCCCGGGCGCATCTCGCGCAGCAGCACCTCATACAGCGCCCGGCAGACGTCGCGCAGCGCCTGCATCTCCGGGCTCGCCCGGCCGGCCACGGCGGTCCGCATCATCGGCGCGGTATAGCGCTGGAAGGCGGCGCCGAACTCGAGGAACACCGGCTCGTCCTCGCCGATCACGTTACGCTTGTGGTTGACGTGGATGACGCTGATGCGGCGGCCGGCGGTGACGATGGGCTGCAGGCTCATGAACTCGCTGCCGGCCGCCAGCAGTGCCCGGCTGCCCTCCGCGGCCACCTCGTTGTCGGTGACACCCGGCGCGATGATCGCGATCGCCGCGCGCAGGCCTTCGGACGTGAGCCGCGCGCTCTCGCGCAGGCAGTCGAGCTCCGCCGGCGACTTGACGATGCGCAGACGATCAAGCAGTTCGCCGCCGTCGTCACTGAAGCGCCCGGCGCCGAGGCGTGCCTGCAGCTCGCGGATGACGCCGTGGCGCAAGCCGGCACCGAAGGCATCCAGGCCGATGGCATGGAACGGTGCCAGGGTCTCGGTCAGCGGCTCGATCACCTCTTCGACACCCTCCCAGCGGTAGCCGAGGATCTCGTCGACCGTCGCCGTCACCACCGCCGGGCCAGTCTCGATGGAGGGCACCTGCAGCACCAGGCGGTCGCTGGAGACGACCAGACAGGTGTGCACCGAGACCTCGAAGGTGTGGTAGCCGGTCAGGTAGAAGATGTCGGCGGGGTCGGTGAGCAGCAGCGCCTCGAGCCCCGCCGCCCCCATGGCCCCACGCACCCGGGACAGGCGCGCCGCGAACTCGGCGGGGGGAAAGGGCAGCTCGCTTGCGGCGAGATGCGCGGCGAGGGCGTGGCGATAGGCGTGATGATCCATGACGCGCTCCGGCAAGGGGGAAATCATCTCGGGAAGACTATCGCCAGTGTAGCCATGCCTCGCCTCATGCCACCCGGGCCGGGAGCAAAATATCCCTGTTCGCGTCCGGTGCGGTTTCGTAGAATCCAGCCTCGTGTGAGACGCAACAGGACAATGATATGGGTAGGGCCTTCCAGAACCGCAAGGAATCCATGGCCAAGACGGCCGCCGCCAAGACCAAGGTGTACAGCAAGTACGGCCGCGAGATCTACGTGGTCGCCAAGCAGGGTGGCACCGATCCCGCCGGCAACCTGAGCCTGCGCGGCCTGATCGAGCGCGCCAAGAAGGACCAGGTGCCCAGCCACGTGATCGAGAAGGCGCTGGACAAGGCCAGCGGCGTCGGCGGCGAGGACTTCTCCCCGGCCCGCTACGAGGGCTTCGGTCCCGGCAACTGCATGGTCATCGTCGATTGCCTGACCGACAACCCCAACCGTACCTTCGGCGACGTGCGCGCCTGCTTCAACAAGGCCAAGAGCAAGCTCGGTACCCCGGGCAGCGTCAGCCACATGTTCGACCACTGCGCCATCCTCGCCTTCGCCGGCAGCGACGAGGAAGCCGCCCTCGAGGCGCTGATGGAGGCCGATGTCGACGTGACCGACATCGAGAACGAGGACGGCCGCATCACCGTCTTCGCCCCCCATACCGAGTACGCCAAGGCCAAGCAGGCGCTGCTCGACGCCTTCGGCGAGCTCGACTTCGAGGTCGACGAGATCCAGTTCGTGCCCCAGACCGTGACCCCGGTCGAGGGCGACGACGTGGCCATGTTCGAGAGGCTGCTCGACAGCCTCAACGACCTCGACGACGTGCAGAACGTCTTCCACAACGCCGAGGTGGCCGGGTAGCGTCCTGCCGAGCCGTTTCGGCAGCGGCCCCTTCCCGAACGACGAGCGGCCGGCTTACGGCCGCTCCAGCCCCGCCTCTTCGCTCAGGAAGGCATCGATCCCCGCCGAGTAGTCCGGCTCGCTGTCGACGAAGCCGGTATTGTGACCGCCGCGGATCTCCAGCAGTCGCTTGGGCTCGCCGGCCGCCGCGAACACCAGCCGGCCCTCGGCGAAGGGAATGATCTCGTCCTCGCGGCTGTGGATCACCAGCAGCGGCGCCGCGATGCGCCTGACGTAGGCTTCGGTGTCGTAGTCGAAGCGCACCAGCCAGCGTGCCGGCAGGAAGGGGTAGAGGCGCTGGGCGAGCTTGGGCACCGAGCGGAACGGCGATTCGAGGATCACCGCGGCCGGCGATGCCTCGCCGGTCAGGGAACTGGCCAGTTCCGCCGCCACCGCCGCCCCCAGCGAACGGCCGAACAGCACGACCTCCCCGGGCGGGGCCTCGGCCTCCTCCACCAGCCAGCGCCAGCCGGCGCGGGCATCCCGCGCCGTGCCTGCCTCGGAGGGGCTGCCCTCGCTGCGCCCGTAGCCGCGGTAGTCGAGGATCAGCACCGAAAGCCCCAACCGGTGGAACTGTGCGATCGACGCCAGCCGATGGGAGATATTGCCGGCATTGCCGTGGAAGAACAGCAGGCTGGCGCGGGGCGCGTCCGCCGGTATCCACCAGGCGTCCAGGCTCAGCCCATCCTCGGTCGACAGCGTCACCGGCTCCCAGGCCAGCCCCAGGTCCGCCGGGGTGCCGACATGCTCGCGCCCCAGGTGCGGCAGGTAGAGCAGCCGGCTCTGGAAGCCCCAGGCCAGCGACACCACCAGGGCATAGACCAGCACCAGCCCGACGAGAAAACGCATCACCATGGGACCTCCGTGATCCAGGCCACGCTCAGGCGACGGCCAGGACGAAGCGCAGGCCCAGCCAGCCGGCCACGACCAGCGAGAAGAGTGCCGTCTGCCCCAGCAGCGGATTGAGGGCCGCACCGTCGCAGCGCCATATCCGCCGGTTCAGGCCCAGTGCGGCCACGCCGGTGACGCCCCAGGCCAGCCAGCTCCACGGCGGCAGCTGCAGCGGCAGGCTGGCCAGCAGCGGCCCCACCGTCAGGGTAGCGAACAGCAGGCGGGTTCTCCGCTCGCCCAGCCGCACCGCCAGGGTGACCTTGCCGGCACGCGCATCGGTATGGCGGTCGCGCAGGTTGTTGACGACCAGGATGGCCGCCACCGGCAGGCCCATCAGCACCGCGGCGAGGTAGGCATGAGCGGGAATCGGGCTCCGCTGGGCCAGCAGGCTGCCCAGCACCGCCACCGGCCCGAAGAACAGCCAGACCGCGACCTCCCCGAGTCCCAGGTTGGCGTAGGGTCGAGGGCCGCCGCTGTAGCCGAGCACACCGAGCAGCGACAGCCCGCCCAGCACCCACAGCAGCCAATGGCCGAAGAGCGCTAGCCACAGCCCCGTCGCCACCGCGATACCGAGCGTCAATGCCAGCCCGGTGCGCAACTCGTCGACACTCAGCAGGCCGGCCTGGAGCGCCCGGGTCGGCCCCAGGCGATCCGGTCGGTCCACGCCGGCGAGACCATCGAAGAGGTCATTGGCCAGGTTCACTGCCAGCTGCAGTGCCACGGCACACAGCAGGCAGAGGATCGCCGTCGGCCAGGAGAAGTGGCCGGGCACCACCAGCGCCTGGCCCAGCAGCACGGGGCCCAATGCCGCCGGCAGGGTGCGCGGGCGTAGCGTCTGCCACCAGATTGCCGTCTTGCTCATCGCATGATCATCCCTGACGTCGCGGATGCCGATCGTCGGCACCCCGAGGCATGGGTCATACTGTGTTGGCAGCAGGGTCCCGCGCAAGGAGGCAGGATGTCCGCAGAGTGGTTGTCGCAGGTCGTACTTCCCTGGGTACTGGCCAGCGTGATGATGGCCATGGGCCTCAACCTGACCGGAGCCGACTTCGTCCGCACCTGGCGGCATCCCCGCCGTGTACTGCTCGGCACCGGCCTGCAGATGCTGGCGCTGCCGCTGCTGGCCTGGGGGCTGGTACTGCTGTTGCCCCTGCCGCCGCTGGCGGCCGCCGGGCTGCTGCTGGTGGCCCTGGTGCCGGGCGGGGCGACCTCGAACATGTTCAGCTACCTGGTCCAGGGCGACCTGGCCCTCTCGGTCAGCCTGACCGCCATCGCCGCGGTGCTGGCCCCCTTCACCCTGCCACTGGTCATGGGCTGGAACCTGGAACTGCTCGGGCTGACCGCCCGGGGCCTCGCGCTCCCCTACTGGCACACCGTGGGCCAGTTGCTGCTGGTGACCCTGCTGCCGGTGCTGGCCGGCATGCTGCTGCGCCGGTCACTGCCCGTTCGCTGGCTCGCGTGGCTGCTGCCCAAGGTGAAGGTCTTCACCGGCGTGGCGATGATCGCGGTGGTGGCCGCGCTGTTCGTCAGCCATGCCGAACGGCTGCCGGCCCTGCTCAGCCTCGAGACCCTGGCGGTGCTGCTGCTGTGCATGCTGGGCATGACGCTCGGCCGGCAGCTCGCACGACGGCTGCGCCTGCCCCACGCCAGTGTGCGGGCCATCACCGTGGAGGTCGGCGTGCAGAATGCCGGCGTGGCGATGATGGTGGCCTTCGTGATCCTGCAGCAACCGGCCATCGCCCTGGTGCCGCTGCTCTATGGCCTGCTGATGAACGTGCCGGTGTTCCTGTGGATGTTCGCCTGCCTGTGGCGTGACCGGCAGCTCGCGGCCGCGGCGGAGCGCCCCTAGGCTCGTCCCGGCCGTCGCCGGGGGCTTCAGCGCGCCCCGGCTTCCCGGTCGCAGCCCATCACCCCGCCCTTGGCCCAGTTCTCGCCGTCGACCTCGCTGAAGAACACCTGCACGGATTCTGCCTTCGCCCCGTAGGCCTCGGCGAAGGCCTCGGTGATGCGCCGTGCGAGTTCGCGCTTCTGCTCGACGCTGCGGGGAAACTGCTGGATGGTAACGATGGGCATGGTGGCCTCCTTGGGCAGGGTACACGGTCGTGAAAACGGCAGGCCACGATAGCAGGAAACCCGCCGAGGGGGCGGGTCTCCGAGGCGCCGGGGGGCGGCAACGCTCAGGGCTGGCCGATGAAGGCCCGATAGGCCTCCCAGGCGTCCTCCACCCCCGCCTCCAGGAAGCGGGCGCCGTGCTCGACGCTGGCCAGCGAGGGATCCGAGCCCATGCGGCCGTCCGGGAAGCGGCGACGGAACTCGTCGGCATCGCACTGGGCGCTGCCCGTCGGGGCGACCCGCGGCGACATCGGCACCTGCTTCACCGCCTCCGGCCTGGCGAACCAGGAGAGCGACACCTCCGAGGCCGTGGCGTGACTGCCCTCGGCATCGCCGTACAGCGACTCGGCCAGCTCGCGCCCGCGCCGCCCGGCGAACCAGTTGAACAGCGCCAGCTCGAGCTCGCCACTCCGCCCCTCCAGGCTGCGCTCCGCCTGGACCTCGGCGAAGGCCGCGTTCACGGTGGCGATGTTGCCGCCATGGCCGTTGAGGAAGAACACATGGGTGAAGCCATGGCGCGCCAGCGAGACGATGGTGTCGCGCAGCACCGCGATCAGGGTGCTCGGGCGCAGGGTGAGGCTCCCCGGGAAGGCCAGGTGGTGCTGCGCCATGCCGATGGCCTGGGTCGGCCCCACCAGCACGCCGTGCCGCTCGCCCAGCGCCCAGGCGATCGCCTCGGGGCAGATCGCATCGGTGCCCACCAGGCCGTTCGGCCCGTGCTGCTCGGTGGAGCCGATGGGCACGATGATGCCCGTCGCGCGTTGGAGATAGGCCTCCACCTCCGGCCAGGTGGCGTGTTGCAGTCTCATGGGGCGGCTCCTCGATTGTCCGTCAGGCGATCCACCGATGATGCCAGATAGGCGGACGCCGTGCCGGGTCCCGGCACGATGGCGCTACTCCGGGGCCTGGTCGTCGGGGGCGTCGCGGTACTCCATGCGCGACCAGAGGGGCCCCCGCAGGAGATCACACCCCTGCTGGCGAAGGTAGTCGGCCTGCTCCCGGGTCGCCACGCCGCCGGCGATGACCTGCAGCCCCAGTTGATGGGCCATGCCGATCATCGACCCGATGATCGCCTGATGATGGGGGGTGTCGAGGCAGCCGGCGATGAACGGCTTGTGGAGCTTGATGGTATCGATCGGGAAGCGGTTGAGGTGCCCGAGGATCGAGTGTCCGCTGCCGAACTCGTCGACGGTCAGCCGCACGCCGAGCGCCTTGAGCCGCTCGAGCATGGCCGCGGCACGCTGGGGGGCACGCATCAGGCCGCTCTCGCTCAGCTCGAGTTCGAGCATCTCGCCCGGCAAGCCGCTGTGGTCCAGGATCTCGCCGACCCGGTCGATGATCTCGCCATCCAGCAGCTCGGCGGTCGAGACCTGCACCGCCACCCGCAGGTCGATGCCCGCCTCGATCCAGGCCTTGGCATGGCGACACGCCCTCGCCAGCACCCACTGGCCGATGATGGCCGCCTGGCCCGCCTCCTCGGCGACCGACATCCAGCGCGCGGATTCCATCGTGCCGAACCGGCTCGACTGCCAGCGCGGCTGTGCCGAGATGGCCACGACCTGGCCGCTGCGTGCGCACAGCGTGGGCAGGTAGTAGAGCTCGAGCTCGCCGAGCGGCAGGGCCTCGCGGAGTTCACTACGCAGGGCGAGGCGATCGAAGTCGTCGTCGCGCAACTCGGCGGTGAACACATGGTAGCGGCGACGACCGAGACGCTGGGCATGGCGCCGGGCGCGATTGGCATGTCGCATCAGTTCGTTGACCGTACGCCCATGTTCGGGAAACAGGCTGATGCCGATACAGCAGCTCGCGACCACCTTGTGGCCATCCAGTTCGACGGGGTTGCCGGTCCAGTCGAGCAGGCGCTCGACGACCTTCAGTACCTCGTCCAGCGGCCCGATGCCCGGCAGTATCGCCATCATCTCATCGCTGCCGAGGCGACTGACGATCCCATGGCCGCCCAGGCAGCGCTTGATGCGCTGGGCGGTCTCGTGCAGGTAGTAATCGCCCATCTCCAGGCCCAGCGACTCGTTGATCGCCTTGAGCTGGTCGATGTCGATATGCAGCACGGCCACCCTGCTCCCCTGGCCGTGAGGATCGGCGATGAGCTCCGCCAACCGTTGCTGGGCATGCCCGCGGTTCGTCAGGCCGGTCACCCCATCGTGAAGGGCGTGGTCGGCCAGCTCCATCAGCATCTCGCCGCACAGCCGCTGCACGGCGGCCAGGTTCTGTTCGGCCTGCCGGCGGGAGGCGCGCTCGTGGTGGAGCGCCTGGACCTGCTGCTGCAGGCGGGAGATCTCGCGCAGCTGCTGCCGCGACTCCAGCCGGCTGTAGCGTTCGGCCGGCAAGACATGGGAGTGATGATCGCAGATGGCGTCGAAGGCCGACTGATCCTCGGGCCGATCGAAATGCTGCAGGGCATAGCCGCACAGCAGGGTCAGCGGCAGGCGATGGCAGGCCGCATGCCAGAGCGCCTCCAGTTGCACCGCCGCGGCGGCGTTGCCCCGGGCACACAGCAGGTCGACCAATTCGCCGAAGGCGCGGGTGGGCGCGGCGCCGGCGGCCTCGATGCCGGCGAGGATATGCCGCTCGAACAGCGCCTCGACCGGCATGCCCGCGCGCATGATGGCCTCGAGCATGAGGTCGGCGTCATGTGTCTCGAGTTGCCCACTCGCCATGGCCGCACCGGTATCCAGCCCCCCGGCTTCCAGCCGCTGCAGAACGGCCGCCAGATGCGCTGGCGTCAACAGCACCAGCAGGCGTTCACCGGCGTCGGCCCCGGCCCGCAGGTAATCGGCGACGACATCGGCAAGGAAGGTCTCGTCCTCGTAGAACTGGACGACATGATCATGAGACTCGAACTGGGTGGCGACTTGCATGGGGCACTCTTACTCCACGGTGGCGAATCCCGCGCGATCAATCCAGTCGCTCTTTATTAGCGTTATTCATGTGAAATCGATCGAAGTGCATGCGGAATCATTGCGACATTCGTCAATAGCACGACCGCCTCACCGGGGTCAAAAGCTGAATCGAGAATGCAACTTAACTCGATGATTCATGGCTCTCGAGCGACCGGGATAATCGCCCCTGCTGGTCGGCAGAGCGGCTTACTCGGCGCTGACGCGCAGCCGGTAGTTGCCGCCTTCGCTGTTGCCGTAGGTGCGGGCGATCGCCCGGTAGTCACCGGGCTCGAGATACGCCTGGATGCGAGCATCCAGGCCCTCGCCCCCGTCGTCATCGGTGAGCGAGGTCCCCGCCCCCTCCAGCTCGAGATAGGCATCCATCTCACTGGACATCATGTCGATGCGGTAGCGCCCCGCCTGCGCCACGCGGAAGGTGTAGGTGTCGCGGACCCCGGGCGCCAGCCAGGCGCTGATCGGTTCGTCGAGCTCCAGTTCGCCACCGTTGGGCTGCGCGTCGGCGTCACGCACGCTGGCCTCGAGCTCGAACAGGCCGCTGCCGCCCTGACTGTAGCTGCGGGCGGTGATGGTATAGCGGCCCGGGGCCAGGTGCTGGTAGAGACGGGCGTCGGTACCACCACCGCCATCATCATCGCTGACCGATACGCCATCGCCGTGCAGCTCGAGGAAGGCATCGAAATCGGACGACCGCATGTCGAGGGTGACGGTGGCGGCGCTCTCCAGGACCAGCTCGTACTCCAGTCCCTGGCCACTGAACCAGCCATGCAACGACTCATCGGGACTCAGTTCGCCGCCATTGCGCAGGGTATCGGCATTGGGCAGCTCACGGGGCTCCACCGCGAGGGTGTACAGACCGCTGCCTTCGCCATAGCTGGTGCGCGCCGTCAGCCGGTACTCCCCGGGCTCGAGGAAGTCGGCGAGGCGCGCATCCAGGTCGCCGGCACCGTCGTCGTCTTCGCGCCGGTAGCCGTTCGGCCCCTCCAGCTCCAGGTAGGCATCCAGGTCACTGGAGCGCATCTCGATCTGATAGAGGCCGGTCTCCTCGATGGTCAGGGTGTAGGTGTCGGGGGCATCCTGCAGCCAGCCGTCGTGGCGCGACGGCACCTCCAGGCTGCTGACGTCGTCGAGCTCGATGCGCCGGCTGGTGATGTCGAAGGGCCCATAGCTATGGGCGTCGTTGCCGCTGACCACCAGGGTGTAGTCGCGGCTTTCGTCGATGCGGTGGCGCAGCGTGGTGGCCGCGGCGATCAGTTGCTCCTCGTCATCGTAGAGCGCCAGCACGCCCTGCAGCGCGCCGCCCAGCGCGACCTCGACCAGGGTGTCTTCCTCGAGCGGCAGCACGTAGCGCGTAAAGCGACTGCCATCCTTGCCGTTGAGTTCACTCTGGGAGGTGATCTCGCCGCGCTGGCGTTCCCCCAGCTGCAGCGACGCCTCGACGGCGGGGGACTCATCATCGCTCGGCGACGGGGAGTTCAGTTGCCAGCCGGCGACAGCGCCGACGGCGAGACCGCCCAGGGCGGTCAGAATCAGGGGAGAGACGGGAGTGGCCATGGAAGCGTCCTTGTTCGATGGCAAGCATCGTGAGGTTGGATGAGTGCCCGTGCCACCGGCCCGATGCAACGGCCCAAGCGTCACGCGACCCCGATATTATATTAGGATTTTGCATCGATGTGACGAAAATCCTCCCCTGATGCCGAAACGGGGACACCCGTTGTGGACGTCGCGCTCGGGTCTCATCGCCATGCCGGACCTTCGCGGTCGACCTGGGCCAATAGACGCACGCAGCGTCGACCCCGGCCATCCTTGCATATCTTTCGCTCTGGGCATCGCACTAGGAGAAACCGGCATTGGCTTACCGGCCACGGCCTGCGTAGCTTATCAACGAGGATTTCCGATGCTTTCATGAATGCGACCAGAGAGGTCTGCCATCCCTTATGCCTCCCACTACCATCTTCGATCTTCCCACGCCCAGCCTGATTCTCGATCGTGCGAAACTCGTGCGAAACCTCAGGCGAATGGCCGATACGGCCAGGAGAAAAGGTGTACTGCTTCGCCCGCACCTGAAGACGGCTAAATCCATCGATGTGGCCCGGCTGGCCATTGAAGGCCAGTCGGGTGGTATCGCCGTGTCAACTCTGAAGGAAGCCGAATATTTCGCCAGTCAAGGCATCAAGGATATCCAGTACGCGGCCTGCATCATTCCGGACCAGCTGACGCGAGTCGCAGATATTCAGCGACTTGGTTCACGCATCACCCTGATCACCGACAGCGTCGAGGTCACCCGAGCGATCTGCTCAATGGGTCGAGAGCTCGACGAGACATTCCGGGTGCAAGTCGAACTGGACTGTGGTGAGGGTCGTTCGGGCGTCTTTCCCGACAGCGAGGAGCTCATCGAGATAGCCCGCATCCTCGATGAGGCCTCGCATGCAACCTTTTCCGGTGTCATGACCCACGCCGGTCACTCCTATCAGTGCCGGACCATTGCCGAGATCGAGGAAGTGGCCGAAGCGGAACGTGATACCGCCGTCTCGGCGGCTGAACGCATTCGTCGCCATGGCGTTGCATGCGCCACGGTCAGTATCGGATCCACGCCAACGGCTCTGTACGCGCGCTCACTGGATGGCGTAACGGAAGTACGCCCGGGTGTCTACATGTTCGGTGATATGTTCCAGGCACAGATCAACTCCTGCAGTGTTGATGATCTCGCCATTTCGGTGATCGCGGAAGTCAGCAGTCACCATGCCGCCATGAACCGACTGCTGGTCAATGCAGGAGCACTGGCACTGTCGAAGGACCGCAGTACCGAAAACATGCCCAATGACATCGGCTTTGGACTGGTAACAAAGGCAGACGGACAACCATTCAAGGCACCGATGAAGGTCGCAAGGGTCTACCAGGAGCACGGCCAGATTCCGCTGTTTGGTGAGCTGTCATGCGAACAGCTTCCCGTAGGGACACGGCTGCGCATCTATCCCAACCATGTCTGCATGACGGCCGCCATGTACGACCAGTATCACCTGGTCGACAGCGAGCAGGGGGATGGCTGCGAAATCATTGCCATCTGGCCGAGGATCAATGGCTGGTGACCGAGGGGCGCTGCTGCGCCCCTCGATGTCGCGGACTCAGTAGTCGACCGACATGCCGAGGCCCCGCTCCGTCGCCAGGCGTACGGCGAGCCTCGCCACCACCAGGTCCTGCAACGCCACACCGGTGCCGTCGAAGATCGTGACCTCATCGGCATCACGTCGGCCGTCGCACTGCCCTTCGATGACCTGACCGATGCTGCCGCGCAGGTTCTCTGTGGTGATCAAGCCGCGGGCATAGGCATGCTGGAACTCGCCGATGGAGACGGCTTGTTCGGCCTCGTCCACGAACAGGGCGCTGGCAGCGACCAGTTCCGGGGCCAATTCCTGCTTGCCCCGGGTATCACACCCCATCGCATTGATATGGGTACCCGGCTTCACCCAGCCCCTTTCCACCAGCGCCTTGCGTGATGGCGTCACCGTAATCAGGATGTCCGAGTGACGGGCAACGGCCTCGGGGTCTGGTTCTGCAACGTAGTCCAGCCCCAGACCGACCACCAGCTTCCCGAATGCCTCCAGGCTCTCCGCGGAAGGGCTCCAGGCATGGACGCGCTCCAGATCCCGCACCGCCATCGAGGCCTTGAGCTGATACTCGGCCTGCACCCCCGTACCGATCAGCCCGACGACGCTCGCATCCTGGTGCGAGAGGTATCGGGTGGCGATCGCACTCGCCGCACCGGTCCTGATGCCGGTCAGGTAGTTCGCACTGACGAGCGCCGTCGCCCTCCCCGTTTCCGGGTCGAACAGCAGCGTCGAGGACTGGTGGTTGCCCAGGCCTTTTCCGGCATTGTTCGGCCAGTACCCACCGGCCTTGAGGCCCAGCAGCGGGGCCACCACATCGCCCCCGGATTTTACCCCGTAGACCGCATCCTGATAGCCGACCATCTCACGCACCACGGGAAAGTTCCGCGCCGTCCCCCTCGCCATGGAAACGAAGGTGCGCTCCACCTCGAGGATGGCATCTTCGACGCTCACCAGCTCGCGGGCATGTGCTTCTGAAATCACCAGCATTCGAGCCCCCCTTGTGGGTGTGCCTCAGCGCAGCAGCGTCGGCAGGAAGGAAGAGAGAGCGGGGACGAACACCAGCATGATGACGACCCCGATCTCCGCCACCAGGAACGGGAGCACCGCGCGGAAGATGGGAAAAACCGGACTCTCGGCGATTCGGCAGGCGACAAACAGGCAGACTCCCACGGGGGGCGTGATCAACCCCAGGGTGAGGGGCAGGATCACGACCATGGCGAACTGCAACGGATCGATGTCCATCGAGGCCGTCACCGGCATCAGCATGGGCACGATCAACACGATCGCGGCTCCCGGCTCGAGGAAGGTCCCCACGAGGAGCAGCACCCCGACAAGCACCATGAGAAACAGCGTGGGGTTGTCGGCAAACTGCATCGCGAACCCCTGCACCCAGCCGCCGATCCCGCCAATGGTCAGGACATACGACACGACTGTCGCGGCTGCGATGATCAGGTAGATGGTCGCCGTGACCCTGGCACTGCGCTTCAGCGCATCCCAGAGACTGGCGAGGTCCATGGTCCTGAAGACGAACCAGGAGATGATCAATGCATAGACGACGGCCACCCCACCCGCCTCGGTGGCGGTGAAGATGCCCGACAGCGTACCCCCGACGATCAGGATCGGCAGCCCCATCACCAGCAGCCCGTCCCGGACCAGGGTGGCGACCTCGTGCCTCTCCACCTTGAAGCTGGACCGAGGCAGTCGCCCACCGCGTGCCTGCCACCAGATGACCAGCCACATGACCCCGGCCAGCATCAGACCGGGCACGATCCCGGCAACGAACAGGTCGATCACCGACTGACGGGTCACGGCGGCATAGATGATCATGATCACGGACGGGGGCACTATGGGGCCGATGATGGACGAGGCGATCGTCACCGCCGCCGCATAGTTCTTGTCATACCCCTCTTCGGGCATGCCCTTGATGAATATCTGCCCGAGTGCGGCCGTATCGGCGACGGCGGCTCCGGATATGCCGGCAAACAGCACCGACGATGAAACGTTGGTATAGGCCGTTCCACCGGGCACACCACGCGTGACCAGCCCCGCCAACCGGATCAGTCGGGTCGTGATGCCCCCCCGGTTCATGATCTCCCCGGCGAAGATATAGAACGGAGCGGCCAGCAGGACAAAGTTGTCCATGCCGGTGAACAGCCGCGTAGGCACCGTGATCAGGTTCAGGTCCAGGGCCCACAGGCCGACGGCTCCCGCGATGCCCAGCGCAAACACGATCGGGACACCGATGATCAACATGGCAACGAAGGCCAGGGACATCGCGATCATGGCTGGTTCTCCTCGGCTTCTTCCCGGCGCAGGACATCCTCGGGCAGGACCATCAGGCACAGGACCTTGAGCAGCATCAGCGAAGCCCCTACGGGAATGGCCATGTAGGGAATGGCCATCGGGATCCGGGTCGCAGGCGACATCTGCCGCATGTTGTTGATGGCCGCCGGGAAACCCTCCCACATCAACAGCAGGCAAAAGCCGGCGATGCAGGTCAGCACGGAAAGATGAATCAGTCGGCGAAAGATGGGCGAGCGTACGCTGGTGAACAGGCTGATCACCATGTGCTCTCCCCGGAACAGGGCGGCACTACCGGCCAGCATGACCATCCAGGTAGTCGAGTAGCGCATGGTTTCTTCGCTCCATGAGAGTGGATCGACCAGCACGTAGCGGAAGAACACCTGAGCCACATTCATCAGGATGATGGCGACCAGCAGGATGGCAGAGATGGCCTCCGTGGCTTGGGTAACCCCCATGGCAAACTTGAATACCCTGTGCTTCAAAGTGGATTTCTCCAGCTGGACTCGGCAAGCACTCGGGACGGCGGGCAAAACAGGCTTATCAATCATTATCGTCTTAACACCTGCTGCAACGTGAAAGAGCGGAAAGAGACTGACTTCTTCCCACTCTTTCAACTTATGGGATCACGGACCCACCGTCGTCTCAGGAGCCATAAAGGGCAGGCTCATAGGAGGCAGCAGTGTCCAGAAGCTCCTGCACCAGATCCTCACCGACCTGCCCTCTCAGATACTCCAGCACCGGCTCCTGGGAGACTTCCGCGAAAGCGGCTTTCTCGGCCATCGTGGTCATGTGGATTTCGACTCCCTTGTCCCTGATCAAGTCGATATATCTCTTGGCCCCGGCAAGCTTCTGGGTATTCTCTATGCGTGCGGCCAGTGTCGCCGCTTCCAGCACTATCGCCTTCTCATCGTCACTCAGGCCGCTGAAGAAGTCATCGTTGATGATATAGGCGTGAATCCCGAGAATGTGCTCGTCGGTGGACATGTATTTCTGTACGTCCATCAAGTTGTAGTCGTAGTTCACCTGGGCGGGATTTTCCTGCCCGTCAATGACGCCCTGCTTGGCGGCCATGATGATTTCAGAGCCAGGCATCGGCGTGGCAGCCGCCCCGAAAGACTCCACAAAACGAATGAAAACAGGGCTTTCCATGACACGCATCTTCAGCCCCCTGAGATCCTCGGGCGTACGAATCGGGCGTACATTGTTGGTAAAGTCGCGGAAGCCGTTCTCTCCCCATGACATGATCCGGATACCCGTATCCTGTCGCATGTTCTCGGCCAGATTCTTGAAGAACGGGCTATCGAAGACGGCCCAGGCATGAGCGGAAGACTTGAACAAATATGGAACCGAAAGCACCTGGATATCATTGTAGAACCCTGCCAGGGCACCGGTATCCACCAGGCAGACCTCGACAGCACCCTGTTGCACCTGTTCGGCGCATGCCCGCTCGGCACCGAGCTGTGCGCTCGGGAACAGTTGCACCGTGATATCACCTTCGGTCTTGTACTCGACATGATCCTTGAAGGCGACCAGCGCGTTCCACTCGGGATTGTCACCCTGCGGAGCATTCATGCCAAACTTGATGGTCTTTGCCATTACGGGACTCGTGGCGCCCAGCACCGCTGTAGTGACTGCGACTGCCATGGTCCACTTGAGATACTTGTTCATGCGTTTCCCCTCTACTTTTTGTAGGAAGAGAAGTTTCCTTCTCAGACACACATACAGACTATTGGCAATATTGACTCGTGGCGAATGCAAAGACATGATAGTCCGATGCCGGTGGCGTATAGACTCCCTCTTGTCAGGATAGTGGAACAGACAAGGCTCCCTGTAGGCAGACAGCAGTTTCCCTGACCATGGTCAAAAGAATCAGCAATCCTGATAAAGAAAACGCTTAGACACTTCCGCGACGGACTCAGCCGGGCAGCGTCCAATCGACCCGAGAGTCAATGGGAAAGGCGGGGCGAGGCAGGTGCCTGAAGTCGAAGCGTGAGAGGATCGGCGAAGTCAGCCCCGGCGTGTCGACCTCGATCACCTGGTCGGCGGAGAAGAATTCATCGAAGCCGGCTCGGAAGTGGCCTCGTGACTTCACCACCACCGCCCGCGCCCGGGCAATGTCCAGTCCCATCATCTCCAGAAAGACGGGGTCGGCGCATTGCGTGCGGATCGATATCACGACCACCTGGATACCACCCAGCACCAGGAGCGCCGACGGCCCCAGGTTCATGTGTCGCCCGGCGTAGAAGCCGCGCCTCCCGACGCACTCCCCATCCTTGAGGCAGGCCACTCTGGCCGTCGCCTCGAATCGGCGTGAGAATTCGTCGGGCTCGTGGCGATTGAAGATGGCCTGGAACGTTGCTCCTTCGCCGCGTGCATGGGCTTCGTGAGCCAGTGCGGGATCGTGGATCACGCCGACCATGACGCCCGTGACGTTGGCATCATGCAGGGCTTCAAGAATCCACATCGTGTTGCCCCTGCCGCCACCACCCGGGTTGTCCGCGACGTCGGCCAGGATGAGGGCAGGCAGGTCGGTGTGTCGCCCGGCCTCCACGACACGGGCAACGGCGTCTTCCAGCGAGGCGAGATGCGGCACATAGCGCTCATGATCATCCCAGGCCTTCTGCGCGATCAGGCGTGCCACCGCCCTCGCGACACCACCACCGTGTCTCGCGGTCACGAGAATGGCCATGCCGTTCTTGGGGGTATCGCCGAAGGCAAACCCACCGAGAATGGAGACATTGGCGATCTCGTCCGTGATCAGGCCCTGGCCGTACTCGATGATGTCGGCATAGGGGCCCGACTCGGTCAGCAAGGTGACGGTTGGCGGAATCAACGGCAGCCGGATGAACGCCATCTCCGGCCGCATGCCGGTGAACATCTCCAGCAGGATGCCGGCGGCCTCCATACCGCGGGCTCGCATGTCGACATGCGGGTTGGTGCGATAGGCGACAATGGCATCGGCCGACTCGACCATGCGCTCGGAGACATTGCCGTGCAGATCCAGCGTCGCCACGATGGGCACCTCGGGCCCGACGATGGAGCGCACCATCGCGAAGAGCTCGCCATCGGGATCGTCCTCTTCGGTGGTGACCATGGCACCGTGGTTGGCGATATAGACGGCATCCAGCGGCATGGCGGCTTCCAGACGGCGCTTCATCTCGTCGCGGGTGGCCTGGTAGAAGGCATGCTCCAGCGGCCCGCCGGCCTCGACCAGGCCGACCAGGATGGGAACCGCCGTCCAGTCGCAGTGTGCATTCATGGCACCGATGAAGCCGCGAATCTCAGTGGGCAGCTTGGGATCGGGGAGGTTCAGGTCTTCCAGGATTTCAGTGCCCGCCAGATAGACCCGGTTGAGATAGTCTTCCTCGGTGGTCACCGGCGCGAAACGGTTGCTTTCGAGCATCAGCCCCAGGATGGCGACACGCCGCGAAGAAGTCCCCGTCATCTGCTCGCCCCCCGACTCATGGAGATTAGACCTTACATGGCGTACTCCCCGGGGCCCAATGCAAGCTCGGCCTAGCCCGATGCCGCAGCGGTATCGCCAAGCGTCGCCCAGAACGCTTCCGCAGCGTGGGGGAGGGGGTCCCGGGAGCGAAACACCCGGATGTCGACGGGGATACACCAGGAGGGGTCTCCCGATACCAGCAGGCTGCCGGTTTCCAGCTCCGAGAGGATCTGGTTCTCGGGTAGCCAGGCGAGGCCGCGCCCGTCACGCGCCATGGTCTTCAACACGGCCGCCAGGTGGGTCTCGAAGACGCGTTTCATGACGGGTCGGGCGGGATGGTGGGCCAGCATGAAATCCACCGCGCGCCCGATGGCGGAGGTTTCCGCATAGGCCAGATACGAGAGGGGATTGGTCTCCGACCCTGGCAGCAACTGCGACGGCTGGCCGTGTTCGTCCGGTGCGGAGACCGGCAGCAGCCGGTCCTCGCCGACCTTGACCGACTGGTAACGCTCCTCGGGCAGCGGAATATCCACCGAGGGGTGGGTGTGGCACATCATGAAATGGCAGTCGCCGCGCAACAGCGCCTGAACGCAGTTGCCTACCTGATTGGAGTCCAGCCGGATCAGCAGCACCCCGACCTGCTCCTCAATGTGGCGGATCCAGTCGGGGAAGAAGGTCAATGACAGGCTGTGGGTGGACGAGAACGTGATGGTGTTCTCGGTCGTCTGCCCCAGCTGGCGAATCTCGTCGCGCGCCTGGAACAGGCGGCGCAGCACGCCCTCGGCAACCGGGTGGAAACGTTCACCCGCCGGCGTCAGCGTGATGGGCTGCTTGCTGCGGTCGAACAGCGACGCCCCCACCCACTCTTCCAGGGCCTTGATGCGGCGGCTGAAGGCGGGCTGGGTCGTGGCACGCGCCTCAGCCGAACGCGAGAAGTTTCCCGTATCCGCCAGGGACAGGAAGTCCATCAGCCACTTGATTTCCATCGCAACGGTTCCCGCAACGATTCCAACAATGATTCCAACAACAACTCCGGCCGCCCCGGTCCATTTATAACGAAATAATGACCTTCCCCGCACGAGCATGCAAATCAGGCATAGATTGATCCTGAACCGGCATTCGCCAAGCGTTGCCAGACTCGTAATGATGGCGGAATGACGAGAGTCGAGAACCGTGCCGGGAAGCCCGGCACCATGGGGGACACAGTGACCAGCATCAGGCCATATTGGAAGAATTTCATCGGTGGCGAGTGGGTCGATGGCACCGGTAACGAGCGTATCGTCGTTACCGATCCCGCGACCGGCGCCCCCATTGCCGAGGTCGCCCGCGCCATGCCCGCCGATGTGGATCAGGCCGTGGCGGCAGCCCGCCGCTGTTTCGACAGCCGGGCCCTGGCGGCCATGCGCCCTCACCAGCGCGGCGAGATGATGCTGGAAGTAGCGCGACAGCTCGATGAACTGGCCGATGACATCGCCACCGTGGAGTGTTTCGACAATGGCAAGACCATGGCCGCCGGCCATGCCGACATCGCCCTGACCCGGCGTTACCTGAGCTACTACGCCGGCATGGCCGACAAGCTGGAGGGGCGGCAGATCCCGCTCGGCGAGGGGGTGCTCGACTACACCACCCACATGCCGTTCGGCGTCTCGGCTCAGATCGTGCCATGGAACGGACCGCTGCCCGTGGGTGCACGTTCCATCACCTGCGCCCTCCTGACGGGAAATACGGTCGTCCTCAAGTCACCGGAGGACTCTCCGTTGAGCCTGTTCCTGTTTGCCGAAGCGTGCGAGCGGGCGGGGGTACCCAAGGGGGCCGTCAATATCCTCTGCGGCTACGGGCATGACACCGGCGCAGCGCTGGTCGCGCATGGCGATATCGACCACATCGTCTTCACCGGCTCCGTCGAGACAGGCAGGAGCGTGCTGCGGGCCGCTTCGGAGCGGATCATTCCGTGCATCATGGAACTGGGCGGCAAGTCGGGCGGGATCGTCTATCCGGACGCGGACCTGGACCGGGTGGCGAAAAGCGCCGCGCGGGCCATCTTCCATCATGCCGGACAGATCTGCTCGGCCGGTTCTCGCCTGATCGTGCACCGCTCGATCCATGACGACCTGGTGGCACGGCTCAAGGGAGAGGCCGAAACCCGTACCATCGGCCCCGGCATCGACGGCTGCGACATGGGGCCCCTGATCTCCGCGCGGCAGCTCGATCGGGTCGAGTCGCTCTGCCGCGTCGGGGTCGAGGAAGGCGCGACGCTGGTCACGGGGGGATCGCGCCTGGCCGGCAGGCCGGGACATTTCATGGCCCCCACCCTCTTCAGCGGGGTGCGTCCCGAGATGCGGATCGCCCGGGAGGAGTTCTTCGGCCCGGTGCTCGTGGTCCTGCCCTTCGACACCCCGGACGAGGCCATCGCCATTGCCAACGGTACCGACTATGGCCTGGCCGCCGGGGTCTACACCAACGACCTGAGGCTGGCCCACTGGACGGCCGACCGCCTGGTGGCTGGCCAGGTCTATGTCAATGACTGGTGGACCGGTGGCGTGGAGACTCCCTTCGGCGGCACCAAACGCTCCGGGTATGGCCGGGAAAAGGGGCAGGAAGCCCTGCTCGGCTACGTGCAGACCAAGAATGTCGGCATCCGCCTGTCGCCATGACGGATCGTTTCGACTACATCGTCATCGGCGCAGGCAGCGCCGGCTCGGTGGTCGCCGGCCGGCTGTCGGAAGCGGGCCAGGGCACGGTCTGCGTGCTCGAGGCCGGCCCACCGGACCGCAGCCCCTACATCCACGTCCCGGCCGCCGTGGTGCATCTCCTCGACAATCCCCGCCTCAACTGGATGTACCAGACGGCGCCCAGTTGGGGAACGGCCGGGCGCAGCCTCGTCCAGTCGCGGGGGAAGACGCTCGGCGGGTCGGGAGCGATCAACGGGCATGTCTATACCCGAGGGCACCGCACGGACTTCGACACCTGGGCGGCCCTGGGCAATCGCGGCTGGAGCTATGCGGAGGTGCTGCCGTACTTCAAGCGCTGCGAACGGCGTATCGGCAACGGTGATGATCGCTATCGTGGGCGTAGCGGCCCCTTCAGCATTACCGACATCGATCAGGCCGACCCGCTCTGTGATGCCTTCATGGATGGCGCGGAGTCACTCGGCATTCCACGCAATCCCGACTATAACGGCGCGTCACAGGAGGGCGTCGCTTACGTTCAGCGCAGCATCCATCGGGGGCGCCGGGTCAGTCCCGCACGGGCCTTCCTCTATCCGGCGATGAAACGCGGCAACACGGAGGTCCGGACGCGTGCCCGGGTGCTGCAGATCGTCTTCGCGGGCAAGCGTGCCATCGGTGTGCGCTACCGGCGGGGCGGCCGTGATGAAGTGGTGCTCGCGAACCGGGAGGTGATCCTCTGTGGCGGCGCCATCGCATCACCGCACCTGCTGCAGCTGTCGGGTCTCGGGGCTCCGGCCCGGCTACAGGCCCTCGGCATTCCCCTGGTGCACGCCCTCCCCGGCGTCGGCGAGAACCTGCGCGACCACTATGCCGCACGCTTAGTGATGCGCATCCGCGGTATCGAAACCATCAACGAGCGCGTGCGTGGGCTCGGGCTGGTGAAGGAAGTCGCCCGCTACGCCTTCACGCGACGCGGGGTCCTGGCCCTGACGCCGACGCTGGTCTACTGCTTCGGGAAATCCGACGAGGCGCTGGAGGTGGGCGATATCCAGGTCTCCTTCACGCCCGCCAGCTATCCGGCGGGCATCTGGAGCGGACTGGACCGGTTTCCCGGTGCGACCATCGCATGCTGGCAGCAACGCCCGGCCAGCCGGGGGCATGTTCGCGCCCTGTCCGCCGACCCCTTGGCGGCGCCGGAGTTGCAGCCGAACTACCTGGCAGAGGAAGAGGATCGCCAGGCCATCCTCGCGGCCATGCGCCTCGGCCGACGTCTCGCCGCCAGCCTGCCGTTTGCCCATCATGTCGAGCGGGAAATCTGGCCCGGCGACCCTGTGCAGAGCGATGCCGAGCTGCTCGACCACGCTCGCCGGACCGGCAACACCACCTACCACCCCATCGGCACCTGCCGCATGGGGCCAGCCGAACGGGCGGACAGCGTGGTCGACGACCACCTGAGAGTCCACGGCATGCAGGGGCTGCGTGTCGCCGACGCCTCCATCATGCCGACGATGCCGGCGGCGAATACCAATGCGGCGACCTTGATGATCGGGGAGAAGGCAGCGGACCTGATCCTGGGCAGGCGGCCATTGCCGCCCGAGCTGGCGGATGCTCCGCAGCATCCACCGTGATGCCCCGCGGCAATGCCGCCGGGCTCAACACTCCCGCCGGGACTCCCGCCACTCCTCGGCGGCCTCCTCGACCCCGGGCTCGTCGCCGCGGTGGCGGGCCGCCTGGCGGTGGGCCTCCTCCTCGCGCACGTCGTCGATCACGGTCATCAGGTCATCGACATCCACGGGCGCGGTGTCGTGGGCGAAGCAGCCGGTCAGCCGGCTCTCCGGGTGCAGCTCGCCCGCCTCGTAGAGCGCCCAGATCTCCTTGGCGTAATCGGTCTCGAGCAGCTCCGGCGCGAAGCGGCCGAAGTAGGCCCGCATGTTGTCGACGTCGCGCTCGAGCATCATCGCCGCACTGTTGTTGCCCGCGGCATCCACCGCCTGGGGCAGGTCGATGATCACCGGCCCCCGCTCATCGAGCAGCACGTTGAACTCGGACAGGTCGCCGTGCACCAGGCCGGCACACAGCATGCGCACCACCTCGCCGATCACCCGGGCGTGGTGTCCGCGGGCCTCTTCGGCGCCGAGGGTGACGTCATCCAGCCGTGGGGCGGCAAAGCCCTCGGCGTCGCCGATCAACTCCATCAGCAGCACGCCGTCGACGAAGCCGTAGGGCCTGGGTACCCGCACCCCGGCGCTCGCCAGGCGGTAGAGGGCATCGACCTCGGCATTCAGCCAGGCCTGTTCCTGCTCCTTCTGGCCATAGCGCGTCTTCTTGGCCATCGCCCGGGCGCGGCGACTGTTGCGCTCCTTGCGGCCTTCCTGGTACTGCACCGCCTGCTTGAAGCTGCGCTGCCTGGCCTCCTTGAAGACCTTGGCACAGCGCAGCTCGCCGCCCGAGCGCACCACATAGACCTGCGCTTCCTTGCCGCTCATCAACTGGGTCACGACCTCGTCGATCAGGCCGTCATCGACCAGCGGCTGCAATCGTCTGGGTATCTTCATGTTCCCCCTTTCCCGTCAGCGGCTGACGCGCCGGGCGCGAAACGAGCGCCCCTTGAGTTTACCCGCGCTCAGCTGGGCGAGGGCCACCTTGGCGACCTCGCGCTGCACGGCCACGTAGGCGCTGCGCTCGAGCACCTTGATCCTGCCCACCTGGTCGCCCCGCAATCCCGCCTCGCCGGTCAGGGCGCCGAGGATATCGCCGGGGCGCACCTTCTGCTTCTTGCCGCCGTCGAGTTGCAGCGTGGCCATGGGCGGGATGAGCGGGTCCCGCCCGAGCACGGCACGCCCCGGCAGCGGCGCCTCCTCGAGGTCCTCACCGAGGAACTCGCCGAGCCGATCCAGCCGGTACGCCTCCTGCTCGGTGACCAGGGTGCAGGCCACGCCGGAGCCGCCGGCCCGGCCGGTGCGCCCGATGCGGTGCACATGGACCTCGAGATCGCGGGCGATCTGGTAGTTGAACACCGCGTCCAGGGACTCGATATCCAGCCCGCGCGCCGCCACGTCGGTGGCCACCAGGATCGACGCGCTGCGGTTGGCGAACAGCACCAGGATGCGGTCGCGGTCGCGCTGCTCCAGATCGCCATGCAGTGCCAGGGCACTGAAGCCCGCCTCGCCGAGGGCCTCGGCAACTTCCCGGGTCTCGCGCCGGGTGTTGCAGAATACCACGCTGGACTCGGGCCGATGGTGCAGCAGCAGCCGGCGCAGGGCCTCGAAGCGTGCCGCCTCGTCCGCCACCCGATAGACGTGCTGGCGAATGCTGGTGGCATCGTGGACCTCGGCGATCTCCACCAAGGCCGGCGCGCGCATCAGGCCCTCGGCGATCGGCTTGATGCCTGCCGCATAGGTCGCGCTGAACAGCCAGGTCTGCCGGCTCGCCGGCGTCTCGGCGACGATCGCCTCCATCGACGCCTGGAAGCCCATGTCGAGCATGCGATCGGCCTCGTCGAGCACCAGGGTCTCGAGCGCCGCCAGGGTCAGCGAGCCCTTGCGCAGGTGCTCCTCCACCCGGCCCGGCGTGCCGACCACCACATGCGCCCCATGGGCCAGCGAGGCGAGCTGCGGGCCGAAGGGCGCCCCGCCGCACAGGGTCAGCACCTTGACGTTGGGCAGGGTGCGCGCCAGCCGGCGGAGCTCGCCGGCCACCTGGTCGGCCAGCTCGCGGGTCGGGCACAGCACCAGCGCCTGCACCCGGAAGCTTGCCACCGCGAGCCGCGAGAGCAGCCCGAGGCCGAAGGCCGCGGTCTTGCCAGAGCCGGTCCTGGCCTGGGCGATCACGTCGCGTCCCGCCAGCATCAACGGCAGGCTCTCGGCCTGGATCGGGGTCATGGCGTGGTAGCCGAGCGAGTCGAGGTTGACCAGCAGCTCCGGCGCCAGCGCCAGGGAAGCAAAGGAAGAGTCGGGCAAGGGATCGGACACGGAAATGGACCTGCGATGGAGGACGGGAGCCGGGGCGACAAGCGAGCGATGGCGGGAGCCAGGAGGCGAGAGTCGAGGGAATGGCAAGGGAAGCCGGGCAGGATAACAGAAAGGGCCGGGGAATGCCGAAATATCGGGTGGCGGGACAGGCTGTGCCATAGTGAAGCGAGTCGAGGCCCGCGGCCGGTGGCCGCCACTTCCCCGGAGGAGATCACGATGCACGAACGTGACGTCGATGTCGCCATCATCGGGGCCGGCAGCGCCGGCCTGAGCGCCTGGCACGCCGCCAGCAAGCAGTCCGACAGCGTGGTGCTGATCGAGGGCGACGAATACGGCACCACCTGTGCGCGGGTGGGCTGCATGCCCTCGAAGCTGCTGATCGCCGCCGCCGAGGCCGCCCATCATGCCCGCGACGCCCATGGTTTCGGTGTCAGGGTGCGCGGCGAAATAGAGATCGACGGCCGTGCCGTCATGGCGCGCATCAAGCATGAGCGCGACGGCTTCGTCAGTCGCGTCCTCGAGTCGATGCAGCGAATCGGCGCGGCCAACCTCCTGCAAGGCCATGCCCGCTTCGCGGCCCCGCACACCCTGATCGTCGGCGATCACACCCGCCTCGAGGCGCGCAACATCGTCATCGCCACCGGCGCACGCCCCAGTTGGCCCGGTTTCTTCGAGGCGGCGGGCGATCGGCTGGTCGTCAACGACGATGTGTTCGAGTGGCACGACCTGCCGGCGTCGGTGGCCGTATTCGGCCCCGGGGTGATCGGCCTGGAACTCGGCCAGGCCCTGCACCGCCTGGGGACGCGCCTGCGCGTCTTCGGCGTCGGCGGCGCCCTCGGCCCGTTCCGGGACGAGACCCTGCGCGACTATGCCGACCGCACCTTCAACGAGAGCTTCTACGTCGACCCGGATGCCAAGGTGGAAGCCATCGAACGCGACGGCGACCAGGTCGTGGTCACCTTCCTCGAACGCCACAGCGGCGCGCGCCTCACCGAGCGCTTCGACTACCTGCTCGCCGCCACCGGCCGGCGCCCCAATGTCGACGGGCTCGACCTGGACCAGGCCGGCCTGGCGCTGGATGACCAGGGCGTGCCGCACTACAACCGCTTCACCATGCAGTGCCGCAACGCCGACGACGGCCCGAGCCATGTGTTCATCGCCGGCGACGCCAGCCAGGAACTGCCGCTGCTGCACGAGGCCAATGCCCAGGGGCGCATCGCCGGTGGCAACGCGGGGCGCTACCCGGCACTGCGCGCCGGCCAGCGCAACGTCGCGCTGGCCATCGTCTTCACCGACCCGCAAATGGCCACGGTCGGCGCCAGCCGAGCCGAACTCGAGCAGCGCTACGGGGGCTGCGACTGCATCGCCACGGGAGAGGCCTCCTTCGAGGACCAGGGGCGTGCCGTGGTGATGGGCCAGCACCGCGGCATGATACGCCTCTACGCCGAGCACGGCTCGGGGCAGTTCCTCGGCGCCGAGCTGTTCGGCCCGCGCATCGAGCACATGGCGCACCTGCTCGCCTGGTCGCTGGAACAGCACTTGAGCGTGAGCCGCATGCTCGAGATGCCCTTCTATCACCCGGTTCTCGAGGAAGGGCTGCGTACTGCCCTGCGCGACCTGAACGCCAGCCTGCAGCTTGGCCCGGCGATCACCGAGCGTTGCATGGAGTGTGGCCCCGGGGATTGACCCTGCCACCTCGGCTCGACGCGATCAGAGATGTAGCAGCACCCATAGCCCCATGACCGCCATCATGGCGTTCTCGGTGAAACTGATGATGCCGAGCGGCACCTTGGAGTCGCCCCCCACGCAGGCGCAGTTGAGGTCGGTCTTGTCGATATAGACGGCCTTGACGATGGAGACGCCCCGCCACACCGGCTGTTACAGAGTGCAGACTTCTGCATCACGAAGACTAGTTTCCTTACGGCCGGTATCCCGATGCCTGGAGCGCCACCGCCGTGCCGGTGACCACGATGCCCCCGGTCGCGGGGATGTCCACCTCGAGCAGGCTCGGCCGCCCCATCGCCTCGCCCTGGCGGATCGTCAACCGGGCGGGTGCCTCGAGCAGTCCCGCATCGCGCAGGTAACCGCCCAGCGCCGCCGCCGCAGCGCCGGTGGCCGGGTCTTCCACCACGCCGCCCACCGGAAAGGGATCGCGGGCATGAAAGCGGGTGGCGCTCTCTCGCCAGACGAGCTGCAGGGTGGTGAGGTTCTCGCGCAGCATCAGCGCCCGGAGTCGCTCGAAATCGTAGTCCAGCCGATCGAGTCGTCCCCGCGATGACACCGCCAGCACCAGGTGCCAGGCACCGGCATAGGCCCTGGCCGGCGGCAGGTCCGGGTCCAGCTCGGCCGTCTGCCAGCCGAGGAGGGCCAGCACCTCCTCGACCAGGGCCGGGGGGGCCGCCCGGTGCTCGGGTGCCACCGATACCAGCGAGGCCCGCCACTCGCCATCCGCCTGGCATACCGTCACCGGCACCCTGCCCACGGCGGTCTCCAGTTCATAGGTACCCGCCCCGCTCAACTCTCCCAGTGCCACGCCGGCGGCGACCGTGGCATGGCCGCAGAAGCTCACCTCGGCCTGGGGGCTGTAGTAGCGAACCGTGTGCCGGCCGCCGCGCAGCGGGGCGATGAAGGCCGTCTCGGAATAGCCCACCTCGGCGGCGATGCGCTGCATGGTGGCGGCGTCGGGCAGCGCATCGCCCAGCCAGACGCCGGCCGGGTTGCCGCCCCTGGGGTCACGGGTGAAGGCGGCGAGTCGATAGAGGGTGGCGGTCATGGGAAAACTCCCGGGTATCGGGACATGGCATCACTGGGGCAGGAAGTGGAGGAGCTCATGGCGAGACGACCGGCCTGAGCCGCGACGATCCCGCCACGGGGGCGGGGTCGTCGGTACGCCGGCTACAGGCGTCGCAACCAGCCGTAGGTGGCGCCCAGCACCAGCCCGAACACGATATGCCCCAGCAGCGTGGAAAGAGGCGCGATCAGGCCGAAGCCCAGGCCGAAGAAGCCCGAGCCAGCCAGCGGGAACACCGTGACCATCACCACCAGCCAGGCGCCCAGGCCGAATACCAGCCCGCGGCGCGTATCGCTGCCGCCGGGCAGGTCCGACTCCATCAGGCCGAACAGCGTGCCCCAGATCAAGGTGCCGACCACGAAGTGAATGGCCCACCCCACGGCCATGCTGCTTGGCGTACCCAGCGCCCGCTGGGCCGTCAGGTTCATGATCTCGATGGGGTTGTACCAGGGCATGACCCCCGCCGACAGGCGCAGGATCAGGAGCATGGAGATGGCCAGGGTGGCCACCAGCCCCGCCGCCATTCCCCGGCCCAGGCGAACGATCATGGCATACCTCCCAGGGGCTACCGTCTGCTGACAGTATAGTCGCAACAACTACACTGCTCTGAGCAGCACGAGCAGGAGACGACCATGCCCCCTCCCCCGAGCCGCCTGTCTCGCCGCGCGCTGCTGAGTGGCCTCGTGTCGCTGGCCGCGGCCACGGCACTGCCGCCACTCGGCGCCCTGGCGCAGCGGCCGCCACCCCTGGCGCGCGAGGTGCCCGCCATCGGAGAACGCCTACCGCTGGTCGGGCTGGGCAGCTGGATCACCTTCAACGTGGGAGACGACCCGGTACTGCTCGAGGAGTGCACCGCGGTGATGGCGCAGTTCTTCGCCATGGGCGGGCGCATGATCGACTCCTCGCCGATGTACGGCTCGTCCCAGGCGACCATCGGCCACGGGCTGGGCAAGCTCGATGCGCTCGACCGGGTCTACGCGGCGGACAAGATCTGGACCTCGCGCCCCGGCCATGGGCCGGCACAGGTCGAGGCGTCGCGCCGTCACTGGGGCGTACCGCGCTTCGACCTGCTCCAGGTCCACAACCTGGTCGCCTGGGAGGCGAACCTCTCGACGCTGCTCGCGATGAAGGCGGCCGGCGAGGTGCGTCATGTGGGCATCACCACCTCCCACGGCCGGCGCCACGACACCATCGAGCGCATCATGCGCGACGCGCCGCTGGATTTCGTCCAGTTGACCTACAACGTCGTCGACCGCGAGGCCGAACGCCGCCTGCTGCCCCTGGCCAGGGAGAAAGGCATCGGCGTGATCGTCAATCGCCCCTTCCGGCAAGGGCGGCTGACCGAGCGCCTGGCGGGCGAACCGCTGCCGGAGTGGGCGACGGAGATCGGCGCCGGGAGCTGGGCACAGTTCATCCTCAAGTTCATCATCTCCCACCCGGCGGTGAGCTGTGCCATTCCCGCCACCACCCGCGTCGATCACGTGCGCGAGAACATGGCTGCCGCCAGCACGCCGCTGCCCGACGACGCCCTGCGCCGGCGCATGGCCGATCACGTGCGGGCCTTGTGAGGGCAGCATGGGGAGGGGCGAATGATCGGCATGAGCGAGTGGCTGAGCTATCGCCCCGCGGACTTCCTGATGTTCTCGCCCCGCGTCTACGAGCGGCTGTTCGAACTGCACAACCAGGCGCTGTGGCCCCTGCAACCGCTCGCCCTGATGCTGGGCGGCGCGATGCTGTTCGCCCTGCTGCGCCCGCGCCCCTGGAGCGCCCGCCTGGTCGCCGCCCTGCTCGCTGTCGGCTGGGTCTTCGTCGCCTGGGCCTTCCTGTGGCAGCGCTACGTGCCGATCAACTGGGGGATCCGCTATGTGATCCCGCTGTTCGTGCTGCAGGCGCTGCTGCTGATCGCCCTCGGCGTCCCGAAGGGCGGGCTCGACCTGCCGAGGCGCTGGGGCGTGCGACGCGCCCTGGGGGTCGTGCTGTTCGTCCATGCCCTGGCCCTGCACCCGCTCATGGCCCTGGTCACCGGGCGTGGGCTGCTTGGCGCCGAGGTCCTGGGGCTCACCCCCGACCCGCTCGCCATCGCCACCCTGGGAGTGGCGGCCATGATCTCCCGCGGGCCGTGCGGCTGGGCGCTGCTGGTCATTCCCGCCCTCTGGTGCCTGGTGAGCGGCATCACCCTCGCGACGCTGGGCATACCGGGCGCCTGGCCGCCCCTGCTGGCCGTCGGGCTGGCCCTGCTGGCCAGGGGATGGCCGAGAGACGCACCCACGGCATAGGGCAGGCCGGCGGGGCGCGATCATGCCAACCGGAACAGCGGCCACAGCCCGAACCACAGCACATAGCCGAGCGAGGCGCCCATCAGGCCGTCGATGCGCCCGGCCGGGCGGTCGTCCCGGAGATGCCGGGCCAGCAGCCAGGCCAGCCAGGCGCCATGGGGAACGACCACCCAGGCGATGCCGCCGTAGGCCCCCGCCGCCAGCCCTATCAATTGCCAGGCCAGGGCGCAGGCGGCGGCGAGCAGCGTGGCGGCGAGCGCGAGCCGCAGTGCGCCCCGGCGCCCCAGGCGTACCGCCAGGGTGCGCTTGCCGGCACCGGCATCGGCCTCGAGGTCCGGGATGCCCGACAGCGTGATGGAAGGGAGTATCGCCAGCAGCAGCGGCAGGCTCAGCAACCACGGCAGCGGATCGCGCCAGTCTCCACCGAGAAACACGGCACCGCACAGCATCACGCCGATGCTGTGGGTGACCGCGACATCGAGCTCGCCCAGGCCACGATAGCTGAGCATCAGGGGCGGCGCCGTGTAGCCGATGGCCAGGACCGCCAGCGCCCCCAGCACGGCGATCACCGCGGCCGGGGGCGCCGGGGTCACGGCCAATAGCCAGGCCGTGCCGCCCGCCAGGCCCAGCAGCGCGACGAGGATCCCGGCCTTGACCTCGCCCGGGCTCAACCGACCCTCCACCAGGACGCGAGAGCCACCCGTGAAGGTGCTGTAGAAGCGATTGGCCCGATCGGTGTCCAGGTCGACCAGCTCATTGATCAGCACGGTGGCCACCTCCAGCAGGAACAGGCAGAGGTAGCCGAGCCAGAACACCGGGTTGCCGAATACGCCCCCGGTCGGCGCAGCGGCCAGCGCCCCGACCGCATAGGCCACCCAGGTCATGGGATAGAACTGCAGTCGCAGCGCCCGCCACCAGGCGCCGGCCTTGTGCCTCAACCGCTCCGCGGGGGTGATCCGGCCCTGCGCCAACCGCCGGCCCTGGTGGTGGGCACGGGCCAGCCAGGCCTGGCGCTGTGTCGGGGAGGCATCCTTGACCGAGCCGAACACCAGCGAGCGCACCGGGCGAATGCCGCAGAAGCCCAGGGTCGCCCGTGCCAGGGCATTCCTGCCGGGCTCACGATAGAGCAGCCGATGGATCAGCGGCGGGGTATCCATGGTGGTGATGAGCTGTGCCGAGCGCCCGGCCAACAACCCCTGATAGCCGATCCCGCCCTCGCAGGTCCGGAACGCGAACCCCGGCGCCATGATACGGTCGAGAAACCCCTTGAGCAGTGCAGGCGCCCCACCCCACCAGGTGGGATAGACGAACACCAGATGATCCGCCCAGGCGACGAGCTCCTGCGCCTGCCTCAGGTCGTCCTCGAGGGGCTGGTCGTTGGGCGACGGGGTGTGCACGTACGGATCGAACTCCAGCGCCACCAGGTTCAGTCGCCGCAGCTGCACGCCCGCGGCGCGGGCTCCGTCACAGAAGGCATCCGCCAGGGCGCCGCAGAGGCTGTCACTGCGCGGGTGTCCGAGGATGACCAGCACCTTGATCGGCGACCGAAGCTGGGCTCGGCCGTCGAGCGGCGCGTCGTTCGTCCTGAACGTTGTCATACCTTTACTGTGTCATCGCGTTGTCTTGCGGAGGTGGAGAAGGCCATGCCCATCATCGAGCACCACGCCGAGATAGCGGCCAGCCCACGGGAGGTATTCGCCCTCGTCGGCCGAGTGGAAGCGTTTGCCGATTACAGCGACGCCATAGACACCATAGTTCGCCTGGGTGAGCGTCGCTACCGCTGGCGGGTGCGCGTCGCCGGCGTGCCGCTGGAGTTCGATGTGGAAATCACGGAGTTCCTGCCCCCGGAGCGATTCGCCTGGCGCTCGGTGAGCGGCGTGCCCAACCAGGGCGAGTACCGCCTGACGCCCATCGAGGGAGGCACCCGCATCCACCTGACGCTGGAATACAGCCTGCAGCCGCCCCCACTCGAGAAGGCCGTCAACCTCGCCGCCAAGCCCCTGCTCCACAAGCTCGGCCGCGACATCATCGCCCGGGTGGAGGCGCAGTTGAAAGCACAGCGAACCGGGCCACCCAAGGCGTCACGGTAACAAAGCAACGCTGGGCGAATGTGGACCAAGGAAGCCGGCATGAAGGTAAGGAAGGGACGATCACTCTTCCTTGAACTCCCTCATGGCCCGTTCACACCCCATGCCGACATTTTCGCCTCCTCCCAGGTCGATCCAGGGCAGAATCGCCGCGGGCGGTGCGATCAAGGCACCGAGCAGGGAAGCCAAACCACGTGCCACCAGCTCGCTGGTGATCACATTCACCCGCGGGTTACGCAGCGGCCCATCCAGCTCCACCGGAGAATTACCAGTGAACAGGGTCACGTTCTTGTTATGCCCCTCGAAAACCAGCTGCAGTCTCTCGGCATCCAGGTCGATCGCGCCACCGCCAGTGAAGTTCGCAATCTCGGTCGCCATGAAGAATCGCTCCAGGTCGGCCAATCCGGTTTCGGCAACGAAACGGACATAGCTGCATTCCAACGGAACCTGTTCCTTACCCGCCAGGGCGGCGACCAAGGCATTGGCCACATTCAAGGGCAGCAGCTCCGCGGCGATGATGTCCAGCCAGCCTTGGGACATGGCCAATTCCAGCGTACCGTTGAGCCCAGCCATGACCTCATCCATCGAGCGGCCGCGGTAATCGAATTCGCCACGCCCGCCGACGACCCCAAGGGTATCCCGGGCCACCTGTGGCAAATTGGCCTCACGCAACAGAGCCTTGAGATTCACCCGCTCGAGTGCCAGCCGTAGGTCGCCCTCCAGGGCCTCCTGGCGCGCATCGATCACCCATGAGCCGCTGACCCGGCCACCGCCAAGCCCCACCTGCAAAGGGTCTATGGTCATCACACCCTGCTGCAGCTCCAACTCGAGGGAGACATCGGTAAACGGCACATGCTTGGCCTGGACGTTCTTCGCCCGGTAATCGAGCACGATATCCGTGCCACGCAGCCCCTTCACATCCCAGCGGCGGTCGGGAAAAAGCCGTTGGCGGCGCCTGTCCTGCTCGGCCCATTGCTCCTGCTCGGGAGACGCCGTCTCTCCCCCTCCGGTTTCCGGTGCGATACCCAGCATCGGCAACAGGTCGGCGGCATGAAGCGTGTCCGAGGTCAACGTGGCCCACAGCTGTGGTCGCTCTCCCAGGCGCAAGCGTGCGTCGCCGGCCACATCGCTGTCACCGAAGCTACCCTGCATGCCATTCAGGTGCAGCAGGTCGTCGCTGAAGCGCAGGTGACTGCGAACCTGATAGGGAGGGACCTCGGGCAAATTGATGCCGGTCAGATCGGAGATATCCGACAGGGTGGGACCTTCGATCCGAAAGTCACCCTCCACCGAAGCGAGCTCGAGCGGTTGGACGACACTGCCGTCCAGTTGCAGATGGGTGTCGCCGGTGCTCAGTTCACCGGATATCGGATAGGGCGCGTCACGGGTCAGATCGAGTAGCGGGCCCATCACCAGGTCGAATGAAAATGGCGTTTCCTGATAGGTGCCATCGCCGACCATATGGACCCCAGGTTTTTCCATGCCTTCGATCTCACGGGAATTGGCACGCAAGGAAAGCACCAGCCCCCAACGCGGCCCTCTATAGTCGAACGCGGTGTCGTCGAACACCAGCCCACCATCGACCACCTGCGTGTTGAGCCGGCCATCGATCATGCCCAACTCCCCGAGCCCCAAGGGCGCAAGTGCCGCGGTCAGGTCGAGCCGGTCGAACTGTGCTTCCACGTCGGCGACCAATCGCTGCTCCTGCACCTCGATCCAACCCTGGGCGGTCAACCCGCCTTGCTGTCCATCGGCACTCTCCTGAAGGGCATGAAGACGCTCCACACCGACACGACCATCCTCGAGCTGCCCCTTGACGGCTAGATCGTGCAGGGTCTGATCGGCATAGCTCAGGTGGGCAATGGAAAGGTCCACTTGGCCCTCGAACGCCTTCAGTACCCCGAGAGTTTCAGCCCAGCGCTGGTCCCAGGCAGCCTTGAGAGTCGATGCGTCCTCCGTTTCGTCGCCACCCCCGCCTCGGGCGTTGGCCCCGTCCGCCGTCTGGTCGCCCTCGGTCTCGCCCAGTACTCCCCAGCGGTTCAGGTCCAGTGCGTCGGCATCCAGTTGCGCATCGATATAGGGCACATCCCGGCCGAGATCCACCGCCAGCGAACCGTTCAGATGGCTGCCACCGACCTCTCCTTCCAGCTTTTCGACAGCGACGCGATTCTCTGCTCGCTGATAGTGCGCCAATGCTTGAAATGCCAGGGGGTCTTCTTGCACGCGCCCCTCGCCGCGCACGTCAAGCCGTAGTTCATCGCTCGTGCCGCCAGGGGTTTCGAAGGTGACGTCGAGCTCGATATCCTGCGCGGCGTCATGGTAGGTCAACTGGCCCTGCCCGACGGCAAACGCCTTGGGCCAGACGGTCTGTCCGCCCTTATCCGGTTCCGATGTCTTCGCACGACTCAGGCGAGGCAAGTTGAGAGTGCCGTCCTCTCGTCGTGCCAGATGGAGCACTAGCCGCTCGACGCGCACGAGCTCCAACTCCACCTCCCCCCTGATCAATCGCCCAACGTCCAGGTCAATGGCCAATGCCTCCAGCCGTGCCATATCCTCGTTGCGGGCCCAGGACGCATTGGCGACACGCACGTCATTCAACCGCACCGCCAACGGCCAGCCCCAACCGATATCCAGGTCGCCGATCTCGACTTCGCGACCACCCACTTGCTGACTGGCCTGTTCTTCCAGCCAATCTCGCACCCAGGGAGATTCCAGGAGCAGGGCCACCGCCACCACGAGCAGCAGCACGCTGCCGAGTGCCGCCCCCACCAGTCGAGTTGCCGTTGTCACAGCCCTATCCAACTGTGGAACCAGTCCTTTGATCATGGACAGGGATACGGTGCCAGTCCAATGTCGCGCGATGGCTCGTTCTTGCCGCGGCAATGGTAGAAGAAACCGCTTTTGGTAATGTCCATGGTAATCTTCGACATGCCCCCATGCCTGACTCCCAATACCCGGAAACCGGCACCAACAAAAAAGCCTGCCACGTCGGCAGGCTTTGATTTGAATGGCCACTTCCCCGGCACTGACTAGCCCTGCCGTCGTGAGCGAGGCGAGTGGTCGAAGCCTACCAACAGGGCTTCCATCTTCTCCTGGGTGCCCGAATCACTGGCGGGTACGTAGGTGATCAGCTGCAACGGCACACCGTTGCCACCGGCCACCTGTAGGTTGCTGCTCGGCAGGCTCGAGCTTCAAGGCGAGGGCGAACTGTGGAGCCAGATCGACGACCTGCAGCAGAGCGATGCCGAGCGGCTGATCGGCCGCGCGCTTCGAATCGCTGCAGGCCTACTACACGCTCGCCGGCCGCGATCTCGAGCGTGACATCCTCCCCATGCTGCAGAGCGAGACCCTCGGCCTGATGATGTGGAGCCCGCTCGCCGGCGGCCTGCTGAGCGGCCCGCCTGGGGGCGGGAATGGGTCATCGGCGGGACCAATACATGACTAATGAACGCTTTTCTGACATAAGAAAAGAAATGCTGCATTGCAACAAAAAAGCGTCTACGCTGGGGGAGCAATTCTTTCAGGAGGATCAACTCCATGAATACCGTATCCCCGCAACTCCACCCGTTTGACACCGAAGTGCTGCAGTTCTGGGCTCGACAGGCCCTGTTGCAGCGCGCCGCCCTCGAGGCCATTGCCGCCCATCTTCGCTGACGCACCACGGGCCTCCCGGGCAGGCGTCATTGCCGTTACAGGCGGACCGCATCATTCACGCTGCTTGCACTGTCCCCGCCTCTGAAAGCCTGTATGATGACCTGGCACGACATTTCATTACGGAGAAGCAACCACGATCGATCATTCTTTCAAGCCAGCACGGGAGGTTCTCATGAAGGTCTACAAACCTGAGTGGCAGTGCACGTTTAGCGTAAACGAAGGCGTGGAAGAATCCGCCAGTTGGAAAGAGCGTATCGCCTGGCGCATACGGGGATTCGCCGACAGGCTGGACGGTGGCGGAAGAACGATCAAGATTGACTGCAACGTCTCCCCTCGAGTGAGCCGCCAGGATGTCGATACCTGCCTGGGCAAAGGCTTCGAAGTGACCCAGGGCCTGCTCCTGCAGCTCGCCCATCAAGCCGCCTGCGAGGACGTCATGCGTCACGCCAAGGCAGAGCTTTTCGAGGAAGAGCACCAGCGTTGAGGGCATGACGTTGCCGGCAATTACCGCACCCCATTCGGCCCCTGGCTGGATGGGGTGTTTTACTTCCAACCGACCTGTGGAATCCGGCATCCATGGGCACGATCCCTCGACCCACAGTCTCGCCACGGCACCCTTCACATCGGCCAGAAGCCCCCGTACACACTGATGCAGGCGACCGCCGGCGCTTTGCGAAAGCAACGAAATGCCGGCGCTGCAGAGCTACCGACCCGGCGTCAGTCGGGCCGGGCCTCCCAAAACTCTCCTTGACTTACATAAAAACACACTATATTCACAGAAGAGAAGGATCTCTGATGTTTTCGCTCAGCTCCAGGATGGAGACCTGCTGCCAGCGGCACCGTCACGACCACGGCACACACTGAGAAAGCACCGGGCCTGTAGGCCGGTACCAAGGGAATTCGGTGGTGAGATCGGGGTTCGGAGCCGAGGAGTTCATGTGATGGAAGTCCCCAGCATGACATGCACACTGCCCGACGACCTGGTGGATCAGTTATGCCCGATGCCTGAAGCGCCTCCCGGCTGCATCGGGCTCGATGCGGCACTGGGGCGCCGGCTGGCAACGGCCAAGGCTCGCCTCGATCGTATGGAACGAGAGGTAGTCTCGCGAGACCTGAGTGCACTGGCGATGGCTCGCGTGGAATTCGCCCTGGCGGCCCGGGCGCTGGCAGACGATCTCATCGCCCGTGGCCTGCACACCTCGGGAGAGAGCGACTGAGGAACTGCTCCAAGCCGGGTGTCAGCTACCGACCGAGGACGGTAGCCTGTCTCCTGCACCTCCTCTCTCTCGCATCACGGCAGCAGGTCTAACCCCTCCTGCCCCCCTGCCCGGGCCAGGACATCACCGATGTCGGCCTCACACTCGCTCCGCCCCATTTCCTGGCTTCTGACTCGGCCTGGCACAGGGCAGGCACTATATTAGACAAGGGAATGGCCCATTTCCGGCAGGAGGTGCCCCCATGCCAAAGACCAGGAACAGGCGTCGCAAGCCGATCGGCCCCTCGAGCAAGTCCCTCGCCGGCAAGCCGCGACGGCGTTTCCGCCCTCGTCGGCTGGTACGTGGCACCCTGATCGTCCTGGCCATCCTTGCCGTGCCGGCGGCCTGGCTCATTCTCGAGGAGCGTAACGTTCGCACACTGGCCGACCTGAGCGTGATCGGCAGCGGCGAACCGGTCGCGGTGCAGGTGTTCGACCAGCGCCGCTCGGCGAGTCGCCGCCTGCGCAACAATGCCGAACAGGCGCTGGCCAATATCGAGCACCCTCCCGCCTGGCGCGTGGTGAACATCAACACCACGCAGGGGGCGCGCTTCGCCGGTGAGCATCTGGTCGATCAGGTCACCATCGTACTGTTCGATGAGCAGGGCCGGCGCACCGACGTCATACGAGGCGCCGCCAGCGTCGGCGACCTGGAGACGGCGTTCACCGACCTGCGAGGCCAAAGGGTACGTCGCTCAGAACGCTGAAGGCCTGCATCTCCCACGCGACGTCATCGGTCAGGCTGCCCCCCTTCAGAACCGAAAGCGCCGAAGCCGTCGAGGTATTGCCGAACGATATGCCTGTAGTCGCGCAGCCAATATTGCGCCGCCTCGCCCCAGCAGCTCGGCAAGCGCTCGATCCACCAGCACGGGCCACTCGCCCGGGGCGAGTTCCTGGAATCCGCTCTCACCACTGAATGCGCTGGAGAAGATCACGTCCGGCTCGAGCGTCTTCAGCAACCGCAGGCTCTCGGCCAGCGTCTCCCGGTCCTCCACCGTATTCAGCCTGGGGATGAAACCGGCACTCCAACCGCCATCCTCGTCACGGTAGAGGGTATCGCCGGTGAAAAGGTAGAGCTTGCCGTGGGCGGAATCCACCAGGAAGCAGGTACTGCCGGGGCTATGGCCAGGGGTGGGAATCACCTCGATGGCCCCCAGGTGCCGTTCGCGCTTGTCGAACAGGATCTCCGGGGTGCGCACGCGGGCAAAATCGTCACGCTCGGCGATGTGGCCCGCCAATCTGGCACCGAAGCGCTCGTGGATCAGTGTCAGGGTCTTCCCCACCTCATCTCGGTGACTCAGGTACTGATAGGCGACGCCGCCCAGCTCCGTCATCCGCTCGATCTCGTGGCGGTGGCCGGTGTTGTAGAAGAGCACGTTGCCCGTCTCGCGAACGAGCAGGTAGGCATGCACGGTGAGCCCAGGGAAGGGGCTCTCCACTTCGGTCTCCCACACGTCGGGCTGTACACGCTGCATGGCTCACACCCCTCTCGATCGAGTGACACCCACAGCCAAAAATTCCCAGCAGAGCAAGCAGAGTTTAGATCAAGTCAGGGTCTCCCGGAGTCGAGATGCGGCGTCCGCCAGTTCCTCGGGCTGCGCCTGGGCCAGTCCCTCCACCCGGATGTCCTGCATCGCATCGATCGGCACCAGGTGGATGTGCACGTGCGGCACCTCCAGCCCGACGACCAGCATGCCCACCCGCTCACAGGGGAAGGCGCGCTTGAGGGCCTTGGCGAGCTTCTGCGACACCGCCATGAGGTGGATGACCAGCTCGGCCGGCAGGTCGTCCCAGTGGTCGATCTCCTCGCGTGGAATCACCAGTAGGTGACCGGGCTTCATCGGGTTGAGGGTCATCAGGGCCACACACTGCTCATCCTCCCAGACGAAGTGCCCCGGGAGCTCGCCCTGGATGATGCGGGTGAAGATGCTTGCCATGGTCGGATACCTCCTCTCGGAAAACCCCAAAGATGCCACAGGTCACCGAGACTTTCTTGTCCCTGACCACCCAGGCCGTCTCGAGCGGCACGACGTTTCGGGCAATGCCTGCGCTCGGCGATATGCCCGGCCTGTCGGGTCTCGAAGCGCTCGTGGATCAGCGCCAGGGGCTCCCACACCTCGTCGCGTTCGCGGCAGCCACCCATGTGCTCACGCAGCGACCAGTTCAGGGACTCGCCTCGCAGCGGCGCAGCGCCTCGACATCCCCCGACACGATGACCTCCAGATGCCGGGTGATCTTCTCGGCCGGCCAGTTCCACCAGGCGATGGACTCCAGCATCTCGACGACTTCCGGCGGGAAACGCTGCTTGATGGGCCGGGCAGGATTGCCGCCTACCACGGTGTAGGCGGGCACATCGCCCACCACGACCGAGCGAGTCGATACGATGGCACCGTTGCCGATCGAGACCCCGGGCATGATCAGGGCGTCGTAACCTATCCACACATCATGACCGATGACCGTGTCCCCCTTGTACGGCAACTCGCTCGGCTCCGGCATGACCCTTTCCCAGCCATTGCCGAATATCTGGAACGGATAGGTGGAGATCCCGGAAAGCTTGTGGTTCGCCCCGTTCATGATGAACTTGACGCCGCGCGCAATGGCGCAGAACTTCCCGATGATCAGCCTGTCGCCGATAAAGGGGTAGTGGTAGAGAACATTACGCTCGAAGTTCTCGGCGTCTTCCGGGTCATCGTAGTAGGTGTAGTCCCCCACGATGATATTCGGGCTCTGGATGACGTTCTTGATGAAGCACACCTGCGGAAACCCTTCCATGGGGTGCTTGTTCGTTGGGCTGGGGCCTTGCATTTCTCTCCTCAGGGCCTCGCGCATCGCCGCTCGCCTATTCCCGCTGCGGCACGAGATAGCGCGGTTCGACGATGCCCGCCAGGTCGTCGTTGGGAATGTGCAGCTCCGGCTGACCGGCGGCGTAGGGGGCAATCTCGTAGACGTTGTACCTGACCACCCAGGCCGTCTCGAGCGGCGCGACGTTGCGGCTCTCGCTCAACGGCCAGGTGGCGGCGAAGTCGTCATCGGCATTCGTTTGCTGCAGCCAGCGCCGGTGGGCACGGGCCAGTGCCTCGCGAAACGCCTCCTCCTGACCGTCGACGAGCATGTCGTCGAACCCCACCACGCGCCCCAGCCGCTCGTCGATGACCATGAACCCGGTCAACGGCATGCCGTGGGCCTGGCCCGCATGGTAGACATAGCTGTCGAGCTCGATGATCAGCAGGTCGTCATGCCGAGCATAGACGTTGGCCTCGAGCCGCGCCTGGCTGGCGGAATGCAGAGGCACGAGGTGGCGGTCGGCCTCGGCCTGGGCAAGGAACGCCTGCGCATAGCCTTCCCAGGAGTCGGCCGGGCGGTCGTTCTCGCCATCGGTGATGCCCATCCCCATGACGAGTAGCCTGCGGCGCAGCTGCTCGGTCAACGCCGGCGAATCGGGAAAGCGCAGCGCGCTCACCGCCACCTCCGCGCAACGCTCCGCTGCACAGTCGTGCTCCACGAAACGCTCCTCGACCGCCTCATAGGCGCTCCCTCCTGAAGGGGGCGACTCCTCCTGGGCCTGGCACCCTCCAAGGGTCACCATCCCCCCGGCCAGCATGGCGACGTAGCGAAACGACATGATCACTGTTCCCTGTCACGTGGCCTGGCACCGCATCCGTCCGTGGTGAGTATGGCATCCCACGGGATGGGGATAGCTCCGGAAGGGTCGCCTCGTTCCCCCCGCCCCTCATGCCGTGAACCTGGCCGAGGCCGGACGTGGGCGATCGAGCCTAGACGGCCGTAGGCCTTGTTACACGAATAGCGTTCTTTTGTCGTCAACGTCGTCGATCTTCGCTACGGGTTGCCCCCCCTGGCCAGGGCGGTTACCATGCCCCCTGCCTACCGGCACCTCATCGCATCGATGGACGCGCGATCCGCTACACGAGAACCATGAGGTAATCCATGGGAACCCGATCCCGACTGACTCTCGCCTGTTGCCTGGCCGGCCTGCTGATGGCGGGTAGCGTGCAGGCGCACGATGACGCTACCGAGGAAGGCATCGCCTCCTTCTACAGCGACACCTTCCAGGGCGCACCGACGGCCAGCGGCGAGCCCTTCGACCAGCAGGCCCTGACGGCCGCCCACCCGAGCCTGCCCTTCGGTACCAAGGTGCTGGTCACCCGCCCGGACACCGGCCAGGAAGTGGAAGTGCTGATCAACGATCGTGGTCCCTTCGTCCAGGGACGCGTCATCGATCTCTCCAAGCACGCGGCCCGCAAGCTCGGCATGCTCCACCGGGGCGTGGCACCAGTGATGATTACCCAGGTGAATTGAGCCCGCGGGCGGACGCCTGGCGGATCCTCGCCGACGGCATTGCGACCGGCACCGCTCAGCGCTTCTGCTGCCACTCGGCGGCCTGGGCACGCAGCCGCTCCTCCTGCGCGCGCAGTTCCGGGGTGAACTCCTCACCGAAGTCGTCGGCCTCGAATACCTGACGGATCTCGATCTCGGCCTCGGTGCCGGGCATCGGGTTCGGGCAACGCTTGACCCACTCGATGGCCTCCTCCTTCGACGCCACCTGCCACAGCCAGTAGCCGGCGACCAGCTCCTTCGTCTCGGCGAAGGGGCCGTCGATGACGATGCGCTGGTCGCCCGAGAAGCGCACGCGCGCCCCCTTGCTGCTCGGCTGCAACCCTTCACCGGCGAGCATGATCCCGGCATTGACCAGCTCCTCGTTGTACTTGCCCATCGCCTCCAGCAGCTCCTGGCTCGGCAACGTGCCGGCCTCCGACTCCTTGCTCGCCTTCACAATGACCATGAATCGCATGTTCGTCTCCCTCATGTTGTGGTCGTCCACCTCCATGTCGAACGGATCGGCCTGCAATCGACAGGTGGTTCAATCGAAGATCAGCATGACCACAACAGCTTCGTGGCCCATCGCGGGGCACCGAATTCCGCACGCGCGACTGCTGTTGGGCTATTCTGTTGAAGCCCCGGCCCTATGACCCCGTAGGCCAACCAGCCCATGCCCACAGAAAATAGTAGAAATTAAATCAATGGGTTAATGATTTTGTGATGATGGTTCTGGGCTCATCGTCCGTCGAAACCGAATGTTTCGACACCATGGCCATCCTTGGCCACCACGAGGGGGAAAGCCTGATGCCAGCATTCCACTCCAGTACACCTCGCAAAGCGCTGAGCACGGCCCTGTTCGCCGGCGCCGGTTTGCTGCTCGCCGGTCATGCGAACGCCGAAACCCAGCCGCCAGAAGCCGAGCCCGCGTTGTCACCGGGACCCTCCGAAATCGTGTTCGAGGAACATAACCTCTTCCCGGAGGGTATCGCCTATGATCAGACCCGCGACGAATTTCTCGTGAGTTCGCTATATTTCGGGGGCATCTACCGCGTCTCGCTTGAGGGCGATATCCAACCGCTCGTCGAGGACGAGCGCCTGATCTCGACCTTCGGCTTGCACCTGGATTCGGAGCGCAATCGGGTGCTGGTGTGCAACTCCGATCTCGGCGTCGGCGAGCGAACGGCGGAAGGCACCAAGATGCAAGTGGCGGAACTTGCCATCTACGACCTCGCTACCGGTGAGCCGCTGCGCCATGTCGACCTCACCGCCCTTCATGAGGGAGCAGCCCATTTCTGCAACGATGTCATCGTCGGACCAGACGGCACTGCGTATGTGACCAACAGTCTATCGCCGGTGATCTACCGGGTGCCGGTGGACGGCGAACCCGACGTACTGACGACATCAGAGCTGTTCGACGGCGAAGGCGTCAACCTCAACGGACTGGTGTACCATCCCGACGGCTACCTGATCGTCGCCAAGTACAATGACGGCACGCTGTTTCGCGTGTCGCTCGATGATCCTTCAGACGTCCAGCAGGTCGCTCTCGACCACACCTTCGAGGGTGCCGACGGCATGGTCTGGGACTCACAAGGCAAGCTGGTCCTGGCAGCCAACGCCATCATCGGTGGCGAGGTGAGCACAGATGCGGTAGTGCAGCTGTCCAGTGAGGATGGCTGGAAAAGCGCTCACGTCTCCGGCCGCATGGACACGGGCGCCGTTTTCGTGACGACGGCGGCGCAGCAGGGCGACGAAACCTACGTGCTCTACGCCAGGCTCGACCAGCTGTTTACCGGCAAGCTGCCCGTGGAGCGCTTCAGCATCCGCCGCGTGGACTTCGAAGCACAATAGCCACCCTGTCGCGGTGCATTTGCTCCAGGACCCCACGCCGCGGTGCAGCGCCTCCGGCGGCCCCCTCACCCGGGGTAAGAGCAGGCCCTGACGGCCGCCCACCCGAGCCTGCCCTTCGGTACCAAGGTGCTGGTCACCCGCCCGGACACCGGCCAGGAAGTGGTAGTGCTGATCAACGACCGTGGTCCCTTCGTCCAGGGACGCATGCGCCTGAAAGCGCCCGAGGGTCAGTCGGCCGGGCTGGGCTCTGGCGGGTTATGCTGCCCCCGGCGCCAGGTCGCCGGGGGCGTCCCGAAGGCGCGCTTGAACGCCTTGGTGAAGGACGCTTCCGATTCATACCCCGCTTCCAGCGCAATGCGAGAGATCGGAGCCAGGGACTCGCGCAGGCGGCGGGCCGCCATCTGCATGCGCAGCCCCGCCAGGTAGCGCATGGGGGGAACCCCCACCAGCTCGGTGAAACGCTCGGCGAAGGCGGAGCGGGAAAGCCCCACCTCCCGCGCCAGCGCTTCGGTCGTCCAGTGGCGTTCCGGCCGATCGTGCAACAGGGCCAGGGCGCGGCTCACGAGAGGGTTGCGCAACCCGCCCACCCAGGCACGCTGTTCCGGCGGCAAGCCCGCGAGGTAGCGCTGCACGGCCTCGATGAAGAGCAGCTCCGCCAGCCTGGCGAGCAGCGCCGGTGAGCGCACCTCCCCGGCAGCGAGTTCGCTGGCGGCCAGGCGGAAGGAGCTTTCGATCCATGGCCCGGTCACGCCCTCGGCCACGTCGAGGGTCATCACGCTCGGCAGCATGCCGACGAGCGGGTCGGTCGTCGTCTCGCTGAGCAGAAAGCCGCACCACACCCGCGTCGCCTCCCCGCCGCCGCCGTGAACGATCCGGGCGATGCCGCTCTCGACGGTGGCCTGCATCAGCCCCTCGGCGCTGACGGCCGGGCCCTCCAGACCGCTGCCGAGCACGTGCGGATCGTTGCGGGGCAGCACCACCAGGTGACCTGCCGACACCTCCACCGGCGCCCCCTCGCCCACCCGCAACCATAGCCGGCCGGCGCTGACGTAGTGATAGGCGATGATGCCCCCGGGCAAGGGGGTGAAGGGACGGCAATCCTCCGGGGCGACCCGCGCGGCCACACACCAGGGCGCGGTGAACTCCGCATCGAGGAAGAGACCACCGGTCAGGCGCAGCGTGCGCAACACATCGAGAGAGGCATCCATCGGTCGACCTTCCCGTGATGGCGGCGGCTCGGACAAGAACTCCGGCGTCTCGCCCATTATTCCGCGCCGCACCTCCGGGTAGTTTAGCAGCGTGGCGTGGGGCGAGGCCGTTGCCCGCCCTTCGTCCCCTGACGAACGACAACAACCGCACCCAGGAGTCATCCCCCATGCTGACCGACCGCCAAGGAAACCCCCTGCCCGGCGCCACCGCCGAGACCGCCGACCTTTACGCCCATGCCGTCGACGCGTTCAACCTCTATCGTGGCGACCCCGTGGCGCCGCTGGACCAGGCCCTCGAGATCGCACCCGATTTCACCATGGCCCGCCTCTTTCGGGCCTATCTGTTTGCCCTGGCCACCGAACCCGACGCCGCCGACGCGGCCAGGGCCGACGTCGCCATCGCCAAGGCCTCACGCCTGAACGACCGGGAAGCCTCGCACGTCGCCGTGCTCGACCAGTTGCTGGCCGGCGAGTGGACCGCCGCCGCCTGCGCCCTGGATCGCCACAACCTGCGCCACCCGCACGACCTCCTGGCGCTACAGGCCGGCCACCTGGCGGACTTCTACCGCGCCAACGGCCGCGACCTGCGCGACCGCCTCGCCCGCGTGCTGCCCAAGTGGTCGCCCGACATGCCGGGCCATTCGGTCCTGCTGGGCATGTACGCCTTCGGGCTGGAGGAGAGCGGCGCCTACGCCCGCGCCGAGGAGACCGGCCGCCAGGCGCTGGACGGGGAACCGCTGGACTGCTGGGCGCATCACGCCGTGGCCCACGTCATGGAGATGCAGGGCCGTGCCGAGGATGGCCTCGGCTGGATGATCGCCCGCGAACCCTACTGGGCCGCCGACGACAACCTGTTCAAGGTCCACAACTGGTGGCACCGCGCGCTCTGCCATCTCGAGCTGGGGCAGACCGGTGAGGCACTGGCCCTGTATGACGGCCCCATCCGCCAGGAACGCAGCGCCGTGGCGCTGGACATGGTCGACGCCTCCGCCCTGCTCTGGCGCCTGCACCTCACCGGCCAGAACGTCGGCCCCCGCTGGCGGGAACTGGCCGACACCTGGGACCGGCACGCCGACGGCAAGCTCTACCCCTTCAACGACTGGCATGCCGTGATGGCCTACCTCGGCGCCGGGCGTGACGACCGGGTGGAGCGGCTGCTGGCCGCGCTACGCAACGCGGGAGGCGGCGCGGAGACCGCCGCCTGGGCACGGCGCATCGGCCTGCCCCTGACGGAGGGCTTCGTCGCCTTCTGGCGCGGCGACTACGCCACCGCGGTCGAGCGCCTGCACCCGGCGCGCTTCATCGCCAACGCCTTCGGCGGCAGCCACGCCCAACGCGACATCATCGACTGGACGCTGACCGAAGCCGCCCTGCGCGGCGGTTACCGCGACGTGGCCGAAGGCCTGGCCCACGAGCGCCTCGCCGCCAAGCCGCACAGCCCGCTGAACCGCTCGTTCCTGAGCCGGGCCAACGCCTCCGCCGTCGGCGAGAAGCAGGTGGCCTGAAACGCAAGCGCCGGATGCCCTGCTGCCATGGAGGGTGCGTCCGGCGCGTGACCTCTGCAGGTGAAGAGACCAGTGCCACAGCCACTCGCGGGATTAACGCTCCATTTCCCCGAGCAGTTCCAGTTCGGCACCGTGCAGGGCGACCAACAGGGGCTCGCCTCTCTCGTTGACGCGGAACTGGCCGTAGCGCGCGGGTTCGTAGCGCTCGGCGTGACCCTCCTGGAAGAAGAAGGCATCGGTGGCGAACCGGACCCGGCCGTTGCGCAGCCGGTAGCGCAGGCGCCTCTCGTCGGCACCCAGCGCCTCGTTCCCGGCGCCCAGCCGCTGGAAGTGTGCCACGCGCTGCGCGTCCAGGCGCACGACCACATGGCCATCGGCGGCATGGGTCTCGTCGCTGTCGAGCCGCCGGGCGTACAGCGCCTGCTGGATGCGGTTGCCGATCTCGAAATTCAGCGCCATGTAGTCGCCCTGCATCAGCGAGCGCGGGTCCACCGGCGCCAATTCCAGGTACACCACCTCGCCCTCGGCCAGGTGGCGCTCCTTGGCCCAGATGGCCCAGTTGACCACCGCCAGCATCAGCACCAGGGTCGCCGCCACGATGATCTTGTGCCGCTTGGCTGCCGGTATCATCGGCCCGTGTCCTCCGCTTCCCCGCCTCTTGCGTCATCCCCCTGCCCGCCCCGCCACCCGTGCCGCATGGCCCAGCGGATCGCCAGCAGCAGCGCGCCGAGGGCAAGCAGCGTCAGGGCCTTGGTCAGCAGCGTCACCTCGAGCCAGTAGTAGTAGCCGCCGATGGCGAACAGCAGCGACAGAACCCCGAGCCCCATGACCAGGCGATTGCCGATGGCGAAGCCCAGCGCGACCACCACGGCTCCTTGGGTCAAACCATGAGCCTGGAGCGAGACCAGCATCAGCCCCGCCACGGCGCCATAGGCGGCCACGCGAACGGACGGCGCGATTGCCTGAGCGTGGCGCTGGAAGACGTGCCGAAGCAGCAGCAACAGCGCCAGCGCGCCCAGGGCCTCTCCCACCCAGGGCCCCAACCAGGCCGGCCCGCCGCCGGGGTAGTAGCGCCCAAGGAGCAGCGACTGGCCGGAGCTCCCCGCCGCCTGGATGGCCAGCAGCCCCAGCAACAGGCCATGGCCCCAGGCCTGCACCGGCCGCAGGCGAGCCGGCCAGCGAAACTCGTTGAGCCAGATACCGGTCAGCGCCAGCAGCACCAGGCCACCGGCCACATGCGGCACACCGCTTTCGGCTAGGGCCAGGTAGAGCGCCAGGCTGGCGGCGAAGGCGGAGAAGGTGCGATGGGTGAGGCTCGGCATGGCCAGCGCCAGCACGGCCTGCAGCCCCAGCAGCCCCCACCAGAAGCTGGTAGTCATGTCCCCCAGGGCGGAGCCCAGGGCCCAGGCCACCAGCAGCTGCCCCGCGAGGCTCGCGGCCAGGGCCAGGTGCTCGACGAAGTCGCCGGGCGCCATCCGCAACAGCGCATAGGCGCCGGCGATCATCGCGAGCCCTAACGCGGCGGAGGCGACGCTGCTCTCGATCACGAACGCCGCCCCCAGGGCGATGAACCCCATCAGGAACACCGCCGCCAGCCAGCCCGAGATCGCCTGCAACGTGCGCACGAACCAGGGCGTCTCGAGTGCCGGCTCGCCATCGCCTTGAGTCACCGAGATGCCGGCCTGGGCAAGTTGATCTTTCAGCGGCGTCATGGAACGGCCCATCAAGATGTCTCCGTGCGAATAGAGCGATCAATGGCGATATCGCGATCCCAGGGCGCGGTATCACCGCCGAGCCGATCGGCCAGGAAGTCGATCATCACCCGTAGCAGTAGCGGCTGGTAGCGGCGCGACAGATACACCACATGAATCCCCAGCGGCTCCGGCTCCCACGCCGGCAATACGGGTACCAGCCGGCCTCGACGCAGGTCATCGGCGACGAAATAGGTCGGTAGCATCGCAATGCCGGCGCTGGCCAGCGTGGCCATGCGCACGACGCCCGTCTCGTTGCTGGAAAGTTTCCCTGTCACCGGCACGGTCACACTGCGGCCCTCCCGGCGCAGTCGGATCTCACTACGGCTGACATAGGAGTGTGCCACACAAGCATGCTCAGCCAGCATCTCGGGCGTGTGCGGTACGCCATAGCGCTTCGCATAGTCGGGAGACGCGCACAATACCGAGCGACAGGAGCACAGTCGCCGTGCCACCAAGGCTTCATCGAGCTGATTGGTGATACGCACCGCCAGGTCCACCCGCTCCTCCACCAGGTTGACGGCCCGCTCCAGCACCAGCAGCTCGACCTGCGCCTGCGGATGATCTTCGAGAAATTCCGCCACTGCTTCCGCGAGCCAGGCCTGGGCAAACGACTGGCTGGTGGCGATGCGCAACCGGCCTTTTGGCTCGACACCGCGCGCACCGGCCGCCAGCTGCACTTCATCAGCGAGGTCCAGCATCTGGCGGCAGCGCGCCAGGGCCTCGTGACCGGCATCGGTCAGGGCGATGCGGCGCGTCGTGCGGTGCAACAGCCGCGCCCCCAGCCAGTGCTCCAGGCTCTCGAGGTAGCGGCTGGCCATCGCCCGCGACATATCCAAGGCTTCGGCGGCCGCGGTCACGCTGCCGCGCTCGGTCACCGCAACGAACACCTGCATGGCGGTAAAACGGTCCATCTATTCGCTCGATCTGGTTGACAAACTGTCGATCAGAATAGCGTATATCCAACCATTTCGAACCAATATCCTGTGCACACCACCTGTTCACCCACCTTGCAGGATAAGCGCGATGAAAAAACTCCTCTCTCCGGTCCGCTGGTTCACCCTCGCCACTGCGGCGCTGGGCCTTGCATCCGCCAACGCCGACGCGCAGACCGACGAGACCACGGCGGCACCGCTGACGCTGCAGGTCTATAACGCCGATGCCGGCAGCTTTCACGTCAATGCCGTGCTGGTGTCCGGCGAGAACGACGCCGTGCTGCTGGATACCGGCTTTACTCGCGCCGACGCACTGCGCATCGCAGCCATGGTGCTGGATAGCGGCAAAGAGCTGAAAACGATCTACATCAGCCAGGCCGACCCCGATTACTACTTCGGCATCGACGTCCTCGAGCAATTCTTCCCCGATGCGGAGGTAGTCGCTACCGAGCCGACGGTGAAGAAGATCGAGGATACCCTGCCGACCAAGCTGGAAATCTGGGGCCCGCGTCTGGGCGCCAATGCCCCGCAGCAGGTGCCACTGCCCGAGGTGCTGTCCGGCGATACCATCCCGCTGGAGGGCCAGACGCTGGAAATCCGCGGCCTGGACGACAGCCTGCCGCACCGCAGCTATGTATGGATCCCGTCCATTGGGGCAGTGGCCGGCGGCGTGAACGTATACGCCGGACTGCATGCATGGACCGCCGATGCCCAGACAGCGGCGGAGCGCGCGGCCTGGGTGGAGAAACTGGACGACATCGCCGCACTGAATCCGACCACCGTGGTACCGGGCCATTCCCTGCCTGAGCTGCCGCAGGATGCTTCGCAGTTGGCCTACACCCAGGATTATCTGCAGCGTTTCGAGACCGAATTGACCCACGCCGATGACAGCGCAGCGCTGATCGAGGCGATGCAGGACGCCTACCCGCAGGCGGGCCTCGGCATCGCGCTGGAGATCGGCGCCAAGGTCAACACGGGCGAGATGGAGTGGTAACCCCATGAACGACCAGGCAACCTCTTTCCGCCCCGACAACGCCGGGGCGGTAACCCTGCACTACATCCTCGATCCATTGTGCGGCTGGTGCTATGCCGTCGCACCGTTGATCCAGGCGGCGCACGAATCGCTGCCGGTAGCGTTTCATGCCGGTGGCATGATGGCCGGCGCCAACCGCCACCCCGTGACGCCGCAGCTGCGCCAGAGGGTGGAACCGCACGACCGGCGGATCGCACGGCTCAGCGGCCAACCGTTTGGAGAAGCCTATCGCGATGGTCTGCTCTGCGACCAAAGCGCGGTGTTCGATTCCGAGCCACCGATCACCGCCATGCTCGCGGCCGACGAGATCGACGGCCGGGGGCTTGATCTGCTGGCACGCCTGCAGACAGCCCACTACGTCGAAGGGCGGCGCATCTCCGACCCAGCGGTGCTACACGCATTGGCGTTGGATATCGGGCTCGACGGGTTCGCCTTCGACGCGGCCTACGCCACACAGCAGGGCGAGCCGACCTGGACACATATCCGCGCCAGCCGGGAACTGCTGGCCCGCGTGGATGGGGCGGGGTTTCCGACACTGGTACTCGAACGCCAGGGCCGCCACGAGGTCATGGACATCATGGGGTATCTTGGCCAGCCGTCGGCCTGGCCGAGCCGTCTCGCAGAGGTAGCACGCAGCGGCTCATGATTCCATCTCCGCGTGGAGCCGCTTGAGCCAGAACACCGCCGCGGCGCCCAAGCCCAATACCGCCAGGGACATCAACAGGAAACCGGCCGCCTCGGCTTGCCAGAACAGGTGCCTGGCGAGGAAAAGCGTCGTCACGACAATCGCCGACAGGCAGCCCCCCGCCAGCATGAACAGGTCGGGTTTCCAGTGGCGGTAGACGGCGTAGAGCGCCATCAGCCACAGGGCATACGCCAGCAGCGACGGCGAGAAGGCCGCCCGCTCGTCGAGGATGAACGTCATCACCAGCAGCGTGATCGGGATGCCGCTGCCCAGCGCCAGCAGGCGGACGGGCCACCCGGCCGCGAGCCAACGCCAGCGCCGCGCCCCCAGCTCCCACGCGACCAGCGCCAGGGTGTTGAGCAGGAACAGCCCCCACAGGGCGGAGGCATCGCCCGCGACCCAGGCATCCAATGGCCCGCCCCAGGTGCGGAAATAGAGCAGCACGGCGAGGTCGAGCAGCCCCAGCCACAGTACCCAGAGCACGTCGAAGCGGGCGACCAGCACCCAGGGCAGCATCAGCAGCGCCCAGGTGAAGAACAGCTGCCAGGGGTCGGCGCCGGTCTGGTACACCTGGCCGAACAGCGCCAGCAGCACCCCCAGCAGCAGCGCCGCCGCCGTCAGAACGGCATGGCCCATCATCCCGCGCCCGTCGACAATCCAGTAAACGGCAACGGCCAGCACCAGCGCCGCCTCCACCAGCCCGAGGCGCAACAAGCGACCCATCTCGGACCAGTTGTAGGCGATGAGGAACAGCACCGCGAAGGCCAGCGCCAGGCAGCCGAGCCACAACAGCAGCCGATCCAGGAACACGGACCAGGCCCGGCCCGTGGGATGGAGCCCGGAGAGCCGGACGGCGCGTTCCACCTGCTCGTCCGGTATGGCGCCCCGCTCGATCAAAGCGACCAGCTGACGACGGATCGAAGTCATGTCATTCCCTTGCTCGGTTCTCGACAACCCTTCTCGACAACTCTTCTCGACACCCCGGGATGTCGAACACCATCCCCCTGCCATCCAGCCCCCAGGGCGGGCCAACCTCTTGCCACTACCGGGTCACTTTGCGGCGAATCGCTGGGGATCGCAATCGCGTCTTTCCCATGGGTCACAACGGTGCCTGAGAAAAACCGGTACTGGCTGGCACCGGCGTGAAGGACGGCGGAAGCGCGAGCCGGTTGGCCTCGACTCAGTGCGACGACCGAGCGAAGTCGGGGATGCGAAAGCGCCGGCGATAGGCGCTCGGGTTGAGGCCGGTGGTGCGCTTGAACAGCCGCCGGATGAAGGCCGAGTCCTCGTAGCCGACCCGCCAGCTGATCTCTTCGACCGAGGCCTCGGTCGCTCGAGCCGGCGCTTGGCGTCTTCGATGCGCAGGCGCAACGCGGCCGAAACGCCCTTCAACCTGATCCTCGAAGCGCGCCGCTGACGAGGCCGGAGGCGCGGGCCCGGGTAACCGGGCCCCTCCTCGTTGCATGCTCCCCCATTGGGCCCACCTCAACCGGCGGGCCGGTCACGGGATCCTCGTCGACGCCCACCTTAAGGGACGCCGAGCGAAGGCGTCGAGGTGATAGAGATCGAGCTTCATGGGGAAACAGTCCTTTGCCAACTACTCAATGGGGTCGGTTCATGTGACCGCCCGCTGCCAGGCGCATCGGGCCTCGCGACCGAGGCCCCTGGGCAGGACGAGACGGGTAGCGCCGAGGTAATCGAGAAACTCACGGGCGGTCTGCTGAAGGGCCTCGGGCAGGCCCTCGGGAAGCCTGGCCGGATGGATGTCGGGCTCCCAGTGCCAGGCGAGGAGGGTCAAGGTGCCCTGCTGGCACTTGGCGTCGAAGCGAGCAATGAAGCGCTCGCCCCACAGCACCGGCAGCACATAGTACCCCCAGCGCCGCTGGGCCAGGGGCTTGTAGACCTCCCAGACGTAATCGAAACCGAAGACCCGGGCAACGCCACCGCGGTCCCATATCAGCGGATCCAGCGGGGCGAGAAAACGCATTCCCTGACTCGTGGAACCGGCCGAGTCGGGGGCCTCCTCCAGGACCGAGAGTGCCTCAGGCGTGGTCCAGTAGCCCGTGCCTTCCACGTCGAGCTCGATCAACTCTCCCCTGGCGATGGCCCGTGCGGCGATTCGATCCCGCTCCGCGCGCGGGCAGGGCAGCAACCAGACGGCGGCATCGGCAGTGGGACGCAGCAAGCCAGCGGCCTGCACGCGACGGACCACCAGCCGTTGCAGGGCATCGTCCTGCGTGGCGTCCGGCACGCTCGCGCCCCGGGGCAGCACGCGTTCGGGCAAGTCGTAGGCATGGCGACCGCCCACTCGATGGTGCGTCATCAAGCGCCCGGTGTCCCATAGCGCCTTGAGCAGATGACGCGAGCGCTTGGGTCCGTACCAACTGCCGCGCAATGCAGGGTCGGCCCGTTGATCGCCGAGCTCGAGGCTGGTGGCGGGGCCATGGCGTTCGACCTGGTCGACCAGGGCGAGGGCTTCCGGGGACTCGACATCCACGCCACGCTGTCGCCAGCGCCGGGCGAACCAGCGATGGAACGGCGCCTGGGCCCACCACTCCCCGGGCTGGATCAGGCTGGCCTGCTTGTCCCAGCCATCGACCAGCAGCCGCTGACCATAGGCCGCATGCAGCCAGTCACCCCGCCGGTAGCCGGGCACACGGGACTGCAGGACCAGGTCCGGGTTGGTACCGACCGGCGCCAGGGGATCGAACTGAATGGTCCCCAGGCGACGCACGACGGTCGCCAGCGGCGCCTGTCGGAAGTGATAGCGCACCAGCAGGCGGCGGGCATCGGCACGAGCCAGGGTGAGGCCTTGTTGGGCGGTCATCGGCAATCCTTGTCCCGGGGCATCCCCCATCTTAGGTGAACCGTTCCGGTTTGCCCGACATCCGGCAGGGCTCCCCCACACACATCACGATCAGGGCGAGCAAGGTGTGCTCAACCAATGCTGGCCGATCAGTGCTCCTGTTTATCGCTTCTTATCCTGCTTGACCTGCTGCTCCAAGGCTTCCAGCCCCGCAGGTCCTCGAGACCTACCTGCTCCCCTCCTGACGAACTTGTAAGAATTCCTTACAGGTTGCCTCCGGAGCGCGTCCCCGGTTCAAGCCGTCACCCCTCGCTTGTCCTGGGTCTTCGTCTCGAAGTCGTCGGTGTCGTGGCGCTCGTGGAGCTGCATCGAGGGTTCCCCGAAGGTGCGGTTGACCATGCGCCCACGCTGCACCGCCGGGCGGGCATCGATCTCTTTCGCCCAGCGCTGCACGTGCGCGTACTCCTGCACCTGCAGGAACTCGCCGGCGTCGTAGAGCCGGCCCAGCGCCAGCTGGCCGTACCAGGGCCAGGTGGCGATATCGGCGATGCTGTAGTCGTCGCCCCCCAGGTAGCGGGTCTCGGCCAGGCGGCGGTCGAGCACGTCGAGCTGGCGCTTGGCCTCCATGGCGTAGCGGTCGATGGCGTACTCGAGCTTCTCGGGCGCATAGGCGTAGAAGTGACCGAAGCCGCCGCCCAGGAAGGGCGCGCTGCCCATCTGCCAGAACAGCCAGTTCAGGGTCTCGGTGCGCCCGGTCAGGCTCCCCGGCAGGAACTCCCCGAACCTCTCGGCGAGGTAGAGCAGGATCGAACCCGACTCGAAGACCCGAATCGGCTCGGACGCGCTGCGGTCGACCAGGGCCGGGATCTTCGAGTTGGGGTTGATCGCGACGAAGCCGCTGCCGAACTGGTCGCCCTCGCCGATGCGGATCAACCAGGCGTCGTACTCGGCGTCCTGGTAGCCCAGCGCCAGCAGCTCCTCCAGCATCACCGTGACCTTCACCCCGTTGGGCGTGGCCAGCGAATAGAGCTGGAAGGGGTGCTCGCCCACCGGCAGCGCCTTGTCGTGGATGGGGCCGGCGATGGGCCGGTTGATGCTGGCGAAGTCCCCGCCGTTCGCCTTGTCCCAGGTCCAGACCCGCGGCGGGGTGTAGTCGGTCGCTTGACTCATGACAGCTCCTTCAAGGTAGTGACGCGGACCCATGCCGAGCTTCATGTCGGATGGGCCCTCTCCGTTCAGTCAGACAAACGATAGCCTGATAATGTTTCGGCCGCGACTCGAGGCGGCCAAGCGCCGCCCCGGGCACCCGCGTGCCCGAGCAGCGGCCGGCGCGGCCCTCGGCGGGGATCAATAGCCCACGGTGAAGCGCTGCCGCACGTGAGCGGGCCGCTCGAGCTCGTCGACCAGGGCGATGGCGTAGTCCTCGAAGGAGATGCTGGAGCCGTGCTCGTTGCTCAGCAGCATCTCCTTGCCGAGGCGGAACGTGCCGGTACGCTCCCCCGGGATGAACAGCGCCGAGGGTGACAGGAAGGTCCAGTCGAGATCCTCGACCGTTCTCAGCCGCTCCAGGAAGACCACGCCTGCGCTCGCTTCCGCCTTGTACTCGGCGGGAAACTCCGGCTGGTCGATCAGGCGCTGGCCGGGCGCGACTTCCAGGCTGCCGGCCCCGCCCACCACCAGGTAACGCCTCACCCCCGCATCGCGTACCGCGCCGACCAGGGTATCGGCATCGCTGGCGGAAAAGTGCACCGCGCTGATCACCGCATCGTGGCCGCGCAGGGTGTCGGCCAACTCCGCCCGGTCGTTGGCATCCCCCGGGCGGGCCGTTACCCCGGGCAGGGTGGCGATCCTGTCGGGATGCCGGGCGATGGCGGTCACCGTGTGACCGCGGTCGGAGAGTTCCTTGAGGGTGCGGGAACCGGCGTTGCCGGAGGCGCCGATAAGAGCGACGTTGGCCATGACTGAGACTCCTTGGTTTGCATTCGAGACCTGGTCTACTAAATAGACCCAAGCGGCAAACTATGGTACTTCTTGCCCCTGCGCAAGAAGTCACCGCCATGCGACCCGGTCACACCGCCCTGACCCATGAGCGCCCAAGGAGCCCGCCATGCCACAACCACAACCCGAGAGCATCGAGTTCGATCACCCCTGCCCGATCCGCGACGTGCTCGACCGCATCGGCGATCAATGGAGCGTGCTCATCCTCCTCACCCTGCAGCCCGGCACCAAGCGCTTCAACGCGCTGATGCGCGAGATCGGCGACATCTCCAAGCAGATGCTCTCGCGCACCCTCAAGCACCTGGAACAGGATGGCTTCATCACCCGCACGGTCTATCCGGAAGTGCCGCCGCGCGTGGAGTACCGCCTCACCGAGCTCGGCCACTCCTTCCTCGAGCCGATGCAAGCCCTGGTGACCTGGGCCGACGCCCACCACCGCACCATCGCCGAGGCGCGGAGGCGTTATCGGGGTGGCGAGTGAATCAGGAGGCTTGCGCAGGCTGGAAGTAGTCGAACAACCGCGTGACCGCCTCGGGCGCCACCCCGTTGGTAATGAACACGAAACGCGAGACACCATCGCTGCAGGCCTCGACGGGCAACGGCTCGGGGGGATGAAAGATGTGCTGTACACCGTGCAAGGCAAGCGGCTGCTCCCGCCCGGCAATCTTCACGATGGCCTTCACCCGCAGGATCCTTTCCCCCAGCAGCGACATCAGCAGATCCAGCCACTCCTCCAGGACCTCGGGCACGATAGGCTCCTCCACGGTGAAGCAGAATGAACGAATCTGTTCGCCGTGCCGGGTAAGCGCCGGGCCGGAGGCAGGCGCCAGCATCGAGACCAGGGAGCCGGGAGCCGAAGGCGCCAGACCCGCGGCGGGTGAGACCTGTGCGTAGGAAGCGGCGTGCAGCCAGCGATCGGCGCGCTGACCGTGCATGGGCAAGCCGCCATCGGTGAGATGCTCGGCGTCAAGCTCACCATGGCGCACCTGCAGCTGCTCGGCGGCCGGGTTGATCGTTGCCAGATGACTGGCGAGCCGAGAAAGCCGCACCTCGTCCACCAGGTCCGTCTTGGTGATCAGCAAGCGGTCGGCGACGGCCACCTGCCGCTGCGATTCACGATGGGCGTTCAGGGTCGAGAGACCGCTGGCGGCATCCACCAGGCAGATCACACCATCCAGGTAAAGCTGGTCCGCCAGCCAGTAATCGGTCATCAGGGTGTGCAGGATGGGTGCCGGGTCGGCCAGCCCGGTGGTCTCGATGATCACTCGCGAGAAGGGCTCGCCGCCACCCCGCTCGAGCGCCTCGCAGGCCTTCTGCACGGTTCGGCTGAAGTCACCGCGGATGGTGCAGCACAGGCAGCCGCTGCTCATTTCCACGACGGTATGCTCGTCGCTCTCGGCGACCAGCCGGTGGTCCAACCCGATATCGCCGAATTCGTTGATCACCACCAGCGCATCCTTCATGGCGGGCTGACGCACCAGGCGATTGAGCAGCGTGGTCTTGCCGCTGCCGAGAAAGCCGGTCAGTACGGTAACGGGAATCAGGTCTTTGGCATCAGGGCTCATACGAAGCACCGTAACGGGTCAGTGTGATTTGTCGGGCTATGTCTTCGTTCATTGTCTTCGTTCATTGCCCCGCCGTTGGGTGGTGGGTGGGGGCGGGTGTCATGGCATAGGCATGTGGGGGTCGCGTTGCCCTCATATATCATATGTTATAACATAACAAAAGGATGCGAAACGCACCGAACGGCCAAGCGCTGCGCTAGCTCTCCATCCGCCCGCCTCATGCAGCAGTTCGCCATACGTGGCAACCCGCTGGAACCGCTAGAACAAAGGAACGAACGTATGCCCAGAGCGTGGAAACTCGCCCTCATCACCGGCATGGCCCTCTTCTGGCTGCAGGCCCTTTCCGCGCTGCATGCCGAGGAGAAGCTCGAGGTCGTAGCGACCTTCTCGATCATCGGCGACTTCGCCCGGCAGGTCGGCGGGGAACGGATCGAGCTGCGCACCCTGGTCGGGCCGAACGCCGACGTCCACGTTTACGAACCCAGGCCCGCCGATGCGATCGCGCTTGCCCAGGCAGACGTCGTGCTGGCGAACGGGCTGATGTTCGAAGGCTTTCTCAGTCGGCTCATCGAGGCGAGCGACACCGCGGCCCGGGTCGTCGAATTGACCGAGGGTGCCGACATCCTGCGCGACCCGCTGGGCGGCCACTATCACTTCCACGGTGACCGCGCCGTGTTCCACGAAGCCTCCTTTGACCCCCACGCCTGGCAATCGGTGGCCAACGCCAAGGTCTACGTCGAGAACATCGCCAGCGCCTTCTGCGAAGCGGACGACAGCGGCTGCCCCGGCTACACCCGGAACGCACGCGCCTATCTCGAAGAGCTGGACGCGCTTCACGAGGAGGTCGGCCAGACCATCGCCGCCATCCCCGAGGAGCGTCGCGGGGCCGTGGTCGCCCATCATGCCTTTCGCTACTTCGAAGACGCCTACGGCGTGACCTTCCTCGCCCCCCAGGGCATCTCCACGGAGGCGGAAGCCTCCGCCGCGGATGTCGCCAGCCTCATCGACGACATCCGCGAGCAGCGCGCCGCCGGCGCGTTCGCCGAGAACATCTCCGATCCCCGCCTGGTCGAGCAGATCGCCACCGAAGCCGGCCTGACGCTCGGCGGCACGCTCTTTTCGGATGCGCTCTCCGCGCCAGACGGTCCGGCATCCAGTTATGTGGAGCTGATGCGCCACAACGCCACCACGCTCGGCACATCCCTGGCCGCCGACTGACACTGTCGCCCGGACGCCCTGCCTGTCATCACCCCAGCCAAGGAGTTGAAGAATGAGAAGAACACCCCTGAGCCTAGCCGTCTCCCTGCTGGCCGCCGGCCTGGCCGCCGGCCTGGCGGCCGGCAGTGCCCATGCCGATGACGAGGAGCTCACGGCCTGGCGGCTGTTCGTCGCCGACCACAGCGACCCGGTGGTGCATGTCATCGACGCGGTAGAAGGCGAGCTGCTCGAGTCGTTCGACCTTCGCGGCGCGGCGTCGCTCTATCGCAGCCACAGCGGTGAGGCCGTGTATGCGGTGCAGGGCTCGGCCGATGCCGTCACCACGATCGCCACGGGCATCGCCTTTCACGACCACGGCGACCACGCCGATATCGAGGTCACGGCACCCCGGCTGACCGGCACCGAGATCGATGGCGACTACCCGGTGCACTTCGTGGAGCACCACGGCCACTGGGCCACGTTCTTCGACAACGAAGGCGTCGCCCGGATCTTCCGCGAGCGCGATGCGCTGGCGGGAAGCGTCGAGCTTCGCGAAGTGGATGCGGGCGCCCCCCACCACGGCGTGGTCGTGCCCTATGGCGACTACGACCTGGTGTCCGAGCCGCACCCCGAGGCCCCCTCGAACCTGCCCGTCGGCATCCGGGTGCAGGATCGTGACGGTACCCAGGTGGGCGAGCTGGCCGAATGCCCCGACCTGCATGGCGAGGCGGCAACGGGCAACCTGATGGCCTTCGCCTGCGAGACGGGCCTGCTGATCGTTCGCTCGGGGGACGGCACCCCCTCCATCGAGCACCTGCCCTATGCCGACACGCTGCCCGAGGGCAAGGCGACCACGCTGGTCGGCGGCCGCGGGCTGCAGTACTTCATGGGCAACTATCTTGGCAGCAATGGCCAGAGCGCCGTGGTGCTGATCGACCCGAACGAAGACGAGGCCTTCCGCCAGGTCGAACTGCCCACCCGCCGCGTGCACTTCGCCGTCGACCCGATCCGGGCCCGCTACGCCTATGTGTTCACCGAGGATGGCCAGCTCCACCGGCTCGACGTGCTCGCCGGCGAGATCAGCCAGTCGCTGCGGCTCACCGACCCTTACTCCATGGACGGCCACTGGCGGGACCCACGCCCGCGCGTGACGGTGGCCGGCGAGCACGTCTTCGTGACCGACCCGCTCGAGGGCAAGCTGCACCGGGTGGATGCGGTGAGCTTCGAGAAAGTCGGCGAGGTGGAAGTCGCAGGCACGCCCTTCAGCATCGTCGCCGTGGGCGGCACCGGCGTCGCCCACGACCATGATCAAGACCAAGACCACGACCACGACCACGACCACGACCACGACCACGACCACGACCACGACCACGACCACGACCACAGCCATTGAAGGCTGCCCGTGGCGAGCCGGCAAGCGCCGGCTCGCCCTCTCTCCCGCTGCCCCTCTCCCTCTCCCCCTGCCCCTCTCCCTCTCCCTCTCCCTCTCCCTCTCCCCGCTAGCAGCGTCTGGCCGCCCCCGTTCCCACGCCTACGATCAGAACGTCATGCCGAAGGTGGCGAACACGCTGCGCGGCGCACCGGGGAAGGTGGGCACGAACGAGCCCCCGGAGTCGTAGTAACGCTTATCCCCCAGATTCTGGACCATCAACTGCACCCGGTAGCGCTGCCCCTCGCCGAAGCGGTAGATCGCATTGGCATCCCAACGCGTGTAGGAAGGCAGCTCGAAGCTGTTGGCGGTGTTGGCCTGGCGCGCCCCCACGTAGATGGCGCCGAGGCCCACGCTCAACCCCGAGGCCTGGCCGGCGAAGTCGTAGGTGGACCAGAAGCTCGCGGAACGGCGCGGCGCATTGGCCACCCGGTTGCCGACCAGCGCGAGGTCGCTGTCCTCGCTGATCTCGGCCTTGAGCTGCGTATAGCTGGCGAGCAGCCGCCACTGCGGCGTGACGCTGTAGGGCACGTCCAGTTCCCAGCCGCGGCTGCGCTGTTCGCCGACCTGGATCACGTAGTTGAAGTCGTCCGGGTCCGACACCACGCCGTTGCGGCGACGAATGTCGAACAGCGCCAGCGTCGGCTCCAGGCGGCCGTCGAGCAGGCTGAACTTGGCGCCCACTTCGGTCTGCTGGCCCCGCGACGGAGACGGCAGGTCGCCCGCGCGCAGCATGCCGTTGGCGGGCTCGGTGAGGAAGGACTGCGCCCAGCTGGCGTACAGCGAGACCTCCTCGTTGGGCGTCCAGGTCAGGCCGACGCGCGGTGAGAACGCCTCGTCGCTGCGCGTCAACCGCCCCTCCACCGGCAGGTACTCGGCCCGGGCGCCGCTGCGCGAGCGGTCGTAGCGCGCCCCCAGCAGCAGCCGCCACTGGCGGCCCAACTGAAGCTCGTCCTGCAGGTACAATCCGACGTTGTGGCTGTCGTAGCGCGAAGCATCGTAGGGCGCCAGCGGGCCGCTGGGGGCCAGGCCATGCACCGGGTCGGACAGGCTGATCGGCAGGTTGACCGGAAAGCCCCCGGGGCCGAGGAAGGCCTGGGCCTCGAAATCCCACTCGTCGTAGTGGTAGTCGGCGCCCAGCAGCATGCGGTGGCCCACCGCCCCCGTATCGAAGCGGCGCGACACCTCCGCCATCACCGAGGCGTCGGTCTGCTCGTCGACGCTGCGCTGTCGGCGGCGGTTGACCTGGGGGTCGTCGGTGTCGGCCCCGCTGATCGGCTCGAAGCCGTAGGGGTACCACAGCGCATCGGTGCGCGCCCACGACGCCTGGAGCCCGCTGCGCAGCTCCCAGCCACTCTCGAAGGCATGCTCCAGCACCACGGACGCCAGCGCGCTCTCGTTCTCCAGGCGGGCATCCGGCTCGGCATAGTTGTGGTGAATCGGCACCTCGAGGAACAGCGGGCTGTTGCCGAAGCCCCGGTCGAATGACGAGTCGCGACGCCCCAGTTCGAGTTCGGCGGTCAGCGTGGTTTGCGCCGCGGGCCGCCACCTCACCACCGGCGAGATGAATTGGCTTTCGGCCTCCACGAAATCGCGGAAGCTGCCACTGTCCTGCCACGCCCCGGTGACCCGGTAGCTGACGGTATCGCTCAGCGGTCCCGTGGTGTCGAAGGTGCCCCGATAGAAATCGTAGCGCCCGCCCGTCAGGTCGAAACGCGTCTGCGCTTCGTCCAGGGGCTTCCTGGTGACCAGGTTGACCACCCCGCCCGGTTCGAAGCGGCCGTACAGCGCCGACGCCGGCCCCTTGAGCACCTCGATCTGCTCGATGTTCACCAACTCGTCGACCGGCGCGAACACGCTGCGACGAAAGCCGTTCTTCAGGTTCGCCGTGGTGGCGAAGCCGCGCAGACGGAAGCGGTCGTTGCTGCCGCCCCAGCCGACCTGCGGCGTGACACCGGGCACGGTGCGCACGGCCTCGCCGAAGGTCGTGACGCCACGATCCTCGATCAGCTCACTGGTCACCGTCTGGATGGAGAAGGGTGTTTCCTTGACCAGGGCATCGCTCTTGTTGGCCATGGGGGCCACCACATCGCGATACGCACGCTCGCGCGTACCCAGTACCGTGATTGCCTCCAGCTCGTAGGCGGGGCTGCCGGCCACCTCCTCGGCGGCACTGCTTGCCACGGGTATGCCCGCCACGAACACAAGCGATGCACGCAGGCACCAGGGGCCGATGCGCGCGGCCACGGCGCCGATACGAACGAAAGGCATCGTCACGTTCTCCGTAGATCCTTGCACAGGGGAATGACGCACGACCAAGGTGGGAGCGGAGCTCACCGCATGATCCCGACATTAATGTTATGAGATAACATTACAAAAATACCGCGAAGAGATCAAAGCTTTGGTGTGCCTACACCACCAGCATCACGACCGACATGCAGACCAGGAGCGCAAGATAGGCCCTGGCATGCAGGCGATCTGCATGGCGGCCAGGCCGATGGAACCATCCGTGCCGTGGGCGGCGGTCAGCAAGGGGGCGGTGGTCACGCCCGCTCCCATCCAAAGCGCCACATCGCCCTCGCCAAGCGAATAGTCGAGCGTCATCACGCTGGGGAGGACGCCGTTTCAGGTTCGCCTGCGCAAGTCGCAGGAAGTTTGATTAGTCTGAAATGGTAAGAGCGCGACATGATCGGTGGCTCTCGATGCGCGTCTTCATCAGCTACCACTCGCCCGATCAGCCCGAGGCAGAACGGCTGATCGCAGCCCTTGGCAGCGCACTACCGCAGCTTGACCCCTATTTCGCGCCACGCAGCAATGTCGGTGGCGCCTACTGGCTCCCGAGGCTCGGCGACGAGCTGGAGCGGGCGGATGCCGTGCTGCTGCTCATCGGCAAGCGCATCGGGACCTGGCAGGAACTGGAATACTACGAGGCGCTGCGCCTCAATCGGGTCGCCGGGCGGCCGCGCATCGTGCCCGTGCTGCTGGGCGAGGAGACGCCGGGGTTACCCTTCCTGAGTCAGCTTCATCTGCTTCGCGCCGCCCATGGCATGGAGGTGGCCGTGGGCCAGATCCGTGCCGCACTCGAAGGGGCGGATGTGGAGACGCCGGGTCCACCGCCTTGGCGCGAGACGAACCCCTATCGTGGGCTCGAGGCCTTCACCTCGGAGAACGCCGCCTTCTTCTTCGGCCGTGAGGTGCTGACGTGTGAGCTGATCGAGACCATCGCCAGGGCGCACGGCGAGATCCTGACACTCGTCGGCAATTCCGGCGTCGGCAAGTCCTCGATCGTCATGGCCGGGCTCTTTGCCGCACTGCGCAGTCGGCACTGGCCCGGCGACCTCGACCGCCCATGGCCCAGGCCGCTGACGGACAGCCACCGCTGGCAAAGCGTCGTGATCCGCCCCGGCGAGCGACCGCTCAAGTCGCTCGCCCTCGGCTTCGTGCGGCTCTGGCTGGATGACCCCGCCGAGATAGACGCTCAGGCGAACGCCTGGGCGCGGAATTTCCGCGAGGGATCGGAGCTCGTCGATCTCACCGCCGCCGCGCGCGAGCGTCAAGCGGTTCTCACCGGGGATGCCGCGCCGAGCCGCCTCCTCCTGTATGTCGACCAGGGCGAGGAGCTCTATATCCGCGCCGAGCCGGCGGAAGCGACGCGCTTCGCGGCGCTCCTCGCCCAGGCGGCGGCGGAGCCGGGGCTGCTGATCCTGACCAGCCTGCGGTCGGATTTCTATGGCCGACACCAGGCTGACACGGCGCTCTTTCCCGTCAGCCGGCGTATCGATGTGCCACCGCTCACCCGTGCCGAGCTCGAGGAGGTGATCGCGAAACCCGCCGCCCGACTCGGCGCGCGGTTCGACACGCCGGACATCGTCACTGTGATCGCCGAGGCCGCCGACCGCGAACCCGGGGCCCTGCCGCTGCTCTCCTTCCTGATGGCGGAAGCCTGGGATGCGATGCGGAGGGATGAGCGGGCGGAGGGGGTCCTGCGCTTTCCCGTCGAGATGGTGGACATCGGCAAGCCGCTTACCGAACGCGCCGAGGCCTTCCTCGCCGCCGATCCCGGGTGCGAGGAGGCACTGCGCCGGCTCCTGACACTGCGTCTCGCCCATGTACCGAAAGAGGGCGAGGTGGTGCGCCGCCGCGCAGTGCAATCCGAGTGCCGGTCGGACGAGTGGAGCGTGGCCCTCGCCCTCGCCGGTTCGGGGTGGCGGCTGCTGACGACAAGTGAAGTGGGCGGCGAGGCGACGGTCGAGGTCGCCCATGAAATGCTCTTGCGCAAGTGGCCGCGGCTCGCGCGCTGGATCGATGAAGAGCGCGAATTCCTGATCTGGCACAGCCAGCTCGAGACGGCACGGCGGGAATGGGAAGCCGCGCCCGAGGAGGCGCGCGACGAGGCAGTATTGATGGGCCTGGCGTTGGCAACGGCACGGGACTGGATGACGACGCGCAGCGAGGCGCTGTCGGAGGCGGATCGGGCGTTCCTCCGTCGCAGCGTCGACGTCGCCGAGACCAGGCGCGCCGAGGAGCTGCGGCAGGCGCAGGAGCTGGCGGAGGAGCGCGAGCGCTCACGCCGCCGGCTCGCCTGGATCAGCCGGCTCGCGACGGCGGCGGCGGTGATCTTTCTGCTGCTCGGCGGCTGGGCGACGAAGCTGTTCTTCGACGAGCGAGCGGCGAGCGATGCGGCGCAAGTGGCGCTTGGCCGTGAGGAGGCCTCACGCGAACGCGCGGAGCGGCAGGCGATGCGCGCAGACGCCGAAGCGGGACTCGCCGTCGCCAGGAGTCTCGCCATCGTGGCGGACAAGACCCTGAACGAGAACTCCGGAGAGGCCTCTGCCGCGGCGATGATCGCGGTCGACTCGCTCGACCGCCGGGTCACACCCAAAGGTGTCGGCGCCTTGCGAGATGCGCTTGCACTCGCCGCGGGCTCGGCGGTGCCAGCCGACGACGACTGGGCCGACGAGAGTGTCGTCGCCGACGACGGAGAGACCGCTGCCTGGATACGGCGCGACGCACATGGAAGGGATTTCGAGAGCGATGCCGCGCTCTATTCGGACGTCGCACTTCTCGACGCTAGCACCTTCGAGCCGCGATGGACGGGGCAGGTGGAAGGTGGCGCCGACCCGGTGCTCGCTCCGGATGGCCGAACGCTTGTGGTGGGCGGTGCAACGCGCAACGTGCTGGTGCGGGACGCCGAAGCCGACGATCCACGCCGGCTTACAGCCACGGAGGGTGATACGGCGGTGCTGTTCTCGGACGATGGCGAGGACCTGTATGTCGTGCGCGAGGACGGCCGGATCGAGGTTCGGAGAGCGCCGGACTGGCACGTTGCGCACGAACTCTTGTTTCCACGTATGGGTGGGGCAGACCGGATCGAGGCGCGGCTCGTCCCCGAGAGAGACGAGCTTCTCGTCGCCGAGTTCGGTTTTCACCGCGGTTCTATCAGCCGGGTTCCCCTGGACAAAGGCGAGGCGAAAACCCTGCCGGTCGAACTCGACCTGCTTGCAGAGGAACGTGACCAGGGGCATCCCGTCTCCGTCGAGACCGCCGCCGGCTGGGCGGTCAGTAGCCACGATGACGGTTCAACGCGTGTCTGGGATCTCGACGAGGTCGCGGCGCCGGTGGTGCTACGCATAGAAGGGGCGTTGTTGTTGACGACGCGCTCGATCGTTTCGGCGCAAGGACTGATCGCCACGGCTAACCAGCAAAGCGGTTCCTGGATCCGGACGGTTGTTCCGGGTGGGTGGATTCATCTTGACTTGGGTTTATCCGACAACGAGAGCCTCGTCGTCCTCTGGCAGCAGGGCAATACTGCGCGGATAGACGGCTGGCGCCATCCCGGCCGCGCAAATGCGTTGGCGTTCTCGCTCGACGGTGCATGGCTCGTGGCGGGCGGCGCGGGCGGGCTCAGCGCGCGCCGCGTCGACGGGGACCAGGTACTTCGGGCGCTCGAAGCGGAGACCGTGAGCGTTCTTCGCTTCGAGCCGGAGGGCACGCTGCTGGCGGGGACCGAGTCCGGACGCCTGATCAGACTCGCTGCGGACTTCCGCACGATCCTGGCAGAAAGGCGATTCGATCTTCCGCTCCGCCGCATCGTTGCCGATGAAGCTGGCAGGAGCGTTGCGGTGTCGCTGGGCGCAAGCGGTTCGTCGGCCAACTGGACGGACATCCGTATCTCGGATCTGTCGACGGGGGCTCGCCTGTCACACTGGTCGTGGAACGGCGAACTGAGAAATCCCGCGCTTAGCCCCGACGGGCACCTCTTCGCGGCACGGGATGGCCAGACCGATCAGGTCCTCATTTGGAACACCGCCGATGGGGAACTTCGCCACCGGGTCCCGATACAGGGGGGATTCATCGGCTTCGACCCGACCGGCAGCATGCTCTTGGTCAGAGACTCCAAGCTCGCGCTCTACGATGCGGACACTGGGCGGCGACTGGCCGAGCTTGGCGAGGCGGGCGGTGTATACGAGGTTTTCTGGTCCGATGACGATCACTTCGTTGTCACCGGGGGCGGCGGCGCCTTCGCCGGCTGGGATGTGGAGACGGGCGAGACGACATGGCGAACCGAGCCAGGCGAGCACACCTCTTCGGGCTGGCGCAGCGCCGACGGCCGACTCGCCGCCAGCCACGACGGCGCCGAGGAGCGATTGCGGATTTACGATGCTGCGTCTGGTGTGGAGATAGCCGCAATACCGGGACCGCGACCTGACGAGGCCGTTCTATCGAACGATGCTACGCGGATACTGACGGCGTACTATGTTCACGAAGACGAAGGCGCCTCCCGGGACCGTGCGCGAGTCGTTCTCTGGAACATCGAGGAAGGTCGGGCTATCTGGTCCGAAGAATTGGATACGAAGGTGACCAAAACGGCTCGCCTCACGGCGCTGCCGGGTGGCCTGTTCGTCGCCGAAGGTATCGGAGCTGACGATCGCTACATGGCGCCTTGGATCCGCTACTTCCCGGCGGACGGCGACGGGCCGTGGAACCCCGCCGGTAAGGACCCCGTCCGATTCGAGCATCTCGCGACAGACCCGGGGGCGAATGTTGTCCTCCTGCACGATCACGAGGCCATCGAGCTGCGTGATGCTGCGTCAGGAAACCAGATCTGGCGACGGGCTCGAAGCTTTATTGGCGACGGGTCCGTGCCTATCGAAGCCGCATTCCTGCCGAATCGAGCGGGTGTTGCCGTAGCAGAAAGCGGCTATGGGAATCCCAAGCAAAGGCTGCGCATTTTCAACCTCGACACGGGCCGGGAGTCTCTGAGCCGCGAAGGGACAGACTGGGCTGCGGACATCGCCGCATCCAACGATGGATCATCGGTGGTGCTCGCGCTAGACACCGATGAGGGCGCTGCGCTTTCGGTCATCCGCATCGCGGATGGGATGGAACTCAAACGCATACCTCTCATAGACACTCCTGTGACAATCAGAACCCTGCCAGCTTCGGCCCAGGTCGCGATTCGATATTCCTCCTCCATTCTGGAAATTCGGGACCTTGATAGTAGCGAAACGCTGCGACGTTTCGATATGGCCATCACTGCCGATGCATCCGCTCATGCGACGCGTGCTCAGCGCGCCATCACCCAGAAGGGCAACGCTCTTCGCCTGTGGGATACGGCCGCGCTAAGCGAGATAGCGCCCCCAATGGTCGACGGCAAGATCAGGCATCCACGGATTTCCCCCGACGGGGCGCGAGTCGCCTACGCCTTCGAGAGTGCCGAGACAGGCTCCGGCATCAGGCTTCTGGATGTCGACACCGAGGATGAGGCGCGCACGATCCCGGCGGAGGATGTCCGCGGCCTGGACTTTTCTCCCAACGGACGATGGCTCGCGATCCAAGGGGGGCGGCACACGGTGCGCATCGCCGATGTGGAGACCCTGGCGACCCGGCTGACGGTCCGCGCGCTTTCGACGGGAGAAATCAGTCAGGTCGGCTTTACGGGCGACGGCTCCTTCCTCTTCATTGTCGAGAGGGCGAGATACGTCGGCCGCGGTATGCAGAATCACCGTTGGGGTCTCAGGGCGTTCGAGGTTGCCACTGGCCGAGAGGTTGCTCGCCGCGACGTGTCCGGAGCAGAGATCGCAACCGTCCCGGAGTCAGCCGAGATCATCTTCCGCGACGTTGATCGCCGTCTGAGACGGATGCGCCTTCCCGGCGATCCGTTGGACACATGGCTTGCAGCAAGCGCTGACGATGTTGCCACAGCATCCGGCTCCACGATCGCTCTCACGGTTTCGTATTGGAATGCGGATCAGGTTTTCGACGCCAGTGCCGGACCCATTATGAACCTGACGACGGGCGACGAGCCCTACAACGTTCTGGCGGCAGACCTCTCCTCGGACGGGCGTCACGCGCTGCTGTCGCTGCGGGAGCGGGATTGGTCTGACGCTTCCCCAGGAGTTCTGAGCGTGCGCGAGACGGCAACCGGGAACGAGGTTGCTCGGCTTACGCGGGAGCGACACTTCTGGTCCGTCAAGCTCGCAGGGAAGGATGTAGCCCTGTTGTCCGAGCTCGGAAATCACTACGCCGATGATCCTCGGAAGCAGTTGGTCTGGTGGAACTGGCGATCTGGAGAGACGCAGACACTCGTATCCGACAATCCGGTAACCGGGATCGAGATCAGTCCCGACGGCCGACTCTTCGCGACGGCCGAAGGTAGTCAGGACGACACCCCCGAGAACCGGCGCATCTTGGGTGACCGGCTGGTCCGGGTCTGGGACGTCGAGACCGGAGCGGAGCTGCTTCGAGTGTCGACGGAATTCACCTTCTCCAGGCTCGCCTTCTCGCCGGACAATCGTTTCCTGGCGGTGATGGAGAAGGCCTCGGGACTCGTCGTGGATCTCGAGACTGGCCGGGTCGCGCTTACGCTCGGCCCCGCGCATGAGGCGAGGCCGGACGGAACGCCTCATATCGTGAACGACACCATCCCGATGCAAGTGAACCGACTCTGGCCGGGGTTCACCGAGGGTGGCGGGAACCTGGTCGTTGTCACCGAGGCGGATATCGTCATGCATGATCTCGAGACCGGTAAGACGACGAGCCTGCCCGAGGCCGAAGCGATCAAGGGCGCCTCCTTCTCGGCGGATGGCCGCTTCGTTGCGGTCATCGCAGGCGATGCAGCACGGATATGGGATCTGACCACGCATGCCTTGGTGGCCAACATGTCGGTGAACGGCCTTCGCACACTCCATTTCGCCGGGCCGGACGCCTCGAACTTGCTCGCCCTCGGGAATGCCGGTGTCGTGCGTCTGAACTGGCGACCGGAAGAACTTATCGATCTCGCTTGCCATGCCTTCTCCCGCGACGGATGGCACAGGAGTCGTTTCAGACTCACTGGTGAAACCCAGCCAGGACCGTGCGGAGCACAAAGCGTGGCAGACCGGAAGCCGTGACATGGGGCCGGCCGTGGCCCGATCGTCGGTCACGCGGGAGACGCCTTTTAGCTCGCACCACCAGTGCACTTCGCTGAGACCTTGTCGTACTCGTCGTGGCGGTGCCACCACAAGCCCGTCTCGTTGCGCCCCTTGGGGCACGGTCGAGCCACTGGTGCATGCCCCAGAGGTTCGCGGTCATGAGATACATTTAGTGCCAGGTGACCGAACGCGGGGAGGAACAAGGGTGGCGGGATTGCAATGGACTCGCTGATCACGGCCGCGGCGCGTGCGCTGGCGGCGGGTGATCCCCTCGGCGCCTTGAACCGGGTCGCGCTGCGCGACGATGCGCCGGCGCTCGCGCTGCGCGGGAT
>NZ_PNRE01000060.1 GCF_002879645.1 Halomonas heilongjiangensis | reverse complement strand
GACCCTGGGGGATCCCCAGGTTTTTACATCCCACTGGCACCTCCATGCTGTGCAATGACTTCGTGCCGGAGGAACGCCGTCAGCCTATCCGGCCGACATCGTGACAGTCGGTTTGGGGAGTACCTCAATGCCTCCCGCCCCAGCCGCCAAACCGACAAGACCGATCGTGCCTGCAGGCTGTTGCTCTGGAACTGCTGGGCCCGCCCCTCCTGCTGAGTCTTCAGGCCAATGGCGACCAGCACCAGGCTGGCCAGCATGGCGATGAGCAGCAGAATCTCGATGCGACGCGCGCTGCGCGTCTGGTGCATCCCGAAGCCCAGGCCGAACAGCGGGCTCTTCACGTCACGAAAGCCCTCTTCGATCTGCATCCGCTGGCGATAGATCGCCACCACTTTCTTGGCACTCGTAACCGATGGTGGCAGGTTACTGACCAGCACCCAGGGTTCGCGATGGCCTTTCGCGGCCTTACGGCTGCGCTTGGCGCGTGATGGCTTACCCTGTTTGGTGAGGTGGCGTCGTCCCTTGGCGGCGTGACGGACGCGGTAGGCCCGGGTGGACAGTGGGGATTTCTTGACGAGCTCAGCCTCGCCCAAGGCGTCTGGGGTGCGCCGAGCCCCCGCGAACAGCTCCGCGACGGGCGCCCACTCCTCGCCTGACAACCGGAGGTGCGTCGGTCGCCGCAAGCGGCCGACGTAATACCAACCACGCTGTTCCACCTCCCGGAACCAGGGCCCCTTGAAGCCGGCATCGGTGACCAGAATGGGCTGGGCACCCTCCGGCAACAGCTCGGCGATCATGTCCAGCAGATGGCGCTGGCAGACCGGGCAGGCGTCCTTGTGATGGACTTTCTCGTAGATCGGGAAGGACCGGCCGGCGAAAGGAAGCGCGGCGCGCAGCACAAAGTAGTGCCCCCGATCATCGATCGGCGACCAGTCCACCAGGAGGCGCGGATGCGGGGTATTGCCGACGAGAAGCCGCGTCACTTGCCAATAGAAGAGTGGTCGCTCCTGCTGCAGGTGAGGGTTCCCGAGCAGGCGGTCGATGCGCTTGATGGCGTGCTTGGGCGCCGTGTCACCGGGCAGATGGCGGCCTAAGGCCGTCAGGCCCAGGTGCTGGCCGTCGATCAGTGCCTGTACCGCAGCCAACACGGCCTCTAAGCGCAGGGCATGCACCACAGGGGCTGAAGCCGCCAGGATCTTGTGCAAGAATCGGAGCGTCTGCATGGGCACCTCGGCATATTGTTTCTTTGGCGATTAACAACATGCCTGCCCATGCAGACTTTTTTCAATCCTAATATGCTGATTTAGCTATTCATTTCCTGGGGATCCCCCAGGGTCTGACCCCCTAGGGCCTGTCGGCAAGCCTGCGAGGAGGCGCTGTGAACCCCGCCATGGGTGCTACCGACGCCCCTCGCTGCAGGTAATTGAGCTGCCCTTACTTCCAGCCGGGAACCGCCTGCGCCCCGAACAGCTCCTCGGCCTTGGCCTCGACCTCGTCGGTCTGGTAGGCCTCGACCAGCTGCCGGATCGCCTCGCGCTCCTCGTCGCCGGCGCGCACGGCGATCAGGTTGACGTAGGGTGACTCTGGGCCCTCCTTGATCAGGGCGTCGTCCAGGCTCAGGCCGGCGGGCTGGGCGAAGGTGTTGTTGATGAAGGCCATGTCGACGTCGGGCAGCACGCGCGGCAGCTGGGCGGCCTCGATCTCGCGGAACTCGTAGTCGTGGGGGTTGCCGACGATGTCCAGTGGCGTGGCCTCCAGGTTCTCCGGGTCGGCGAGTTCGATGAGCCCCAGGTTGTGCATCAGGATCAGCGCGCGACCCTCGTTGGAGGGGTCGTTGGGCAGGGCGATGATGGCCCCGTCCGGCAGCTCCTCGATGCTGTCGTACTTCTCGGAGTAGGCGCCGATGGGGTAGACGAAGGTGTAGCCGGCCACGGCGAAGTCGTAGCCGCGGTCCTCCACCATGCTCTGCATGTAGGGCTCGTGCTGGTAGGCGTTGGCGTCCAGGCTGCCATCGGCCAGTGCCGCGTTGGGCGAGACATAGTCGGTGAACTCGACGATCTCCACCTCGAGGCCGAATTCCTCCCGGGCGATGCCGGCAGCGACTTCCATCACCTCGGTCTCCGGGCCGGCCACGGTGCCGATCTTGATGGTGCGGCTCACGTCGGCATCGTCGCTGCCGCAGCCGGCCAGCAGGGTGGCGCCGGCCAGGGTGGCGGCACCGAGCAGGCGGGGTAGGGTCACTTGCATGTCGTCATTCTCCTTTGCGTGCCAAATGGCTGCGCGGGCGAATCGCTGCGTTGCGCGGTGCTCGGAATCCTCATGTAGCAGGCTACACTCCGGTTCCTGCGCTCCGTGCGCCTTGCGCTTCATCCCGCTCGCCTATTTGGCTTGTTCAGCGGTTCCTTGGGTGGCGTCCGCGGTTATTCTGCCTTGATGAAGTTACTTGTGGTCGGTACGCCGCACCAGCCGGTCGCCGAGCATCTGGAAGCCCTGCACCATCACCACTAGGATCACCACCGTGATCAGCATCACCGTGGGATCGAAGCGGTTGTAGCCGTAACGGATGCCCAGGTCGCCGAGGCCGCCGCCACCCACGGCACCGGCCATGGCCGAATAGCTGATCAGGGTCACCACGGTGATGGTCAGCCCGGTGAAGATACCGCCCCTGGCCTCCGGCAGCAGCACCTTGAGGATGATCTGCCTGGGCGTGGCCCCCATGGACTGGGCGGCCTCCACCAGCCCGGGCGGCACCTCGTTCAGGGCGCCCTCCACCAGCCGTGCCACGAAGGGAATGGCGGCGATGGTCAGCGGCACGATGGCGGCGTTGGTACCGATGGAGGTGCCGACGAGCAGCCGCGTGAAGGGGATGATCGCCACCATCAGGATGATGAAGGGCACCGAGCGGCCGACGTTGGTCACGGCGCCGAGCACCTGGCTGGCCAGGGGGTGGGCCAGCACCTGGCCCGGGCGGGTGACGTAGAGCAGCACGCCCAGGGGCACGCCGAGCAGCGCCGAGATCAGTCCCGAGACGCCCACCATGTAGAGGGTGTCGAGGGTGGCCTTGAGGATGAGCTCAAGCATCGCGCCGGACATGGCCGAGCACCTCCACGTGAAGATCATGGGTTTCGAGATAGTCGATGGCGCGGGCGGTCTCGCGCGTCGCGCCGATCAGCTCGGCGATCATCAGCCCCAGGGTGCGCTCCTGGATCGACTCCACCTTGGCCTGCAGGATGCTGACGTCGACGCCGCACTCCCGGGCCAGCCGCGAGATCAGCGGGGTCGACACGGCGTCGCCCGAGAAGGCCAGGCGCACCACCGGATGGGTATGGTCGCCGGGGGTCTCCTCGAGGCGTTCTATCAGCGCCCGGGGCGGCTCGAGCTGCAGGAAGTCGTTGAGGAACTCGCGGCCCAGCCGGGTGCGCGGGGCGGTGAAGAAATCGCCGACGTCGGCCTCCTCGACCAGCTTGCCGTCGGAGATCAGGCTGACCCGGTGGCAGATCGACTTGACCACCTCCATCTCGTGGGTGATCAGCAGGATGGTCAGGCCGAGCTTGTGGTTGATGTCGCGCAGCAGCGCCAGGATCGAACCGGTGGTCTGGGGATCGAGGGCCGAGGTGGCCTCGTCGCACAGCAGCACCCGCGGGCGGCTGGCGAGCGCCCGGGCGATGGCGACCCGCTGCTTCTGGCCGCCGGAGAGCCGGGCGGGGTACTGGTCGGCCTTGTCGGCCAGGCCGACGAGCTCCAGCAGCGGCGTGACCCGCTCGCGGATCGCGGCGCGCTGCATGCCCATCAGCTCCAGCGGCAGCGACACGTTGTCGAAGACGTTGCGGTTGGTCAGCAGGTTGAAGTGCTGGAAGATCATGCCGATCCGATGGCGTGCCCGGTGGAGGGCGCCATTGGCGAGCCCGGTGAGCTCCTGGCCGTCGACGAAGACGGAGCCGGCGGTGGGGCGTTCGAGCAGGTTGACGCAGCGGATCAGCGTCGACTTGCCGGCCCCGGACAGGCCGATGACGCCGTGGATCTGCCCCTGGGGGACGTGCAGGTCGACATTCTTCAGGGCCTCGACGACCCTGGGCTCGGCGTCTCGCCCGGGTGAGGCATCGGAACGCCCCTTGCCACGGCTCTTGAGGCCGCGCTTGGGGTCGCCTTTGAGATAGTAGGTCTTGGAAACGTTGTGCAGTCGGATCATGGAAGCCTCCGCGGGGGGAGGGCGCCCGGGCGGCGCGGGCCATGCAGCGGGGACAAAAAAAAGGCCACCCTGGCGGGTGGCCATCAACGCTGGACACACCCTTTTAGCTGCACTTCACGCCACGGCCGCCTGGAGGGCGATCGCGGCGCTGGCGCCCGCAATCCGGGTACAAATCGGCGCCATCAAAATGTGGGGCGAAGACTAAGACCAAAGCCAAAAACTGTCAAGCATGGCGGTGCATGATCCGGCCAGTCGGGTGCTTTTGCAGAAAATCGTGCTGCAGTATGGGGCAGGGAAGAAAGATTTTCTGATATCGCCGGGCCGATGACGTGCCGGTGCATGGACGCCGGGCCCGGGAATTCCCTACACTGTCAGGCTTTCCGGTATCCCGCGGCCGATGCCGCGACAGCGAGGAGCTCCCATGTTTACAGGCATCGTGCAGGGCACGGCGGAAGTGGTCGCCATCGAGGAGGCCGAGGCCTTTCGCACCCATGTAGTCGCGCTGCCCGAGGCCATGCGCCACGGGCTCGAGATCGGCGCCTCGGTGGCCCACAACGGTGTCTGTCTCACGGCCACCGCGATCGATGGCGAGCGGATCAGCTTCGACCTGATGCGCGAGACCCTCAGGTTGACCAACCTCGGGGCATTGCGGGTGGGGGATCGCGTCAATATCGAGCGGGCGGCGCGTTTCGGCGACGAGATCGGCGGCCATGCCATGTCCGGCCATGTGATGGCCATGGCCGAGCTGGTGGAGCTCGACGAGGCCCCCAACAACCGGCGTCTGTGGTTCGAGCTGCCCCATGCCCTGGGGCGCTTCCTGTTCGACAAGGGCTATATCGGGGTGGACGGCATCAGCCTGACCATCGGCGAAGTGAAGCCCGCCACGGCGACCCGGGGCCCGCGCTTCTGCGTCAATCTGATTCCCGAGACCCTGGCACGCACCATCCTGGTCGATCGAGTGCCCGGCGATGTCGTCAACGTCGAGATCGATCCCCAGACCCAGGCGATCGTCGAGACCGTGGAGCGGGTGCTGGCCGCACGCGGGGCCTGAACACGGCATCGGGTTGACCATTCCGTCAAGTCTGCGTTGGAGGATCGGCTGGCGCATGGCCCGTTGGTTGCTTATATAAGGCGGATGGAGCCGCCCCATGGCGTTGCCCACCGCCTCGCATCCCGACAGGGCATTGGGTACCATGAGCGGCTTTTCTCGCACCCCGGACGACGACACTGTCCCCGCGCAGGAAGACAACGATGCTAAAACGCCTCATCGACGACCATTTCAAGCTGGCCGAGCACAGCACCGACGTGAAGACCGAGGTCATTGCCGGGATCACCACCTTCCTGACCATGGCCTACATCATCTTCGTCAACCCCAGTATTCTCTCCGAGGCGGGCATGGACTATGGCGCGGTCTTCGTCGCCACCTGCCTGGCCGCGGCCGTCGGCTGTCTGATCATGGGGCTGTGGGCCAACTATCCGATCGCCCAGGCGCCCGGCATGGGCCTCAACGCCTTCTTCACCTACGGCGTGGTGCTGGGCATGGGCTACACCTGGGAAGCCGCGCTGGGGGCGGTGTTCTTCTCCGGTTTCTGCTTCTTCCTGCTCAGTGTCTTCAAGATAAGAGAGTGGATCATCAACTCGATCCCGCTCTCCCTGCGGCTGGGGATCGCCGCGGGGATTGGCCTGTTCCTGGCGATGATCGCCCTGAAGAACGCGGGCATCGTGGTCGCCAACCCGGCCACCTACGTGGCGCTCGGCGACCTGTCCCAGCCGCCGGCGATCTACGCGCTGCTGGGCTTCTTCGTCATCACGGCGCTGGCCTATCTCAGGGTCACCGGGGCGGTGATGATCGGCATCCTGGGGATCACCGTGCTGGCGATGCTGCTGGGCCACAACGAGTACGGTGGACTGGTCTCCATGCCCCCCTCCATCGCCCCCACCTTCATGGCACTGGACCTGTGGGGGGCGCTGGACATCGCCATGCTCAGCGTGATCTTCGCCTTCCTGTTCGTCGACCTGTTCGACACCTCGGGCACTCTGATCGGTGTGGCCCACCGCGGTGGCCTGCTCGACAAGGACGGCAAGCTGCCCCGGCTCGGTCGCGCCATGATGGCCGACAGCGGCGCCTCCATGGCCGGTGCCGTGCTCGGTACCTCGACCACCACCAGCTACATCGAATCCACCGCGGGCATCGTCTCCGGCGGGCGCACCGGCCTGACCGCGGTGGTGGTGGCCGTGCTCTTCCTGGTCAGCCTGTTCTTCGCCCCCCTGGCCGGCTCCATCCCGGCCTACGCCACCGCCGGTGCGCTGCTCTACGTGGCGGTGCTGATGGCCGGCAGCCTGGCCCACGCCGATTGGGACGACCCCACCGATGCCGCCCCGGTGCTGATCGCCGCCCTGGCCATGCCGCTGACCTTCTCGATCGCCGAGGGCATCGCCCTGGGGTTCATCAGCTATGCCGCCATCAAGACGCTGTCCGGGCGCTTCAGGGATCTCAATCCGGCGGTGATCGTGCTGGCGCTACTCTTTGTACTGAAGTTCCTGTTCCTCGACTGACATCCACCTACCGAGATTCGCGATGAGTATCTACGGCGACTACATCAAGTCCGTGATCCGCACCGTCCCCGACTGGCCGCAGCCGGGGGTCAACTTCCGCGACATCACGCCGCTGCTGCAGAACAGCGCGGCCTTTCGCAAGCTGATCGACAGTTTCGTGCACCGTTACCAGGAGATGGATCTCGACGCCATCGCCGCCATCGACGCTCGCGGCTTCATCGTCGGTGCGCCGCTGGCCTACGAGCTGGGCTGCAGCTTCGTCCCGGTGCGCAAGAAGGGCAAGTTGCCGTTCAAGACCATCAGCGAGACCTACACCCTGGAGTACGGCGAGGCCGAGGTCGAGCTGCACTCCGACGCCTTCCGCCAGGGCGATCGCATCCTGATCGTCGACGACCTCATCGCCACCGGCGGCACCATGCTGGCCGCCGCCAAGCTGATCACCCGCAGCGGTGGCCAGGTGATCGAGACCGCCACCATCGTCGACCTGCCGGATCTCGGCGGGGCGCAGCGCATCCGCGAGGCCGGCTTCGGGGTCTTCGCGGTCTGTTCCTTCACCGAGGATGAGTGAGTCGCCCGCCATGAGCACCCATCGCTATCATCAGCATTTCACCGTCTCCTGGGACCAGCTCCATCGCGACGTGCGCGAGCTCTGCCACCGACTGATCGAGCGTGATTTCAAGGGCATCGTCGCCATCACCCGGGGCGGGTTGATCCCCGCCGCGCTGATCGCCCGCGAACTCAACGTGCGGCTGATCGATACCGTCTGCATCAAGAGCTACGACCACATGGACCAGGGCGGGCTCGATGTGATGAAGGGCGTCGATCACGACGGCGATGGCTGGTTGCTGGTCGACGACCTGGTCGATACCGGCAAGACCGCCCGCAAGGTGCGCGAGATGCTGCCCAAGGCGCACTTCGTCACCGTCTATGCCAAGCCCGAGGGGCGACCGCTGGTCGACCAGTACCTCACCGAGGTGGCCCAGGACTGCTGGATCCAGTTTCCCTGGGACATGGGCATCGCCTATGTCGAACCGCTGGTCGATCAGGTGAAGCGCTGACCCATGACCTGTCCACTTCCCGACAGCTGGCAGCGGTGGCTGGGCGCCGAGTTCCAGGCCCCCTACATGCAGGCCCTGCGTGACTTCCTGGCCGCCGAGAAGGCGGCCAGGAAGGTCATCTATCCACACTCCTCGAACTGGTTCCGGGCCTTCGAGCTCACGCCGCTCGATCGGGTGCGCGTGGTGATCCTGGGGCAGGACCCCTACCACGGGCCCGACCAGGCCCATGGCCTCTGCTTCTCGGTGCGCCCCGGGGTTCCCGTGCCGCCCTCGCTGGTCAATATCTACAAGGAACTGGCCGCCGACGTCGGCTTCCGGCCGGTGAACCACGGCAGCCTCGAGCACTGGGCGCGCCAGGGGGTGCTGCTGCTCAATACCTCGTTGACGGTGGAGCAGGGCAATGCCGGCTCGCACCGCGGCAAGGGGTGGGAGGCCTTCACCGACCGCGCCATCGCCACGGTCAACGAGCACGCCGAGCCCGCGGTGTTCCTGCTGTGGGGCAGCCATGCCCGGCAGAAGAAGGCGCTGGTCGACACCTCTCGCCACCTGGTGCTGGAGTCGCCGCACCCCTCGCCACTCTCGGCGCACCGCGGCTTCTTCGGCAAACACCACTTCTCCCGGGCCAATGCCTTCCTGGTCGAGCGTGGCCGCACGCCGATCGACTGGCAGCTGCCCGCCACCCCCTGACCGGGAGCCTTACCCTCAACGGCGGATGGCGGTAGAATGGCGCGCAATTTGTCGGTGCCGCCCATCCGACGAAGGTCGCTCCCGATCCATTGCCGCCAAGAGGTTCCTTCCATGAGCGTTCACGCCATCCAACATCCGCTGGTCCAGCACAAATTGGGCCTGATGCGCGAAGCCGGCATCAGTACCAAGAGCTTCCGCGAGCTGGCGGGCGAGCTGGCCAAGCTGCTCACCTACGAGGCGACCCAGGACCTGGAGCTCGAGACCCAGGAGATCGATGGCTGGAGCGGGCAGCCCATTCCGGTGCAGCTGCTCAAGGGCAAGAAGGTCACCATCGTGCCGATCCTGCGTGCCGGGCTCGGCATGCTCGACGGCGTCACCGACCTGATCCCCAGCGCCCGGGTCAGCGTGGTGGGCCTCTACCGTGACGAGGAGACCCTGGAGCCGGTGCCCTATTTCGCCAAGTTCGCGAACGATCTCGACGAGCGCCTGGCGATCGTCATCGACCCGATGCTGGCCACCGGCGGCACCATGGTCGCGACCCTGGACATGCTGCGCGATCGCGGCTGCCAGCAGATGAAGGTGATCGTGCTGGTGGCGGCCCCGGAAGGCATCAAGCGGGTGCAGGAGGCCTACCCGGAGATCGAGATCTACACCGCCGCGGTGGACGACCACCTCGACGAGAACGGCTATATCGTGCCGGGGCTCGGCGATGCGGGTGACAAGATCTTCGGCACCCGCTGATTCCTGGCAGGCACCTGGCTGCGCTACCCGACGCCCCCGAGATTGCCGATCCGGGGGCGTTCTCTTGTGTCATCTCATCCATCGCTTGCGACATCACTGGCGACAATACGGAGAATTCCGCATGACGGATTCAAGCGCGGCGGCCCGGGTGCCGGTCGATTCCCCGCTCAAGACCCTGCTGACCGGGGCCCAGATGCTCTTCGTGGCCTTCGGTGCCCTGGTGCTGGTGCCGCTGCTCACCGGCCTCGACCCCAGCGTGGCGCTGTTCACCGCCGGCATCGGCACGCTGATCTTCCACGGCGTGACCCGGGTCACGGTGCCGGTGTTCCTGGCCTCGTCGTTCGCCTTCATCGCGCCGATCCAGGGCTCGGTGGCGAGCTTCGGGGTCTCCGCCACCCTCGGCGGGCTGCTGGCCGCCGGCCTGGTCTACGTGGCGATCTCCCAGGCGGTGCGCCTCAAGGGTACCGCCTGGCTGCACCGGCTGCTGCCAGCGGTGGTGGTGGGGCCGGTGATCATGGTGATCGGCCTGGCGCTGGCGCCGGTGGCGGTGAGCATGGCCACCGGCGAGACCAGCGAGCATATCGGCTATGGCCCGGCGATCTTCCTCTCCATGGCCAGCCTGCTGGTGACCCTGGTGCTGGCGGTGTTCGGCCGCGGCCTGCTGCGACTCATCCCGATCATGGGCGGGATCGCCACCGGCTACGCGCTGGCGCTCGCCATGGGCGTGGTGGACTTCGCTCCGGTCGACGAGGCCGCCTGGGTGTCGATCCCCGCGTTCACCGCGCCGAGCTTCCACTGGGCGGCGATCCTGTTCATGATCCCGGTGGCCATCGCCCCGGCGGTGGAGCATATCGGCGACATGGTCGCCATCGGCTCGGTGACCCGTCGCAACTACCTGGAGACGCCCGGCCTGCACCGCACCCTGCTGGGCGACGGCCTGGCCACCTCCGCCGCGGCGCTGTTCGGCGGCCCGCCCAACACCACCTACTCCGAGGTCACCGGGGCGGTGACCCTGACCCGCGCCTTCAACCCGAAGATCATGGTGGTGGCGGCCTGCATCGCCATCGGCCTGGCCTTCGTCGCCAAGCTCGGCGCGCTGCTGCAGACCATCCCCGGCCCGGTGATGGGGGGCATCATGACGCTGCTGTTCGGCTCCATCGCCGTGGTCGGCATGAACACCCTGGTGCGCGCCGGCCACTCGCTGACCGCGCCGCGCAACCTGGTGGTGGTCTCGCTGATCCTGGTGTTCGGCATCGGCGGCATGCAGTTCGGCGGCGGCCAGTTCACCCTGCAGGGGGTCAGCCTCGCCGCCCTGGTGGGGATCGTGCTCAACTGGATCCTGCCCGGCGCCGACGAGGACGAATGACCCTCAGGCGTGATGCAGCTCCTGCCCGCCGTCCGAGAAGGTCGGCGGGGTGTTGGCGCTGACGATCACGCACTCCGTCTCGCCCACGTTGCGGAAGCGGTGGGGCAGGCGGGAGTCGAAGTAGTAGGCATCGCCCGCGCCGAGCACCGCGGCTTCGCCGTTCACGGTGATCTCGACGGTCCCCGAGATCACCACCCCGCCTTCCTCGCCCTCGTGCTCGAGCATCTCCTCGCCGGTGTCGGCACCGGGGGGGTAGCGCTCATGGATGATCGACATGCTGCGATCGGGGCGCCTGGCCGCCACCAGCCGCCAGGAGAGATGGCCGTCGCCGATCTCGGTGAGCTCGTCGGCCGGATAGAAGGGGCGGGGCTGGCTCAGCTCGTCGCCGGCGAAGAAGGCGCTGATCGATACCGGCAGGGCATCGAGGATCTTCTTCAGCGAGCTCACCGAGGGGCTGACGCTGTTCTGCTCGACCAGCGAGATGGTGCTGTTGGTGACGCCGGCCCGCTTGGCCAGTTCGCGCTGGGAGAGGCCGCGGGCGTTGCGCAGCTGGCGCAGGCGAGCCCCCACATCGAATCCTTGCATCGGCTGTCCTGTCGTCTGGGAAGCTATGATCGTTGAAGATCCTTGACACCATGATACCCGCTCGGCCGGCCGGCGATAAGCCGACGTCTTGATCGGCATCAGAAGCGGCGCCCGGCGACATGGCACCACCCGCCCGGCTCAGGCATCATGAAGGGCATGACGAACCCGGGAGAGCAGGAGAGCCCATGATCACGCAAGGCGAACTCAGCGGCATGATCCTGGCCGGCGGCCAGGGGCGCCGCATGGGCGGGCGCGACAAGGGCCTCGAACCCTTCGCCGGGCGCCCGCTGGTCGCCCATGTCATCGAGCGCCTGGAGGGGCGGGTGGCCGAGGTAATGATCAACGCCAACCGCCATCTCGATGCCTACCGGGCGCTGGCCGATCGGGTGGTCATCGACGCCGAGGACGGTTTCCAGGGGCCGCTGATGGGCATCTACAGTGGCCTGCGTGCCGCTACCACGCCCTGGCTGGTGGTGGCGCCCTGCGACAGCCCGGCGCTGCCCGATGACCTGGTCGCGCGGCTGGTGGCGGGCATCGGTGGCGCCGATATCGCCGTGGCCCACGACGGCGAGCGGCTGCATCCGGTGGTGGCCTTGCTGCGCACCGCCCTGGCCGACGACCTGGCCGCCGCCCTGGCCGCCGGCGAGCGCAAGATCGACCGCTGGTACGCCCGCCATGGCTGGTGCGAGGTGGACTTCTCCGACTGCCCCGAGGCCTTCGCCAACCTCAATACCGACGACGAGAAGCGACGCCTGGAGCAGGTCGTGTCGCACCGGGCGCACAAGGAGTCCCCGACCTCATGAGCCAGACCCGTCACCAGAGGCTGGACCTCGACGAGCGCCTGCCGCTGCTGGGCATCGCCGCCTGGAGCGGTACCGGCAAGACGACCCTGCTCGAGCGGCTGCTGCCACGGCTCGGCGAGCGCGGGTTGCGCGTCGCGGTGATCAAGCACGCCCACCATGGCTTCGACGTCGACCAGCCCGGCAAGGACAGCTACCGCCTGCGCCAGGCGGGGGCGGCGCCGATGCTGGTGGCCTCCCGGGCGCGGCTGGCGTTGATGATGGAGACCCCGGGCCGCGACGAGCCCGACCTGGGGCAGCTGGTCGAGATGGTGCGACTCCAGGCGCCGGACCTGGTGCTGGTGGAGGGCTTCAAGGCCTGGCCGTTGCCCAAGCTGGAGCTCTATCGTCCCGAGGTCGGCAAGTCGCTGCGGGTGGCCGAGGATCCCTGGGTCAAGGCGGTGGCGAGCGACGCGCCGCTGGTGCTGCCCGAGGGCGTCGAGTCGCTTGACCTCAACGACCTCGAGGCCCTCACCGCCTGGATCGCCGCCTGGCCGTCGCGCTGGCCGGGGGAGCGCTTCCCGCGCGCGACCGCGGCGGAGACGGCGAGATGACGCTCTCCTGCTTCGATCTCGGCGAACGGATGCTCTCGGTGGAGGAGGCCGGCGCGGCGCTGGCCGAACTGGTCGCCGGGCCGCTGCCGGCCGAGCCGGTGGCGCTGGACGCGCTGCACGGCCGGGTCCTCG
>NZ_PNRE01000040.1 GCF_002879645.1 Halomonas heilongjiangensis | reverse complement strand
TTTGGGGTCTGACCCCGTGCCCGACAGGCGTCGGCGGCACGGCATGGGCTCGCTGTAGCGACCTCGACCTCCTGGGGGTCAGGCCCCGGAGGCGTCGCTGATGGCGGCAATACCCGCTTTGGGGTCTGACCCCGTGCTCGATGGGGGTCGGCGGCATGGGCTCGCCGCCGTGACCTCGACCTCCCGGGGGTCAGACCCCGGAGGCGTCGCTGATGGCGGTGATCAATTCTCGACTGTCGCGACGATGGCGGCGTATTCGAAGATGAAGGCGTCGAGGTGGCTTCTTTGGGGTCTGACCCCGTGCTCGACAGGGGTCGGTGGCATGGGCTCGCCACGGCGACCTCGACCTCCCGGGGGTCAGACCCCGGAGGCAATCGGCAGCCTCGGCGTTCTGGGGGCAGACCCCGGAGGCAATCGGCAGCCTCGGCGTTCTGGGGGCAGATCCCGGAGGCAGTCGGCGGCCTCGGCGTTATGAAAAGCGGGGTTCCGGCCCATGCGGGGCATGGGCCGGGGGGGTGCTGCGATTGAAGTGGGTCAGTCGCAGGGAACGACGGCGCGGGCGGTGTCCTTGGCCCAGAGGCTCTGGCCGTCCGGGGTGGTGCCGTGGGCGTTCCAGGTCTCGGTGACCTCGACGCAGTAGGAGCCGAGGTCCTCGGTGGTCTTCTCGGGGTCGGCGGGACGATCGTCGCCGATGCGCATGATGTCGGGGTTCTCGCTGGTGTAGCGCGGCGAGAGGGCGCTGCTTGCACAGCCGGCCAGCATAGCGGTGGCCAGCAGCAGCGGCAGGGTATGGTGAAGTCGCATGGTGGTTCCTCCATGAATGATCAGTCGTTATTTCGCAGCTCCATGGGAGTGTGACGTGCGAAGCGCTCTGAGCGGCGGCTACGGCCGTCAATTCCTTTGACGTGCCTGCCTTGCGCGCGTCTAGTCTAACCGAGTCACCAGGGCAGTGCTACAGATGGGCGCGGCGGGTGCAGTGGACGTCGAAGATGGCTACAATCGAGGGTCTGATTTTCTTGGGAATTCCAGAGCCGACATGTCGAACACCGCACGCCATCCGCGCAAGATCCTGGTCACCAGCGCCCTGCCCTACGCCAACGGCTCGATCCACCTGGGCCACCTGCTGGAGTACATCCAGACCGACATCTGGGTGCGCTTCCAGAAGAGCCGCGGGCACGAGTGCCACTACGTGTGCGCCGACGACGCCCACGGCACCGCCATCATGCTGCGCGCCGAGCAGGAGGGCCTCAGCTCCGAGGCGCTGATCGAGCGGGTCTCCCGCGAGCACCAGCAGGACTTCGCGACCTTCGGCGTGGCCTTCGACAACTATCACTCGACCCATTCCGAGGAAAACCGCTACTTCAGCGAGCTGATCTACACCCGGCTGCGCGACGCCGGCCATATCGCCACCCGCGACATCGAGCAGATGTACGACCCGGTGAAGGGGCTGTTCCTGGCCGATCGCTTCATCAAGGGCACCTGCCCCAAGTGCGGGGCCGACGACCAGTACGGCGACAACTGCGAGGCGTGCGGCGCCACCTACACCCCGGCCGAGCTGATCGACCCGGTGTCGGCGATCTCCGGCGCCACCCCCGAGGTACGCAGCTCCACCCACTACTTCTTCAAGCTGCCCGACTTCGCCCGTTTCCTGCAGGGCTGGATCGACGAGGGCCACGTCCAGCCGCAGATCCGCAACAAGCTGATGGAGTGGTTCGAGTCCGGCTTCAACGAGTGGGACATCTCCCGCGATGCGCCCTACTTCGGCTTCGAGATCCCCGACGCCCCGGGCAAGTACTTCTACGTGTGGCTCGACGCGCCCATCGGCTATCTCGCCAGCTTCAAGAACCTCTGCGACCGCGAGGGCATCGATTTCGACGCCTACTGGCAGAAGGATTCCGACGCCGAGGTCTACCACTTCATCGGCAAGGACATCGTCTACTTCCACGCGCTGTTCTGGCCGGCCATGCTCCACGGCGCCAAGCTGCGCACCCCCACGGCGGTCAACTGCCACGGCTTCGTCACCGTGAACGGCGCCAAGATGTCGAAGTCCCGCGGCACCTTCATCAAGGCCGCCACCTACGCCGAGCACCTCAACCCGGAGTACCTGCGCTACTACTTCGCCGCCAAGCTCACCTCGCGGGTCGACGACCTGGACCTCAACCTCGAGGATTTCGCGGCGCGGGTGAACTCGGACCTGGTGGGCAAGGTGGTCAACATCGCCAGCCGCTGCGCCGGCTTCGTCAAGAAGCTGGCCGACGGGAGGCTCTCGGCGCACTGTGCCGAGCCCGACCTCGTGGCACGCTTCATCGCCGCCGGCGACGGCATCGCCGAGGACTTCGAGGCCCGCGAGTTCGGCCGCGCCATGCGCAAGGTGATGGAGCTGGCCGACGAGGCCAACACCTATATCGCCGAGCAGGAGCCCTGGGTGCTGGCCAAGCAGGCCGGCCGCGAGCAGGAGGTGCTGGAGATCTGCTCGGTGGGCATCAACCTGTTCCGCCAGTTGATGGTCTACCTGGCGCCGGTGGTGCCGACCATGGCCGAGGGGGCCCGCGAGTTCCTGAAGCTGGAGACCCTCGCCTGGCACAGCCGCCACGACCTGCTGGTGGATCACGAGATCGACAAGTTCAAGCCGCTGATGACCCGCATCGAGCGGGACAAGATCGATGCCATGATGGCGGCATCGAAGGAGGACCTGGTGGAAGAACAGAAGCTCAAGGACGCTCCCAGGGGGCCGCTGGCCGAGGAGCCCATCGCCGCCGAGATCGCCTTCGACGACTTTGCCAGGGTCGACCTGCGCATCGCGCGGATCGCCAAGGCCGACTATGTCGAGGGCGCCGACAAGCTGCTCCAGCTGACCCTCGACCTGGGCGGCGAGACCCGCACCGTGTTCGCCGGCATCCGCGCCGCCTATGCCCCGGAGGCCCTGGAGGGCCGGCTGACGGTGATGGTCGCCAACCTGGCACCGCGCAAGATGCGCTTCGGCGTGTCGGAAGGCATGGTGCTGGCCGCCGGCAGCGACGAGGGCATCTACCTGCTCTCGCCGGACTCCGGCGCCGAACCCGGGCAGCGTGTCCGCTGAGCCACTCCCAGGCATGCCGGGGCGCCGGCATGCCATGCGCCTTTCCGCTCAAGGCGAGGGGTTGGCTGCCGATAAATCCTGCATACCTCATGCATCTTTTATGGCAGCTTGCTAATGAAGCCTTTCCTCTCCTCCCTGAGTCACCGCTTCTTCCTGGCCCTGGGAGGCGTGCTCTGCCTGGCCATGCTGGCCCTGGTGCTGATCGCCCGCTACCAGATCATGCCGGTCCTGCTGGAGGACGAGAGCCAGTACGCCAGCACCGAGCTCGACCGGGCCGAACGGGCCATCGGTGCCGAGCTGAGGCATATGGGGCGCCTGGTCGAGGATTGGGCCTGGTGGGATGACACCTATCGGTTCGTGCGGGACGAGCGGCCGGAATACGTCGCCTCCAACCTCTACGACAGCACCCTCGAGACCCTCGACCTGAGCCTGATGATGTTCGTTTCCGCCGAGCACCGGCCCTACTGGATCGCTGGCTTCGACGACGACGGTGACTTCACCTCCTGCGCGGGGCTCATGCCCCCCTGCGACTGGGCCCGCGACACCGTCGAGCTGTTGCTGGGCACGATCGAGGCGGGGCTGGCGGAGGATACCCACACCCGGCTGCTGGCGGCGCCCGAACTGGCCCTGGTCGGGCTGTCGCCCATCTACATGAACCAGGAAGAAGCGCCCCCGGCAGGCTGGCTGGCCATGGTGCGGCCGATCACGCCCATGTGGGTCGAGCAACTGCGCGAGACCACCGGCATCGACATGACCCTCGAGACCCTCGCCGTCGATGGCGCGCCCCCCGAACAGAGCCTGGAACGGCTCTCCCCGACACGCATGCTGGCAAGCCGACACGTCGCCGCCCTGCCCGCCACCCACTGGGTACGCATCGCCGCCGACCTGCCCCGGCAGCGTTACCAGAGCAGCCTGGAGACCTTTCGCTTCGCGCTCTACTGGACCGGCGGCGTGCTGCTCGTGACGCTGATCGTGGTGCTGTTGCTGCTCGAGCGCATGGTGCTCCGGCCCCTGCGCGAGTTCTCCCGCTTCACCCAGCACCTGCACCGGGAGCGGATGGCCGCCTCGACCCCCGAAGCGCTGCTGAAGCGCCGCGACGAGATCGGCACCCTGGCCCGGGAGTTCCAGCACCTGCTCGAACACCAGCAACAGCAGGAGGCCGACCTGCTCGACCTGTCGCAGCATGACCCGCTGACCGGGCTGGCCAACCGCCGCCTCTTCGATGAGCGCCTGCGACAGTCGCTCGACGAGAGCCTGGAAGCGGGGGCCGATGTCGCGGTGCTGATGGTCGACATCGACCACTTCAAGCCCTACAACGATCACTACGGCCACCAGGCCGGCGATGCCTGCCTGGTGGCCCTTGCCGATCGCATGGAGCAGTGCCTGGGCAAGCAGGGGTTCCTGGTCGCACGCACCGGGGGCGAGGAGTTCAGCGTGGTGCTGCCGGACACCCCCCTCGACGAGGCCCACCGGCATGCCGAGGCGCTACGGCTTGCCGTCGCGGACCTCGCCCTGCCCCATGCCACGTCGCCCAGCGACAGCGTCGTCACCGTGAGCATCGGCGCGGCGGCACGGGGCACTTCCCACTCCTGCGACCCCGCCGCCCTGATGCGTGCCGCCGACCAGGCCCTCTACCGAGCCAAGGAGAGCGGGCGCAACCGGGTCGAGCTCCATCGCCGGGCCATCGCGGATTCGGCCCAGGGCTGAGGTACCTCGGTAGTCGCAAAGGGCGTACAATATCGGCCTGTTAGCACCGCTGCCGACGATCCCACCGAGGAGCGAATGTGACGGGCCTTCCCGCCTTGATCGATGCCATCGACGCCGAACTGCCGCAGACCCAGTGCGGCAAGTGCGGCCATCCCGGCTGTCGCCCCTATGCCGAGGCCATCGCCGCGGGCGAACCGATCAACCGTTGCCCGCCCGGCGGTGACGCCACCGTCAGGCGGCTGGCCGAAGTGACCGGGCGGGAGCCCGCCCCCCTCGAACGGCCCGCCCAGCTCCCCCTGGTGGCATGGATCCGCGAGGCCGAGTGCATCGGCTGCACCAAGTGCATCCAGGCCTGCCCGGTCGATGCGATCCTCGGCGCCGCCAAGCGGATGCATACGGTCATCGCCACCGAGTGCACCGGCTGCGAGCTCTGCGTGGCCCCCTGCCCGGTCGACTGCATCGACCTGCTGCCCCACCCCGACTGGGTGGCAGCCGACACCGAGGCCCAGCGGCGCGACTACCTGGCCGCACGCGCCGAGCGGGGACGCCAGCGCTTCGAGGCACGCAACCGTCGCCTGGAACGCCAGGCACGGGACAAGCGCCTGGAACGCCAGCGGCGCCTGATCCGCCAGACCTCACGCGCCAGCCGCGGCGCCTCGGACGACCGGCTCGAGCAGCGTCAACGACAGATGGCCGTCAAGGCCGCCGAACAGGCCCTGCGCCGGGCACGCCAGCAGCTGGCCCATGCCGAGCGCCAGGGCGTTGCCGAGGCGATCGCGACGGCCCGGGATCAGGTGGCGCAGGCGACCAGGCTGCTCGACGACGCCCGCACCGCCCTCGACATCACCCCATCACGCTGACCTCCACGGACCCGGCCCCGAGATGAACGCCCAGAAACGCTTCGAGATCTTCGCGCGGTTGCGCGAGCACAACCCCGAGCCCACCACCGAGCTCGACTGGACCACCCCCTTCGAGCTGCTCGCCGCGGTGCTGCTCTCCGCCCAGGCCACCGACGTGGGGGTCAACAAGGCCACCGCGCGGCTCTACCCGGTGGCCAATACGCCCCAGGCGATCCTCGAGCTCGGCCTCGACGGCCTCAAGGAGCACATCCGGACCATCGGGCTCTACAACACCAAGGCCGAGAACCTGATGAAGACCTGCCGGATCCTCGTCGAGCAGCACGGTGGCGAGGTGCCGCGCACCCGTGCCGCCCTGGAGGCGCTGCCGGGCGTGGGCCGCAAGACCGCCAACGTCATCCTCAACACCGCCTTCGGCGAGCCGACCATCGCCGTGGACACCCATATCTTCCGGGTGGCGAACCGCACCGGCCTGGCCAAGGGCAAGAACGTGGTGGAGGTGGAGCAGAAGCTGCTGCGCCACGTGCCGAAGGCGTTCCTCAAGGACGCCCACCACTGGCTGATCCTGCACGGCCGCTACACCTGCGTGGCCCGCCGGCCGCGCTGCGGCAGCTGCGTGATCGAGGACCTCTGCGAGTTCAAGGACAAGGTCGATATCGCCTGACGCGGGTGGGGTTGCGACCAACAGCGACTTGGCAGCGGCGGCACCGCTGACGGACGATAAGGGCGACAACAACAACTCACCGCCACCAGCGAGTCGTCCCATGCGAATTCACGACCGTCCCATCGAGCAGCGCATCGAGGCGCTGCTGGCGCTCGCGCGGGAACACGCCGAGACCTTCTGCAGCCCCTCGGCCGCGCTGGCCAGGGAGCGCTACCTGGCCGCCCACCCCACCCGCATCCTGGTGATGAAGTGCATGGACGGGCGCATCCACCTGCCCCACGCCACCCGCACCCCGCTGGGCATCATCACCCCGTTCCGCAACCTGGGCGGCATCTTCGACCTGGGCTGGCCCTACCTCGGCGAGATGCTCGTCGACACCGTGGGCGAGGCCATCCGTGCCGGTCACGGCGCCCTGATGATCATCACCTATCACTTCTCCCGCGGCGAACGCGCGCGGGGCTGCGCCGGCTTCGACTGCGACGCCACGGCGGCCCTGGCCCATGCCCGCGAGATCCGCACCCAGGCGCAGTGGCTGTTCGGTCACGACCGCCAGACCGTCTATCCGCTGGTGTGCGGCTTCGAGACCGACGGCGACGCCCTGATCGTGCATGGCGACGCCGACGCCACCCTCGACATCGGTGAACTGGCCCCGGGCGACGCCCCCGACCTCGACCGGCGCGTCGCCCGGCTCTGCCCCGACATGCCCGGCGACATCCGCCGCGACCTGCTGCCGCTGCTCGCGGGCAACCTGACCCACGTGGCCTCGCTGCGCGGCGTCGCCCGGGACCTCGACATCGAGCATCGCGAATGGGTGATCTGCATCGGCCGCGGCTTCGACTTCCTGCACCTGCCCAACACGGCGCTGATCGTCGGCCCCTACAGCCCGGACCTCTCGGAGCCGATCGGTACCGCGGCCGCCATCATCGACGCCAACATGCGTGCCGGCCGCATCCCCGACGACGGCTTCATGCTGCTGGCCTCGACGCCCTACCGCGATGTCGGCGTCGACCGCGCCCGGGCCGAGCTGAAATCGCGCTTCCTCGCGGACTTCGCCAGCCGGGTGATCCGCCGCGAGCACCCGGCGCTGGCCGAGCGCATGATCCGCCGCACGGCCGTGGTGCACTGGCCGACCCGCCGCCTCGACCTGCTCGACGGCACCGCCCCATCCCGGGCGAACTGACAGGGAGGGAGACCGACATGGAGATGCTCAAGTACCTGCTGTTGCCGCCGCTCGCCAACGTGCTGGTGACGCTGCTCGGGGGCCTGCTCTGGTCGCGGATGCGGCTGGTCGGCGGGCTGCTGGTGGTGCTCGGCCTGGGCGGGCTGCTGGTGCTCGCCACCCCGGTGGCGAGCCACGCCCTGCGCCAGGGCCTGGAGCCGCCACCGCTCTCGGGCCCGGGTCAGTGGGAGGCGGCCGAGGCGATCGTGATCCTCGGCGGCGGCCGCGACTACCTCGCCCCGGAGTTCGGCTGGGGCGACGCCCCCGCCAACGCCAGCTGGCGTCGGCTCGCCTACGGCGCCCACCTGCACCGCCAGAGCGGGTTGCCGATCCTGGTCAGCGGCGGCCGGGTCCACGACGAGCACAGCGCCGAGGCGAGCCTGATGGCCGCGGCGCTGCGTGAGGTATTCGAGGTGCCGGTGGCGTGGATGGAGGGGCAGAGTCGCAACACCGCCGAGAACGCCCGCTACAGCGCCGAGATGCTGCGCATCGCGGAGGTCGAGAGCATCGCCCTGGTCTCCCAGGCCTGGCACCTGCCCCGGGCCATGGCGGAGTTCGAGCGCGCCGGGCTCACGGTGATCCCCGCCCCCACCGACTTCGCCAGCGCCCCGCCGCCCGGCCTGGCCGGCTGGCTGCCCCGCAGCTATCACCTGCACCGGAGCAGCCGGGCGTTGCACGAGTGGCTGGGCCGCGGGGAACAGGCCCTGCGCCGGCAACTGCTCGACCGCGGCGATTGAACCGCGGCGATTGAACCGCGGCGATTGACAGATGGCGCCGGCGGCATCGCCGGCGACATCGCCGGCCTCACGCCTCGGCCGTGTCCGCCATCGCCCCGTCCGCCATCGCCCCGTCCGCTGCCAGCATCCGCAACGGCGACGCCAGCTGGGCGGGCCAGTCCCGGTCGTTGGCGACCTGGGCGTGTTCGCGGCTGCACTCCAGCGCGTCGATATCGACATCGCTGCAGGCCCATCGCTGGCCGGCCTCGGTGACGGCCAGCAGGCCGTCGGCGGGAAAGCCGTGATCCATGGGCGCATAGAGGGTGGCCTCGCCGGTGTTGACGTCCAGCGCCGGGCTCCAGGGCGCCTCGCCGGCGGTCACCGCCTGGGCCACGAAGAAGCGGTTCTCGAGCGCCCGCGCCAGGCAGCCGACCCTGACCCGGGTCGCGCCGGCCGCGGTGTCGGTGCAGCTGGGCACCAGCAGCAGGCGCACGCCCGCCTCGTACTGGGCCCGCACCGGCAGCGGGAACTCGACGTCGTAGCAGACCGCGATGCCCACCCGGTGCCCGTCGCAGTCGAACCAGTACAGGGCGTCGCCGGGCTCGACCACCCCGCTCGCCTTCTCGTAGCCGGTCAGCTGCAGCTTGTCCTGCCAGCCGTGAAAGCCATCGGGGGCGAACCAGTCGGCGCGGTTGCGATAACGGCCGCTGCCGGTGGCCAGCAGGAAGCTACCGGGCACGATGTAGAGATCGAGCTCCCGGGCCAGCCGCCGATAGAGCGCGCACCACGCCTTGCGCAGCGGCTGCAGCGCCGCCAGCGACGCCGCCAGGTCATCGCGCACCGCCGGGGCGAAGCCCGCCGCCAGCTCCAGGCTCAGGTACTCCGGCAGCACGGCGATCCGTGCGCCCCGTGCCTTGGCCTCGGCCAGCCAGTCGGCCTGGCGCCGGGCGAACTCATCGAAGTCCCGCGGCATCCCGATCGGGTACTTGGCCACCGCCACACGCATCACTGCCTCTCCCTCAGCTTCGAACGCCACGCCGGTATCACGCCTCGGCGCCCACCTGACGCAGCCACTCCTGCAGGTTGTAGTAGTTGGTCACCCGGGTGATGCGGCCGTCGCGCACCTCGAAGAAGGCACCGCCGGGCAGCACATAGCGCTGGCCAGTGGCCGGCGGCAGCCCCTCGTCGGTAGTGCGGTATTCGCCGTGCACCACGTACTCGGTGGCGAGGCGCCGGCCATCGGCGGCGGCCATGACGACCACGTCCTCCAGGCGCTCGACGTAGCTGCGGTCCATGCGCGTGAGGAAGGCGCGGAACGCCTCGCGGCCGGTTTCCCGCGCCCCCTGGTTCAGGTCGTGCGCGACCTCCTCGTCGAGGCAGTCGAGCATGGCGTCCCAGTCGCCCCGATTGAAGGCCTCGTAGTACCGCTGGACCAATTGCACGCTATCGGACATGGTGTGCCCCCCTGGACGGCAGATGGATCGAAAAGGCGACAGTGTAGCCGAGCCGTCCCCGGGCGGTGTAGGCCGCCCGGCAGCACGACATTGCTGTCATATGGCAATGATGCGCCCCCATTCCTGCCCTGCTTTCCCGGCCGGCTAGAACCCCTCGGCCGCCAGGCGATCCGCCAGCCCCTCGAGGATCTCGATCCCCTGGACATCGGTGGGCAGCCAGGGCAGGCGCGGCCGCGGCAGGTGGCCGAGCTCGGCGTCGATGCGCGCGAGATAGGTCGCCTCCTGCGCGCGGCGGGCGCGCAGGAAATCGCCGTCGGCGTCCTCGGGAATGACCCGATTGACCAGGGTACCGGCCACCGGGACATGCACCGCCTCCAGCGCCTCGACCGCGCGCGCCGTCTCGAGGATCGGCAGCCGTTCCGGCGTCAGCACGAACAGGAAGCTCGTCTCCTCGGCGTCCTCGATGCACCGCCGGGCGCGATGGAAGAGCCGCCGCCGCTCGATCAGGGTGCGCGCCACGTCGCGGGTGCGCTCGTCGAGATCGGCCAGCGGGTCCTGTTCGGGGTCGTCGAAGGGGGTCGCCACGTCGCGACCGCGCTTCGGCGTCAGGTGCGAGAGCACGCGGCCCAGCTCCTCCGACTTGCGGTTGTGGGCGAGCAGGCCGTCGGTCCAGGCCGCCATCGCCTCGGGCAGGGTCAGCAGGCGTAGGGTATGGCCGGTGGGGGCGGTGTCGAAGATGATCAGGTCGTGGTCGACGTCGGCGGCGGTGACCAGCCTTGAGAGCCGCTCGAGCAGCGCCGCCTCCTGGGTGCCCGGCGACTGCCGGGTCAGCCGCATCTGGCGCTCGAGCTCGGCCATCATCTCCGGGGCCGCGTAGCGGCGCATCTGCTCGGTGACCCGCGCCAGGTGGGCGTCGACCTCGGCGTCGGGGTCGATCTCCATGGCGTCGAGGCCCGGCAACAGGCGTCGCGGCGTGTCGCCGAGCTCGCGGTCGAAGACATCGCCCAGGCTGTGGGCCGGGTCGGTGGAGACCACCAGCACGCGCTTGCCGCGCCGGGCGGCGAGTACCGCCAGGGCCGCGGCCACGGTGGTCTTGCCCACCCCGCCCTTGCCGCCCACCCACAGCAGGCGCTTATCCAGCAGTTCTTTCATGGTGGCTCTCAACAGCAACGAAAGTGATCCAGCGGCGAGTGCTCCATGCCCATGCGCCGATGCCAGTCGTGGAAGCGCTCCAGCAACAGCGGCTGGAGCTCCAGGGTGTAGTAGGCGGCCGGGTTGGGCACGCCCATCATCTCGGAGAACACCAGCAGCATGAACAGGTCGTCCTCGTCTCGCCGGGCCCGGGCGATGGCGCCGCGGTAGCGGGCGGAGTAGACCTCCTCCGCGAAGAAGCGGGCCTGGCTCAGCCAGGCCCGAATCCGTTCGCGACGAGGATCATGCCCCTGGCCATGATCGTCGTTCATCTCACCCTCCTTGCCTCACCTCTGCTCGGTCGCCACCTCGGCGTGAGAGCGCTTGAGCGCCGAGGCGCACTCCATGGCCACCATGATCGCCGCGATCAGTACCACGATGTCCAGCACCAGCAGGAAAGTGTTGCCCTGCTCGAAGAAGCTGCGCAGCTGGATCAGCAGCGCGGCGATGGTCATCACCAGCAGGAAGCAGAGCGGCACCAGGGTGTAGATCATCGGGCGCCGCAGGCGCACCAGCATCACCGTGATCACCAGCAGGGTCAGGCCGGCCAACAGCTGGTTGGTGGTCCCGAACAGCGGCCAGATGATCAGGCCGCCGGAGCCGTCGGCGCCACCGGCACCGAAGGCCAGCAGCAGGCAGCTGCCCACCGCCAGCAGGGTGGCGATGGCCGGCTTCTTCATCCAGGCCTGGTCATAGATCTCGCCCCACTCCTGGAAGATGTAGCGCTGCAGGCGCAGGCCGGTGTCCATGGTGGTGCCGGCGAACAGCGCCGCCATCACGGTGAGCAGGGTCGCGGCGGTCGCTTCCGGCAGGCCGAGGCCGTTGTGGATGATGAAGGCGCCGCCCTCGACGAAGGCGTTGACGCCGCCCTGGCCGAAGGCGGTGTACATCGCCTGCCAGTCGGCGAAGGTGGCGAAGCCGGCGGTGGCGGCGAGGATCGCGGCCAGTGCCAGCATGCCCTCGCCCACGGCACCGAAGTAGCCGACGAAGCGGGCGTCGGTCTCCTTGCTGAGCTGCTTGGAGGTGGTGCCCGACGAGACCAGGCCATGGAAGCCGGAGATGGCGCCGCAGGCGATGGTCACGAACAGCAGCGGCAGCAGCGACGGCGTGCCCGCCGGCACGTTGGTGTTGAAGGCCGGGGCCACCAGGGTCGGATTCATCAGCACGATGGCGCCGTAGAGCACGATCAGGCCGATGAACAGCTGCAGGCCATTGATGTAGTCGCGCGGCTGCAGCAGCACCCACACCGGCAGCAGCGAGGCGATGGCGGCGTAGCCGAACAGGATCAGGATCCACACTGCGTTGCCCGACAGCCCGGCCACCTCGGCGGGCATCTGCAGCGGCACGGACGGCCCGATGCCGATCAGCGCGTAGAGCGCCACGACGCCGATGATCGACACCATCGGCAGGCTCAGCAGGCGACGGTAGATCAGCTGGCCGATGACCAGGGCCACCAGGATGGCGCCCCACACCGGGACCACGGCGCTGGAGAAGTTCATCATCAGGCCGGCGATGACCACCGCGAACACCGCATTGACCATCAGCAGCACCAGGAAGATGACGATCATGAAGATGCTGCGGGCGCGCTTGCCGACCACGTCGCCGGTCAGGGCCCCCACGGACTTGGCCCTGTTGCGCACGCTGGCCCAGATGGCGCCGGCGTCGTGCACCCCGGCGAAGAAGATGGTGCCGAACACCACCCACAGGAAGGCCGGCAGCCAGCCCCAGATCACCGCGATGGCCGGCCCCACGATGGGCGCGGCCCCGGCCACGGAGGTGAAGTGGTGGCCCCAGAGCACGAAGCGGTTGGTGGGCACGAAGTCGACGCCGTCCTCGAACTCGTGGGCGGGCGTCTTGAAGTCGGGATCGAGGCGATAGATCTTCTCGGCGATGAACTTCGAGTACAGCAGGTACCCGGCCGCCATCGCGGCAAGACCCAGGATCAGTAGAACGATTGCACTCATCGGGGAAGCTCCTTGGTAAGGATGTGTCCTTGTTCTGTCCGGCCTGCATGTTTGGCGAGACGCGTCCAGGCAGCAGAATGGTGACCCCGAATGAATAAGTCCATCCTTGTGAAAGCGGATTACATCAAAAGTCGAAGGGGCAGCCGCGTCGCGGAAACGCTACGCTGGCGACACCGCCTCTTCCTGCCCACGGCACGAGACTCGACATGCAACAACTGCTGATCCCCCTGGCCATGGCGGCCGCCTTCGGCGCCTTCATCGGCGCGCTGTTTCGCCTCTCGCGGCTGCCCGGCCGCAAGCGCCCCCTGCTGTTCCCGCTGGTCGGGCTGATCGCCGGCATCACGGCCTTCTTCATCCACTACGTGCTGGTCTCGACCGTGGGGGCACCGATCTGGCTGCTGCCGGTGCTGGTGGTGGTGCAGATCTGGCTGTGGCTCGGTCCGCTGGGGCCGAAGGTCCACGACACCGGGAGCGGCGACAACGGTCGCTGATTCCCCCGCCCCGAACGCCGTCGTCCCGCCTCCTGGCGGCCGCCCCGGCCGGCACCTCCTGCCAAGGTCGTCTTTGCCGCGCCCTGGCCGCCCACTAGACTGATCGGTAACAACGCATGATAGACGCACGCTGATGAGGAGAGCGCCCATGGCCAAGGTCCTGGTGGTGGACGATGAGCCCAATATCGTCCTGTCGCTGGAGTTCCTGATGCAGCAGGCCGGCTTCGAGGTGGTCACCGCCGAGGACGGCGAGGGGGCGCTGGCCAGGGTCGCCGAGGGGGCCCCCGACCTGATGCTGCTGGATATCAGCCTGCCGGGCATCAGTGGCTTCGACGTGCTCGAGCGGCTGCGCGCCGACCCGGCCCATGCCCGCCTGCCGATCATCATGCTCACCGCCCACGGCCGCGAGGTCGAACGCGAGAAGGGCATGGCGCTGGGGGCCGACGACTACATCACCAAGCCCTTCTCCACCCAGGCCCTGGTGGAGAAGGTCAAGACGTTGCTCGACGAGGCTCGCTGATGGGGCGTCGTCTCTCCGGCCTGCCCAGGCGCCAGCGGCTGGTGGGACTGTGGCTGTTGCTCAGCGGCATCAGCCTGTTCGGCGGGGCGGTGTTCGCCCTCTGGCTCGACAGCCTGTTCCACCCCCAGGGGCTGGCCCGCTGGGTCCTCTGGCTGGGCTGCTTCTCGGGCGGCGGCACCATCTTCCTGGTCGGCCTGCTGCTCGAACGCCAGCTGTTCACCCCGCTGCGCCACCTGCAGGTCCAGCTGGCGCGGCTGGTGGCCAACCCCGACGCCCGGGAGGACTACCCGCCGGAGGGCTGGCTGCGCGGCCTGGGCCCCGACCTGGTACGGATCCGCGACGCCTGGCGGGCGGACCGCAATCGCCTGGCCACGGCCCATGCCGAGGGCGCGCGCAGTGCGGCCCGTATCCGCCAGGAACTCGAGACCCTGCTGCAGGTACTGGACACGCCGCTGCTGCTCTGCGACCACCACCGTCGCCTGCTGCTCTTCAACCAGGCCGCCGAGAGCCTCTTCGAGGGCCACCCCGGGCTCGGCCTCGGCAAGCGCCTCGATGCCCTGCTCCCGGTGGCCAGCCTGCAGGAGGCCCTGGGCCAGTTGCCCGACGACGGCACCCCGCGCGAGATCCTGGTGCCTTGCGACGTGCGCTGGCTGTGCGCCATCCTGCGCCGGGTCCCCGGCAGCAACGGCGAGACCCTGCTGACGCTCACCGATACCACCGCCGCCTGGACCAGCGAGATGGGCGCCCGGGGCGAACTGGTCGACACCCTGCCGCTGCTGCGCCGCCACAGCGCCAGCCTGACCAGCGCCGCCGACGCCTTGTCCAGCCTGCGCCCCGAAGGCGAGTCGAGCGAGCTACGCCAGCGGCTGGAGACGGTGGTCGAGGAGGAGAGCCTGGCGCTGGGTCGCGACATCGAACGCATGGGAGCCCTGATCGAGGACATGCAGCGCCAGGGCGAGCGGCTGGTGCCGCTGTGGTCCAACGACCTCTGGGACGCCCTCAACGAGCGCCACGCCGGCGAGGGTCGGAGCGTCGTGCCGATCGGCATGCCGGCCTGGCTCAAGGGCGACGCCACGGCGCTGCTGGTGCTGCTCGGCTCGCTGCTCGAGCGGCTGGCGGAGCATACCGGCGGCGGCGACATCGAGGGCGAGATCTGCCTCGGCAACAAGCGGGTCTACCTCGACCTGGTGTGGCGCGGCACGCCGCTGGGCGAACGCCAGCTCGCCGACTGGAGCCGCACGCCCCTCGAGGCCCTGCCGCTCGTGCCGCGGGTGGGCGACGTGCTGCGCCAGCACGACAGCGACGCCTGGAGCCTCGCCGACCCGGACGGCAAGCACGCCCGGCTGCGGCTACCGCTGCCGGCCACCGAGCGGGTCGGGGCACCGCGCCCACGGACACCGCCGCGGCCGGAGTTCCACGACTTCGGCATCGCCGACCTGCCGCCCCCGGACGCCGAGCTCGCCGGCCGCTCGCTGCGGGCGCTGGAGGTCGTCGCCTTCGACACCGAGACCACCGGCCTCGAACTGCGGCGCGGCGACCGCGTGATCAGCATCGGCGCCTGTCGCGTGGTCAACGCCCGGCTGCTGGCCAGCGACGTCTTCGACATCCGCGTCGACCCGGGCCGGCCGATTCCGCCGGCCAGCACCGCCATCCACGGCCTGACCGACAGCGACGTGGCCGGCGCCCCGCCCCTGCACGTGGCGCTGCCGCGCTTTCGCGACTACATCGGCGAGGCGGTGATACTCGCCCACAACGCCGCCTTCGACCTGCTGGCGATCCAGCCAGCGGGGGGCGGGGTCACCTTCGAGATGCCGGTGCTCGACACCCTGCTGCTGTCGCGGGCGCTCGACGAGGGCATCGACGGCCACGACCTGGATACCCTGGCCGAGCGCTATGGCCTGATGATTCCCCCGGGGGCCCGTCACACCGCCCTGGGCGACGCCCGGGTCACCGCCGAGCTGTGGCTGGCGCTGCTGCCACGGCTCGAGGCCCGCGGCTTCGATACCCTGGAGCAGGTGCTGGCGCTGCAGGCGACCGCCTTCGACCGGGAGGACGCCAGCGCATGACGACCCCCCGGCTCAAGGAGCGGCTGATCGCCCTGATCGTGCTGGCGGCGCTGCTCTTCTCGCCACCGCTGCTGCTGGTGGTCGACCGCCCCCCGGCCGCCGGACTCTCCTGGCTGCCCCTCTACCTGTTCCTCGCCTGGGGGGCGGTGATCGCCCTGACCGCCTGGCTGATGGAACGGCGCCACGAGGAGTGACCCGGCCATGAGGGGCGACATGGTCGTGCTCGGGGTCGCCTTCGGCTACCTCGCGCTGCTGTTCGTGATCGCCGCCTGGGGCGACCGCCGCGCCGAGCAGGGTCGCTCGCTGATCGGCTCGCCCACCGTCTACGCGCTCTCCATCGCCGTCTACTGCACCGCCTGGACCTTCTACGGCAGCGTCGGCCGGGCCGCCGAGCACGGGCCCAGCTTCCTGCTGATCTACCTGGGGCCGACGCTCGCCATGCTCATGGCGCCCTTCATGATCCGCAAGATGGTGCGCATCGCCAGCGCCCAGCGCATCACCTCCATCGCCGATTTCATCAGCGCCCGCTACGGCAAGAGCTCGAGCCTGGGGGCGCTGGTGGCGCTGATCGCCCTGATCGGCATCACCCCCTACATCGCGCTGCAGCTCAAGGCGATCACGCTGAGCCATGCGGTGCTGGTCAACTACCCCGAGGCCGCCGCGCTGAGCCTGGCCGAGGAGAGCTTCTGGCACGACAAGTCGTTCTGGGTGGCGCTGGTGCTGGCGGTGTTCATCATCCTGTTCGGCACTCGCCACCTCGACGCCAGCGAGCGCCACGAGGGCATGGTCGCGGCCATCGCCTTCGAGTCGCTGGTCAAGCTGGTGGCCTTCCTGTCGGTCGGGGTGTTCACCGTCTTCGTGCTGTTCAACGGCCCCGGCGATCTCTTCGCCCGCGTGGCGGAGACACCGGCACTGGCTGACGCCCTGAGCCTCGAGGCCGTGCCGGGCGGCGCCGTCGGCTGGGTCGGCATGCTGGTGCTGGCCTTCCTCGCCTTCCTCACCCTGCCCCGCCAGTTCCAGGTGCTGGTCGTCGAGAACGTCGACGAACGGCATCTCAAGCGCGCCAGCTGGCTCTTCCCGCTCTACCTGCTGGCGATCAACGTCTTCGTGATTCCCATCGCCATGGCCGGGCTGCTGCTCGGCGATGCCGGCAGCGATCCGGACAGCTTCGTGCTCACCCTGCCGCTCTCCGCCGGTCTGGAGGGGCTGCCGCTGCTGGTCTTCATCGGCGGGCTCTCGGCGGCCACCAGCATGGTGATCGTCGAGACCATCGCGCTCTCGACCATGGTCAGCAACCAGCTGGTGATGCCGCTGCTGCTGCGCTCGCGGCGGCTTCACCTGGGGTCCCGTGGCGAGCTCGCCGGCTGGCTGCTGGGGATCCGCCGCGTGGCCATCGTGCTGATCCTGCTGCTCGGCTACCTCTACCATGCCCTGATCGGCGACTCCTACAGCCTGGTGACCATCGGCCTGGTCTCCTTCGCCGCCGCCACCCAGTTCGCCCCGGCCATGCTGATCGGCATGTACTGGCGCGGCGCCACCCGCAACGGCGCGGCCCTTGGCCTGCTCGCCGGCTTCCTGATCTGGGCCTGGACCCTGCTACTGCCGGGCTTCGCCCTGTCGGGATGGCTCGATGCCGGCTTCATCGAGGAGGGGCCCTGGGGGCTGTCCTGGCTGCGGCCCTATGCGCTGTTCGGCCTCGAGGGCTGGGACATCTATACCCACTCGTTGCTGTGGAGCCTGCTCGCCAACGTCGGCCTGCTGGTCGGGGTGTCGCTCTTCACTCGCCAGGGGCCGCTGGAACAGACCCAGGCGGCGCTGTTCGCCGAGGCGATGCACCCGGGGCTGATGGAGACCTCGCTGTGGCACGGCCAGACCACCCGCGGCGAACTGCGTGCTTTGCTCGATCGCTACCTGGGCCTCACCGCCACGGCGCGGGTCTTCGCCCGGCAGGGCGAACACGAGGGCGACGACCAGCCCGCCCCGTCGGCGCTGATCGCCCACGCCGAGCAGGCGCTGGCCGGGGCACTCGGCAGCGCCTCGGCCCGGGTGCTGATCAATTCGGTGGTGCGCGGCGAGGCCCTCGACCTGGAATCGATCCTCAGCATCCTCGACACCACCTCCCAGACCCTGGAGTACAACCGCCGCCTGGAGCAGAAGTCGCGGGAGCTGGCGCGCATCGGCGAGGAGCTGCGCGCCGCCAACGAGCGGCTGCGCGAGCTCGACCGGCTCAAGGACGAGTTCGTGGCCATGGTCAGCCACGAGCTGCGCACCCCGCTGACCTCGATCCGCGCCTTCGCCGAGATCCTGCGCGATGGTCGCGACCTGCCCGACGAGAAGCGCGAGCACTTCCTCGACGTGGTGGTGCTGGAGAGCCAGCGCCTGTCGCGGCTGATCGAGGAGATCCTCGACCTGGCACGACTGGAGAGCGGCCGCCTGACCCTCACCCCGCAACCGCTGGACCTGGTCGCCCTGGCCCGGCACAGCGTGGACGCCGTGCACCGGCTGCAGGAGAACCGAGGCGTGAGCCTCGAGGTCGAGATGGCGCTGGAGACGGCACCGGTGATCGGCGATCCGGACCGGCTCGAGCAGGTGATCATCAACCTGCTCGACAATGCCGGCAAGTTCGCCGCCGACGAGGCCCCGCGGGTGCTGTTGCGCCTCGAGCGCCACAAGGGGCACTTCCGCCTGGCGGTGGAGGACAACGGCCCTGGCATCGCCGAGGACGAGCGTGAGCGGGTGTTCGAGAAGTTCCACCAGATCAAGCGCAGCGGCGGCCAGGCCCGCGGTCGCCCCCGGGGCAGTGGCCTGGGCCTGCCGATCAGCCGCGGCATCGTCGCCCATCTGGGCGGGCGGCTGTGGGTGGAGGACGCCCCGCACCTGGGCGGCGCCTGCCTGGTGATGGAGCTGCCGGCCGCGCCGCCGGAGGCGCAGGCGGCCGACCAGCCTACCCCGCTGCCCGTCCCCGGGCCAGCCTGACCAGTGCGCGGATCTGCTGGAGGTCGTGACGCAGCAGCAGGCGCCGGTCCTCGCCGAGGCGGGCGACATCCACCCAGCCATCCACCGCGCGCCCCTCCTGGAGGTTCAAGCGCTGCTCGGCCAGCAGCAGCCCCTGCAGGCGCTCGAGCGCCGAGGTCAGGGCCAGGGCCCGCTCGGCGCTCAGCACCTCCTTCACCACCAGGTCGGTCAACCGGGCGCGGGTCTCCGGCGGCCGCACGCCGTGGCGCAGCGCCAGCAGCCGCACGGCATTGACCAGCGGCAGCACGCCCTGGTGCTTGAGGTTGAGGGCGCGGTCGTGGGGCGCCCCCTCGCGGCTGCCGGCGAGCCGCCCGAGGCGATCCAGTGCCACCGGCAGTTCGTCGAGCAGCGCGGCCATCTCGTCGAGAAAGAGCGGGGAGCGCGGCATCAGCCTGGCGACCTGGTCGGCCAGCGCCTCGGCCAACGCCGCCTCGCCGCGCACCGGAAAGAAGTCGAGCAGGATATTGGCCTGCTGTACCCGCTTGACGCGCCGGTCCGCGGTCCAGATCGCCAGTTGCTCCGTCCACTCGGAGAGCCGCTTGCGCCACATCGGCCAGCGCGCCATGACGTGGCCGCTGCACAGCGGGATGCCGGCCTCGTCGAGACGGGTGGTGAAGCGTTCGCCGAGCGCCTGGAAGTAGCCGTCGATCTCGGTGTGCCGGCTATCGGGATAGTCGGCGATGATCATGGCGTTGTCCTGGTCCGGCCCGAGCAGGCTCTCGTGGCGGGCGGCGGAGCCAAGGGTCAGCACGCACCAGGCGGCGGGGGGCGCGCCCCAGCCCTGCCCCTGCATCTCGTTGAGCGAGAGATCGATGGCGCGGCGGTAGAGCCAGTCGTTGTGATCGCTGATCAGCTGCCCGATGCGCCAGGCCGGCAGGTCGAGGCGGTCGAGCGCGTCGACCAGCTCGGCCTGCCAGCGATGGGCGGCGGCGAGACTCGGTGCCGGCCCCAGCGAGATCAGCGCATCGCGTAGCGGCGCGACCAGCGATGGCAGCCGGGCGGGATCGGGCAGGACGTCGGCGGCGAAGAGTTCCCGCCAGGGCGAGGCGCGATGCAGCAGGCGCATGGAGGCTCCGGGTCAGCGTGAACCGCACTTCACGAATACCCGAAGTGTAGCGAGACACCGCGGCCGGGGCACTTGGGCGAAGGGTTAAGTGAACATCTCGTCGCCCACCTCGTCGATGAAGCGCTGCGCCTTGCTGATCATCAGCTGATCGCAGGCCTCGCGGCCGGGTACCATGTCGGAGCGCTCGAAGCGGTGCTCGAGGGGCTCGCCGCCATCGACGGGCTTGCGGATCCAGCCGCTGACGCGGTACTGGCCACCCTGATCGGCGGGTTCGGAGACGATCAGGTAGCCGTGGTACTCCACCGGCTCGGCCGCGGCGGCCCCCTTCGGCCGGTCGCCACCGCCGCCGAACAGCCCCGAAAACAGTTTCTTGAGCATTGTGCTGTCCTCACCAATGATAAGCCTCGAAACGACGACGCCGGCGGCGAGCCGGCGTCGAAGAGGGTGCGGGCGTCGGGCTCAGTCCTGCTTGCGGCCCTTGCCGGCGGCGATGCGCAGGCGCAGGGCGTTGAGCTTGATGAAACCCTCGGCGTCCTTCTGGTCGTAGGCGCCGGCATCGTCCTCGAAGGTGGCGATCGACTCGTCGAACAGCGACTGGTCGGACTTGCGGCCGACCACGGTGGCGCTGCCCTTGTAGAGCTTCATGCGCACCACGCCGGAGACGTTCTTCTGGGTCTCGTCGATGGCGGCCTGCAGCATGCGGCGCTCCGGGCTCCACCAGTAGCCGTTGTAGATCACCTTGGCGTACTTGGGCATCAGCTCGTCCTTGAGGTGGGCCTCCTCGCGGTCGAGGGTGATCGACTCGATGGCACGATGGGCGCGCAGCATGATGGTGCCCCCCGGGGTCTCGTAGCAGCCGCGGGACTTCATGCCCACGTAGCGGTTCTCGACGATGTCGAGTCGGCCGATGCCGTTGTCGCCGCCCAGCTTGTTGAGTGTCTCGAGCACCTCGTGGGGACGCATCGGGGTGCCGTCGATGGCGACGATGTCGCCCTGCTCATAGGTCAGCTCCACATAGGTGGGCCGGTCCGGGGCGGTCTCCGGCGAGACGCTCCAGCGCCACATGTCCTCCTCGGCCTCGGCCCAGGGGTCCTCGAGGATGCCGCCCTCGTAGGAGATGTGCAGCAGGTTGGCGTCCATGGAGTACGGCGACTTCTTCTTGCTCGAGGAGAAGTCGACCGGGATGTCGTGCTGCTGGCAGTAGGCCATCAGCTTCTCGCGGGAGGTGAGGTCCCACTCGCGCCACGGGGCGATCACCTTGACGCCGGGCTTGAGCGCATAGGCGCCCATCTCGAAGCGCACCTGGTCGTTGCCCTTGCCGGTGGCGCCGTGGGAGATGGCGTCGGCGCCGGTCTGGTTGGCGATCTCGATCAGGCGCCTGGCGATCAGCGGGCGGGCGATGGAGGTGCCGAGCAGGTACTCGCCCTCGTAGATGGTGTTGGCGCGGAACATCGGATAGACGTAGTCACGCACGAACTCCTCGCGCAGGTCCTCGATGTAGATCTCCTTGACGCCCAGGGCCTGGGCCTTGGCCCGTGCCGGCTCGACTTCCTCGCCCTGGCCGATGTCGGCGGTGAAGGTCACGACCTCACAGTCATAGGTCTCCTGCAACCACTTGACGATGACGGATGTGTCCAGGCCGCCGGAATAGGCGAGAACGACCTTCTTGACATCGGACATTGAGGGGCTCCTGAAATTGAAATGAATGACAGCGGTGAACGTCATGGAGCGTCGATTATAGCGCGGCAGCCCGCCAGCGAATACCGGCCACGGGACGCAGCCAGGCCAAACTGCTAGACTGCCGCGATTCGATGCCCACCGGGACGCGACGGTGCTCCTGGATGACGATGCATTGGTCGTGACGAGTCGGAATGACGCAAGGAGAGGTGCATGAGCGAGGCGATCGCCCGCGAACTGATGGCGCAGCGATTCCGCAGCTTCCTGCCGGTGGTGGTGGACCTGGAAACCGGCGGATTCAATGCCGAACGCGATGCGATTCTGGAGATCGCCGCCGTGACCCTGACCATGGACCCGGAGGGCAACCTGATTCCCGATGCCACCTACGCCTTCCACGTCAAGCCCTTCACCGGGGCCAACGTGGAGCAGTCGGCGCTGGACTTCACGGGCATCAGGCTCGACGACCCGCTGCGCCAGCAGGTGGCGCTCACCGAAGCCGAGGCGCTGGGGGAGATCTTTCGCCCGGTACGCAAGGCGATCAAGGCCCACGGCTGCACCCGGGCCGTGCTGGTGGGGCACAATGCCGCCTTCGACCACGGCTTCCTCAACGCCGCCGTGGCTCGCTGCGGCCTCAAGCGCAACCCCTTCCACCCCTTCTCGAGCTTCGACACCGCCTCGCTGGCCGGCCTGGTCTACGGCCAGACGGTGCTGGCCCGCTCCTGCCGGGCGGCCGGCATCGAGTTCGACAACAGCTCGGCCCACTCGGCCCGCTACGATACCGAGCGCACCGCCGAGCTGTTCTGCGCCATGATCAACCGCTACAAGGACCTGGGGGGCTGGGCGCTGGCCCAGCGCGAACAGGGTATCGAGGAGCAGCCGTAAGCGGCTAACGCAAGCGGGCCCGCCGGATCACGGCGGGCCCACTGTCATGGCCTGCTACCCTCCTGCAATGGGGGCGTGCAGTCCAGTTCAGGCTTCCGGCTTGTCGCTGGCCTCGGCGCGCGCGGCGGCCTCCTTGACCAGCTTCTCGAGTTCACCGTTCTGGTACATCTCGACCACGATGTCGCAGCCGCCGACCAGCTCGCCCTCGACCCACAGCTGCGGGAAGGTCGGCCAGTTGGCCACCTTGGGCAGCTCGGCGCGGATGTCCGGGTTGTCCAGCACGTTGACGAAGGCGAAGCGCTCGCCGCAGGCCATCAACGCCTGGACGGTCTGGGCGGAGAAGCCGCACTGGGGCAGCTGGGGCGTGCCCTTCATGTAGATCAGGATGGGGTTCTCGCTGATCTGGCGCTGGATGTTCTCGACGGTAGTGCTCATGGGGCTGTCCTTTCTGAAGCGTGAAACGTGGGAGTCTGAAACGGGGATGGAGCGTCGCACCGGAATACCCGAGTGCGGTCGTCGGCATTGAGTGTGGGTCCATTCTACTGATGCAGGGCGCATTGCGCATCCCCCCGGCGCTGGCTAGGATGGTCGTTTTTTCCCGTGGAGCGACCCCATGGCCACCCGCCACTTCCTGACCCTGCTGGACCTCAGCCCGGAAGAGCTGCGCTACCTGATCCAACGCGCCATCTCGATCAAGAACGGCCTGAAGACCCACGGCCCGACCTACACCCCCTTCGCCAACCGCACCCTGGCGATGATCTTCGAGAAGTCGTCGACGCGCACCCGGGTCTCGTTCGAGACCGCCATGGCGCAGTTCGGTGGTCATGCGCTGTTCCTGTCGCCCCGCGATACCCAGCTCGGCCGCGGCGAGCCCATCGAGGACACCGCCCGGGTGCTCGCGGAGATGGTCGATGCGGTGATGATCCGCACCTTCTCCCACGCCGGGCTCGAGGCCTATGCCGCCGCCAGCACGGTGCCGGTGATCAACGCGCTGACCGACGACTACCATCCCTGCCAGCTGCTCGCCGACATCATGACCTGGACCGAGCTGCGGGGGGGCGTGAAGGGGCGTACCGCGGTATGGATCGGCGACGGCAACAACATGTGCCACTCGTGGATCAACGCCGCGCGCCAGTTCGACTTCCAGCTGCGCATCTGCTGCCCCGAGGGCTACGAGCCGCGCCAGGACATCCTGGAGGCCGCCGGGGATCGCGTCACCCTCTTCCGCGACCCGCACGAGGCGGTGGCCGGCGCCGACCTGGTGACCACCGATGTCTGGGCCTCCATGGGCCAGGAGGAAGAGCAGGCCAAGCGCGAGGCGGCCTTCGCCGGCCTCCAGGTCAGCGAGGCGCTGCTCGACCGCGCCGCCAAGGACGTGCTGTTCCTGCACTGCCTGCCCGCCCATCGCGGCGAGGAGATCAGCGAGACGCTGCTCGACGACCCCCGTGCCGTGGTCTGGCAGGAGGCCGGCAACCGCCTGCATGCCCAGAAGGCGCTGCTCGAGTTCCTGCTGATCGGCCGAGTCGACGGGTGAGACACCCCCTCCCCGGATGCCGGGGAGGCTTCGACTTTGGTCGCACATCGACTTTCGTGGTATAGTGCGCTGCAGCATACTCGAGCCATAGACTGGAGCCATAGGGAGATGCAGCGCATGACACCCGACACTTCCGCCACGGCCGGCATGCAGCGCAGCCTGCGCCAGTGCCTGTCGCACATGGCCGCCCTGCTCTATCACCACGGTCACGTCCTGGAGTCGGTGACGGTTCCCCACCGCGGCCTCGACCGCAGCGCGATGCGCGACCTGCATGCCGCCTCGGGCGACTGGTCCACCTGCCAGCGCGTCCTCGAGCGCAGCGAGGCCGCCACCTACAACGAGCAGGACCGCTTCGTGCTCACCGCCCTGGGTCGCGAGCTGCTGTTCGACATGTTCGGCCAAGGCGCCGCCGACTGCGCCTGATCCCCTTCATCCCTGCGTACCCCCACGCCCCCTCTCGCGGCCCGCGGGACACTTCGCCAGCACGGTTCCAGCACACGAAGAACACCAGCACACGAAAAAGCCGCCTGAAGCAGTGCTTCAAGCGGCTGATTCTTCTAAACTTGTGGTGGAGCCTAGCGGGATCGAACCGCTGACCTCAACACTGCCAGTGTTGCGCTCTCCCAGCTGAGCTAAGGCCCCACACCGTCTCGCCGTGCGAGAACGAGGCATATGGTACGCAGTATCCCCGGCAGGGTCAACCCTTGGGCGAAAGAAGCGGGTGAACGAGAATATTTACCCCTACGCACCAATTCCTCTTAGGATGAAGTTGTGTCACTCTTACGCTACCAGAGACGTCATCCGTCGTCGCAGTCGAAGATCCGCCATTTCGCTCAGGAGGCGCTGCCTTGATCCGGGTTCTTGTTGCCGATGATCACCACCTGGTAAGGACCAGCATTGCCCACCTGCTGAATGCCGAGGAGGACATCAGCGTGGTCGGCGAGGCCGCCGACGGGGAGGATGCCATCACCCAGGCCCGCGCCCTGCGTCCGGACATCGTGCTGATGGATATCCGCATGCCCGGCATCGGCGGCCTCGAAGCGACCCGCAAGATCACCCGGGGCATGGACGAGACCCGGGTGCTGGTGCTGACCGCCTTTCTCGAGGAGACCTTCGCCCAGCGCCTGCTGGAGGCCGGGGCTCACGGCTTCATCAGCAAGGGCTCGCAGCACGACGAGATGGTCGGCGCCATTCGCAGCGTCTTCTCCGGCCAGCGCTACGTCAGCCCCGAGATCGCCCAACGCCTGGTACTGTCGCGGATCGACTCCCAGGACAACCCCTTCGACCAGCTCTCGCAGCGCGAACTGCAGGTGGCGATGATGATCGTCAACTGCCAGAAGGTGGCCGATATCTCCGATCGGCTCTTCCTCAGCCCCAAGACGGTCAACACCTACCGCTACCGGATCTTCGAGAAGCTCGGCGTCCACTCCGACGTGGAGCTGACGCACCTGGGGCTGCGCCACGGCCTGGTCGACGGCTACGCCAGCGTGGAGTGAGTCCCCCCTGCCCGAACGATCTGCTAGGATGACACTCCCGTCGTCCCGGCCGCGTTTCCCGCATGAGCTTCGACCACCGCCACTTCCTCGACACCGTCAGCGAGTCGCCCGGCATCTACCGCATGCTCGACGACCAGGGCGAGACCCTCTACGTGGGCAAGGCCCGCCGGCTCAAGGCACGGCTGGCGAGCTACTTCCGCGGGGCGCTGAACGCCAAGACCCAGGCCCTGGTCGCCCGCATCGGCGATATTCAGGTCACGGTGACCAACAGCGAGACCGAGGCGCTGCTGCTGGAACAGACGCTGATCAAGGAGCTGCGTCCGCCCTACAACATCCTGCTGCGCGACGACAAGTCCTATCCCTTCGTCTTCGTCACCGATCGCCACCCCTTCCCGGCACTGGAGTACAAGCGCGCCCGCACCCGGCGCGACGACGGCCGCTACCTGGGCCCCTACCCGAGCAGCGGCGCGGTACGCGAGAGCCTGTCGCTGATGCAGAAGATCTTCCGCATCCGCAACTGCGAGGACAGCGTCTTCGCCCACCGCACCCGGCCCTGCCTGCAGCACCAGATCCAGCGCTGCAGCGCGCCCTGCGTCGACTACATCGACGAGGCCGACTACCGCCGCGATCTCGAGCACGCCGTGCAGTGCCTGGAGGGCAAGAGCGAGCAGGTCACTCGCGAGCTGACCCGCGACATGGAAGCCGCCAGCCGCGACCTGGACTTCGAGGAGGCGGCCCGGCTGCGCGACCAGATCCAGCACCTGCGCCGGCTCCAGCAACGCCAGTTCGTCGACACCGCCGGCGGCGACGCCGATGTGTTCGCCCTGGCCAGCCGCCCCGGCGCGCTGTGCATCTCGGTGCTGACGGTGCGCCAGGGCCGGTTGCTGGGCGCCCGTCACCACGCCCCGAGCAACGGCCTGGACCTGGGCCCCGAGGCCCTGCTCGGCGATTTCGTCAGCCAGTTCTATCTGGGCCAGGCCCGGGAGATTCCCCAGGAGGTGATCACCAGCCACCGGGTGCCGGATGCCGACCTGATCGCCCGGGCGCTGGCCGAGCGCGCCGGCCGGCGCGTGCGGCTGGCCGACCAGGTGCGCGGCCACCGCGCCCAGTGGCGGGAGCTGGCCCGGACCAACGCCGAGCAGCAACTCGCCAGCCAGCTCGCCGGCCAGGCCCAGCTGTCCCATCGCTTCGAGGCGCTGCGCGAGGCGTTGCACCTCGAGGCAGTACCGCGGCGCCTGGAGTGCTACGACATCAGCCATAGCCACGGCGAGGCCACGGTGGCGTCCTGCGTGGTGTTCGACGCGAACGGGCCCCGCAAGTCCGATTACCGCCGCTTCAACATCGAGGGCGTGGCCGCCGGCGATGACTACGCCGCCATGCGCCAGGCCCTGACCCGCCGCTTCCGGCGGCTCAAGGAGGGCGAGGGCGAACGGCCCGACATCCTGATCGTCGACGGCGGCAAGGGCCAGCTCAACATGGCGCGCGAGGTGTTCGCCGAACTCGGCGTCGAGGGCGTGATGCTGCTCGGGGTGGCCAAGGGCACCACCCGCAAGGCAGGGCTCGAGACGCTGTTCGTCGAGACCGTCGAGCGCAGCCTCGACCTCGATGGCGCCTCCCCCGCCCTGCACCTGATCCAGCATATCCGCGACGAATCTCACCGCTTCGCCATCGCCGGGCACCGGGCCCGGCGCGACAAGGCCCGGCGCACCTCGACCCTGCAGGAGATCCCCGGCGTGGGGCCGCGCCGTCGACGCGAGCTGCTGCGCTTCTTCGGCGGGCTGCAGGGCGTGAAGCAGGCCAGCCGCGAGGAGCTGGCGCGGGTTCCGGGCATCAGCGCCACCCTCGCCGAGACGATTCATCGCGCCCTGCATGGATGACGGCGCCCAAGCTGGATAGAATGAGTGGCCTCTTGGCCCCACCCTCCCGGCAAGGACAGCATCACGCGATGAACATACCCAACATTCTGACCCTGGCTCGTATCATCTTCATCCCGTTGCTGGTGGTGCTGTTCTATCTGCCCTTCGCCTGGAGCATGCCGGTGGCCGCCGGGCTCTTCGCCCTGGCCTCGATCACCGACTGGCTCGACGGCTACCTGGCGCGCCTCTGGGACCAGTCGACCCCCTTCGGCGCCTTCCTCGACCCGGTGGCCGACAAGCTCATGGTGGTGGTGGCCCTGGCCCTGCTGATCGAACGCTACGAGGCGCTCTGGCTGACCCTGCCGGCGCTGGTGATCATCGGTCGCGAGATCGTCATCTCGGCGCTGCGCGAATGGATGGCCGAGATGGGCAAGCGGGGCCAGGTGGCGGTCTCCTGGATCGGCAAGGTCAAGACCAGCCTGCAGATGATCGCCCTGCTGGTGCTGCTGGCCTTCGCCCCCGGCTCGTCGCTGGCCAATATCGGCGTCGCCACTCTCTACCTGGCCGCCGTGCTGACCCTGTGGTCGATGATCCTCTACCTGCGCGCCGCCTGGCCCCACCTGAGCCGCTCGATGTGACGGCAGGCAGCGAAAAGCGTTTGACAGTCACCGACTTATCCGTATAATTCGCTCTCGAGTCGAGCGGGAATAGCTCAGTGGTAGAGCATCGCCTTGCCAAGGCGAGGGTCGCGAGTTCGAATCTCGTTTCCCGCTCCATTCTCTCCGTCGAGAGCTTCTCGACAGGGAACGACTCGATGAGGCTGGATGGCAGAGTGGTTATGCAGCGGACTGCAACTCCGTGTACGCCGGTTCGATTCCGACTCCAGCCTCCATCTTCCCCCGATTTTTCGCTCGAACCCATGCCGCCCGGATGGCGAAATTGGTAGACGCAAGGGACTTAAAATCCCTCGGTGGCGACACCGTGCCGGTTCGAGCCCGGCTCCGGGCACCAGCCTCCTGGCTTCGACTCTGGACCCTTCCGCTTCCAGGCTACGAGCGGGGCATCGCTTCATGATCCTGCCGCGTTTGCGCGACCCCCACTTCAACTATCGGCACCGTCGAAAGCTGCATGTGCTGCGTGTCCTGCTGGCCCTCTCCATCACCTACGCCGTCATCAATGTGTTCACCATCCCCCACTCCAGCTGGGCGCTGGTCAGCACCATCATGGTGATGGGCAACCTGCCGCACATCGGCGGCGTGCTCGACAAGGGGCGGCAGCGCCTGCTCGGCACCCTGCTCGGGGCGGGCTGGGGGCTCACGCTGATCCTGCTGCCACTGCCCGTGCACCAGCTGGTGCCGGCCGGTGCCCTGGCCGGCATCGGGGTGGCCACCTGGATCACCTTCGGCAACCGCCACGGCTACAGCGGCCTGATGTTCGCCATCAGCCTGCTGCTGGTGATCGGCGACGGCAGCCATGACCTCGGCCTCGGCCTGTGGCGGGCCTTCGATGTACTGCTCGGCACCCTGGTCGGCATCGCCGTCACGGTCCTGGTGCTGCCCCAGAAGGCCACCGACATGATGCGCTTCATGCTCGCCGAGAACCTGGATCGCCTGGCGCGGCTCTACCACGCCCACACCTCGGCCACCTCGTCGGTGGATGTCGACACCCGGGCACTGCTCAAGGCCACCAGCGCCCTGCTGGTCAAGCAGCGCGGCCTGGTCGACGCCATCCACCGGGAGCGCCGGCTGCGCCGCGACGAGCTCGACGACATCATCTCCCTGCAGCGCCGCATGCTCTCGACCGTCGAACTGCTGCTCGAGACCCACTGGACGACCCGCGCCGGACATGATCGTATCGATGCCATGAGCGGGCTGCGCGACGAACAGCACCGCCTGGCCCGGGATCTCGGCAGCCTGGCCTTCCAGGTGCGCACCGGCCAGCCCATCGAGGTCCGGATCAGTCAGTTCGACCTGCAACGTCATGCCGAGCTGGCCTGCAATGCCCGCACCGACAGCGGCCGGGCACTCTTCAGCCCCAGCGGCTATCTATGGCTCAACCGCGAGCTGGCGCGCCTGACCGACGCGCTGGTGGAACGCCTCGGCAGCCTGGCGCGCCTGCCCAGCAAACGCCTGCGCAGCGCCTCGCACCGTGCCGGCGCCACCGAGGGGACGGCCCCGCTCGAAAAAGGAACGCGAGATGACTGACGGCAAGCATGACGTACTGATCATCGGCGGTGGCGTCGCCGGCCTGGTGCTGGCCCTGGAGGTCGCCGACCGGCGTCGGGTCACCCTGCTGCGCCCGGCCAGCGACGACCAGGGCGCCAGTCGCTGGGCCCAGGGCGGGATCGCCGCCGTGCTCTCGCCGCTGGACGATTTCGACGCCCATGTCGCCGACACCCTGGTGGCCGGCGACGGCCTGTGCGACGAGCGCGCCGTGCGCTTCACCGTGGAGCAGGGCCCGGCGGCCATCGAGTGGCTGCTCTCGCTGGGCGTGCCCTTCACCCCGGACCCCAGCCCCGAGGCCGCCTACCCCTATCACCTGACCCGCGAAGGCGGTCACGGCGCGCGACGCATCATCCACGCCGACGACGCCACCGGCCGGGCCGTGGTCGACACCCTGATGGCCCACGCCCTGGCGCATCCGAACATCGCCCTGCGCGACGACCTCACCGCCATCGGCCTGATCGGCGACGCCGACGGCCACTGCCGCGGGGTTCGCTGCCTCGACGCCGGGGGGGACCGGCACGACCTGTCGGCCATGGACACCGTGCTCGCCACCGGCGGCGCCAGCGGGCTCTACCGCCACACCACCAGCCCGCGCCCGGCCAGCGGCGAGGGCATGATGATGGCCGCCGAACTCGGCGCCGAGCTGATGAACCTGGAGTTCCAGCAGTTCCACCCCACCTGCCTCTACGACCCGGACGGCCCGCCCTTCCTGATCAGCGAGGCGGTGCGCGGCGAGGGGGGGCTGCTGCTGAATGCCGCGGGCGAGCGTTTCATGCCGGCGCTGGACTCGCGGGCCGAGCTGGCCCCGCGCGACATCGTCGCCCGGGCCATCGACGCCGAGATGCAGCGCACCGACCGCGACCATGTCCTCCTCGACATCCGCCACCTGGGCGAGGCCGCGATCCGCCACCACTTCCCCACCATCCACGCCCATTGCGCCAGCCGCGGGCTCGATATCGCCCGGGCGCCGATCCCGGTGGTACCGGCGGCCCACTACAGCTGTGGCGGGGTCGCCACCGACCTGGACGGCGCCACGACGGTGCCGCGGCTGCATGCCATCGGCGAGGTCGCCTGCACCGGCCTGCACGGGGCCAACCGCATGGCCAGCAACTCGCTGCTGGAGTGCCTGGTCTTCGCCCGCAGCTGCGCCCGACGCCTGTGCCACGCCGCA
>NZ_PNRE01000042.1 GCF_002879645.1 Halomonas heilongjiangensis | reverse complement strand
CCGTCCCAGTGGGGCAACACCCGGCGGATCCGCTGCTCCAGCGGCGGATGGGTCGAGGTGAGCCGGCTCATCGCCCGCACCCCGCGGCCGAAGTAGAGATGGCTGAATTCCTCGGCATTGGCGGCCCCCAGGCGCGAGCCGGCCGAGTGGGCGGCGAGTTTCTTCAGCGCCCCGCCGATGCCGTCGGGATTGCGGGTGTACTGCACGGCACTGGCGTCGGCGAGAAACTCGCGCTGGCGACTCACCGCCGCCTTGATCAGCCTGCCGCACAGGGTGCCGGCATAGCCCACCACCATCAGCGCCGCCCCCAGACCCAGCACCGCGGCGTGGCCGCCACCGCGGCGCGAGCGCCCCCGGCCACCCAGCGCCGCGCCACGCAGCAGCATATGGCCGATCAGGCCGATCGCCAGGATGCCATGGAGCAGCGCCACCAGGCGCAGGTTGAGGCGCATGTCGCCGTGCAGGACATGACTGAACTCGTGGGCGATCACCCCCTGCAGCTCGTCCCGACCGAGGGTCTCGATGGTGCCCCGGGTGACCCCGATGGCCGCGTCATCGGGCGCATGGCCGGCGGCGAAGGCGTTGATGGCCGGGTCCTCGAGCAGATAGACCGCGGGCACCGGCAAGCCGGAGGCGATGGCCATCTCCTCCACCACGTTGAGCAGCCGGCGCTCGTTGTCGTCGCGGGTCTCGAGGTTGAGCGGCCGCCCACCCAGCGCCTCGGCCACTGCCGAGCCGCCGGCTCGCAACTGCAGATGACGCCCCAGGCTGCCCAGCGCCACCACCAGGATCACCGCCACGGCCACGCCGCCCAGCAGGCGGGGATCCAGGGCCCGGGCCAGGGGGTCGCCGCCAGCCTGGCCGTCGAGCAGCACCAGTGCCAGCGCCACCACCAGCGAGGCAACGACGATCAACCCGGCCACGGCCAGCAGCAGCAACCCGATCAGCCGACCGGTGAGCCGCCGGGCCTGGTCCTGGGCCTCGAAGAAGTTCACGGGGCCATCCGCCTCAGAAACTCACGCGGGGAGCGGCCTGGATCTCGGCGCTGTCCTCGAATTCCAGCAGGGCGGCGTCCTCGCGATGACCCAGGGGGCCGGCCAGCAGCACCGGGGGAAAGCTCTGCTTGTAGGTGTTGTACTGCATCACGGCATCGTTGAACGCCTGGCGGGCGAAGGCGACCCGGTTCTCGGTGCTGGTGAGGGTCTCGCTCAACTGACGCATGTTCTCCGAGGCCTTGAGGTCGGGGTAGGCCTCCATCACCACATTGAGCCGGCCCAGCGCGGCCCCCAGGGCGCCTTCGGCGCCGGCGAGCTCGGCCATGGCACCGGGTTCGCCGGGCCGGGCGGCGGCGGCCTGAAGGCCGGCCAGCGCGACGTTGCGCGCCTCGGTCACCGCCTGCAGGGTCTCGCGCTCGTGGGCCATGTAGGCCTTGGCCGTCTCCACCAGGTTGGGGATCAGGTCATAGCGGCGCTTGAGCTGCACCTCGATCTGGGCAAAGGCGTTGCCGTAGCGGTTCTTGAGCGTCACCAAGCGGTTGTAGATGGCCACGCCATAGACCAGCAACAGGCCCAGCAGCACCAGCACCACGATCGTCGAGAGTCCCATTGTCGGCTCCTTGTGCAAGGGAAAGCACGCCCTGGTTCTGATCTGCATCAAGATCATGCACGCAACCGGCCCATGCCGCGACACGGGGGGTGATGATATATTGGTGCCGCCCCAACCGGCGCGCGCTGCCTCCTAGGCTAGCAGGATGACCGGCGGGGGTCGCCATCGGAATGTTCGACGGATCCATCCAGGGAGCCACACTTGGCCGAGCAACTCCGGGATTTTGCCCACGCCCTCCTTCACGCCCTGCGCAACCTGCTGCCGATCATCGTGGTGGTGGTCGCCTTCCAGGCGTTACTGCTGCGCGAGTGGCCCGAAGGCGGCCTGAGCATGGCAGCGGGGCTGCTGATCGTCGCCCTGGGGGTGGCGCTCTTCCTGCAGGGGCTCGAGCTGAGCATCTTCCCGGTGGGCAAGCGCCTGGCCAATCAGTTCGCCCGCCGCGGCTCGATGCCGATCCTGATGCTGTTCGGTTTCGCCATCGGCTTCTCGGCGGTGGTGGCCGAACCGGCGCTGATCGCCGTGGCCGAGCAGGCCTCCCGAATCAGCGAGGGACGCATCGACGCCCTCACCCTGCGTCTGATCGTCGCCACCTCGGTGGGCATGGTGATGGCGCTGGGGGTGTTCCGCGTGATCCTCGGCCATCCCCTGCACTGGTACATGATCGTCGGCTATGTGCTGGTGGTGCTGGTGACCTTCTTCGCCCCCGAGGAGATCGTCGGCCTGGCCTACGATTCCGGCGGGGTGACCACCAACATCGTCACCGTGCCGCTGATCGCCGCACTGGGCATCGGCCTGGCCGCCTCCATCCGCGGCCGCAACCCCCTGATCGACGGCTTCGGCCTGGTGGCGCTGGCGGTGATGGTGCCGATGATCAGCGTGCAGCTCTACGGCATCCTGGTCTACGGCGATCCGGGCGAGGTGACGGCCGGTGCCGAGCTGGTGGCCGCTCAGCACGACACCGCCCCCTCCTCGGGCCTGTTGGCCCTGGTGTTCGACCTGTTCGGCATGCTGCGCGACGTGCTGCCGATCCTCCTGGTGATCCTGTTCTTCCAGTACGCCGTGCTCAGGCGTTCGCTGGCCGACCCGCTCCGGGTCGGCATCGGTTTCGGCCTGGTGATCGTCGGGCTCTACGCCTTCGTGGTGGGCCTCAAGCTCGGCCTCTTCCCCATCGGCCAGCGCATGGCCGAGCAGCTGATCGCCTTCGACGACTGGCTGTGGGTCTATCTGTTCGCCTTCTGCATCGGCTTCGCCACCACCATGGCCGAACCGGCGCTGATTGCCGTGGGCCAACAGGCCGAGGAAGCCGCGGCGGGCAAGATCCAGGGCAACGCGATCCGCCTGTTGGTGGCGGTGGGGGTGGCGATCGGCATCACCCTCGGCGTGCACCGGATCATCAGTGGCGACTCCATCCACCACTACATCATCGGCGGCTACCTGCTGGTGATCCTGCTCACCGTCCTCGCGCCCCGCTACATCGTGGCGCTCGCCTTCGACCTGGGCGGCGTGACCACTTCCGAGGTGACGGTGCCGCTGGTGACGGCCCTGGGCATCGGTCTGGCCAGCCAGATCGAGGGCCGCAACGTGCTGATCGACGGCTTCGGGCTGATCGCCTTCGCCTCGATCTTTCCTATCGTGACCGTAATGAGCTATGCCATTCTGATGGAAAGAGTGGCGAAATATAGAGGCAAGACGACATGAAGTTTTCCCTGCTGGTCGCCATCGTGCCCGAGGATCTCGAGCAGGAGTGCATCGATGCCGCCACCGAGGCGGGCGCGGTGGGCATGACCCTGATGTCGGGCCGCGGGATCGGTGGCGAACGCAAGAAGACCTTCTTCGGCCTGACCTTCGAGGGCAGCCAGAGCATCATGCTGATGACCCTGGAGAAGAGCCTGTCGCTCAAGGTGCTGAAGGCCATTCGGCATGTGCTCAACCCTTCCGGCGACGACTCCAAGGGCCTGGTCATGACGCTGCCGGTGGAGCACCTCGGCGGGATCGACATGTCGCAGGTCAAGCGCTTCGAGGAACGGCTCAGGCACGAGGTCTGATCTCCCGCCACCGCCGCCTCCCCACCATTGACGGAGAAACACGATGCTGGTCAAGGACATCATGATGCGCGACGTGGTGACGGTATCCCCCTTCGCCACCCTGCGCGACGCCCTGGGGCTGATGAAGCGTCACAACCTCAAGTGCCTGGTCGTGGAACAGCAGGACCCCCATGATGCCTGGGGGCTGATCACCTATACCAATATTCTCAAGACCATCGTCGCCGAGAACGGCGACATCGACCTGATCAACGTCTATGACGTCTGCGCCAAGCCCGCCATCGGCGTCGGCGAGTCGCTGGACGTGCGCCACGTGGCCAGCCTGATGACCGACAGCGTGGTCAAGCGGGTGCTGGTGCTCGACGACAACCGGCTGGTCGGCCTGGTGACCATGGACGACATCGTCGGCACCGTACTCGACCTGATCGAATGAGGCGGCCGCTCCCCTGACATGGCAGACTTCTTCACCTGGCTCGGCGGCGCGCTCGGCGACCTGATCCGTTTCGTCGTCGACCTGTTGCGCGGCTTCTTCGCCAACCTCGGCGATTCCGCCCGCGGCTTCCTGCGCGGCCTCGCCGAATCGCTCGGCATCGCCCCCTCGCTGATCAGCCTGCTGGTGCTGATCGTCGGCCTGTGGCTGCTGTGGAAGGGGCTGGCCGCCCTCCTGCGTCGCGCCTTCGTCGTCGCCCTGGTCTGGCTGCTGCTGGGCATGGTCGTGCTCAGCTGGCTGATCAATTAAGCCCACCGCCGCCCCCCGAAACAGAGCGCCGCCCGATGGGCGGCGCTCGTGCGTTGGCTCAGGCCAGGGCCTTTTCGACCACCTCATACACATTCGGCGAGAGCTCCTCGGCGCGGATGCGCTCGAGTTCGCCCTTCATCAGCGCCTGGCGGGTCTCGTCGAAGCGCTGCCAGCGGGTCAGCGGCGTGATGAGGCGCGCGGCGATCTCCGGGTTGAGCCGGTTGAGCTCGATCACCACGTCGGCGAGCAGCTGGTATCCCGCGCCATCGAGGCGATGGAAGTTGACCCGGTTCTGGCCGGCGAAGGTGCCGATCAGGGCGCGCACCTTGTTGGGGTTCTTCAGCGAGAAGGCCGGGTGGGCCATCAGGAACTTCACCCGCTCGAGCACGTCCGGCTGGGGACGGGTGACCTGAATGCTGAACCATTGGTCCATGACCAGCGGGTCGTGGGCCCACTTCTCGCCGAAGGCCTTGAGCGCCGGCTCGGCGATGTCATCCCGGCTGCTGTGCACCAGCAGGGTCAGGGCATGTCGCACGTCGGTCATGTTGTGGTCGGCCGTGAACTGGTCGCGGGCGAGTTCGATCGCCTGTTCGTCCTCCAGCGCCATCAGATAGGAGAGCGCCACGTTCTTCAGGCTGCGCGCGGCGATCTGCTCGGGCTCCGGGGCGTAGGCGGCGTCGGCGCGGTTCGCCTGGTAGAGGCGCAGGAAATCGTCGCGCAGGGCCGCCGCCAGCGACTGCTTGACGAAGTCGCGGGCGGCGTGGATGGCATCCACGTCCACCAGCGGCTGCTGCTCGGCGATGTAGGCCTCGGAGGGCAGGGTCAACATCTCGGCGAGTACCGCCTTGTCGCCGGGGTCGGAGGCCAGCAGCCCGCGGAAGGCCTCCACCACGCGGGGGTCCATCACCTTCTCCACGCCATTGCGGTGGGCGGCGATCAGGTCGTCGAGCGCCAGCAGGGCCAGGCGCTGGCCGGCGTCCCAGCGGTTGAAACCGTCGGAGTCGTGCTGCAGCAGGAAGGCCAGGTCCTCGCGGCCATAGGGGAAGCGCAGCTTGACCGGCGCCGAGAAGCCCCGCAACAGCGAGGGCACAGGGGCCTCGGCGACGTCGGTGAAGACGAACTCCTGCTCCGCCTCGCGCAGGTGGATGACGGCGTCACTGCCCAGCGCCTCGCCATCGAGGGTCACGGGCAGGTCGCGGCCGGACTTGGTGCCCACCAGCCCCAGGCGAATCGGGATGTGCAGGGCCTGCTTCTCCGCCTGGTCGGGCGTGGCCGGGGTGCGCTGCCGCAGGACCAGCCGGTACTCGCAGTGGGTGTAGTCATATTCGCCATGGGCGTCGATCTCCGGGGTGCCGGCCTGGGAGTACCAGAGCATGAAGCGGGAGAGGTCCTGTCCGGAGACCTCGCTCATGCAGCCGACGAAGTCCTCGATGGTCACCGCCTGGCCGTCGAAGCGTTCGAAGTAGAGGTCGCTGCCACGCCGGAAGGTCTCCCAGCCCACCAGGTTGCAGAGCATGCGCACGATCTCGGCGCCCTTCTCGTAGATGGTCAGGGTGTAGAAGTTGCCGATCTCGATGTAGTGATCGGGACGCACCGGGTGGGCGGTGGGGCCGGCATCCTCGGCGAACTGGGCGGTGCGGAAGAAGGAGACGTCCTCGATGCGCTTGACCGGCGCCGAGTTGGTGTCGGCGCTGAAGCACTGGTCGCGGAACACCGTGAAGCCCTCCTTGAGGGAGAGCTGGAACCAGTCGCGGCAGGTCACCCGGTTGCCCGACCAGTTGTGGAAGTACTCGTGGGCGACGATGCCCTCGACCCGCTGGAAGGCGGCGTCGGTGGCGGTGTGCGGATGGGTCAGCACCGCCGCGGAGTTGAAGATGTTGAGCCCCTTGTTCTCCATGGCGCCCATGTTGAAGTCGTTGACCGCCACGATCATGAACAGGTCGAGGTCGTACTCGCGGCCGTAGGTTTGCTCGTCCCAGGCCATGGCGCGCTTCAGCGAGGCCATGGCGTGGTCGGTCTTGCCGAGGTTCTCCTCCTCGACCCAGATCTGCAGTGCTACCTCGCGGCCGCTCATGGTGGTGAAGCGGTCCTCGACCCGCTTCAGGTCGCCGGCCACCAGGGCGAACAGGTAGCAGGGCTTGGGGTGCGGGTCCTCCCAGGTGACGAAGTGACGATCGCCCGGCAGGTCACCGCGCTCCACCGGGTTGCCGTTGGAGAGCAGCACCGGCAGGCTCGCGGCGTCGCCGATCAGCGTGGTGGAAAAGGTCGCCATCACGTCCGGACGGTCGGGGTAGAAGGTGATGCGCCGGAAGCCCTCGGCCTCGCACTGGGTGCAGTACATGCCGTTCGACTGGTAGAGCCCTTCGAGGGCGGTGTTCTCCTTCGGCGCGATCTCCACCTCGGTGTCGAGCAGGAAGGCCTCCGGCACGCGGTGCACGGTCAGGCCGTTCGCGGTGAGGCGGTACTCGTCCTCGTCGAGCGGCTGGCCGTCGATGGCGATGGCCTTGAGCGCAAGCTGCTCGCCGTCGAGTTCCAGCGGTAGCCCGGGCTCGCGCTCGGGGTGGCGCTCCAGGTGCAGGCGCGCCTTGACCCGGGTAGCGGCAGGATCGAGATCGAACGTCAGCTCGGTACGGGTCACGCGGTAGGCGGGAGGACGGTAGTCGCTGAGGTGGATCGGCTGCGGTTCGGACATCGAGGTGGCTCCTGTCGAGAATTGCCGACCATTGTACGGCCCCCCGCCCCCCTACCTCAAAGCACCTCGATCGCGGCGGCGAAACCGGCGCGTCAGGAAGCGACGGCGGGTTCTGGCCGGGTGACGATCCAGACCCCCAGCAGGAAGAGCCCGGCGATCAGGGCGAACTTCAGCCACGCCAGGCTGACCGTGAAGACCAGCACCAGCACCGAGCAGGCCAGCATGCCGGTGGCCAGCCACTTGGCATGCCGGGGAATGGCGCGCTCGCCCTCCCAGGCCACCACGGCCGGGCCGAAGCGAGGATGCTCGCGGATCCACAGGGCGAAGCGCGGCGAGCCCCGCGACGCGGCCCACACCGCCAGCAGCATGAAGCAGGTGGTGGGCATCAGCGGCACGAAGACCCCGATCACGCCGAGGGCGAAACTGACCCAGGCGATGGCGATATAGACGGCACGTTGCAGCGTCGGCATCGAGTGCTCCCTCCCCTTCCCTGAACCTTCATTGAAGCCCAAGGCGTCCGGCATGGCCAATCGCGATGCCCTATGGGACGAGGAGAGGCGAGCTATGGTCCGGCCACGAAGCGCAGCCCCGTGGTAATCGAAAGACGCGGGCCCGCGTCCCGGCGGGCCCGTGACGGTGGGCGAGCGATCAGCCCTGGATGGGGATCTCGCGGCGTGCCGCCTTCGCCTCCGGGGAGCGCGGGACGGTGACGCGCAATACGCCCTTGGCGAAGGAGGCCTTGATCTCCTCGACCCGGGCGTCACCCGGCAGGTCGAGGACCCTCCGGAAACTGCCGTAGGAGCGCTCGACGCGCTGGTAACGCTCCTCCTTGGTGGTACTCTCCTGGCGCTTCTCGCCCTCGATCACCAGGCGGTGGTCGTCCAGGCTCAGTTTGACGTCCTTCTCCTCGACACCGGGTACCTCGACGCTGATCTCGTAGCGGTCGTCGTGCTCGGCGATGTCGAGGCTCGGGCGCAGCAGCGCGGGCATGTCGCCGAAGCGGCTCTCCAGCGATGGCATGCCGAACTGGCGCAGCATGCCGTCCATCCAGCGGTCGAGTTCCTGATGCATGCTCGTCAGCGGGGTCGGCTCGCCACGGCGCGGCTCCACGGCCCCGGTCGGGGCATCGGCGCTCTCGCTCTTGAACCAGTTCCACGGGGAGAATTTCTGCAGGTTCATCGCCACACCTCCTTTCTCGTTTGTCGAAGATGCTCCACAGCAAGAACTCTGCCATTCGGCATCATCAGAGTTGGTGGCGAGAGGGCACTTTTCAAGCGGTATCGACCGGCGGCATGACATGGATCAGGAAAGCCCGGGACCGGCCCGGGCAGGCAACGAGCGGGACGCCAGGAGCCGCGATTCAGTCGCGGAAGTTGTCGAACTGCAGCGGCAGGTCGGGGCCCCCTTCTCCCTTGAGCAGGGCCATGACCGCCTGCAGGTCGTCGCGCTTCTTGCCGGTCACGCGCACCTTCTCGCCCTGGATCTGGGCCTGGACCTTGAGCTTGGAGTCCTTGATGCGCTTGACGATCTCCTTGGCCTCCTTCTGGTCGAGGCCCTGCTTGAGAACTACCTCCTGGCGGGCGCGCACCCCGGAGAGCACGGGGTCCTTGATATCCATGCAGCGGGCGTCGATGCCGCGTGCGATCAGCTTGTTGCGCAACACCTCGAGCATCTGCTTGAGCTGGAAGTCGACCTCCGCCTCGAGCGATGCGGTCTCGCCGTTGAGCTCGAAGCTCGCGGTGACGCCCTTGAAGTCGAAGCGCGTCTGGATCTCCCGGTTGGCCTGGTCCACGGCGTTGCTGGCTTCGTGCTTGTCGAACTCGGAAACGATATCGAAGGAGGGCATGGTGCTGTCCTGGTGACCGATGGAAATGGAAGGGTGATTCTATCAGCCCGCACGCTCGACGACCTCGGCCGATGGCGACAGGGTCTTGACCATCTGCCAGCCGGCGCAGCCGTCCTCGTAGTAGGACTCGAGCCAGCACTCCAGCCGAAAGCCGAGGCGGCGGTAGAGCCCCAGCGCCACCCGGTTGTCGGCGCGCACTTCGAGGCCCAGCCGCTCGGCGCCTCGTGCCAGCGCCTCCTGCTCGAGCGCCTCGACCAGGCGACGGCCCAGCCCCTGGCCGCGTGCCTCGGGATGCACGCAGAAGGAGTAGAGGCGCGCGCGCCGGCTGCCGCGGCGAAACAGCAAGGCGCCATAGCCCAGTAACCGGCCCGTCTCCCCCTCGGCTCCCGGGGTCTCGGCGACCAGGGTCGAGGCGTGGGCACGATTGAGCAGGTGCCAGAGCTGGCGGCGACTGAAGCGGTCGCCGGTGAAGGCCGACTGCTCCAGTCGATAGAGGTCGTCCAGGTCCCGGGGACGGGCCTGGCGCAGGGTCACGGTCATCTCATGCCTCCGGAGGTCACCGGCGTGATTGTGATCATGCTCGATATGCTTGTCAGCGCCCGGGATCATGAAATCTTTTCACCCGGCCCGCGGCTTGTCGGTGACCCGGCTCAAGGGCATGCTGGCTGCGTTCCGGCGGCCCCTTGCCGCCTCCCGCCCGGCTGGAGCCCTCCCATGTGCCCCCTGCGCATCGTCGTCGACCGTCTGGATGACTGGCAACCCTACTACCCCTCCGAGGACCTGATCGGTGCCGACGACTTCCTCGCCCAGGACCGTCGCCATCGCGATGCCGATGCTCGGGACCGCACCACCCATGTGATCAACCTTAGCAGCGACCTCGATTATCTGGGCACCGGCTACTATGTCTCGCTGCTGGCCCAGGCTCGCGGCCAGCGGGTGCTACCGACGGTGGAAACGCTCAACGAACTGTCGCGCAAGGCGCTGATCGATCTCCAGCTCGACACCCTGGCCCCGCTGCTCGGCGACCTGGCCCGGCAGGGATCACTGGCCGGCGACAGCCTGACCCTGCGGGTGCTGTTCGGCGAATGCCTCGAGCCTCGGCTGGCCCGGCTCGCCCGCAAGCTGTTCGAACGCCTGCCCTGCCCGCTGCTCGAGGCGCGCCTGGTGCGTCGCCATGACCTCTGGCGGCTGGCACGGCTCAGGCCGATCCGGCTGCGCGACCTGGTCCCCGAGGAGCAGGACCTCTTCGCCACGGCGCTCAACCGCCACTCGCGCAAGGTGTGGCGGACGCCCAAGGCACGCCGACGCTACCGCTTCGACCTGGCGATCCTGATCGATCCGAACGAGGCCCTGCCGCCGAGCAACCGCAGCGCCCTCAAGGCGTTCATCCGGGCCGGCCGACGGCTCGGCATCGACGTCTCGCTGGTCACCCGCCGCGATGCCGGCCGTCTGGCGGAATTCGACGGCCTGTTCATCCGCGAGACCACGGCGCTCGATCACCATACCTACCGGATGGCCCGTCTGGCGGAGCACGAGGGCCTGGTGGTGATCGATGCTCCCCGCGACATCCTGCGCTGTACCAACAAGGTCTACCTGCACGCCCTGCTGCGTGCCCGCGGCGTGCCGGCCCCGGAAGGGGTGCTGCTCAAGCGTCACGACCGCCGTCCGCTGGCCGCCCGGATCGCCGGCCTGCACTTCCCCCTGGTGCTCAAGGTGCCGGACGGCTCCTTCTCCCGGGGGGTGGTCAAGGTCGAATCAGCGGCCCAGCTCGAGCGCGAGGCCGCCCGGCTGTTCGAGGCCTCGGCCCTGCTGCTGCTGCAGGAGTGGCTGCCCACCGACTACGACTGGCGCATCGGCGTGCTCGACGGCCGGGTGCTGTTCGCCAGTCGCTACTACATGGCGCGTGGGCACTGGCAGATCTACGACCACTCCGGCCCGCGAGTGAAGAGCGGTGGTTTCACCACCCATGACCCCGACGACGTACCGGCGGAGGTGATCAAGGCGGCGCTCAGGGCCACCCGCCTGATCGGCGACGGCTTCTACGGGGTCGACCTCAAGCAGGCCGGTGGGCGCGTGGTGGTGATCGAGGTCAACGACAACCCCAACGTGGATGCCGGCATCGAGGACGCGGTGCTCGGCCGCGCGCTCTATGAGCGGATCATGGGGGTCTTTCTTTCCCGCATGGAGGCCCGGGTGCGCGAGAGTTCCTGAGCCGGGGGGCCGCGGCTGACGGCCCCGCGCTTCTGGCGTAACCTGGCGGCCTTCCTGATCGCAACCGACCGGAGCCACGATGAGCGACCGTGATACCCGCCACAAGCACGCCATGCAGAGACTCAAGGCCCATGTCGACGAGAAGGTGGCCGGGGCCACCGAGCAGCGCGGCTTGCTGCTGGTGTTCACCGGCAACGGCAAGGGCAAGACCACCGCCGCCTGGGGCACCGTGACCCGGGCACTGGGCTACGGCTACCGGGTCGGCGTGGTGCAGTTCATCAAGGGACTCTGGGAGTGCGGCGAACGCGAGCGCCTCGCCCAGGACCCCAACCTCGAGGTGGCGATCATGGCCACCGGTTTCACCTGGGACACCCAGAACCGCGAGGCCGACACCCAGGCCTGCCGCGAGGTGTGGGCCGAGGCCGCGCGCATGCTGGCCGACCCCGAGGTCTACCTGGTGGTGCTGGACGAGCTCACCTACATGCTCAAGTTCGGCTATCTCGACATCGAGACCGTGAAGCGGGCGATCGAACGCCGCCCCTCCGAGCAGACGGTGATCGTCACCGGCCGCAACGCCCATCGGGAGCTGGTCGCCATGGCCGACACCATCACCGAGATGCAGGAAGTGCGGCACGCCTTCAACGACGGCCTCCAGGCCCGACGCGGCATCGACTACTGAGCGGCTTGCCAACACCGAAAGAAACCCATATACATCATCTTCTTGCATCACCCTCCCGGCTACCTGTTGCCGATCGGCAACAGCCAACCTCCTGATCTGCAAGGCTCCTTCGATCTCGCGCCCGATCTGTTGCCTCATGGCGACGGATCGGGCGTTTCCGCGCGGCGACGCCATCCGGCTTGCGGCTCCAACCTGCTGATTCAACAGCCTCCTTGCAACCTGGCCCGATTGTTGCCTGAGGGTCAGGTCGATCATTCACGTTTTCGGCCCTTCCGCGTCACCGCTTGCCGGCACCACCGGCGGCGGGCGGGCGCGGTGTACAGGGAGCGGCCCATCAGCAAGGAGCAACGACGATCATGAGGATTACCATTTTCGGTTCCGGTTATGTGGGGCTCGTGACGGGTGCCTGCCTGGCCGATGTCGGCCATGACGTCATCTGTGTCGACGTGGACGAGGCCAAGGTGGCCCGCCTCGAGGCCGGCGAGGTGCCCATCTACGAGCCGGGCCTGGAGAGCCTGATCCGTCAGAACCAGGCCGCCGGACGCCTGCGCTTCACCACCGATGCCGCCAAGGGCGTGGCGTTCGGCCTGCTCCAGTTCATCGCCGTGGGTACCCCCTCCGACGAGGACGGCAGCGCCGACCTGCGCCATGTGCTCAAGGTCGCCGAGACCATCGGCCGCCACATGACCGAGTACCGGATCATCGTCGACAAGTCGACGGTGCCGGTGGGAACGGCGAGCAAGGTGGAACGCGTGGTCGCCGCCGAACTCGACCGTCGCGGCGTCGAGCTGGAGTTCGATGTCTGCTCGAACCCCGAGTTTCTCAAGGAGGGGGCCGCCATCGAGGACTTCTCACGCGGTTCGCGGATCGTGGTCGGGACCGAGTCGGAGCGGGTCAAGAGTGCCATGCGCGAGTGCTATGGCCCCTACAACCGCCAGCAGGAAAAGCTGATGTTCATGGCGGTGCGTAGCGCCGAGCTGACCAAGTACGCCGCCAACGCCATGCTCGCCACCAAGATCAGCTTCATCAACGAGATCGCCAACCTGGCCGAGCGCCTGGGCGCCGACGTCGAGGAGGTGCGCCATGGCATCGGCAGCGATCCGCGCATCGGCTACAGCTTCATCTATCCCGGCTGTGGCTATGGCGGCTCCTGCTTTCCCAAGGACGTCAAGGCGCTGGCCCATACCGCCGAGGCGGCCGGCTACCCGGCCGAGATGATCGGTGCCGTGGAGCGCGTCAACGGCCGCCAGAAGGGCAAGCTGTTCGAGAAGCTGTGCCTGGCCTTCGACGGCCAACTGGCCGGCAAGACCATCGCCCTCTGGGGGCTGGCCTTCAAGCCCAACACCGATGACATGCGCGAGGCGCCTAGCCGGGCGCTGATGGAGGCCCTGTGGCAGGCCGGCGCCCGGGTCCAGGCCTTCGACCCCGAGGCAGCCGAGGAGTGTCGCCGCCTCTATGGCGAGCGCGACGACCTGATACTCGCCGAGCGCCGCGACGAGGCCCTGGAAGGGGCGCATGCCCTGGTCATCTGCACCGAGTGGAAGGCCTTCCGCACCGTGGACTTCGCCCGGCTGCGCGAGACGCTGCTCGAGCCGGTGGTGGTCGACGGCCGCAATCTCTACCATCCCGACAGCGTCAAGGCCGCCGGGCTCGGCTACTACGCCATCGGCCGGGGCGACTCCGTGCGGCCCGTCCTGGCCTGAGGAGTCGAGATGAATCCGCCCCTTGACCGCGCCGTCGCCAGCCGGGTGACGGAGATCACCGCCCTGATCCTGGTCCTGGCCCTGCTGGTGGTGGTGATCGTCGAGCTGCCGCCGGAGGTCTTCAGCGCCGAGTCGAAGAGCTTCTTCTTCGCCATCGGTGCCGTGGGCGCCTGGCGCTACTCCTGGTGGCTGGTCCAGGCCCTGCGTTCGGTGTGGTACAACCGCCACCTCTTCCCGCGACTGCGGGCCGAGGCCGATGCGGCCGCGGAGGTATCGCGACCGCCGGAGCTCTACGTGCTCTGCACCTCCTTCCGCATCGACCCGGAAGTGAACTTCCGGGTCTACGATGCCCTGGTGCGCGAGCTCGTCGACTATGGGGTGCCCACCACCCTCTTCGCCTCGATCTCGGATCGCACCGACGTCGACGTCATCACCCACGTGATGGACGACCACGGCTGGCCCGACAACGTCGAGGTGCGCTACATGTTCCAGAAGGGGGACGGCAAGCGCTCGGCCATGGCCGAGGTGCTGCGGGCGATCTCGCGGCGGCTGCCGGAACCCGGGGCACTGCTGGTCTCCATGGACGGCGACATCCGCCTGGAACCCGGCACCCTGAAGCATTCGCTGTCGTTCTTCCAGGCCGACCCGGACCTGGGGGCGCTGACCACCAACAACAGCGCCATCGTCACCGGTGGCGACGCCACGCGCGAGTGGTACGACCTGCGCTACGCCCAGCGCCACCTGGTGATGAGCTCGTTGTCCGTCTCCAATCGACTGCTGGTGCTCACCGGTCGCTACAGCGCCTTTCGCGCCGACCTGGCGATGCAGCCGGACTTCATCGACCTGGTCGAGAACGACCAGGTCGAGCACTGGCGCTTCGGTCGCTTCAAGTTCCTCTCCGGTGACGACAAGTCGACCTGGTACTGGCTGCTGAAGAACGGTTGGCGGATGCGCTACATCCCCGACGTCTACGTCTCGGGGTTCGAGGAGCTGCCCGACCGGCGGCGCTTCTTCGCCTCGACCACCGACCTGATGCGGCGCTGGTACGGCAACATGCTCCGCACCAGCAATCGGGCCATCGCCCTCGGCCCCCGCCCCATGGGGATGTTCGCCTGGTGGAGCCTGGTCGACCAGCGGCTCTCCATGTGGACCACGCTGATCGGCCCCACGGTGGCGCTCCTGGTCACGCTCTTCGTGCGTCCCTCGTTCATCTTCGCCTACCTGCTGTGGATCCTCTTCACCCGTGGCATCGCCACCCTGATCCTGGCCTGGCAGCGGGGGCGCTACAGCCTGCTGTGGATCCCGTTGATCTACTACAACCAGGTCTGGGGGGCCATCCTCAAGACCTACGTCAGCTTCCGTTTCAACCGCCAGAAGTGGTCGCGCCAGGGGATCTCCGCCGGCGAGCCCGACGATCCGGTCGCGGCGCGCCGCCAGCGCCACATGGGGCATGTCCTGCATGGCTTCGCCTACGGCGTGCTGCTGTTCGTGCTGATCCTCACCACCGGCGTCCTCGCCCCACCCGACCGCATGTCGCTCTCGATCGCCCGCGACACGGGCGTCACGGGTTCCGAGGCGCCCGAGAACGTCAACCGCTGGTTGTCGCAGGTCATCACCACCCTGCCCGACGGTGGCACGGTCCGGTTGCCCGCCGGCAGCTTCCGGGTGAACGAGGCACTGCTCGAGCCCCTGAAGGACCCTGACGCGATACGGGCCGAGCGCATCGACGGCGCCAACGGTTCGCGTTCCACCACCCTGGCCCTCAGCCCGGGGGTCGCCGAGCGCATCGAGGGGCCGAACGGCACGGCCATCGAGGAGATGGCGTTGTGCACCCCCGAGGCGAGCTGCGCCCTGACCCTGGACCAACATCGTCTGACCCTCGTCAACGTTCGCCTGAGGGTCGAGGCCGACCCCATCATGGAGGCCGTGGCCACGGCCGGCCCCTGAACAAGGAGACACCAACGGATGGCTGAGCACTTTTCCGATCCCCGCGATCAGGATCGACACGAACCCACCCTGGGGACACCCCCCGGCGGCGACCGTCATGCGGCATGGGACGAGGCTCCCCATGGCCATGCCCACCAGGCGAATGGCGACCGGATCCAGCACGAGCGCCGCGACGAGCGGCGTCATATCCGCGTCTCGCCGCCCTTCCGGGTCAGGCTGGATGACGACACCACGCTGACCGGTGCCGATGTGTCGCTGGGCGGCTTCGCCCTCTACTGCAACCGCGCCTTCCAGCCTGGCGAGACGGTCTCGGCGTCGCTGCTGATGATGGCCGGCCCCACCGAGCTGATCATTCCGCTGCGCGCCGAGTGCCGCCGTACCATGCCCGAACCGAGCGGTCGTGGCTACAAGGCGGCGTTCGAGATCGTCGACATGGAGCCGCAGCACCGGGAGCTGCTGCGCCAGGTGATCCGCAGCTGCCTGAGCGGACGCACCGCCAGTGTCGAGGCGCTGATGGCCGGCGAAGACCCCCAGACGCCGCGCCAGCGCCAGGCCGGGGTCGCCAAGCCCCTGCCCTCGTCGCGGCCGCCGCGGCCCATGCGCCGCTACGTGATGCTGTTCGCGGCCATCGGGGTGCTGGCCCTGGTAGCCGCCGCCACGGCCTACCGCAACTTCATGATGATCGAGCCGAGCTTCGCCGCCGTGACCGCACCGCGCATCGACATCCGCGCCCCCGGGGCCGGCATCCTCGCCGCCCATGAGCTGCAGGCCGGCGACCGGGTCGAGCGTGACCAGTTGCTCACCAACGTCGAGAACAGTGACCTGGAATCGGACCTGATCCTGGCCGATGCCGCCCAGCGCTACAACAACCGGCTGATCGAGAACCTCCAGGAACACCTCGATGGCGGCGGCCAGGAGGTCAGCCTGGCCAACTCCGCCCAGCCGGCGAGCGGCGATACCCTCACCTTCGAGTCGGTCTCGCCCGAGATCGCCCGGGCACGCATCGAGCAGTTCGAGACGGCCCGCGACTACGAGAGCTCACGCATCACCGCCCTGGAGGCGCGCAAGGCCAACAACGACATCTACAGCCCCTGCGATTGCCTGGTGGCCTGGGCGCTGAGCAGCGCCGACGGCACCTACATCAACGAGAGCGAACGGATCATGACCCTGATCCGCACCGGCAAGGACGACGTGCTGGTCGAAGCGTTGGTGCACATGGGTGACATCGCCCGCATCGAACCCAACCAGTTGGCCTACATCGCCCTGCCCAATGCCACGGAACCGATTCGCGCGCGGGTGCGCAATGTCGCCCTCGACGTGGAACGCCAGCCCAGGGCGGGCTTCCCCAGTTGGGTCCGCCAACAGCAGAACGTCGCCAGCGTGCTGCTGGTACCCGAGCGCGACCTGCCGGCGGAAAGCGTTGGCCAGCCGGTGGACGTGCGCTTCACCGAGGCTCCGCTACTGGGCGCCGCCGCCGAGTGGGTCTGGCAGGGCGCCCGGGCGGTGATCCAGTTCGGCGATCGCATCTATCGCGCCGCCATGGAGGAAGACGACGGCGACACCGGCTGAGGCGTCGCCATACGATCCAGGCCCCGCGGCGCCAGGCGTCGCGGGCGATCATCCAGCCAGGAGGCACCATGTCCTTGGACACCCATTCCTTCGCCCGCCCCATCACCGGCCTGCATCTGGCATTGCTGCTGACGGCCCTCACCCCCTGGGCGGTACAGGCCGACGATATCGACGAGGCCTCGCTGGGCACGCCCCAGGCCGGGGTCTGCTCGGCGCGCTACATCGAGGTCGATTCTCCCCGTCCCAGCGACGCCGGGAACGGCCATGACGCCGTCCGCGAGGGGTTCGATACCCGTCGCCACTGGGGCACCGAGAAGAACGTGGAACGGCTGGGAGCCGGACAGACGGGTCTCGGCGAACCCGGCATTCGCGTCCACTATCCCGAAGGCACCTCCTCGCCGGGTGACGACGAGGAAGGCGGTGCCGGTTTCTATACCGAACCCGCGGCCCTGGCCGGCGCCGAACGGGCCTGCCTGACCTATCGGGTACGCTTCGAGCCCGGCTTCGACTTCGTCAAGGGAGGCAAGCTGCCCGGCCTCTACGGCGGCGAAGCACCCAGCGGCGGCGAGACCGCCGACGGCGAGAACGGCTTCTCCATGCGCCTGATGTGGCGCGAGCAGGGCCAGGGCGAGCTCTACGAATACGTGGTCGACCAGGAAGGCACCTCGGTGGGTCGCGGGGCCTGGACCTTTCCCAGCGGCCAGTGGGTGACCATCGAGCAGGAGATCGTACTCAACGATCCCGGAGAGGCGAACGGGCTGGCCCGGCTATGGATCGATGGCCAGCCAGTGCTCGAGCAGCGCGATATCGTCTATCGCACCACGCCCGAGCTGACCATCGATGGCCTGATGTTCTCGACCTTCTTCGGCGGCAGCGGGGGCGAATGGCGCACCCCTCGAGATCAGTACGCGGATTTCGCCGCCTTCCGCCTCTACGGGCCGAGTGACTGACCCCCGCGGATTCGGCATCCACCTCCAGCACCGCCCAGAGCGCCTTTCCGACCAACGACCGACCAGGGAGCGACCCCGACCATGCCCCATGCCCGACTCCGAGCCCTACTGTCGCGCTGCCCGCGGCCCGTGCTCCTGGCGCTGCTGCTCGCCGGGGCAGGGACCACCGCCGGCGCCGACGAAAGCGAGCTGCTCAGCCGGGAGGAGCGGGAAGCCCTGGACCTCTCCGAGTACCGGGTCAACGAGCCGGATGCCGGCTACTTCGACGTGGCCGCGCGCATGAGCGAGCTCGACCGGGTCGACAGCTCCATCCTGCTGCAGGAGATCGATCAACTCGCTCAGGGGCCGAGCTGCCAGCAGTTGCTGGAGTACGAGCCCATCACCACCCGGGTGCGGATCCCCGGCTACTACCCCAATCCGGAGGAGTGGGAGCTCGCCTCGGAGCCATTGTTCCGCTTCGAGGACAACGTCTCGATGCTGGCCGGCGCCTTCGTCGCCAGTGGCGACGACTACTACGCCGAGTGCCTGGTCCGCTATCTGGATCACTGGGCCGAGGCCGAGGCGCTCACCGACTTCCATTACGACTCCATGCAGCCCCAGGCGTGGTTCGCCACCGAATCGATGCTGTTCGCCGCCGGCATGGCCTACTCCGTGGTGCGCCCCTATGTCGAGGGCCTGGAGGAGGAGCGCGAGCGTCTGGAGGCCTGGCTCAACGAGCTCGCCCACCTCCATGCGGACATTCCCGGCGAGCCCGACAACAGCTGCTGCAACAACCACTTCTACCGGCGCGCCCTGTACGGCAGCGTGATCGGCGTGCTCACCGAGGACGACGAGCTGTTCCGCTTCGGGGTCAGCGCCATCTACTCCGCCCTGCACGACATGACCGATCAAGGCGCCTTGCCGCTGGAGGTGAACCGTGGCCGACGCGCCACCCACTACCAGAACTATGCCCTGCTCTACCTGGTGACCAACATGCAGGTGGTCGCCCGCCAGGGCTACGAGGAGATCTTCGACCTCGAGATAGAGGGGCGCACCATCCACGACGGCGTCGACTTCCTGTTCGAGATCCTCGAGGACCCGGCGGCACTGGGTGACTACGCCCCCCTCGAGCAGTACACCGGCTTTCTCAAGGACCCCCAGTACTTCACCTGGATGGAGATCTACCAGACCCGTTTCGACGACTCGCGCGTCGACGACTTCGTGACCCGGGTACGCCCGCTCTACAACCGCAGCGCCGGGGGCTACGCCACGCTCTACTTCATGTCGCCCGACGCCCAGACCCACGTCCACCAAGACGAGGAACAGCGCCAGACCGAGGCCTTCCGCGGCCTCGGCCAGCAGTGATGCCCGCGGTCGTCCATCCGCTCAACGAGGAACTCTCCATGAAGAAGACCGCCACTACCTTCCGCCCTCACGCCCCCTTGCGGCTCACGGCCTCGGCCGCCCTGCTGGCCCTCCTTGCCGGGTGTGTTGCCCCGGGACAGCCGAACGACGGCACCCGTGGCGTGCCGGCCGGCTACACCGACTGGTTCAATGGCGGTCCCCAGGCTGCCATCGAGGGAGATGACTGGAACAGGATCAGCCGCATCCAGGACCTGATCGAGGCCGGGCAGTACGACGAGGCCATCGGGCGCCTCGAGCCGCTGATGTCGCGCCACATTCCCCCCGCCCACTTCGAGATGGCCAAGCTGTATGACGCCGGCGAAGGGGTCGAGCGGGATCCCGCCGAGGCCGCCAGGCTCTACGGCCTGGCGATCGAGCGACCGTCGCCGGTCCTCGGCAACGCCTCGCTCAACCTCGCCGAGCTCTACCGGGAAGGGGACGGCGTCGAGCGCAACGACGTGCTGGCCTATTACCTGCTGGACCAGGCCGTGGGCGAGGGTGTGGAGCGCGCCGAGCCGATGCTCGCCGAGCTGCTGGCCGAGGGCGGCGAGGGCGTGGGTGCCGATCCCGAACGGGCCCGACAGCTCCATGTCCGCGCCGCCGAGCGGGGGGATGCCCAGGCCCTGCGGGCCCTGGCCGAGGCCCATGGCCCCGGCGGCTGGCTGCCGGAAGAGCCGGAACGCGCCATGGATTATGCCCAGCGCTACGCCGCCACGCTCGAGGAGACGGCCGCCACCGGCGATACCAACGCCATGCGACAGCTCGCCGGGCTTCATGCGCCGGACGGCCTGCTCGGTGACCAGCCGGAGCGGCGTCGGCAGTGGCTGGTACGCGCCGCCGAGGCCGGGGATGAGGACGCCCTGGGCCAGGCCGGCAGAGCGATGATGGAGAGCGACCCTCAGCGCGGCCGGGAACTGCTCGAGGCGGCGGCCGAGCGCGGCGATGTGGACGCCATGACGCAGCTGGGCCGGCTGCTGCTCGACCCGGAACAGGGGCCGACCCAGCGGGACGAGGCCGAGCGCTGGTTGAACCGTGCCATCGAGGCCGGCTCGGTGGATGCCATGGTGGCCCTCGGTGCGGCGCTGATCGATGACGCCGGCAAGCGGGGCCGTCTCATGGAACCGGACAACCTGGATGACGGCACCGGCACCCCATCCACCACACTTGCCGACACGGCGATGAGCACCTCTCCCGACGTCATTCGGGGCATCGAGCTGCTCGAGCGGGGCGCCGAACAGGACGACCCGCTGGCCCTGGCGTACCTCGGGGACATCTACCTCGGCGATGACCTGGTGCCGAGCCAGCCCTACCTGGCCATGGAGTACCTGGAGCGCGGTCACGACCTCGGACACCCCTGGGCCACCGAGCAGCTCGGTGCCGCCTATCTCGAGGGCCGCGGCGTGCCCGCCGACGGCCGTCGCGCCGAGGAACTGCTGCGGGAGGCCATCGACCAGGGGCAGAGCGGCGCCCTGCGGCTGCTCGGCGAGGCCCATCTCGAGGGCGAGGCGGTGCCCTTCCACCCCAGTCGTGGCGAGGAACTGCTCCTGGCCGCGGTGGAAGCCGGCGATACCAGCGCCATGACCACGCTCGGCGAGGCCTACCTCGCCGGCCCCCTCGAGGAGCACCCCGGCCGGGGGCTGGAATTGCTCGAGCAGGCGGCTCACCAGGGCGACGCCTACGCCATGGTGGTACTGGGGCGCGCCTACCGCGACGGCCAGGGGCTGCCGCGGGACCTCGACGCCGCCTCCCGCTGGCTGACCCGGGCCCGCGATGCCGGCCACGCCTCCGCCGACGAGGCCCTGACCGGACTCAACCGGGATCGTGGCGCCCAGGGCGACATCCGTGCCCTGGTCGAGGCCGCCGAGGACGGCCATCCGGGCGCCATGGCCGACCTGGGCCGCGCCTTCCTCCACGGCCAAGGGGTCGAGCAGAACCGCGAGAATGCCAGGGCCTGGCTCGAGCGCGCCGCCAACGCCGGCCATACCGGGGCCAGGGCCGAGTTCGGCGAGATGCTGCTCGAGAGTGACCCCCAGCGCGGCCTGCAGCTGCTGCAGGGAGCCGCGGATGCCGGTCACGAGGGCGCCCGCCTCGCCCTGGGCCGCGCCTATCTCACCGGCGAGCACGGCGAGGCCGATGCCGAGCAGGGGCTCGCCTACCTGCGTCCCGCCGCCGAGGCGGGCAACCCCCACGCCGCCCAGTTGCTCGGCCAAGCCTACCTGGAAGGCAATGGCGTCGAGGCCGACCCGGCCCAGGCCGAGGAGTGGCTGACCCGGGCGGTGGAGGGCGGCGATCTCTCCTCCCGCGCCAACCTCGGTCGTGTGCTGCTGCGCGGCGAGGACGGCATGCCCCAGGATGTCGAGCGGGGCGTGACGCTGCTGCAGGAGGCCGCCGACCAGGGCCACGCCGGTGCCCAGGCGACCCTGGGCCGCGAGTACCTGCGCGGTGATCAGCTCGAGCGCGACCCTCGCCGCGGGGCCGACTACCTGCTGCAGGCCGCCCATCAGGGTCACGCCAGTGCCCGGCTGGCGCTGGCCGAGGCCTACCTGTCGGCCCACGGCCTGGAGAACGCCAACCGCGAGCAGGCACTGCTGTGGCTCGACGAGGTGATGGAAGGCGACAGCGACATCGCCCTGGAGACCCTGCACGACCTGCTCTCGGACGAGATCGCCGCCACCGAGTGACGCCCTGCCCCGCGGCACGAGTCCTGTGGAAACGCGAAAGGCCGGCACTGGATGCCGGCCTTTCGCTTTCGTTCACGGGCGGTCACAACACGGGGACCGTGCCCCGACGACGTTCAGCCCTCGAAGGGGTTGCGCAGCACGATCGTCTCGTTGCGGTCGGGGCCGGTGGAGATGATGTCGATGGAGGTGCCCACCTTCTCCTCGAGGAAACTGATGTAGGCGCGGGCGTTGGCCGGCAGGTCCTCGACGCGCTTGGCCCCCAGGGTCGACTCGCTCCAGCCCGGCAGGTCCTCGTAGAGCGGCTCGATGGCCTCGTAGCCCTCGGAATCGACCGGGGTGTCGAGGACCTCGCCGTCCTTGCTGCGATACCCGACGCAGACGCGAATGTTCTCCAGGCCATCGAGCACGTCGAGCTTGGTCAGGCAGATCCCGGATACCGAGTTGATCTGCACCGCATGGCGCAGCGCCACGGCGTCGAACCAGCCGCAGCGACGCGGCCGCCCGGTGGTGGCGCCGAACTCGTGGCCGCGCTCGGCCAGGTGGCGGCCGTGCTCGTCGAACAGCTCCGTGGGGAAGGGACCGGAGCCGACGCGGGTGGTGTAGGCCTTGGTGATGCCCAGCACGTAGTCGAGGTAGAGCGGCCCGACCCCGGAGCCGGTGGCGGTGCCGCCGGCGGTGGTGTTGGAGCTGGTGACGAAGGGATAGGTACCGTGGTCGATGTCGAGCAGCGAGCCCTGGGCCCCCTCGAAGAGGATGTTCTCGCCGGCCCGGCGCAGGTCGTGGACCAGGCCCACGGTATCGCAGACCATGGGCCGCAGCTCCTCGGCCATCTCCATGGCCTCGTCGAGCACCTGCTGGAAGTCCACCGGGGCCTCGCCGTGGTAGTTGACCAGCACGAAGTTGTGGTAGTCGAGCACCTCGCCGAGCTTGGAGGCGAACCGCTCCCGGTACAGCATGTCGCCCAGGCGCAGCCCGCGACGGGCCACCTTGTCCTCGTAGGCCGGGCCGATGCCACGGCCGGTGGTGCCGATCTTGGCCACGCCGCGGGCCTTCTCGCGGGCCTGGTCGAGGCGCACGTGATACGGCAGGATCAGCGGGCAGGCCGGCGACAGGCGCAGGCGCTCGCGCACCGGCACGCCCTTGGCCTCCAGCTCGCGAATCTCCTTGATCAGCGCTTCCGGCGACAGCACCACGCCGTTGCCGATCACGCAGGTCTTGTCGGGCCGCAGGATGCCGGAAGGGATCAGGTGCAGGACGGTCTTCTCGCCGTCGATGACCAGGGTGTGGCCGGCATTGTGCCCGCCCTGGAAACGCACCACCGCCGAGGCGGACTCGGTGAGCAGGTCGACCACCTTGCCCTTGCCTTCGTCACCCCATTGGGTGCCCAGTACGACTACGTTCTTGCCCATAGTGCTCTCGTCTCTCGTTGCGGCGCCGCGCTGCCTGCGCCGCGCCCATGTCAGGCCCAGGGCCATCCTCGATGACCGGCGTACCGGTCGGGCCCGTGTTGTGAAACCTACAGGGAGCGTGGCTCCCAGCGGCCGTCGATCCGCTCCAGGCGCCGGTTGCAGCGGTGCTCTCCGGGGCCGGTGCGCTGGTCGGGCAGCGCCTGGACGACCCGTTCGCCCCGCTCGCGCAGGGCGGCGATGGCCTCGTGCAGCCCTTCGCCCTCGGCCGGCGCCCAGACGCCGTCGTGGGCAGGCTCGCCGAGCGCCAGGGTGGCCAGCAGCTTGAGGTCCATGGAGAAGCCGGTGGCCGGCCGGGCACGGCCGAAGGCGCGCCCGGTGTCGTCATAGCGTCCACCCTTGGCCAGGGCCTGGCCGTAGCCGGGCACGTAGGCGGCGAACATCATGCCGGTGTGGTACTGGTAGCCGCGCAGCTCGGCCAGGTCGAAGTAGGGTTCGACCTCGGGATGCCGGACCTGGACCCCGCGATGCAGGGCACGCAGCTGGTCCAGCGCCGCCCCCACTGCCGCCGGCGCCTCGGCGAAGGCCTCGCGCGCCTCGTCGAGCACCTCGGGGCCGCCGTGCAACCGGCCGAGCGCCATGAACATCCCGGCCAGGGCCGGGTCGCTGACGCACTCGGCAACCCGGTCCGCCAGCTCCCCCGGCGACTTGAGCTCCAGGGCCTCGAACAGTGCCCGCTCCTGCTCGGTCGCCAGCCCGGCGGCCTGTACCAGGCTACGGTAGATGCCGATGTGGCCGAGTGCCAGGTGGATCTCGCCGGCGCCGGCGGCGACCAGGCTGGCCAGGGCCAGGTGCAGGATCTCCAGATCGGCCTCGAGACCGGCATGGCCGAACAGCTCGACCCCGACCTGCACCGGGCTGCGCCCGCCCTGGTGCTGGTCGGCCTTGGCCCGCAGCACATTGGTGCAGTAACACAGCCGCACCGGCCCCTGGCGCTTCATCGAGTGGGCATCCATGCGCGCCACCTGGGGTGTGACGTCGGCGCTGACCCCCATCATGCGGCCGGTCAACTGGTCGGTCAGCTTGAAGGTCTGCAGGTCCAGGTCGGTCCCGGTGCCGGTCAGCAACGAATCGAGGAACTCCACCGGCGGCGGCATCACCTGGTCGTAGCCCCAGCGATGATAGAGATCGAGCAGAGCCCGACGCAGCTCCTCCATGCGGCTCGCCTGGGGAGGCAGCACCTCGTCCATGCCGTCGGGCAGCAGCCAGCGGTCAGCGATGGTCATGTCTTTTCGTCCTGCAACACAATGAATGGCCAGGGAAACATACTCCGGCGAGCGGCCTCGTGCGATGCTCGCCCGGATGGGGAAGGGGCCACAAAAAAACCGGGCCACGCCCGGTTGAAGGAGTCTACCACGTTTGGCGCGGGGTTGAACCCTGCCGGGCGGACCGCCGCCATCGTGTGATGGCGGCGGTCCGAGCACCGGGCGTGGGCCTAACCGACCTCTCCCGGCGCCCTACTCCTCCGGCGGCAACAGCGCATCAGCCTCGAGCCCCCGATTCGTCGGGCTCTTGAGGTAACGGAAGAAATCGCTGGAGGGGTCCAGCACCAGCATGTTGCCGTCGCCCTCGAAGCTGTCGCGATAGGCGTTCAGGCTACGCCAGAAGGTGAAGAACTCCTCATCCTGGGAGTAGGCCGCGGAGAAGATCTCCGCGGCCTCGGCGTCGCCCTCACCGCGCAGGGTCTCGGAGCGCTCGGTGGCCTGGGCCAGCAATACCTGGCGGCGACGGTCGGCGTTGGCGCGGATCCGCTCGGCCTCCTCCTGGCCCTGGGCGCGCCACTCGCGGGCCTCCCGCTCACGCTCGGAGCGCATGCGATCGTAGACCGCCGAGGAGACGTCCTCGGGCAGGTCGATACGCTTGACGCGGATGTCGACGATCGCCACGCCCAGTTCCTCGCGCATCAGGGCGTCGAGGTCATTGGCCGGGCCGGTCATCAGGTCGTCGCGACGCTCGGCGATGATCTGCTGCAGGTCGAGGCGACCGAACTCGTTACGCAGGCTCTCGTCGACCCGCGGCTGGATCAGGCGCGCGGCCATCATCTCGTCGCCGGCCGTGGCTTCGTAGTAGCGGGTCGGGTTGACCACCTGCCACTTGACGTAGGAGTCGACGATCACCGCCTTCTGCTCCAGGGTCAGGTAGCGGCTGGGTTCGGTGTCCAGGGTCAGCACCCGGGTGTCGAACTTGCGCACCGTCTGGGTGACGGGGACCTTGAAGTGCAGCCCCGGCTGGATGTTCTCCTCGATGACCTCACCGAAGCGCAGCTTCACCGCGCGCTCGGTCTCGTCGACCACGTAGAGGCTGTTGCTGGCCAACCAGGCGGCGGCGGCCAGGCCGCCGACGATGATCAGGGAACGATTGTTGATCATTTAGCGGCCCTCCCTGCGGATTCCACTGCCGTTGGTACTGCCGGTCGGCTGGCTGCCGCGCAGGCGCTCGAGCACCCTCGGGTCGAGTTCGCCCTCCTCACCGGTGCGCTCGGCATCGCCGGTGCGCTCGCCGCCGCGGCCCATCTGGTCCAGCGGCAGGTACATCAGCGGGCTGTCGTCGGCCACGTCGACCAGGACCTTCGGCGTGCTGCCGAAGATCTCGGCGATGGCGTCCAGGTAGAGGCGCTCGCGCATGATGGCCGGCGAGTTCTGGTACTGGGAGAGCAGCGCCGTGAAGCGGTTTGACTGGCCGCGGGCCTCGGCCACCACCGACTCACGATAGCCCTGGCCCTGCTCGACCAGGCGCTGGGCCTGCCCCTGGGCCTCGGGGATGATGGCGTTGGCGTAGGCCATGCCCTGGTTGATGGTCCGCTGGCGGTCCTCGCGGGCCCGGATCACGTCGTCGAAGGCATCGATCACCTGGGCGGGCGCCGAGGTCGACTCGATGTTGATGGTCTGCAACAGGATACCGGTGCCGTAGCTGTCCTGGTAGGACTGCAGGCGGCTGGCCACCGAGCTGCCGAGGATCTCGCGCCCCGAGGTCAGGATATCGATCATGTCGGTGCCCCCGACCACGTGGCGCAGCGCGGAGTCCAGGGCGTTCTCGATGGAGAGCTGCGGGTCGCGCACGTTGAGCACGAAATCACGAGGGTTGTTGACCTGGTACTGGGCCGAGATCTCGACCTCGACGATGTTCTCGTCGCGGGTCAGCATCGACTGGGTCTGGGTCAGCGAGCGCACCCGGGTCACGTTGACCATGCGCACGTCATCGATCAGCGGCGGGTTCCAGTGCAGCCCGGGGTTGACCACCTCCTGGAACTTGCCGAAGCGCAGCACCACGCCGCGCTCCGACTGGTCGACCAGGTAGAAGCCGGTGGCCGCCCAGATCGCCAGCGCCACGATGATCAGCAGGCCCGGCAGGGCGAAGGTGTTGCGCGGCTTGCCACCGCCGCCCTTGCCGCCGCCGCCCTTGCCGCCGCGGCCACCGAGCATGCTGTTGAGCTTGTCCTGAAACTTCTTCAGGGCCTCGTCGAGATCGGGGGGGCCCTGATTGCCGCCGCGATTACCGCCGCCGCCACCATTGTTGCCGCCGCCGCGTCGGCCACCACCACTCCAGGGGTCGTGCTGGTTGCCACCACCAGGCTCATTCCAGGCCATACGTCCTCTCCACTCTGCGTTGCTTCCCGCCGACGGAGCGGCTCCGGGGCGGGTTTAGGTTGCGATCCTGTGTGCGCCGTCCGAGCGACGCCTGTCGAGCTTGTCGTTATCTGTGCACGGCCGTGGCACGGACACGGTTCGTCGTTCGTTCAACCTTCCCAGACGGGCCGCTCCTGCAGCTCTCCCGGCAGGTAGTCGTCGGGACGCTCGCCGAGGCGTGCCATCAACTGCAGGAAGTCGCGTCGTGGCAGTCGCACCTCGAGCAGCACATGCCCCTGGTCGTCGAAGGCTTCCTCGCGTACCGCCCCCAGCTCGTGCAGGCCGGCCCTCAACCGGCCCTGATCAGGCGAGAGGGTCAGCTGCACGTCGATCACATCCTCGGCCAGTCGCTCGGAGAGCGCCTGGCCCAGCAGCTCCAGGCCGCGCCCCTCGCGGGCCGAGAGCCAGACCACCTCGGGGAGCCCCTCGCCGTCGCGTTCGATGCGCGGGGCACTGTCGAGCAGGTCGATCTTGTTCATCACCTTGAGCGTCGGCACCTCGAGGGCGCCGATCTCGTCGAGCACCGTCTCGACCTGAGTCACGTTGAGGTCACGGTCGGGATCGGCGGCATCGATCACGTGCACCAGCAGGGTCGCCTCGGCGGCCTCCTGCAGGGTGGCACGGAACGCCTCGACCAGCTTGTGGGGCAGATGGCGGATGAAGCCCACGGTGTCGGCCAGCACCACCGGCCCCACGTCGACGACCTCGAGACGACGCAGGGTAGGATCGAGGGTAGCGAAGAGCTGGTCGGCCGCATAGACCTCCGACTCGGTGAGGGCATTGAACAACGTTGACTTGCCGGCGTTGGTGTAGCCGACCAGCGAGACACTGGGGATCTCGGCCCGGGAGCGGGCACGGCGATTCTGGCTGCGCTGGCTACGCACCTTGTCGAGCCGCTTGTGGATCGCCTTGATGCGCGCCCGCAGCAGCCGGCGGTCGGTCTCGAGCTGGGTCTCGCCGGGACCGCGCAGGCCGATGCCGCCCTTCTGGCGCTCGAGGTGGGTCCAGCCACGCACCAGGCGCGTCGACATGTACTCGAGCTGGGCCAGTTCCACCTGCAGCTTGCCCTCGTGGGTGCGGGCGCGCTGGGCGAAGATGTCGAGGATCAGCCCGGTACGGTCGAGCACGCGGCACTTGAGCTCGCGCTCGAGGTTGCGCTCCTGGGAAGGACTCAGCGCATGGTTGAAGATCACCAGCTCGGCGTCGTGGACGGCCATCGCCTCGCGCAGCTCCTCCACCTTGCCCGATCCCACGAAGGTTCGCGAATCGGGCCGGTGTCGGCTACCGGTGAGCAGCGTGGCCGGTTCGGCGCCGGCGGAGCGCACCAGCTCGAGGAACTCGCCCGGATCCTCGCGCTCCTGTTCGTCCTGGAAATCCACATGGACGAGTACCGCCGTTTCACCGGCGTCGGGACGTTCAAAAAACAATCAATACCTCACGCATTGTTTTCCGGCTGCGCGGCGGGGTCCTGGACCGGCAGGCGCACGTTGCGCGACGGCACCACGGTGGAGATGGCATGCTTGTAGACCATCTGACTGACGGTGTTGCGCAGCAGGATGACGAACTGGTCGAAGGACTCGATCTGACCCTGTAGCTTGATGCCGTTGACCAGGAAAATCGATACCGGAATGCGCTCCTTGCGGAGGATGTTCAGGTACGGGTCTTGAAGGGACTGCCCTTTGGACATGTTGCTCTCCCTGAATTGTCTCTGGGGGTTGAAGTTATGCTCGGTCACGCCGCAAACCAGTCGGCGCCTTGACGGTTACCCGAAGGGGCCTGGTCACCCGGCCACTCGAAAGGATTATCTTACGCTAACTGCTGAATTCGCGCACGAGTTTCAGCACTTCGCCCATGGGGTCGGGGCCCAGGCTGTCCACCCAGTGCAGCCCGGCCCAGCCACGCATCCAGGTCAACTGACGCTTGGCCAGCTGACGGGTGGCAACGATGCCGCGATGGCACAGTGTCTCCCGGTCATACTCGCCGTCGAGATACGCCCAGGTCTGGCGATAGCCCACGCTCTTCATCGACGGCAGCCCCGGATGCAGGTCGCCGCGGGCCCGCAGCGCGGCCACTTCCTCGACCAGGCCCGCTTCGAGCATCTGCTCGAAGCGGGCCTCGATGCGCGCGTGCAGCACCTTGCGGTCGACGGGTGCCAGCCCTATCGACAGCACGCGCCAGGGGAAGGTTTCCGGACGCTGCGCCTGCCACAGCTCCGAGAGGGTGCGCCCGCTCAGGCGATGGACCTCCAGCGCCCGCATCAGCCGCTGCGGATCGTTGGGGTGGATGCGCGCCGCCGAGACCGGGTCGACGCGGGCGAGCTCGGCGTGCAGCGCGGCGAGCCCGCCCCGCTCGAGGTCACGCTCCAGCTCGGCGCGCACCCTGGGGTCCGACGCCGGCAGGTTGGCCACCCCGAAGAGCAGCTGCTTGAGGTACATCATGGTGCCCCCCACCAGCAGCGGGATGCCGCCGGCTGCGCTGATCTGTCGCATCTCGGCGAGGGCGTCCTCGCGGAAATCGGCCGCCGAATAGGGCTCGGCCGGGTCGCGGATATCGATCAGCCGGTGTGGCGCCCGCGCGAGCTCGCAGGCGCTGGGCTTGGCGCTGCCGATGTCCAGGCCGCGATAGACCATGGCCGAGTCGACGCTGATCAGCTCCAGGCCGAGGCGTTCGTGGAGTTCGATGGCCAGGTCGGTCTTGCCGGCGGCGGTGGGCCCCAGCAGCAGGATGGCAGGTGGGCGCGTATCGGACATGGCGGTCACTGGCCGCGCAGGAAGAGGCGGTCGAGTTCCTTCATGGTCATCTCGGTCCAGGTCGGGCGACCATGGTTGCACTGGCCGCTGCGCTCGGTGCGTTCCATGTCGCGCAACAGGGCGTTCATCTCCTCCAGCGTCAGGCGACGGTTGGCACGCACGCTGCCGTGGCAGGCCATGGAGGCGAGCAACTCGTTGATGTGTGCCTCGAGCCGGTCGGAACGGCCGTAGCGCTCGAGATCCTCCAGCATCTCGCGGATCAGCGGCTCGACGTCGGCCTCCGCCAGCAGCACCGGCAACTGGCGCACCAGCAGGGTCTCGGGGCCGGCCACGTCGAGCTCGACGCCGAGCCGAACGAAGGCCTCGCGCTCGGCCTCGGCGGTGGCCACCTCGGCGGCGCTCGCCGCCAGCGATACCGGCACCAGCAGTGGCTGGGCCTCCAGCTCGCCGCCGTGCACCTGGGACTTCATGCGCTCGTAGACGATGCGCTCGTGGGCGGCATGCATGTCCACCACGATCAGGCCGCGCTCGGTCTGGGACAGGATGTAGATGCCGTGCAGCTGGGCGATGGCGTAGCCGAGGGGGGGCGCCCGGGTGGCGTCCTCCTCGGGCAGCGCGGGGCGGGGGCTCGCCGACTGCGCCTCCACCCCGGTGGAGATCCGACGCTCGCGCAGGGCCAGGCCCGCGGCGGTGCCGCCGGGGGCAGTCGGCTGTGGCGTCAGCAGCTGCTCCTCGTGGCCGGGGTGCAGCGCCCGATAGCCGTCCATGAAGGCGCGGACACGGTCCGGCGTCACGCTATCACGCCCCCCCTCGCCCACGTCCTCGCGGCCGTGCAGCGCCATGGGCTGCTGCTGCCAGCGCCCGGGGTTCTCGGCGACACCCTCGCCGACGCCGGCCGGCGCGGCGACGGGCTCGCCACGCGCCTCGTCCTCCGGCATCTCCCGCCCCCCGGCGCGGGCCTCGCCCAGGGCACGGTGCAGGCTGGAGAACAGGAAGTCGTGGACCAGGCGCCCGTCGCGGAAGCGCACCTCGTGCTTGGTGGGGTGCACGTTGACGTCCACCACCAGCGGGTCGACCTCGAGGTAGAGCACGAAGACCGGATGGCGACCGTGGAAGAGCACGTCGCGATAGGCCTGGCGGATGGCGTGGGCCACCAGGCGGTCGCGCACCACCCGGCCGTTGACGAAGAAGTACTGCTGGTCGGCCTGGGCCCGGGAGTGGGTGGGCAGGCCCACCCAGCCCCACAGGCGCAGGCCGCCGGTCTCGAGGTCCAGGTGCAGGGCATTGTCGAGGAAGGCGCGGCCGAGCAGCGCGGCGATGCGCCGCTCCCGGGCGATCATGTCGTCGCCGGGCCGCAGTTGGTGGAGGGTCTTCTGGTTGTGGCGCAGCACCCAGCCGATGTCGAAGCGCGACAGCGCCTGGCGGCGGAAGGCCTCCTCCACGTGGCCGAATTCGGTCTTCTCGGTGCGCAGGAACTTGCGGCGTGCCGGGGTATTGAAGAAGAGGTCACGTACCGTCACCGAGGTGCCGCGGGGGTGCGGCGCCGGGGAGACCCGCGGCTCCATCTGGCGCCCCTCGGCCACCACTCGCCAGCCACTCCGGGGATCATCGTCGATATTGGAGATCAGCTCGAGCCGCGATACCGAGCTGATCGAGGCCAGGGCCTCGCCGCGAAAGCCGAGACTCGCCACGCCCTCGAGCTCGTCCAGCGAGGCGATCTTGCTGGTGGCATGGCGCGACAGGGAGAGCGGCAGGTCCTCCTCGCCGATGCCGCTGCCGTCGTCGCGCACGCGGATCGACCGCGTGCCGCCATTCTCCAGCTCGACCTCGATACGCCGACTGCCGGCATCGATGGCGTTCTCCACCAGCTCCTTGACCACCGAAGCGGGGCGTTCGACCACCTCGCCGGCGGCGATCTGGTTGGCCAGCCGCGGATCGAGGACCCTGATGCGTCGCTGCTCTGTCATATCACTCCTCACGACGAGCTGCGGGCTATGAGCCGCGAGCCACTCCCTGCTCGAAGCCCGAAGCCCGAGGCTCGGCGCTCAAGAACGGGGGATCCGGATCAGCTGCCCGACCCGGATCACGTCACCGTTGAGTTCGTTGGCCTGCTTCAACTGGGCCACCGGCACGCCGTGGCGAGCGGCGATCTCGGAGAGGGTATCACCGGGCTGGATACGATACTCGTTGCCGTCGGTGCTGCGATTCTGGTCACGCTGCCAGGCCAGCAGGCTGGCCGGGGGCGGATTGCGCCGAAAGTGGTCACGCAGGCCGCCGAAGATCGCCCGGGCCACGCTCTGCTGGTGGGAGGCGTCACGCAACCGGCGCTCCTCGTCCGGGTTGGAGATGAAGCCGGTCTCGATCAGCAGCGAGGGAATGTCCGGCGACTTCAGCACCATGAAACCGGCCTGCTCCACCCGCGACTTGTGCAGCCGGTTGACCTGCCCCAACTGGTCGAGCACCTGCCCGCCGATGGTCAGGGAGTCGTTGAGGGTCGCGGTCATGGTCAGGTCGAGCAGCACGCCGCGCAACACCTCGTCCTTGTCCTCCAGCGAGAGGTTGCCGTCCACCCCGCCGATCAGGTCGGCACGGTTCTCGCTGGCGGCCAGCCACTGGGCGGTCTCCGAGGTGGCGCCGCGTTGTGACAGGGCATAGACGGAGCTGCCGTTGGGCCGCGGGCTGTTGAAGGCATCGGCGTGGATCGAGACGAAGAAGTCGGCCTTCTGCTCGCGGGCGATGCGGGTGCGTTGACGCAACCCGATATAGTAGTCGCCGTCGCGGATCATCACCGCCCGGAAGCCCTCGGCCTCGTTGACCAGCGTCTGCAACCGCCGGGCGATCTCCATCACCACGTCCTTCTCGCGGGTGCCGCCGGGGCCGATGGCCCCCGGATCCTCGCCGCCATGGCCGGGGTCGATGGCGATGATGATGTCGCGCCGGGGATGGGGCTGGGCCTGCTGCAGGGCCACCGCCGGCTCCGACGCCACCTCGGCGCCGCCGCTGCCGGCGCCGACCCGGGCCCGGTTGGCGGCGATCTCCTGCTCGCGGATCATCGCCTCGATGGGATCGATGGGGTCCTCCACGGCACTCTCGCCGGGATACTCCAGGTCCACCACCAGGCGATGGCCATACTGGTCGTTGGGCGCGAGGGTGAAATGGCGCGGCTCCACCTCGCGCTCCAGCTCGAGCACCACCCGCAGGCCGTTGCCATCGCGAACGCCGGTACGCACCCGGCTGATGGCACTGCCGGCGAGATCGAGCCGGTCGACGTCGGCCTCGAGACGGCTGTCGTCCAGATCGATCACCAGCCGCCGAGGGTTGTCCAGGGCGAAGACATTGGCGCGGGGAGCGGTGGAAAGATCGAAGACCAGCCGGGCGTGGTCAGGGGCGGCCCACAGGCGCACGTTCTCGACCTCACCCGCCCCCGCGACCCCGGCCACCAGCCAGGCCATCATCAACCCTGCCGCCGACAGCAGGCGGCGACCGAATGCATCCTTTCTCATGGTGCCGTCTCGCCATCCATATCGACGAAGCTCCTGTCCCGAAGCGGTGCCGGGTCGGCGGCCAGCCGTTCCAGTACCCGGCGGCCGTGATCGCTGAAGGCCGCGAGGCGCGCCTCGCGGCCCGTCCCGGCGAGCGCCAGGCTCACCACCAGATCGGGCATCGGCAACCAGCCCTCGCCTCGCTCCGCCCACTCGATGAGGCACAGCGCGTCCTCGGCCAGCAGATCGCGACCGCCGATGAACTCCAGTTCCTCGGGGTCGCCGAGGCGATAGAGGTCGAAGTGGTGGATGCGCGTCCCGGCGAGCTGGTAAGGCTCGACCAGGGTATAGGTGGGGCTCTTCACCGCGCCCCGGTGCCCATGGGCACGCAGGATGCCGCGGGCCAGGGTGGTCTTGCCGGCGCCCAGTTCCCCCTCCAGATGCACTCGACCGTGCCCCTGCAGGGCCCGTCCCAGGCACTCGCCGAAGGCGACCTGGCGGTCTTCGTCATCGAGTCGCAGCTGCATGGCCATCGCCCGTCCCGGGGTTGATCAATAATTGCGCATAGGATGCCAGATCGCCGGCCAGCAGGCCACGCTCGCCGGTGTCGCCGGCCGCCATGTCGGCGGCCAGGGCGTGCACCAGCACGCCCACCCGGGCGGCCGCTTCCAGGGGCAGGCCCTGCGCCAGCAGGCCACCCAGGATGCCCGACAGCGCATCGCCCATGCCGCCACTGGCCATCCCCGG